>CBDVCE010000001.1:0-158518 GCA_965372405.1 uncultured Sunxiuqinia sp.
CAATCAAAATTTGACGGGCTTTTTTTAACAACCTTATTGTGGAGACGCTTACTTTAAAGGCAATAAGGGATGTCATCTTTTAAAAAGATGACATCCCTTATTTTTCTATTACTATAACGGAAGTTGAAAACTTCCGCACCCAAAAGTCAATAAAAAAGGGAAGACCTATTGGCCTCCCCTTTTTAATCAATCAATTCGGTATTACCTTTTAACAATTCTTTCAGTTTTAACTACTGCATCACCTTTTACAAGAGTAATGAAATAGATACCACTGCGTAGAGCCCTAGTAGAGATTACTTGGTCTGGGTTAACAATGTCTTTAACTCGCTGTCCTGCAACGTTTGAAATAACGATACGGGAAAGTTTGTTAGCACCACGAACTTCAACATAATCTTTAAATGGGTTAGGATAAACTAAGAATCCAGCTTTTTCATCAAATTCGATAACTGGAGTTGCAAAGTCAGCACCTGTAGTGAATGTCCATGTAGTTTCGTCAGCTACACCTTCAAATGCATTACCTGTAGCATCTGTAAGAGCATCTGCATCTACATTAACAAAATATACAGTGTTTTTATCTAATCCGCCAGATACAGTATAATCGTATTCAACTGTAACAACGTTATCAGTAATCATTTCAGCAGTAAGAGCAACAGTTACACTTGCTTCTGTTCCACCTTCAGGTGTTATTGTCAAGTTACCACCAAGTTCACTTAGTTGTACATTTTCATCAAATGTCATTGTAAGTATAGGCTGGTTATCAGCAATAACTTCAGCAAGTGGAGTCCACTCTAACAATACAGGAGCAGTTTCATCAACACCAGTTGTAAAGTTCCATCCTTGAGTAGTAATGATACCCGGATCAAGTGGGAATTTACTTGTAGAAGTATTCGTAAATGAACCAGTCTCAACGATTACATAGTAACCAGTGCTGTATTCAAGATCTTCTGGTAAGTTAACAGTTGCAATATTGTCTTCAATTACAACAGCATCAGAAGTAGGATCTACAGTTTGAACTAATGTACCTAATTCATCTCCTGGCATCTCTTTGTATACTTTAATCATACCAGCAGCATTTGCTAATACATTACGATCAAATTCGATTACCAAGTCAGCTTGAGCATCTACTGCTTCAGAACCATCTTCTGGAGTAACAGCAGTAATTGTTGGAGCAACATTGTCTTCAGTAGTGAATGACCATGTGTCATCCATAATACCTGCAAACAAGTTAGCTGGAGTAGCCATATCTGTTACAGAACCTTTCATAACTCTTACATAGTAAATAGAGCTAGGCATCAAGTTCATGTGATTGATAGCAAATACACGACTCATTTCAAGAACTGGTTCAGTAATTGGTTCCAGATCAATATTAGCAGCATTTACTTCAATTACGTCGAATGGAGTCCAATCTTCGTTATAGATAACAACCCAACGAGTAAGAGCATCAGCATTAAACATGATTTTCTTATCGAATGTAATTGTAATGTCAGTATTTAATGGAACATTAGTTGCACCAGTAGCTGGGAACAAACCACTTTCAGCAATCACTCCAGGAGCAACAGCATCAGCAGTACTAATTTTCCATGTTTCAATTGCATCAGTTGCAATACCTTCCCATGGGTTAGCATTTGCAGTAGCATCAACAAATGTACCAGCGTCAGCAGCAATGAAGAAGTTCATCGCTTCAGGAAGATCATCTGTTGGATCAATTGTTACTTTATTATCTTCTACAGTTACTTCATCTGAAGTTACATCTACAGTAAGTTTCACCTCACCATTTTCATAGTTACGGATATAGATCATACCAGTACCAACAACAACGTCTTCATCGAAAGTAATTGTTAGATCTCCATCCTTATCAATTGCTCCCATTGGAGAGTAAGCAGCAGTTGGCTTAACATGGTCTTCAATCTGGAAGATTGTTTTGCTTGTAACGTTACCATTATCAGCGATATCTTCAACAACATCAGCAGTCAATACAACTTCGTACCAAGCTTTAGAAGTTAATGGAAGATCGTCTTCAGCAGGAGTCAATGTCATCACCATTCTGTCAGAAGAAATTGTTCCAGTGAAAGCTACAGTACCTGTTCCAGTGAAAGAATCAATCTTATCATCACCATCACGAGTAATTGTACCTACTTTATAAGTAAAGAAGTCAACAATATTCTCATCAAGAACATCTACGGTTACAGAATTTCCTTCTCCAGTAAGAGTTGCTTCATCGTAAACTGCTTCTGTAAATGTAACAGTTACAACACCAGTCTTAGGATTAAATGTAGTATCGAATGCTGGATCCCACATTTTAACGTCAGGATCAGTCATATCTTTAGTTGTAAACGTAACAGTGATTTCATCACTAATATTGTCACGATCATCAACTACAGGACTTACATAAACAGTATAAACAGATTCACTAGTTAGATCATCTTTAGGATCAATAGTTACAACAGTTCTTCCACCGTTAATAGTTACAGTATTCAACTCAACAGTTTCACCATCTGCATCTTTCAACGTAATAACGTCTTCAATTTTCGCAGCTGTACCATCGAAATCTGTTCCGTCAGGAGCCTGTAGAATTTCTTCAGTAAAAGTTAATACAATGTTTGCATCAATAGCAACCATCTTAGCATCATTTGCAGGAACTGAAGAAGCTAAAGCAGGAGCTGTTTGATCAAGAATAATGAAATCCCAATCTTTTAGAGTACCACCAGTAAAGATATTACTCCATGCATTGTCAGCTTCATCTTTTAATACAAGATCAACTAGATCAACATAGAATTCAGTTTCTTCAGTAGGAACGTTTGTTAAGTTGAAGCTCATTGTCATCATATCTTCACTCATAGTGATATCAGCAGCATTAACAACTTCAAATACATCACCACTTGCATCATACTTCACATATACAACTCCAGTAGGAACTTTCATTGCCTCATCAAACTCTACCCAGATTGTTTCATCTGCAGTAATTTCTGGAGGTGTAGTTTCAGTATAATCAGGAGATGTTTCCTCAATCGTAGGTGCAACAATATCTTTCGTTGTGAAAGACCAGTTAGCAGCACCAGAAATACCTACCCAAGCATTACCCGCAACGTCAACAAATGCACCAGCAGAAATTTCTACATAATATGCCGTCTCATTTGCTAATGAAAGAGAACCATCAATTGTGGCAGTTTCATCATCATTACTTAATACAACATTTCCATCAACATTAAATGATGCAACAATGATATCAGTATCAACTTCACGAACTATTACTTTACCAGCAAAAGTTGCAGGCTTAAGTGCTTCATCAAAGTTCAATACCAATGTAGTATTTGCAGCAATTTCAGTTGCTTCATTAGCAGGAGTCATTGAAACCAAAGTAGGCTTAACAACATCAGCAGGAGTAATTTCAGCAGGAGTATAAACTGTACTTACATTACCAGCTTCATCTTTAGCAACTAAATATGCTTTGTATTTAGCACCAGAAGTAAGACCTGTAACCTCAGTTGCAGCACTTGTTCCTGTACCTGCAAATGCAATTTTCATATCAGCAGCCATAATAGCAGCAGCATCAGGAGCAGCATCAGCAGAAGGTTGTACTACATAGTATACATCACCTTTTTCATCAAAGTCAACAGTGAATTTAATTTTAGTACCAGCAGTATTTTCAGTTACAACGAATGCAGTTGGAGCATTTACTGTTTTATCTTCAACAGTGAAAGACCAGGTATAATCAGTTGTACCACCTGTATTACCGTCAGCATCCTCAACATCTGATACATCAACAGTAACAGTATAAATAGTTTTCTCAGTTAAAGGAGAAGGAGGAGCATCTATAGTAAGAACCCATTCATTTCCATTGATAACTGCGGTATAGTCAGTTCCAACACCATTATCAATGCTTACAATAGCATTTGTTTTAATGTCAGAAGCAGAAATAGCAGAAGCATCAGAAGAATTAAATGGAGTTTCGTCCCATGCCAATGTAATTGTAGTGTTTACGGCTACATCTTCAGCATCTTTTGCAGGAGTATGACTTACAACTTCTGGAGCATAATTATCAAATGTATAGAATGTGATAGTTGCAGAACCGTTATCAGTATCCCAAGCATCAGTTGCAATACCACCATCAATAGCTAATGTATATGTTTCATCAGCAACCAAATCTCCAAGAGTCTGGATAATTAATGTATTTCCAGAAATTGAAAAACGTCCGGTATTTGCTGCATCATCAAACACAAGTCCAACACCAGCACCAGTCAATGAAACATTCTCATCACTAGCTAAAGAACCAGCTTTAATATCGCGGTTAAATACAACAGTAATTGTTGTTAAATCAGCAGCAACTTTATCTTCTGTATCAGCAGGGCTACCATCGTCAACTTTAACTGTAAATGTACCAGGAGTAGCAGCAGCAGTAAATACCCATGTTGCGTTACCTGTAATACCAACATATTTATTTGCGTTAACGTCTTCAACTAAACCTTCAGTAATTTCCACATAGTATTTTTTACTATAGTCAAAATTAGCAGTTGGCGTAATATGTAGTTCATCATCACTTTTAACTTCAGCATTTGCTTCAGTTAAAGTCATTACTGTAATATCAGTAGCAAAATCTTTGATAAAGATTGATCCAGTTTTTAATACAACTTTTTCGCTGAATGTTAAAACAGGTTTCTTATCAACAGCAACACCAGCAGCACCGTTAGAAGGATCATAAGTTCCTACAGTAGGCTTAACAGTATCTTCGGTTTTGAAATCCCAAGTTACAACAGCAGTATTACCATCACTATTATCATTCTCTACATAACCTGTTGATACAGTTACGGTATAAGTTTCATTAACTACCAAGTCATCATGAGCAATTTTTAATGTTGCACCATCAACAGTTGTTGTTACACCAGTAACTGGAGTTGCACCACTGTCAACAATTGTTACTGTACCAGCACCTGTTTTTGAAATAATTTGATCAAATGTTACTGAAACTGCAACATCATTAGCTTGCTCAGTTGCATCAGCAGCAGGAGCTACAGATGCTTTAGCAGGAGCTACATCAGACCAAGTACTAAATGTTTTAGAAATACCAGCGAAAACATTATCAGAAAGATCTTCTACTGATTTCCCAACAGCAACAGTATAAGTTTTACCATTAGCAAAAGCAGCGGTAACAACAAGATCCGTTGTATTAGCCCAAGCTGCAGTGAATAAGAAATTCTCACCATCTTCTTTTAAGTTCACTAGAGCAGTACCATCATTAGTACCAGCAACAGCTACACCATCCAATGTTGCCATTGCCTCACTAAAAGAGAATGTTACAGTCGTAGGAGGATCAATAGGATCAGTAGCTGTAACAGAGAAAGTTGCAGTAGGAGCAACAACATCAGCAACAGTAATTACTTCATCATAAGCTGCATTTGCATTCTCAGCAGCATCTTCAACGGCACCAGCACCAACTTTTACAAAGTAGTCAGCAAGGTCAACTAAATCATTATCTGGATTAATGATGAAAGACTCACCATCTGCAGCAACAGAATAAGCTGCATTTACAATTGCACCAGTTGCATCTGTACCTTTACGGAAGATTACAATATTGGCAACATCTGCATCAGTAATTTCTGAACCATCTGCATTAAATACTTTTTCATCAAATTCTACGATGATATTCGCAGAAGGAGCTGGTCCATCTGGTTTAACATCTACAGTAGGAGCTTCATAATCTTTAAGTGTAAAGTTTACTTTATCAACTGTAGTTCCAGCATTACCAACAGCATCCCAAATCTTCTTAGTATCAATCGACAACTCAAAAGCAGCATTACTTTCTACTTTTGCAGCATCAATTGTAAGTTTAAGAACAGTAGATGTACTTCCAGTAGTAGCATATGTAACAGCAGTTGTACCTGTTTTCAATGTAATAGCAGCCTGAATACCAGCATCATCCATTGCGGTAGCTGTATTAGTTTTATAAACAGCTTCATTAAAAGTAATTATTACTTGAGGAGCTACTTGACTTGCATTATCAGTTCCGTCAGTAGGAACAATTGTATAAGTCGGTGCTACAAAATCCTGAACTGTAAATTTCCAGTTCTCAGTACTTGTTTCAGCTACTAATTTATTTCCTGTAGGATCAGCTACTACACCTTCGTTATATTTTACAAAATAAGTTCCTGTACTTTCCCACAATGTTTTATCAACAGGAATGTATAATGAATCATTTTTTGTAGGAATACTTTCTGTTTTCAAAGAAACTTTACAATCGGCAGCAGATACTGATACTAATAATGTATGGTTAGTACCGCTATCCCAAGTGTAAATATCAAAAGCACCTGTTCCAACTTCAATATCTTCAGATAGTTCTAATTTAATGTAGTCTTCTTCATTAACTGTTGAAGCTGAAGCTCCATCAAGTGGCCATCTATCAGTAACAGTTGGCAAGGTAACATCCAAAGTCATAACAGATTTAACTTCTTCTGGAGCACTTTTAGTTGGAGAAACAGTTTCAGCATTTTCTGTCATCACCCAAACATCATATTCTCCACCTTCAACCATGTTAGCTTTTACACCACCAACATTGAACCATTCAGTTAAACTAACAGATACATTAGTTGCAGCAGCTGCAACTTCTTTAGATACCATTCCCTTTCCAGTAGTGAAATCAGTATCAGCAGGAGTATCACCTTTTTCTACAGCAAGAACATAAACCTTACCAGGCTTATCCAACTGAAGAACAACATCAAAAGATGTAGAACCTAAGTTGTCAATTGTAGTTGAAGTAACTTCTGGAGCTGTAGCATCACGAGTTGTAAACGTCCAAGTTGCGTTATCTAGCCAACCTGCAAATTTGTTTACATTATTCATAGTATGAACATCTGTAGCGTCATCAACTACTGCATTTGTAACTACAACGTAATAAGTAGTTAGTTCTTCAAAGTCTTTATTGGTATCAATTACAAGAGTTTTACCTCCTGAGATAGACAAGCCAGCAACTTCGACAACATCATACAAATCACCGTGTGCAGTTCCATTATCTTCATAAATAAAAACTTTGGCATCAGCAAGAATTGCAATATCCTCATTGAAAGCAACTTCCAAGTCTGCATCTAACTGAATTGCTTCCGTCTCTCCATTCTCAGGTGAAAAAGGATCAGTTGTAGCTAGAACAGGAGCAGTCCAGTCACCAACTTTAACCGCCTTTGATGCAATTGCAGTATTAGGAGCTGCATCATCAACTGCCTTAATAAAGTTAGCATCTACTTCTAAAGTATACGCTTTCTCTTCTTCCAGCAAATCGGTGAAATCAAGAGAAATTTCAGAAGTTCCATCTTCTTTAACTGTGATAGTTACTTTTGAATTTGTCGCCTGAAAGGCTGTTAAGGTATTACCGCCTTCCTTAAGACGAACAACGCCCGTGCCTGCTTCTACTGCTTCACTAGCAGTCAAAACAACAGAATCGGTCGTTTTTAAGTTGGTTATGTCACCTGTAGGCCCTAACACAGGGAATACCTGTGCAAAACCTTGCAAGGAAATTACCATGCTTAGTATAAAAATACTAAAAAGCCGAGTAAATGATTTTCTCATAGCATTTGTTTTTTTAATTGTTCTTAATTGATTGATTGATTGTATTTTAATATTCATTATTTGTTCTCATACAAGTATGTCAAGACGCATTTTTAGCCTTGACCATACAAACCTATAAAAATTCTTCTCAATGTACAAGCTATTAATTGCAATAAATTCAACATTTTTTACACATTTCAATTTATTTATAAACGCTTAAAACTCGTTATACATGCAATATCTAAGGATTAAAAATGATAATTTAACTTAATTTTGTTTTTTGACAGTTTGTTTTTCAACGAACAGACTTACAGATACCAATCTTCTTTTAATTCATCTAGTGCAATCTTCACAATATACACTTCTCTTTACCGTTTATCTTCCATAATGAATTCAAAACTTCGTAAATACATACCACTATCTTTTATAATTGGGTTTCTTCTAATAGGATCTTCATGTAAAACCTGTGAATGCCCGGCATATTCTTACAAACAAGAGACACAAGACACTAACAAACATTTAGCTCCCGAGAAAAGCACAAAGACTAATACATATCCAGCACATTCCTGAACTTCATTTCTAATAAACGTTTCAATCTTTCAATGAACCACCCGACTATAAAATGTCGATTTTCCTTAATGATTTAGGAGTAATACCCTTTACAATATAAATACCCTACCAACTTGCATGCTTTTTAATATCTCAGTTTTAAAAGCCAAATGCAAATTACAACAACCTTTTCGAAAAAGCACCAAATGCAATCATTAAATAACTTTCTCAATTTCTAAAAATATTCAAAACCACCAACTAATCATTTTACAAAAAAAATAGATTCAAAAGCTCAAACCTTCGGTATTCGCCCAGAACAAAAATATTCCCGACATAAGAAAACAGACTAAATATTCTAAAATACAAACACTTGGACATTATTAAAGGCATTGAGAATTTAATATAAACACACAACCAGAGGTTATTCTAGGAATATTGAGAATAAACTAATCTAAAATAAAATAGAAAATTTACACAATAGCAATATTGGCTTATTTTTTTTATATTGCCCTTTGCAAAAAATAAAACCGGAATGAAAGCAATCTCACAAGAAGAAAATGAATATTTTTTTGATGAGGCAATTCAAATAATCAGCACGGACATCAAAGATGAAAAAAACCGTCAGTTGCTTGCCAAATTGAATACTCTTTTAACTAGAGGACGAAAATTCCTTATTAATAAAGATTATAAAGAATATCTTAATTCAACTCGTCTTGCTTTTTACGCAGCTCATGATTTGAACAATGATGTGCTTAAGGATTATTCTGAATTATTCATGACTTTCATTAAGGATTCGGTTGCCGAAACTCGTACCGAATTAAAAATTATGAGCTCCGGTATTTTTGGCAAGAAAAAATATAAAGTTTATCTGGAACACGCTATCCTTCTTTTGGAGGAGTTTGAAAATTATCGCATTGCTGCAAGCGATCTTGACTCATTCGAAATTTCACAATTTGAGAATGATGATAAAAAAGATAGAGATAAAGAAGCCTAGAATCTTCTTATACATTTCAAATAGAATTAATATCTTCAATTGAATTTAAGTTCAGAAATAATTTCGGATATTTTTCAAGAATAAGATTCGCATCAATGAATTCCACATTAATCACTTTTATAATTTTTCTAAGCTTAAAATCCTTTAGTTCTATTTTATCCCTAAAGAAAGTTGCCAGTTTTTTGCTATAAATTCCAGCTAACGGTTCTATACCATTATTATGCATAGGAATAATACAATCCTGCAACTTAATTTCTGAAACCATCTTCATTAAAAAATCACGCTCCAAAAAAGGAGTGTCACAGCTTACAACAATACACCATTCATTTTTTGCTCTTAACAAGCTTGCCTCCAATCCTCCAATTGGACCACAATCCAAATAATTATCTGCTACTATCGGAAACCCAAATTGCTCGTAACCAGCCTGGTTTGTACTAATCAATATTTCAGAACAAATGGGTTTGAGTAATTCAATGGAATACTCAACAAGCCTTTTCCCATTAAAATTGAGTAAGCCTTTATCTTCACCCATCCGACTACTTTTTCCACCTGATAAAATTATCCCAGTTAATTCCATGATTCGAATAAAAAATATTAATCAAATTTGAGAAAAATTTATCGTCAAAAAAATAAAAATGTTATATTTGCAGCCGCTTTGGATACCAAAGCAAATATGGTGGTTGTAGCTCAGTTGGTTAGAGCACTGGATTGTGGTTCCAGGGGTCGTGGGTTCAATTCCCATCATCCACCCAAATAATTTAGCTTCGTCAATTTTGACGGAGCTTTTTTTATGACTAATTTCTTGGGACTTAATCTGGATTTTGGATCAAAGGAACTTTCTGAGGGAAGTTTGAACATCCACTCACACTATAATCATCCGAACAAGCGCTCAACTTAAACGAATATCAAATTGAAGTAAACGAATGAGGTCTCCATGCATCCGAATACGATCTCAATGTAAACGAATGCCTGCTCATCGCTTCCGAATTAGTAATCGACAGAAACGAATGCCCACTCACCGGACACGAATATTGCCTCAATGCAAACGAATTTAATCTTTGTGAAAACGAACAAGCAATCCACTCATCCAAATGCATCTAATTTATTAACCTGAGTTCGAAAATAGAATTCACAATTCCTATGCTGTTTGCCCCCTGAAATAAAAACAACTTCTATTAAAGTTTGAACGTGGGGCAATTGGTTTATATTCATCCCACGACCGCCTAAGAGAAAATACGTTAATAAAATTACTGCAATGGACGTAAAAAAATTGCACACAATGGTTAACTCCACCGGATTTTCAATGTGTTCCGACATTACCAAATTAAATTTTATCATTGCTCTCCAGAGAAATAACAAACTTAAGGGCTGAAGCCCCTGTTGACAGTGGCTTTTATTACCCACGGCTTAAGCCGTGGGTAATAAAACCAATAAGATTTTCTGAGCCCTTAATGATTATCAGCTATTTACCTGATGTTATTTTCTACGTTTGATGTAAACTCATATTTCCCCGAACAACAGTGAAATTTTATCTGGAAAATGCCTGCTTATTTTAATAAATGTTTTATTTTTAAATCAATTAAAAATAGCTCCCTATGAAAAACACAATACTTTCGCTGATTATTCTGAATCTTTTTTTCGTTTCAAATACAATTGCCCAAGATCTTGTTTTTGGTGTTTTTGCGGATTGCCAATACTGCGATACTGACACAAAAGGAAATCGTTATTACCGTAATTCTTTAGAGAAGTTAGACAATTGCATTAAAGCATTCAACGAAACAGACCAGCTAAACTTTACAGTTGGACTTGGTGATCTTATTGATAATGATTTTAAAAGTTTTAATGATCTCAAGCCAACTCTTCAAAAATCTAAAGTTCCAATTCACCATGTAATTGGCAATCACGACTACTCCATAGAGGATAACGAAATCAAGCTGGTTCCTGATCAACTCAACATGCCCGGCAGGTACTATTTTTTCAAAAAAGAAGGATGGTATTTTATTTTTCTTGATGGATATGAATTGACAACAAAAGCCATTGACTCAAAACTCAAAGCAGAAACGACCAGAATGCTTAATAAGATCAAATCAGAGGGCAAGCCCAACGCACATACTTGGAATGGAGGAATTAGCAATAAGCAGCTTAATTGGTTTGAAAACGTTTTAAAAGATGCAAAGAAACAGAATTCAAGTGCCATTGTTTTTTGCCATTATCCAATACGCCCATTTTCGGGTCATTGCCTCTGGAATAGTGATGAGGTAGTCGCAATTCTTGAAAATTCAGGATGTGTGAAGGCTTGGTTTAATGGGCACAATCATGATGGAAATTACACCATTGAAAATGGGATTCACTATGTAAATTTCAAAGGAATGGTGGAAACCCCAAATGAAAATGCATTTTCGATCATCTCTCTATTTGAAGATAAAATTGAAATAAATGGTTTCGGGAGAGAAAAAGACAAAGACCTACAAATCAAATAGCTAAAACGGATATTGTTTCCAATCTTACCATCTACAATTATTTGCCCCAAACTTTCATCAACCAAAATGAAGGACAAACGTTTAATGAGGTAAATTCAAATATATATAACATGTACAACGGACTTTTACATTTACATAGTGGCCTTCGATGGCTTATTCTTACAGTACTAATAATTGTTCTGGTAAAATATTCTATTGCTTGGATAAAAAATAAATCATGGAAAAAAACAGATAATGTTTTAGGAATAGTTTTAAGTGCCTCAATGGATTTACAATTGCTTTCCGGCTTGATCATCTATTTCTTTTATAGCCCGATTACCAAAACTGCTTTAAATGATTTTGGTGCAGCAATGAAAAATGCTGATTTACGCTTTTACGCAGTTGAGCATTTTTTAATGATGATTTTAGCAGTTGTATTTATTCACATTGGGCGCTCGCGATCAAAACGAGCAATGTCTGATAAACACAAATTTAAGAAAGCCTTATTTTGGGTTCTCTTAGCTACAATTTTTATTCTTGCAGGCATCCCTTGGGGACGTATGTAATAAATCAAAAACGGAAATAAATAAAAGGTTGTAAGCCAGATCCGGCTACAAACGAGATAATTAATACGACAGAAAGAATAATAAGTAGTTGTAGAATTATAGATGACGAAATAAAGCTACCTCTTATTCTTTCTTTTATACGGTAAGGAGCCCAGATACACAATAGTCCGAGGATGAATATACCAAGCACTGGTAAATAAACAGACCACCCAGATAGAACTTCCCTTGGAACAAAATGAAATTTGATCTGGTTAAAAACTTTAGAAACCGTATCAAAATCCCTTGCCCTGAAAAACACCCATGTAATGCTAACAATTTGAAAAGTAAAGAATATGGAAAGAGCTTCTTTCCACCAGCTTAAGTGATTTCCAAACTTAAATATTCTCCGCATTGCTTTTTCAGCAATAAGTCCCACACCATGAATTGCTCCCCAAATCAAAAAACGAACACTTGCACCATGCCATAAGCCACCCAATACCATTGTGATTAATATATTCAAATAGGTTCGAACCTTACCTTTTCGGTTACCGCCCAAGGGAATGTAGAGATAATCTTTCAACCAAAGCGAAAGCGATATGTGCCAACGATGCCAAAAATCAGTTAGACTAGTTGCCTGATAAGGTGCATTAAAATTGACAGGTATTTTAAATCCAAGCATTAAGGCCAGCCCAATAGCAATATCAGTGTATCCTGAAAAATCACAATAAATCTGGATTGAATAAGCATAAATTGCAAGAAGATTCTCCAAACCTGAATAAGCCAATGGAGCATCAAAAATTCGGTCAATGAAATTCAAAGCGAGAAAATCAGCAATAAGCATTTTTTTGAATAGACCTTTTGTAATCAAAAAAACAGCGTGGCTAAATTCTTCGCGTGTAAGTTTAAATTTCTGATAAAGCTGTGGAATAAATGATGCCGCTCGAACAATTGGCCCGGCAACTAATTGAGGGAAAAAGCTCAAGTAGAAACTAAAATCCAAAGGATTTCTAACTGCTTCAACTTTCTTATTATACACATCAACCACATAACTGATTGCTTGAAAGGTGTAGAATGAAATCCCAATTGGAAGAAGAATCGAATGCATATTGACAGCATCCTTAACGAAAACGTTTATCAGCCAACCAAGCCAGTTGAATACTTTAAGATCAGTCGCAAAAAGATGATTAATTGAGTCTGCAAAGAAGTATGCGTATTTGAAATATCCTAAAATCAACAAATTAAAAGAAATTGCAACAACCAACCATGTTCTTTTTTGAGATTTCCCGATTAGTAAACCAAAGCCATAATTCCACAAACACGAAAACACAAGTAATGAAAGAAAAGCGCCATTCATCTGAAAATAAATAAACCAGCTAATTGCCAACAAATAAATATTTCGAACAACATTCTTGCGATATACGAATGAATATAGCCCAAGAAAAAGAGTAAATGCCAACCAAAAAGCCAATCCGGTATAGAACAATGGCTTATCTGGTTGATAAACCCATATGTTCCTGACAATTTGAATGAAGCTATCTGGTATCATCTAGTTATAATTGTATCTTTTTCAAATTCTTTTATAATCATCCGCCCCAACTCCTGTCCAATTTTCTGAGCTCCTTCCTTTGAGAAATGAGTATAATCCTTCCGTCCTAACTTGGGGTCAGCATTTACCCAACGAATCATTCCACCTTTGCCTCCCATAAAAGCTTCCAAATCCCAAAAGATTGAACCAGTTTCAAATGCAACTTCTTTTTGAATTGTTTTTATATGCTGAACATTGGGGTACGATTCAAACTTGCCATTTTGCTTTCTTGCCATATCAGACACACTAATAATCAAGAGCGGAACTTCTGGATAATTATTCTTCAGAAAAAGCACTTGCTGTTTAAAATGTTTTCTGAAATAAAAATAATCATCAGACTTATATGGAACTAAATTAACACCGAAATGAAAAACAAAAAGCCCTGGATTAACCTGCTCAATCATTGTCTTTACATCTTCCTGATTTGACCACTCAAACGTAGGATATGACAATCCCCGAAGCGCAATATTATCAACCAATACTCCATTTTTAGTTTCGAGCGAAACACCTAATATTTTAAGTAGCCCATGTGCTGAGAAACTGAATTTGACATCATCGGGAGTACGATTAAACTGAAAGTCGAGCACCCTAGAAATACCATCATTCGGAATATTGCCAGTATAGATTTGTTCTCCTGAATTCTCCACCACAAGATTACATGCTCCATGAAGCTGGTAATATAGCTTCATAAGTTGATAATCCGGCTGTGGCTTAAGAGATTTAATACGCTTCAATCGAAACCATCCACTTTCATTATCCTTACTAAAAACCGTATTTCTAAAAAGCAGGCTATTATTCTTAAACTCATCATCCTGAACTGACAGCACCTTCCAATCTTTAGAGAGCTCAAGTATTAATTGATGCCCCGAATTATAGATATGATCAAGAGGGACGAACCCTTGCCCCTTGCCTCCAAACTTTGATTGCAATTTCTTTCTAAGAGATAAAGTAATCCTGTCATTTTCAATCTGGGAATCACCAAAGTAAATAATTCGAACAGGCAGCTTTTCATCTTTTACCCTTTCAAGTTTTCTGAAGAGATGAATAAAACCAGATGAATCATTTGGCGAGAATTCAAAAGAGACATTATTGAACAGTCTTTTATTTGACTCTATTGGAGCTTCAATCAACTCATCGTGAACAGGAGTGACTTGCACCACAGTAGCTGCAATTTCATCCTTGATTGTAGGGGTGAAGGAAATACTATCGACTTGTTTATTCTCAACAAACTTATCCTTGATAGCTTTTTTTTGACGAACATCTTTCAAGTAACCAATAAACAAAAAAGAGGTCAAAATGAATAAAAGAAATAAAAACGCTCTAAATGGTTTCATTACACGATTTTAGCCGAATTCTAAAAATAAAGCTAAAATAGAGGATGTGCAAGTATTTTTATTGGATTATGATTTAGGCCTGATCTTTAGCTTCTGCCCAGGATAAATACTCTTGGAATTTTTAATATTATTCAACTTCATAATATTGTCTGAGGAGATGCCTGGAAATTTCCTTGCTATAGTCCAAAGGTTTTCGCCACGCCTAACCGTATAATATACAAAATTTGAATCATGAGCCACAGGCTTTGATTGGGTTACACTTGATGAAGCAACCAATTTCTTCCCAGTCCGAGTTTGCTTCTCAGCAAAACTCATACTATTCACATTCCGGTACAAATCAACCTTATCTTTTGGTAAATAAATAACCAATTTTTGCCCTACACGAATTAGGTTTCGGTGAACATTGTTCCAATATCGTAGGTCGGCAATACGGATATTGTACCAATCTGCAATAAAGCCCAGATTGTCTCCAGATTTAACTTTATAGTACAACTTTTCCTTCCCTTTTACATCTACAGGATTGTAATGATTTCTACTCTTTGGATTAAGAATTTTGTTGTTTGGAAAAAACTCTTTCCTTTTGTGCGCATAAATATCCCTTTCCGAATCAATAAAGTCAGAGATTTTATCAATAGGTATTTTTAATATATAAGGCTTGTCTTTCTTTGCTGGAATAATATCCCTCCTATATTGCGGATTCAATGAGCGTAGCTGCTCTACCGGAATATCAATTTGCTCTGCAACCTGATTAAAATGCAAATAATCGCGTACATGCATTGTATCCGTCATAATTGGGAAATCGGGGTAATGCACGTGTAAATTATGCTCTTTATGATAGGTCATAGCATAAGCAGCAGCAATAAATGCGGGAACATAACCCCTGGTTTCTCTCGGCAATCGGTAGTAAATCGTCCAATAATCGCGAGCGCCTCCAGATCGTCGAATGGCACGATTAACATTCCCAGGGCCACAATTGTAAGCAGCAATAACCAAATGCCAGTTCTTATAAATTTTATATAGATCGCTCAAATAACGAGCTGCAGCATCTGTAGCTTTCACAGGATCACGGCGCTCATCTATAAAAGTGCCAATTTCGAGTTTATACATCTTACCAGTTCC
Organism: uncultured Sunxiuqinia sp.; assembly: GCA_965372405.1. Classification (GTDB taxonomy): domain Bacteria; phylum Bacteroidota; class Bacteroidia; order Bacteroidales; family Prolixibacteraceae; genus Sunxiuqinia. The sequence goes on from CBDVCE010000001.1 coordinate 16,119, forward strand.
ATACATAAACTGCCACAATCCCACTGCATTTGCACGCGATCGCGCTGATGCATTCAATGCAGATTCGATGATTGCCATGTATTTTAACTCCATTGGCAAGTCATACTTATCAAGAATTTCTTCAAATATTGGGAAGTAGTATTGAGCTAAACCGAGCATTACTTCAACTTGCCCACGTCTTCTTTGGGTGTATAGTTCAATAAAATTTTTAACTGTTTTATTATACGAAAGATCAATGTATGAATCTATCGCCTGCAGTCGTTCAATGTAAACCGAGTCAGGTAAGCTTGGAATTTTAATGCTGTCAAGCTCTGCAGACTGATCTTCAAGTACGAAAGCATTTTGAATATACCATGAATTCAACATGCTATCTATCTTCTCTGCAAAAATATCATTCAGATTTTCCTCTGGCTCGACGTAATGTTTTTCATATCCATTGATCGAATCAAAAGCGACTATCTCAATTGTTTTTAGCCTTCGAATGGTCTCTTTCTTTAAGGCGAAAGACTCTGAACTCATTGTTATCATCAAGGCCAATAACAAGCCTGTATATTTCAATTTAATCATCCTAATTTCTTTTCTCTAAAACCTAACTCTACATCGTATCCCCATTAATGGTTGATTTGCATAAAACACAGGAGCTGGCCCCCAGTTAAACGTCAAATCATCACTAATATCAAAATTAAAGAAATGGGCATCCACACTAGCATCAATAATATTGATGGCATAAAACGCCGCTGTTGATATAATCACCAAATCCCTGTTCCTTCTTGAAGCATCTTTTGCACTTTTAATTCGATCCTGTAATTGTGATAATTGATTCGGATCATCAAAATTAAAACTCCCTTCAATATCTAACTCTTTAAACGAATTGGTATTTGGGTCATTATCAATCATATCGGAATATGCTTCCCTAAAAAGCGTATATTGATCATTATTCCAATCAATAAAATATACAAAAGCTCCAAACCCAATATAGATTAACGGAACTTTCCAATATTTCTTGTTGTATATCTGTCCTAAACCCGGCAAAATAGCAGAATAAATAGTAGCTTTTCTGGCTGAATGCTCTTGCTTTTCGGGGTATTCAATCAAGCTATCAGCTTTGCTAGTAGTTTGTGCAGATGCACAAAATCCTGTTGCAAAAAACAGGATTACAAGAAAAACTATTTTCAAATGGCTCAATGTTTCTAGTTTTTTTATTTGCGAATCAATCTTTCAACTTATCTAAAATTCCTATAATACGCTCCAAATCATTCGCTGTATCAAATGGAATAACGATTTTTCCTTTGCCTTTATTGTTTAATGAAAAATCAACTTTCGTCTGAAAGAACTTACTTAAATGTTCTTTCAATTGACCATATTCTTCTGGGAACTTTTGAGCTGGAACTTTAGCCTCTTTGCTTTTTCTTTCTGAAAGAGTAAGATTACGTACAATTTCTTCAACTTTACGAACCGAAAGTTCTTCGGCTAGAATCAATTCATAAACCTCTAACTGATCTTCCGGATTGGCAACATTTACCAATGCACGAGCATGCCCCATCGAAATAATTTTCTCAATTATTCCCTTCTGAATTTTGGCAGGTAATTTCAACAAGCGTAAATAATTCGAAACAGTTGAACGCTTTTTACCTACACGGTCACTAAGACTTTCCTGAGTTAAATTACACTCGTCCAATAAACGTTGATATGAAAGTGCTATTTCAATGGCATCTAAATCTTCACGTTGAATGTTTTCAACGAGAGCCATCTCAAGCATTCCATCATCTTCGGCAGTGCGCACATAAGCAGTAACCGTTTTAAGTCCTGCAATCTTCGACGCCCTAAGACGACGTTCTCCAGCAATAATTTGATATTTATCGTCAACCTTACGCAGTGTAATCGGCTGAATAATGCCCATTTCTTTGATCGAAGCAGCCAATTCATTTAACGAATTCTCATCAAATTTTGTTCTTGGCTGGTATGGGTTAGCTTCAATTTTCTCAATAGGAATTTCAATTATTGATGCACCTAATTCCATTAAATTTGCATCATCAATCAAGGCTCCCAAGCCTCTACCCAAAGCATTTCTTTTTGCCATAGTCAAGCTATTATTCGATTACTTTCTCTGCGTTCTTAATTTTCGTCAGATCGTTCTTCTGCAAAACCTCACGTGCCAGCTCCATGTAACTAACAGCACCTTTTGAACTGGCATCATAGATTACAGCAGGAACTCCATAGCTTGGCGCTTCACTTAATTTTACATTTCGATGAATCAGGGTTTCAAAAACCATTTCCCCAAAATGGGTCTTAACCTCTTCAAAAACCTGGTTTGACAAATTCAATCTTCCATCAAACATGGTCAAAAGAAATCCTTCAATTTCCAATTCCGGATTCAAACGCGTTTGAATAATCTTAATTGTATTTAACAGCTTCCCAAGTCCCTCCAAAGCAAAATATTCACATTGAACAGGAATAATAATTGAATCAGCCGCAGTCAATGAATTCACAGTAATCAATCCAAGCGATGGAGAACAATCAATAAAAATAAAATCGTATTCATCTCTGATTTTTTCAATAACCACTTTCATTACCTTTTCTCTGTTTGGCAGATTAAGCATTTCAATCTCAGCACCAACCAAATCAATATGTGAAGGCAATATATCCAATCCTTCAATCTCCGATTTTAAGATAATCTTCTTGGGGTCAATGTCATCCATTATGCACTCATAAATGCTCGTTTTAACATTCCTGACATCAAAGCCAGTTCCAGAAGTGGCATTCGCTTGTGGATCGGCATCGATAATGAGAACCTTCTTCTCCAAAACAGCCATACTTGCGGCCAGATTAATGGCTGACGTTGTCTTACCTACCCCACCTTTTTGGTTTGCAATAGCGATAACTTTTCCCATGTTTTTTTATCATGAATTTGACAAGTTCCAAAGTTAATATTTTATGCAGAAAATGATTGTTTTTTAACGATTTTTAATCCCTCGCAGAACAGCCCCCTATCCCATCTCTCATTGCAAGATAGGATTCCATGTTTGAAAACAGGGTATCTCTCAATAACAAATAGTTGTTTTGATTTACAGATTAATGCAGCGATCGCTTTCTTAGAGAATCAAGAATTCACAATCTTTTGAGCTTCGGTTTTTAGCTGCTTGCTATCGATAGGAACAACTCCAGATTTTTCACAAACCAGCCCTCCAGCTAAGTTCGATAATTGAGCCATTATTTTGGTTGACAATTTAGCGGCCAGACATAAACTTGCAACAGCAATTACAGTATCCCCAGCACCTGAAACGTCAGCGATATCGCGAATCTCAGCAGGAAAATGATTCTGAACTACTCCATTACTAATCATTACTCCAAGCTCTGACAAGGTAATAAATATGATATCACATCCATTTTCCTTTTTCAAGTTTTCAGCAGCACTCAACACCGTTTGCAAGTCTTGCTTGTCAATATTTTTTTCGATGCCTTTCTTAAACTCACTAAAATTGGGTTTAAAAAGATCTACATCCTTATAGTGATTGAAATTGCGAAACTTTGGATCAACAGCTACCCGAACATCTTTTGATCGGGCTAATTTCGTAATCTTGTGAATTAATTCTGGAGTAATAACACCCTTGTCATAATCTACGAAGATCAAGATATCAAACTCCTGAGTATTCATAAGAGATTCGACCCGACTATAAACTATTTCCTCCTCCTTTGGACTTATATAATCAGATGCTTCTTCATCAACACGGACAACTTGCTGAGTTCCGCTAAGTATTCGAGTTTTAAGCGTTGTTCTTCTTGTTGAAGTTCGAATAATACCTTCTCCTGTAAGATTTTTATTTTTAAGAAGTTCAATAAAAGTATCTCCATTTTTATCGTCTCCAATCATTGAAACAAGAACAGGCGTTGCACCCATGACCTGTAAGTTTAAAGAGACATTTGCAGCACCTCCAAGACGACTTTCCTGCTTATCAACCACTATAATTGGGACTGGAGCTTCCGGGGAAATCCGATCAACTGTTCCCCAAAGATATGAGTCAACCATAGCATCACCAACAACCAAAGCCTTTACCTTACTGAACTTCTCAAAAACCTCATTAACCTTATCTTTATCCACAAATATCGTTTTAGAATATTGCTACAAAAGTAGTAAATTTTAACTGCGTGTCTTGAATATTTTGTCCTTCTTTTTACTCTACACAATTACATCGGATCAACATCGACAAAAATGATCAAATTCGAATGATTGGGCAACGACTTTAGTCTTTGAATTTCTTTTTTGATTTCATTTTTTGAACCCCCAATTCGATTATCTTTTGGAAGCTTTATCCAAATTTCTTTTTGAAACCAATTTTGAATCCTACCAATCACTGGATACTCTGGACCAAGCAGGTTAAATCCGAATTTTTTCCGCAAAGTAGTTGCTAAATTACTCGCTGCTAAATCAAGGCGATCACGGTTTTTGTGTTTTAATACAACTTTTACTAATCGGTAAGATGGTGGATATTTAAACAATTTCCGCTCAGCCATCTGATGATTAAAAAAGTATGCATAGTTGTTCTCAATCAGCTCCTTTAACACAGGATGACTAGGCTGACTGGTCTGAACAACCACGATCCCTTGCTTATTCTTTCGCCCAGCACGTCCACTAACTTGTGCGATAAGCTGAAATGATCGTTCAAAAGATCTAAAGTCAGGATAATTTAATAATTGATCTGCATTAAGAATGCCAACCACTTTTACATTATCAAAATCGAGTCCTTTTGTAACCATCTGAGTACCAACTAAAATATCTAGTTGTCTGTTCTCAAACTTATAAATTATTTGCTCATAAGCCTTTTTTGCACGAGTTGTATCCAGATCCATCCGGGCAATTTTGGCCTCTGGAAAAAGAATTGATAATTCTTCCTCTATTTTTTCAGTACCAAAACCTTTGGTTTGAATATTTTCTGAATTGCATTCACCACAATTTGAAGGTAAACTTGAAGTGTGTCCGCAATAATGACAAATCACACTTGACCGATATTTATGATAGGTGAGACTCACATCACAGTGCTTACATTTTGGAATCCAACCGCAGGAAGTACATTGTAGATAGGGAGCAAATCCACGTCTATTTTGAAACAAAATTACCTGCTCCTGATTTTCAAGTGCCTTTTCAATTTCGGCATACAATTGTGGAGTTAGTAATGATTTCATTGAACGCTGACGAGTTGCTTTCCGAACATCAGCAATAATCATCTCAGGAAGCTCAATGCCCTGAAACCGTTCGTTCAGTTCAACCAAACCATACTTCCCTGTTTTTGCATTCAGATAAGTTTCAAATGAAGGGGTCGCAGTTCCTAACAAAACATTGGCCTGATGTATTTGAGCAAGGACAACCGCCAAATCACGTGCATTGTAACGAGGTGCAGGATCAAACTGTTTATAGCTTGACTCATGTTCTTCATCAACAATAATCAGCCCTAGTTTTTTAAATGGCAAGAATGCAGATGAACGCGCCCCAACAACAAGCTGGTAGGCATCATCCTTTTGCTCCAAAATATTCAACCAAATCTCAACACGTTCTGAATCATTAAACTTGGAATGATACACTCCGGCCTTACTCCCGAAAACTTTTTTTAATCGACCAATAAGCTGTGTAGTTAGTCCAATTTCGGGAACCAGGTACAGCACTTGATTGCCTTTTGCAAATTGCTCTTCAATCAACTTGATATACACTTCTGTTTTACCAGATGAGGTAACTCCATGAAGCAATACTGGTTTTTGTTTGGCTAATTCTTCTTTAATTTGAACGTAAGCTTCTTGCTGTGCATCACTTAATTCACTTGCTTCTTTTTCCTTGGTTGAATCCAAGTCAAGCCTGCCAATCTCAATCTGTTCAATTTGTAGAATTCCTCTTTTAACCAAGCCTGATAAAATTGCCTCTGAAAATTGATTATTCTTTAACAATTCTGTTTTTGCAATTCTGGACTTCTTTTCATCATGATAAATGGTCTCTGCCAAAAACAACTCCAGCAAACCAAGTTGCTTTTTTGCTCTTTTAATCTCCTCAAAAACAACTTCCAACTTATTTACTATTCCCGACTCAAGCTTTACGAAAGAAGCAGTTTTTGGTCTATAGCTTTCCTTCAGTTTCTCTTCCAGAATAATGGCATTCTTCTCAAGTAGCAATTTCAATGTTGCCAGTGATGATTTTTTTCCAAGAAAACGGTTAATATCGCGAATACTGGATTGACCATGTCCTTGCAACATCAGCAAAAGAGCTTCCTCATCGCCTGGAAGATCAGAGGGAATGTGATATTCAGGATTAAAACAAACTTTAGATTGACTTTCTAGTTTTAGAGCTGAGGGAAGAGCAGCTTTGTAAACTTCTCCAATGGAGCAGCAATAATAATTGGCAATCCATTCCCACAAAACAAATTGCGCCCGATTAACGATCGGCTCTTTATCTAAAACAGCATCCAGATCTTTCATCTCAAAATTTCCGGAAGGTTTTTCATTTGTAAGCCGATAAACCAAGGCAGAATAAAACTTTCGCGCACCAAACTGCACCACAACTCTGACACCCACTTTTATAGCAGGTTCAAAATCAGGAGAAACACGATAAGTGAACAAATCACCTACCGGTAATGGTAAAATTACTTCGGCATAAAGTTCGCTGCGCATAACATACAAACATCGGAATTTTTATTGATTTGCTTGAATGGATGCAGCAAAGAAAAAGTTTAAATATTGATGATTTTCAAGATTTCAATCAAATCCTCATCAATACTATGGTTAAGCTTTACTGCTTTATTGAATGGCACGTGAACTGTTTTTTCATTTTTCAGGCCAATCATGATGCTTTTTTGATCATCTAACAAAGCATCAATTGCAGCAACACCCATTTTAGTAGCAGCTACCCGATCTTTGGCTGTTGGATTTCCACCGCGCTGAATGTGTCCTAAAATAGATACCCGAACATCAAGGTATGGATAATCCTTCTCCACTTGTGAGGCAATTTTTATTGCACCTCCCATCTCATCACCTTCAGCAACAATTACAATTCCACTCGAATCTTTTTCTTTATAACCATGAGTAAGGAATTTTTTGAGTGCAATATTCTCATCTTTTTTCTCAGGGATTAAGATTGCTTCGGCACCAACAGCAATCCCACTATTTAATGCCAGCAAGCCTGCCTCACGCCCCATTACCTCTATAAAGAAAATTCGACCATGTGAATTTGCGGTATCTTTTATTTTATCGACAGCCTCCACTACGGTATTTAAAGCAGTATCGTACCCAATTGTATAATCAGTCCCATAAATGTCATTATCAATCGTCCCTGGAATACCCACAAATGGAATATCATATTCCTGAGAGAATATCAAAGCCCCTGTAAATGATCCGTCACCACCAATCACTACAACCGCATCAATTCCTTCATTTTTGAGGTTTTGATATGCTTTTTCACGTCCTACTTCAGTTCTAAAATCTTTACTTCTGGCTGTTTTCAATATTGTACCACCACAATGTAAAATCCCACTCACGGAACGGGCTTTCAAAGGAATAAAGTCACCTTCAATCATTCCTTGATAACCATGTCTAATCCCGACTACTTCTAGATTATTGCTTATTGCAGCACGCGTAACTGCACGAATTGCAGCATTCATCCCAGGTGCATCACCCCCAGAGGTAAAAACCCCAATCTTCTCCAGTTTTTTACGTTTCATTGCTTTCGTTTTTTCTGTTTCCATGTTCATCAATTTTAAATGACATAAAATTACGTTGCAAAGTAACAGTCGTTTTTATGAAATAAACGTTCTGCCCTTAAATTACAATTAAGCTTAAGGTAGTATTAAAATTGACCCACCAAATCCGCTATTTCTTCCATTAGCCATTGAGGGGTTGAAGTTGCACCACAAATTCCTACCGTCGATTTTCCGTCAAACCAAGTAACATCAATTTCATCTTTGTTAGAAACGAAATAACTGTGTTTATTTGACTCTTGACAAACCTCAAAAAGAAAACGAGCGTTTGAGCTTTTCTTTCCGCCTACAAACAAAATGATTTCATGTTCTTTTGCAAAACTTGTTAAGCGAGGAACACGATTCGCAACCTGTCTGCAAATGGTATCTTTTACCTGAATTTCTTGAGAAGAACGGTTCTTAATTTTTTTAGCTAGATGATGAAATTTTTCAATTGATTTTGTGGTTTGCGAAAAGAAATAAGCTTTTTTTTCGGCATCAATCTTTTTTAAATCATCTTCATTTTCGATAATAATAGCTTCGTCATTTGTCTGTCCACTTAATCCAATAACTTCAGCATGACCAGGTTTCCCGAAAAGAATAATTTGACCGTCTTTTTGTTCCATTTCTTCATGCGCCTTTTTCACACGCAGTTGCAACTTTAAAACAACAGGACAGGTCGCATCAATCAGTTTAATATTGTTTTCTCTGGCATACTCATAAGTTGATGGTGGTTCTCCATGAGCACGAAGAAGTACTTTACAATCTTTCAGCTTAAAAAAATGTTCCCGATCAATGGTTTCAAGTCCTAAGGATTCGAGTCGATTCACTTCCATTCCATTGTGAACAATATCACCAAGACAATATAATTTTTCTTCTTGCTGAAGTGTATCCTCAGCCATATCAATGGCATTTACCACCCCAAAACAAAAACCTGATTTTTCATCGATGGTCACTTTCATTCAATAATCTCCTTCACTTTGCTCAAAACCCAATCCAATTGCTCTTTACGGGTAACATCACTGTTGTCTAACAAATGTGCATCGTCAGCTTGTTTAAGTGGACTTATTGCACGAGACGAATCAATATGGTCACGCTCAAGAACATTCTTAAGAATATCATCAAAATCAACTTCCAATCCTTTTCCAGTTAATTCATCATAGCGACGTTGGGCCCGAACTTCAGGTCTGGCTGTCATGAATATCTTCAATTCAGCATCAGGATAAACAACCGTTCCAATATCTCGTCCATCCATCACAATCCCCTTATTCTTCCCCATTTCCTGCTGAAGTTTCACCATAGCTGCGCGAACTTCTTTGATAGTAGCAACCGGACTTACATGACTGGAAACTGGTAACTGACGAATTTCATCTTCTACATTTTCATCATTCAAAAAAGCTTCATTAAGTTGTGTGTCGACGTTAAAACGAAAGTCAATTGTAATCTCGCCCAAACGATTAATTAAGCCTGGCTCATCTACTTTCCCATTTGCAGCCAATCCATTTCGCAAGGCGAATAAAGTTACCGAACGATACATGGCTCCTGTATCAATGAAAATATATCCAAGTATTTTTGCCAACTGTTTAGCAACTGTGCTTTTCCCACAAGATGAATGCCCATCAATAGCTATGATAATTTTTGAAGCTGTCATTTCTAAAATTTCAGGTAAAGATAAGCATGATTCTTGATTGTCTATGGGATGGAAATGGACAATTACGTTTTTACTAGTTACAATTCAGTTTGTGCATGCTACAATTGCATTTTAATTGATTACAATTGGATTTCTTCTAGTTACATTTCTATTTCTTCAGGCTTCAAATGGGTTCCTACAGTTACCTTCTCAATCCTTCATTCAAATTGATTGAAACAGAAATGTGATTGCTAGTTGCCGAAAGGTGATAACGGGCTGATCCGTAGTTAAAATGAAAGCGGTTTATTTTAAATCCAAATCCCCATGAGAAACCGACTGTTGATGCTTTTCCATCATAAACCAGTTCCTGCCGGCGTTGGTAATTATATCCGGCTCTTAAAGTGAAATTTTCAGAAGGCAGAATCTCAACACCAAGCAAAAGATGACGCATAAGTTGTTTTCCAATTCCTTCATCAGTTTTCACAAAAGCAGTTTCATCTTCATTTTGCAGATACCCTCCCAAATTCCAATCATGCAAATGATGCAATGTAGCCGCTAGCCTAACGGGAGCATGTGGCAAACGTCTTGAAAAACCGAGCTGCAAATCAAAAGGAATACTTTCCCTATCTGCACCTTCATAATAAGTCGTAATTTGTGCACCAGCATTCTTTACGACTAAACCAATTGTAGTAAGTTCATCAACACTAACCAAACTGACACCAAGATCAACAGCCAATCCAAAAGATTGGTAATTCTCAAACGATGACAAAATAGGTTTCAATGTTGCTCCTGTCCGAAGTCGACCAAACTGTTTTGACCAAATAATACTCAATGCATATTCAGCAGCATTAAATGTTCCATTTTCTCTTTGTCCAAACTTATCGGCATAAGTAAATTTTCCGTAGTTGATGTAGTGCATCCCCAAGGCAAACATTCCTTTATCACCAAAATCTTTTGCATATGAGGCATATCCAAAATTCACATCACCCAAATAACTCACATAATTCATGAGCAGGTGATTATCCATGTCAACATGTAGCAAAGAAGGATTATTGTAGGCCACATTCAAATCAGCAGAATCATAAATTGCCACCTGATTACCTCCAAGAGCAGCCATACGGGCTGAATTAGGGAGATTTAGAAATTCATAAGTTGACTCGCCACCAAGCTGAGCCATCAGCCGTGGAGCAATGATCAGGAATAAAAATAGAATGAGGTATTTGGTCTTCATTTATTTGCAACGCTTATATAAGACTTTCAAAATTCAGATAGTCTCTAAATCAAACGCCAAAGTTATTTTTTTATTTTAACAGAACGTATTGCGAATCCATTTTTTAGAGAAAATTGCTAAACAATAATTATCTTCACTGTTAAATTTATTGCCCTGATTAAAACCTGATACATGAAAGCACTGCTAATTATTGACATGCAAAAAGGTTCATTTATTCCTGAAACACCCCGATTTGATGCTGAAAATGTAATCAATCGAATAAATAAACTTTCATCTCACTTTCATGAAAACAGTGAACCTGTTATTTTTATTCAGCATGATGGCAGTCGATTTCAATGCTATGTTCCTGGCACAGAAGAATGGGAAATTCTTTCATCCCTTGAAATGAAAGAAGATGATTGGATTGTGAGCAAAACTGCAAACGATTCTTTTTACCGATCGAAGCTTGATGCGATTTTAAAGAAATTGGGCGTTAATCAACTTGTAATTACTGGCTGTGCAACCGACTTTTGCGTTGACTCCACTGTTCGTTCTGCATTAAATCATGACTATCGCGTTACCGTAATATCAAATGGGCACACCACTGCTGATCGTCCGCATTTGGGAGCCAAAAAAATCATTGAACATTACAACTGGATTTGGAAAGAAATGATCCCAACTGAAGGAATTATACAAGTAGTTTCAACTGAATCATTTCTAAATAAATACTAAGCATCTAGTTTAACCCAACACCTTAGCTGATTTATATCTTCTTTTTTTGAATTGTAGAATTGTAACTTTTGCGGTTCTCATAAGACTACTATTGTAATAAAAAATATTCTTAAAATTCAGTTCATGAAAAAAGCAGCATTCTTCCTTTCAATAATTCTTTTTTGTTTCTCAACATCCTGGGCAAAAAAGAAAGATAAAGATGATTTAGAAACAAAAAAAGACACCACTATCAGCAGCAGCTTAGTTAATGGTTTAAAATTTCGCAGTATTGGGCCTGCATGGGCAAGTGGACGGATTGCTGATTTTGCTGTTAACCCAAAGAATCCGAAAGAATATTACGTTGGGGTTGCTAGTGGTAATGTATGGAAAACCACCAATAATGGAACAACATGGAAACCCATTTTTGACAAGTATGGCTCGTACTCAATTGGCGATGTTGAGCTTGACCCCAATAACCCCAATGTAGTTTGGGTAGGAACTGGTGAAAATAACCACCAACGTGCGTTAGGCTATGGCGATGGCATTTACAAATCGGTTGATGGAGGAAAATCATTCAAGAACATGGGGCTAAAAGAAAGCCGCCAGATTGGGGGGATAGCAATCAACCCTAAAAACTCAGACATTATTTACGTTGCGTGTGAAGGTTCAGTATGGGATTCAGGCGGTGAACGCGGATTGTATAAAACAACTGATGGAGGGAAAAGCTGGGAACGAATTTTAGAGATTAGCGAAAATACCGGAGTCAATAACATCAAAATGGATCCTTCAAATCCTGACATATTATATGCGACTTCAGAACAAAGACGTCGAACATCATTTACAAAAATTGGTGGCGGCCCGGAATCAACAGTTTATAAATCAACCGATGCAGGTACAAACTGGCGAAAAATCAACAAAGGTCTCCCCAGTGTTCACATTGGAGGTATGGGAATTGATGTGTCTCCCGTTGATGCCAATGTTGTTTACCTAATTATTGAGGCCGCAGAAGGCAAAAGTGGATTTTATCGTTCTACCGACAAAGGCGAGAGTTGGTCTAAAATGAGTGATCATGCAGCAAGTGGTCAGTATTACAATGAGATTTATTGTGACCCAAAAGATGTTGACAAGGTGTATTCCGTTGAAACTGTTTCGGCAATTACTTCAGATGGTGGAAAAACATGGAAACGAATTAGCACAAAAGGCAGGCATGTTGATGATCATGCGATTTGGGTAGATCCGAATGACACCGAACATTATATGATTGGGGGCGATGGTGGTATTTATGAAACATGGGACGAAGGCAAAACGTTCGATTTCAAAGAAAATTTGCCAATTACTCAATTCTACCGCGTTCATGCCGATAACGCCAAGCCTTTTTACAATGTTTATGGGGGCACACAGGATAACAACTCAATGTTTGGCCCATCAATGAATACAAGTAAAGAGGGTGTGATTAATGACGATTGGACAATTACTTTAGGAGGTGATGGTTTTTGGTCTGCCACTGATCCGGATGATCACAATATTGTATACTCCGAATACCAATACGGTAACTTGTACCGCTACGATAAAAGAAGTGGTGAACGCATAAAAATTAAGCCACAAGAACAAAAAGGTGAGCAAACTTATAAGTGGAACTGGAATGCTCCAATGTTTGTTAGTCCACACAATGGGAAACGATTGTATATGGCTGCAAACAAAGTTTTCCAAAGTAATGACAGAGGAAACTCATGGGAGACGATTAGCGATGATCTGACTGCACAAGTAGACAGAAATAGTTTTCCTGTCATGGGTAAATACTGGCCTGCAGAAGCTGTTTTGAAAGATGTTTCAACTTCGCAATGGGGAACCATTGTATCATTAAATGAGTCGCCAATTAAAGAAGGTTTGTTATATGCAGGAACTGACGATGGAGTTATTTCTGTAAGTGAGAATGGCGGACAGAACTGGCAACAAGTCAATTCATTCCCGGATGTTCCCGAGTATACCTATGTAAGTGATCTTTGTGCTGATAATTTTGATGAGAATGTAGTTTACGCATCATTCGACAATTTAAAAAGAGATGATTTCAAACCTTACATTTATAAAAGTGTAAACAAAGGAAAAACATGGGTATCCGTTTCAGGGAATCTTCCAGAAAATGGGACAATACATACCATAGTACAAGATTTCACCAGACCTGAGTTGCTTTTTGTTGGAACTGAGTTTGGAGTTTTCTTCACAATAGATGATGGTGAAAACTGGATACAACTTAAAGCAGGACTCCCAACCATCGCTGTAAAAGACATCACCATTCAAAAGGAAGAAAGTGATTTGGTTATTGCAACCTTTGGTCGTGGTTTTTACATTCTTGACAATTATAGTCCTCTTCGTGAACTTAGTCGTGAGTTGGCTGAAAAAGATGCGCATCTTTTCAAAATTGAAGATGCATTAATGTACATTCAAACAAACGGAAAGAAGAATCAGGGAAACACATATTTCACATCTAAGAACCCTGATTTTGGCGCCACGTTTACCTATTATCTGAAAGAGGTTCCTAAAACAAAAAAACAACTGCGAAAAGAAAAAGAAAAAGAGTTGTTTAAAAGCGGAAGTCCAATTCCACAGCCTACGTGGCGAGAATTTGAATTGGAAGCAAAAGAAGAAAAATCACATCTCATTTTTAGCATTTATGATTCTGAAGGAAACGTGATTAATCAGTTGATTAGTGAGCCTTCAAAAGGGATCAAACGGATTAGCTGGAATCTACGTTACTCTTTGAATTCTTCCACAAAAATTAAAGACAAATTCAAACCAATTAGTAAAAGTAGAGGTAGCGGCATCCTTGCTATGCCCGGAAATTATAAAGTTGGCATTAAACTGTGGCATGAAGGTGAATTAACAGAACTGGTTAAACCTGTTGAATTTACTTGTAAAAAACTGAACAACTCAAGTTTACCACAAACAGATTATGCTGAAAATGTTGAATTTGCAAAAAAAGTAAGCAAATTATCAATTGCTGTAGCGGGTAGCAATAACTTGCTTAAGGAGCTAAGCACAAAAATCGAACATATTAAAGAAGCTATTTACTCGACACCTGATGCGAAACAAGAATTAATGGATAAAGCCCGTGCATTGGCCGTGAATATTGATGAGCTTCAATTTAAGATGAATGGACACAAGGAAAAGGCCAGTAGTGAAGAAATTCCTCCAGCACAAGTTCCATTAACATCCAGACTAAACTCCATCGTTTACACACACATGGGATCAACTTCAGGAATTACATCTGCTGAAAAAGCCAATTATCAAATATTGGCTGATGAGTTTTCACCGGTTCTTGAGCAGATAAAACAAATTGTGGGGAAAGACATTCCTGCATTAGAATTATTGCTTAATGATATTAATGCTCCATGGACTCCAGGAAGATTACCCGTTTGGAAAGAATAATCGATAATAATTTAGGGATGGCATCTTTTCAAAAAGAGTCATCCCTAGTTCAATAACATTTTCATTTTAAAAGCAAAAAGGCGGGACACGTCCCGCCTTTTCACCCTAAATAACGAGGCCCAAATTGAATCTCGCCACAATTATTATTAAGAATTGATTGATTGAATTCTAACTTAAAAGAGACTTAACCTTATCGGCTATATCTTTCCCATCAGCAAGTCCAGCTAACTTCTTAGAAGCCATTCCCATAACTTTACCCATTTCTTTCATGCTTGTTGCTCCCGATGATTCAATGATTTGCTTAACTGCATTCGTAAGCTCTTCATCGCTCATTTTCTCAGGAAGATAACTATCAAAAACAGCAACCTGAACCATTTCCTGATCATACAAATCATCGCGTCCTTGCTCTTTATAGATTCTGGCCGAATCATTTCCCTGCTTGGCTAATTTCTGAATGGCTTTTATGATCTCCTCATCAGATAATTCACCAGAAGCGCCTTGTGCCGATTTTGCTTCCAAAAGTACTTTCTTAATGCCTCTGATCGCTTCAAGCTTCTCTTTTTCGCGTGCCTTCATGGCCGCTTTCATATCTTCGTTTATTTGTTCAAATAAGCTCATATTTTATAATTAAATTTCAAAAAATTAATAAGGTTATCCTGTAGTTTTTTAATCTACATTATCGTGCAAGTAGGAATTATTATCTCGCAGCACTGTTTTATCTTCATCGTCCGTTGTTAATGAAAAACGTGACAAACGTTGCTCAAATTTTTTGCGCATATCTTTAACATTCAATTTTTTTCTTCGATATGCCGGGATATTTTCCAACTCATCAACTGACTCCTCACTTGATGTTGAAAAATCCACTTTTACTGAAGAGCTTTCTTCTCCTTCAATGGTTTTAGACTTTCCATATAAGTCATCAAATTCATCTCCTGGAGCAGGATTAATATCAAACTCAAAAGTACGCTGACCAGCTCCACTAAAAGCATCGTCAGATATTGGCACTTTTGTCTTTGGAGTTGCCTTTGGAGCAGCTTGCGGTTGTGGCTCATCAGATAAGGTATGGTAGGTCTTTTCTACCTTGCGGGCAGCCATCATTTCAGGAATGCTTGTAACACTAAACCCAGTAGCAATAATGGTTACTGATATTTTATCTCCTAGTGCTTCATCAACACCGTTACCCCAAATCAGATCTGCATCATTCCCAGCTTTTGTCTGCACATAATCGGTAATCTCACCAATCTCATCCATAGTTACTTCTTCTCCTCCGGAAGTAATGTTTAGCAAAATATTTCGTGCACCATCAATATCGTTGTTATTCAACAATGGTGAATTCAATGCTTCTTCAACAGCCTTTAATGCGCGATTTTCCCCTTCAGCTGTTGCCGATCCCATTACCGAGACACCACTGGTACGCATCACAGTTTCAACATCAGCAAAATCAACATTAATGTAACCAGCAACAGTAATAATCTCAGCAATACCTTTTGCCGCTGTCGTCAAAACATTATCAGCTTTTGCAAAAGCTTCAGAGATTTTGAAATCACCATACATTTCACGGATTCGCTCATTATTGATCACCAACAAGGAATCAACATGACCTTCCATCTGCGCAATCCCGTCAATCGCTTGTTTAATACGTCGACGACCTTCGTTTCGAAATGGCAAAGTTACTATCCCAACGGTTAGCAAACCCAGCTCTTTACACGCCTCAGCAATTACGGGGGCAGCACCAGTACCTGTTCCTCCACCCATTCCTGCTGTAATAAAGACCATTTTAGTGGTCTTCTCCAGCATCTTTTTCACATTTTCAATATTTTCAATAGCGGCCTCTCTTCCAATCTCAGGTTTATTCCCAGCTCCCCGTCCTTCGGTAAGCGACTCACCCAATTGAATTTTTAACGGAACCTCACTATTGCTCAGAGCCTGTGCGTCGGTATTACAAAGCATAAACCCAACATCCTTAATGCCTTCCTCATACATGTGATTGACGGCATTTCCACCACCTCCTCCAACACCAATCACTTTAATAATTGTACCAGAAGATTTATCTAATTCGAAATTCATTATATCGCTTGACATAGGCTTAATTTTTATTTGTTAATGGCTTCATCCTGGTCATCAAAAAGACGGCTAAACTGGCGTTGAAACCAGCCGTCCATTTTTTCATTATCCTGATCCAGATCCCTATAACTATTGGAATCATGGCTTTCAGTTACAAGTGCAGCTCTTTTCTTTTTTTTATTTGATTGAACAGGTTTGTTAACTGTTCCTGTTATATTATTTTCATTTTTTTTCAGTTCGAAGAAATCTTCATCATTATCCTCAAGGTTTATTTCCAAAGCTTGATTCTCTAATACAAATTCTTCCTTTGGTTCCTGCTCCTGTAATATGCTACTTGGGTTTTTATCAAATCGGGTTGCAATTATTGTTACGCTGATTTTATCACCCAGCGTATGGTCAATTCCATTTCCCCAAATAATGTTCGCATCCTGCCCGGCTTTGTCCTGAAGAATCTCAATAATGTCACCAATTTCACCCATGGTGATTTCATCCTTCCCCGAAGTAATATTCAGCAAAATATCTTTTGACCCATTGATATCATTACTATCAAGTAGGGGTGACTCCAATGATTTCTGCACAGCCTCCATTGCCCGGTTCGAACCTTCAGAAATCCCAGTTCCCATGATAAAGACTTTGCTTTTTGTCATTACCGTACTCACATCAGCATAATCAATATTGATATTACCATGTAACGTAATGATTTCGGCAACACCCTTTACTGCCGTTGCTAAAATATTATCAGCCTTTTTAAAAGCCTGTGAAGCCGGAAGATCACCGTATATTTTATGTAACTTCTCGTTGCTTATCACCAGCAAACTGTCCACCTGACTTTTGAGTTTCTCCAGCCCTTCAAGAGCTTGTTCAAAACGTCTTTTACCTTCAGAAGGAGATGGAATTGTTACTACTGCAATCGTTAGAATATCTAATTCCCTTGCTAAATCAGCAATAACCGGGGCAGCACCTGTTCCTGTTCCACCTCCAAGTCCGGCAGTAATAAAAAGCATCTTGGTATTTTCAAGCACCAAACGTATATCTTCCAGATTTTCGATGGCAGCCTGTTCTCCCTGTTCGGGCATATTTCCCGCACCACGACCTTCAGTTAGAGTAACTCCCAACTGAATTTTAATTGGCACCGGACTATTTCTCATCGCCTGTGCATCCGTGTTACAAATCAGGAAATCTACCCCCTGAATACCTTCACCAAACATGTGGTTGACTGCATTGCAACCACCTCCACCGACCCCGATCACTTTAATGATTGAGGATTTTGTTTGTTCAAAACCGAAGTTCAAAATGTCCTCCATAAATGAGGATTTTAGTCGTTAAAACATTTCCGTATCCTGTTCTTCATCAAAGAACAGCGTTACCTGACGAGCCACTTCTTTTTTCATTTGACTAAAAAAGCCAGGTTGCGTAGAGCGTACTTTCTTTTTCTTTCTTCTTGAAACAACTGCATTCCCCGAATCATTCAGGGCAGCAGTTAGTAATCCAAGCACGGTTGCATTTCTTGGATCTTCAAGTTCTTTCCACTGATCATCAAGATGCAAACGTGGAATCCCTTTTCGAACATCCAATCCTGTTTTATATTTTATTAACTGGCACAAGTCGGGCATTAATGCACTTCCTCCAGTTACTACTATTCCAGCTCCTATCTTTTCCATCAAACCAGATTCTTCGACTTGAAAGAAGAAAGCATCAATGATTTCTTCCATACGTGCCTGAATGATGAATGCAAGATTTTTAAACGATATTTCTTTCGGCTCCCAACCTGATATTCCAGGAATAGTTACCACTTTATCCTCAGGTGCAAAATCGCCCATTGCCTGACCAAACTGTACTTTTAGCGATTCAGCCTGACGAGCAAGAATGGTGCAACCTTCCTTTATGTCGTGAGTAATTACATTGCCTCCAAATGGAATTAGTGAAGAATAACCAAGAACCCCATCATGATAAACCGCAACTTTTGTTGTGCCACCACCAATATCTAAGAGAATAACACCAGCCTCTTTCTCATCTTCCGACAAAAGCACCTCTGATGATGCTAGCGGATCAACCATTGCTTTTTGAACATTGATTGCTCCTCGTTCAAGACACAAGCGCAAATTGTTTTCATACAATTCAGGCGCAGCAAGCAACTTAAATTCTGCCTGTATCTTCTCACCAGTTATCCCAACCGGATTTGGTATCCCTGATTCATTATCAACAGTGAATAACTGTGGACAGGCATGATAAACTTTATAACCTTCGGGCAACTTTACATTTTGGGCTATTGCAAAAAGTTGCTCAATGTCTTCCTCTGAAACAATACGACTTTCGTCAGTAAACTTCTCAGCAGTGGTTGTTATCGTCTTTAAATGCTGTCCAACAATATTTACATAAACCTCATCGATGTCTCCATCAAACATATCTTCAGCCTGACGTACTGCATTATGAATGGCTGTAAATGCTTCATCAATATTCAGCACAATTCCACGCTTCACTCCCATTGAACGAGCCTTTCCATAACCCAATACTTCAATCTTTCCATCAGCTCCTTTCTTTCCGGCAACCACCATCACTTTAGTGGTACCAACATCAACCGCAGCCATTATTTTTTCGCTCTTGCCCATAAGCTCTATTTTTTTGTACAAACTACCTGGTTTTTATATTTTAAATTGATGCTTTTATATTTTCCCCAACCCAATTCAGCAAAAACCTGCTGATACAAGGCTTTCAAATTCCTAAACTTTTCCTGAGTTCTATCTGCTTCTCCAAATTCTATTAACTGATCCCCTATTTGCGTAACCAGGATCAGTTCTTCATTTTGTCTTACATACACCTGACCAATCATAGCATTCCAGAATTCATTTTCGTCAACATAAATGGCAAATGGTAAGAGTTTTTCACGTGCAAACTTTTCAGATACTGCTCCGTTTACTATCATTACTTTAACCGTGAACTTATCATTGCGGGGAATTTTCACCCCTTCATTGTCTAAATAATAATCCTGATCTCCCGAAATAATCCGAACAATTGGTCTTCGTTGTTCAATTTCAGCGATAAGATGCCCTTTAAAATCTAATTCTTTCCCAGTTATTTTTCTGAAAACTTCAGCCTTTTTAATAGACGCAACCGTTTGTAATTTTTCTTCTAACCGATCGGTATTAATTGAAGACAAATTCTTTTCAAATAACTTTTCATTTGATTTTTTAATGATACGTTCAATCTCCTCCTCATCTAGAAACCGCGGTGAATCTTCATTTATTACAACACTCACCTTTGAGCATTTCACCTTCGACAATCCACTACCTGAGAATGCAAGCGAAACCACCATAACTGCAAGCAGAATGATAAAAACAATACTATTTACAATTGACTTACGCATGCTCTTTTTTTCTTAATTCTTCAATTACTGGTTCAACCATTGTATCAATATCCCCAGCCCCCATCATTAAAATTACTCCCGGGTTTAGATCTTCTGCAATTACAGGTAGTTCGTCCTTATTTATAAGCTTTTTATTTTCGTTATTAATCTGATTAAAAATCAATTCTGATGTTACCCCAGGCATTGGTTTTTCACGAGCAGGATAAATATCCAAAAGAATAACCTCATCTAATTTGCTTAGTTCTTCTGCAAAACCAGCTGCAAAATCATTCGTTCTGCTAAAAAGATGGGGCTGAAAAATTCCAGTCAGCTTACGACCCGCGAACATGGCCTTTACTGATGCAATCGTTGCTTTTAGCTCTGTAGGATGATGGGCATAATCATCAATAAGTATATAATTATCATTTCTGAAACGAATATCAAATCGCCTTTTCACTCCCTGATATTTCGGCAAGGCTTGCTTGAGTTCATCACCAGAAACCCCTGTCAATAGAGCAACAGCCAAAGCAGCAACTGCATTTTCGACATTCATTAAACCTGGATAATTCAACTGCAATCCTTCAATTATTCCTTTAGGATGAACAAAGTCAAATTGATAAGCTTCATCTTTCAACTGCAGGTTTTGTGCGTAAAAATCAGCCTCTTCGTCTAAGGAATAAGTGTAATAGGTTATATTATCATTTTGTCGTTCAACAGGCAATCCTTTTTTTACAATCACGGAACCACCATCTTTCACTTGCCCGGCAAATTCATTGAATGAGTTTACGATCTCATTGTGGGTACCATAAATATCTAAATGGTCAGCATCCGTAGAAGTAATCACCGCCAGGTTTGGAAATAATCGCAAGAATGAACGGTCAAATTCATCGGCCTCTGCAATAAACCATTTACTATTAGAATCGAGAAGCAGATTGCTTTGATAATTTTTTGAAATGCCTCCCAAAAATGCATTACAACCAACAGATGAGTTCTTCATTAAATGAGCCAGCATTGTTGACACTGAAGTTTTACCATGAGTTCCTGCAACAGCTGCACAGAGTCCAGCATTGCAAATCATACCGAGTACTTCAGAACGTTTTTTCAATATAAAATTGTTCTGCTCAAAGAAAACACGCTCTCCTAAATTTACAGGGACAGCTGGAGTAAAAACAACCAGACAACTTAACTTTTCAAGCTTTTTCTCTAAGCACTCCGGTAAATCTTCATAATGAACATCAATCCCTTCGCTAGAAAGCTGTCTGGTTAAAACAGTCTCAGTTCGGTCATAACCCAAGACATTGTACCCGGCATGCTTAAAATAACGCGCCAGAGCACTCATCCCGATTCCTCCGATTCCGAGAAAATATACTTGTTTTATGTGATCCAATCCGATCATTAATTCTTTAGTTCTTTTAAAATAACGTCAACAATCTCAACTGTAGCATTTGGCTTAGCCAACTTTGTACTATTTGCTGATAATTTTTCTAACTTTTTTGTATCTGAAACCAACTCAAAAGCTTTTGCCAACAAGTCAGTCTTTGCTTCATTATCTTTTATTAAAACCGCAGCATCCTGCTCTACAAGAGCCATTGCATTTTTGGTTTGATGATCTTCTGCAACATTCGGTGATGGCACTAAAACAGAAGCCTTTCCAAGCAAGCAAATTTCGGAAATTGTACCAGCTCCAGCTCTTGAAATCACCAAATCGGCAGCTTTATATGCCAAATCCATTCTGGATAAAAACTCCAGCGGCTTCAAATTTTCAGGAAGATAATCTTTTAGTTCTTCCATTATATTTTTATAGTAAATCTTCCCTGTTTGCCAGATTACCTGAGCTCCTGAGTTCTCAATCAGATCAAGGTTTGCCATTACACTTTGATTAATTGTTCTGGCTCCTAAACTTCCGCCAACAATCAATACAACTGGTTGCTTTTCATTTAAGCCAAAATGATTGAGTGCTTCATTCTTATCAACCTCACAAAGCAAGTTCTGTCGAACAGGATTACCAGTAACTACCAACTTCTCAGCTGGGAAATATCTTTCCATATTTGGATAGGCAACACAAATCTTTTTCACTTTAGCAGACAACAACTTATTTGTTACCCCTGCATAAGAATTCTGTTCTTGCAAAATGCAAGGAATACCTTTCCTTGAAGCAGCTTTCAATACCGGCCCACTTGCAAATCCACCAACACCAATGGCTACATCCGGCTGAAAATCATTGACCACTTTTCTGGCTTTACGCATACTCTTCAAAAGCATCATCACAAACCTGAACATTTTAAGTGATGCTTTGCGAGGCATTCCTATTACTGGAAGGCCAATGATTTTGTAACCAGCATCAGGCACACGTTCCATCTCCATTTTCCCTAAAGCACCAACAAAAAGAATGTCGCTTTCTGGTATCTGAGACTTAAGTTCATTTGCAATAGACAATGCCGGGAAAATATGTCCCCCGGTTCCACCTCCGCTTATGATTACTTTCAATTTCTTCATCTATAATTCTTCATCTTCATCAGGCACATCAACCATAACTGGCTGTTCCTGAACCTGCTCTGTATTTTTTTGATTTTGGTAACTCACCGATAGAATAATGCCAAATGAAACGGCTGTAAACAATGTTGAAGTTCCTCCCATACTCACCCAAGGCATTGGTTGCCCGGTAACTGGAAAAACACCTACTGACACCGCCATATTAATAATGGCCTGAAAAACCAGCAGCAACACCAGTCCTGCGGTTAAAAATGCAGGGAATGTTCGATTCGATCGACGAACAACAACGACCCCCCGATATAAAAAGATTAGGTAAAGCATTGCAATGGCAATTCCTCCTATCCATCCATATTCTTCTATAATAATTGAATAAATAAAATCGTTATATGCCGCCTCCATATAATTACTCACCTCACTTCCACCTGGGCCTTTCCCAAACATCCCTCCTTCATAAATAGCAAGCTTAGCGTAATCTGCCTGGGTTGTCCCAAGAGCTGCATGATCATCACCATAAACAAAATCATCAATTCGCTCTTTAAATGTATGAACACGTCCTGCCCAGTCTGGCATAAAATCAGCAGTAAGATATACAAGAGTCAATAAAGCCAGCCCGGCAATAACCGGCATAAGTAATAACTTTATTGGTATTCTGGCGATTAACATCAACACCATTATACTCCCGAAAATCAAAGCTGAAGTTGAAATATCTCCATAAAAAATAATTCCGCAAATACCCAAGCTAACACCCATTACCCATTTGAAAGCCTTTTTCAATTCTTCTTTTGTCTTTTGCCTCTTCCCAAGCACCTTGGCTACAAACATCATTAACGCCAGCTTGGCCAATTCGGCAGGTTGGAAGCTAATAAATCCCAAATCCAAGGAACGGGGTGTTGGTTTAGACGGATCAAGTTTATATTGTATTATAGCTGCAAAAAGAGCTAATACCGTAGCCATTAGCAATAATGGTGCAATCCAGGAATAAAACTTAACAGGTATAATATTGACTAAAAATGCCATCACCCCAAATCCAATCAGGATGAAAACGATTTGCCGAATCAGGTAATAACCAGTGTTACCTCCTGCCTGACGATAAGCCAACCTTCCGGTTGCACTGTAAACTATCAGCAGTGAAGCCAGGGATAAAAACACCAGAACCACCCAGATTATCCGGTCACCTTTCAATATTTTACCTAAGGAAAAACCCATTTTACAATTCCCTCACAGCCATTTTAAATTGACGTCCTCGATCTTCGTAATTCTCAAATAAATCAAAGCTGGCACAAGCTGGAGACAATACAACTGTCTCACCATCTTTCGCTAAATAATAAGCGGAACGAACAGCCTCTGTCATATCCTGTGTTTCCAAAATATCGGGCACGATATCGGAAAAAGCTTCAACAATCTTTTTGTTATCAACACCAAGGCAAATAATTGCTTTCACCTTCTCTTTAACCAATGGTTTTAGCGCGTCGTAATCATTGCCTTTGTCCACTCCCCCAGCAATCCAAACAATAGGCTTGTTTAAACTTTCCAACGCATACCAGGTTGAATTTACATTCGTAGCTTTTGAATCATTTACAAAAGCAATTCCATGCACTTTAAGGAAATGCTCCAGACGATGTTCTACCCCCTGAAAACCAGAAAGACTCTCTCTGATTTTTTCATTCCTGATATTCAACACCATTCCAGCAAGACCTGCTGCCATTGAATTGTACGTGTTGTGCTGTCCGTGTAATGCAATATCAAATATTGACATATTAAATATTTTTTGTTCCCTGTTAATAATTAGTTCATTCCCTTTTATTCCTGCTCCATTTGCTGGTGGTTCAGTTAAGCCGAACGGCATGCAAATAGCAGCTATATCTCGTTTTTCTATTTCCTTTTGAATGACCGGGTCTTCTGCCCAGTAAATAAAAAAATCATTCTCCTTTTGATTTTGAAGTACTCTAAACTTCGATTCCACATACTTCTGAAAATCGTTTTCGTACCGATCAAGGTGATCTGGAGTGATATTCAATAAAACCGCAACATCGGCTTTAAAGTCAAACATCCCATCCAACTGAAAACTGCTTAGCTCAATCACATAATAGTCAAAGCTTTTTTCAGCAACCTGCCAGGCAAAACTGCTTCCTACATTTCCAGCCATACCTACATTCAGACCTGCTTTTTGAAGTAGAAAATAAGTCAGCATAGTTGTGGTGGTTTTACCGTTGCTACCGGTAATACAAATGGTCTTTGCATTGCAATACCTTCCACCGAATTCAATTTCCGAAATCACCGAAATTCCTTTTTCCTTCAGTTCTTTGATCAACTGAATATGATCTGGAATCCCAGGGCTTTTCACCACAAGATCTGCCTTCAAAATCAGCTCTTTTGAATGAGCTCCTTCCTCAAATGGAATTTCATAATTTAAAAGAACGTCGCGGTATTTATCATTAATCTTTCCCGCATCTGAAACCAGTACATCAAAACCTTCCTTTTTGCCAAGAATGGCAGCTCCAACTCCACTTTCACCGGCTCCAAGTATGACCAATCGTTTTGCCATTCTACCTCATTTTAAGAGTCACAATAGTGAACACGGCCAGTATAATCCCAACAATCCAAAAGCGCGTAACAATCTTTGCTTCAGGAATACCTCTTTTCTGATAATGGTGGTGAATGGGACTCATCAAAAAGACACGCTGTCCTTCACCATATTTTTTCTTTGTGTATTTAAAATAGCCTACCTGAATAATCACCGAAAGATTTTCCAGCAAGAATATTCCGCAGAGAAGAGGAATTAAAATTTCCTTACGAATAACAACTGCAAAAACAGCAAGAATACCACCAAGAGCCAAACTTCCGGTATCGCCCATAAACACCTGTGCTGGATAAGAATTGTACCACAAAAAACCAACAGTGGCTCCAATAAAGGCAGCAATAAATACGGATAACTCACCAATATTTGGGATGTACATGATATCCAGATAATCTGAATAAATTACATTACCACTTACATAGGCAAGAATACCCAGAGTCACCCCACTAATAGCAGATGTTCCGGTCGCCAATCCATCTATTCCATCGGTTAGATTTGCGGCATTTGAAACAGCCGTTATAATGATGATAATTGCTAAAGCATAGACTAGCCATCGCCAGAAATCAGCTTTTTCACCCATAAATGAAACTAACCACGAATAATCAAATTCATGATTTTTAATGAATGGTATTGTTGTTCTTGTAGATTTCACATCTTTGGATAGAACTCTAATTTCCTGCTGTCCGGTTTCATGATCAACCACCAACTCTTCAATGTAGTTTCCTTCACCATCTTTAACTTTTTCACGAACGATTACATCATCTGAAAAATACATGGTTGAAGCAACAATAATCCCGAGACTTACCTGTCCTAAAATTTTAAATTTTCCGGCTAATCCCTTTTTATCTTTCAGGAAAACCTTAATGTAATCATCCGTAAAACCGATTAATCCAAGCCAGGTTGTGGTAATCAACATTAATAGGATGTATGTATTATTGAGTTGTGCAAAAAGTAGTGTTGGAATGAGGATCGAAGCCAAAATAATCAATCCACCCATTGTAGGAGTTCCCTTCTTCTGCATCTGTCCTTCCAAACCAAGGTCGCGAATTTCTTCACCTATCTGTTTCTTTTGCAAGAATCGGATCATTCGGCCACCAAAAACCGTTGTGATAAAAAGTGAAGTAATAATTGCTGCGCCAGAGCGAAACGAGATGTACTGTAACATCCCCAATCCAGGAATATCAAATTCGTTTAACCATTCATATAATAAATATAACATCCTGTATCTTTTAGTTTGCGTTAAATATCTCGGTTAAAACTTCTTTATCATCAAAGTGATGCTTCACCCCATTAATCTCCTGGTAATCTTCGTGCCCTTTTCCTGCAACCAAAATAATATCTCCGGGCTGAGCTAACATGTATGCTGTGCGAATTGCTTCGCGACGATTTACAATCGATAATACTTTATTCTTTTGATGCGGCTCAATTCCTACTTCCATATCAGCAATGATTTGTTCAGGAATTTCAGTTCGTGGGTTATCAGAAGTTAATATCACTTTATCACTTTGCTGAGCAGCTTCATTCGCCATAACCGGACGTTTGGTCTTGTCACGGTCACCACCTGCTCCAACAACTGTTATCACCTGCTCATTGCCTGTTCTAATTTCAGTTATCCCATTCAATACATTCTTCAAAGCGTCAGGCGTATGGGCATAATCTACAATAGCATATTTCCCATCTGGTGATCTCAATATTTCAAATCTTCCAGCTACCGGTTTTAACTCACTGATGATAGCCAGTACATTATCCATTTCTTCACCCAATAAAACTGCCGTTGCAAAAACAGCCATTAGATTGTATGCATTGAAAATTCCTGAAAAATGTGTCCATACTTCGCGATTCTGAACACTTAAAAGAAGACCATCCAAATGTTTCTCCAGAACTTTGCATTTAAAATCAGCCAGTGATTTTAGTCCGTATGTTTTTTTTGCTGCCTTAGTATTCTGCAGCATGACCATTCCATTTTTCTCATCAGAATTAGTTAGTGCAAAAGCATTTTTAGGTAGATGATCAAAAAATTGTTTTTTTGCTTTTAGGTATTTAGCAAATGTTTTGTGATAATCCAGATGATCATGAGTTAGGTTCGTGAAAACTCCCCCATTAAAATCAATGCCTGCAATACGCTTTTGATCGATTGCATGCGAACTAATTTCCATAAAGCAATAATCACATCCAGCCTCAACCATCTTTCGCATCATTGATTGAATCTGAATTGCATCCGGCGTAGTATGTGTGGCAGGAAATTCTTCATCATCCACATAATATTTTATGGTTGAAATTAATCCGGTTTTATAACCTAGTTTTTTAAACAGATGATAAAGTAAAGTAGCAATTGTAGTTTTACCGTTCGTTCCGGTTACTCCAACTACACTTAAATTAGAAGAAGGATTTCTAAAGAAATTTGAAGCTATCTTCCCCAATACGGAAGAGGTGTCATCAATTTTTATTTGAACTACAGAATCAGGGACTGACACATCAAATCGCTCAGCAATAACAGCAACAGCACCAGAATCAACTGCTTTAGCAATAAAATTATGCCCATCTACCTGCACACCAGGCATTGCAATAAAAACATCCCCCTGTGTAACTTTTCGAGAATCAAAATGCAACTGCCCTATTTCAACAGATACATCTCCCGAAATCACTTTGTGATTTACACCAACCAATATGTCTTTAAAAGTTTTCATCAACCTAAATCGATATAAATAGTTTGTCCTTCTCGTATTTTATTTCCAGCTTTCAATGACTGCTTTCTCACTTTGCCAATTCCCTTCATCTTCACCTTCAAACCTGAATTTTCTAACAGATAAATAGCATCCTTACTACTCATTCCCATTACATCAGGAATCATCCCTTCATTGAAAATAAGATCAGAAACAGTTAATTCTTGCTGGCTATTCTTAACACTCACAAAAGAACTTTGTGTGTTTTCCGCAGAAATTGTAATATCCAACTCATTTTTGGCGATAAGCAGATCATCACGAGAACCAGACTTAATCACTGGCAACTCAGCTAGATTTTCTTCATCAACTGATCGGGGTTCTAAAAATGAAGCATATACTTTTCCAACAACCTCTTTAAAAACGGGACCTGCAACAGATGCACCGTAATATTTCCCCTTAGGTCCAACAATCACAACCACACAAGTATATTGCGGATCATCAGCAGGAAAATAACCTGCAAATGAAGCCTGATAATTCTTTCGACCATCCTTAGAATAACCTTCATTATTATAAGCAACTTGTGCAGTACCAGTTTTACCAGCAATTGGGAAATATGGATTTTTCAATGATTTTCCAGTACCATCAACACAAGTTTCAGCAAGCATTACCTGTGCCTTTCTCAATGTTTCTTTTGAACAGATTGATGGATTGAGAACCTCTGATTTAAACTCCTTCACTGGAATACCATGTTCCCGAACTTCTTTAACAAATTTGGGTTTCACCATTTGACCATTATTAGCAACAGCATTGTAGAAAGCAGCTGTTTGCAGAGGTGTTATTTTGATTTCATACCCATATGAAATCCAAGCCAGAGATGGTCCCCACCAAACTTTATCTGTAGGATATTTAATATATGGTACGCCCTCTCCAACAAAACCAAGTCCAAGAGGCTTGTTTAATCCGAAATTATAAATGCGATCTATGTAATCTTCCTCCCGACCTTCGTAATTCTTTGTTATGATTTTAGCTACCCCAACATTTGATGACAATTTGAAAATTTCTTTCATTGAAATTTGTCCATGCCCACCATGTCTCCAATCACTGTCATAAATGGTTTGTCCGCGATAATCCCAATAACCCTTCTCAGTATCATACACGTCAGCAGTATCCACATAACCATCTTCCATCGCAACAATCATCGACATCAGCTTAAAAGTGGAGCCAGGTTCACTGCATCCTTGATGACCTAAAGCAAAATTGTATGTTTCCGAATATGTTCCATCTTTTCGTTTACCCAGATTCGCAATGGCTTTAACCTCCCCGGTTTTCACCTCCATAACAATGGCTGTTCCCCACTCGGCTTGAGATGATTCCATTTGTTTCTGCAATGCATTCTGAGTGAAATCCTGCAAATTGACATTCAATGTTGTGATAATATCACTCCCATCTTTAGGCTCTGTAATAGGAATATCCACCCAGTGTCCTGAGTAATTCCGTTTTATGGCCATCCCATTCTCACCACTCAAGTAACCTTCCATCAAACCTTCAATTCCTGAGTAACCAATATTACCATGAATACCGCCAAAAGCTCCCTTATTTAATGTGCCAATTGTTCTGCTGGCCATATCGCCATGAGGAAGAATTCGTTCACTTTCACGAACAACAATTAATCCCGAGCCAAACAAACTTCGTTTTAGATTTTTTAGTCTTTTAAATTTTTGCAACTCGTTATAATTCACCTTTTCCGGATGAATTAAAAACCAACGGTTTCCTTTTTGAAAGGCCTTGGTAAGTTTTTTCTTAAATTGATATTTTGAAACACCAAAAAACTTTGCAACTTCCAATGAGAAAGCTTCAGATTGATCAGCAAAAACCCGTTTTACTCGCGGTGCTGCCAAATCCAAACGTAACTCAAAATATGGAACCGATGTTGCCAGGATACTTCCATCATCAGCACAAACATTTCCACGCTTAGCTTGTATTTCAGAAGTATTTGTTCGCAAATCTTTAGCGATCTGCTTCCACTGCTCTGTATCAACAGCTTGAATCATAAACATTTTGACAATGATGACAACACCAATCAATGCCACCAGAAAATAGATGATTCCAAAACGGAATGTTATGTCTTTTCTGATTTCCATTTATTCCTGATCCAGTTTTTTAACGTTTATTTTTCGAGCAGGCTCTTGTGGTTCCACTAAGTCCAAACCACTCTCTTTTACTTTATTGCTGATTTCTGTTGGCCTGTTCATTTTCATCAGCTCAATTTCATATGTTATCGACTCTGCTTTCAATTCTTTAATTGAATCCTGCACGGTTTCCATTTGCCGAATTGTTTTTTCTGACCAATATCTATTTGAAATCAGAAGCATACCCAGAAGCACCAGAAAAAAAACAAAAGGTAATTGCTTCATCACCTTTTCGCTGGCCAGCAAATTCCCTCCCAGGAGAGATTTTATCCGACCTCCAAATCCTTTTGCTTTCTTGCTATTTGTTTTTTCTTCGGTCATACTTTCTCAGCAATTCTCAATTTGGCACTTCTTGCTCGTGGATTTCTTTCAATTTCTTCTTCGTTCGGAATAATTACTTTTCGGTTTATCGCTTTCAAATCTGATTTTATATTTCCGTAAAAGTCTTTCTCCAACTTACCTTCAAAGTTCCCTGACTTAATGAAATTTTTAACCAACCGATCTTCTAATGAATGATAGGTAATCACCACCAAACGACCTCCGGGTTTTAACAATTCAGCACTTTGCTCCAAGAAATCTTTAAGCACTTCAAGTTCCTGATTGGTTTCAATTCGTAAAGCCTGAAACACCTTGGCCAAATACTTCGACTCTAGCCTATTGGGAGTACAAGCGGATATTGCCGCTTTAAAATCATCAATAGTTTTTATTGATTTCTGCTGCCTCTTTGCAATAATCTCCTTGGTTAACTTGTACGCATTTTTAAGCTCGCCATATTCTCTAAAGATTCTGATAAGCTTCTCTTCATCGTAATCATTTACAATATCAGCAGCGGTCATATTTGAATCACGATTCATTCGCATATCCAAATCGCCTGCAAATCGAAATGAGAAACCACGCTCGGCAACATCAAAATCATGCGAAGAAACTCCAAGATCAGCTAAGATGCCATCGACCTTGTCAACATCGTAGTAGTGTAGAAAATTTCGGATGTACTTAAAATTGTGTCTGATAAAAAAGAAGCGGCTATCATCGAAAGCGTTAGCTGCTGCATCTTCATCCTGATCGAAGCCAAAAAGTCGTCCTTTTTTCAGGTTACTCAATATTTTCCGAGAATGACCACCGCCACCAAATGTGACATCAACATAGTCGCCATCCTTATGAATGTTTAGCCCTTCTATGCTTTCATCCAATAAAACTGGTATGTGATAAACTTGTTCCACGCTTATTCTTGTATTTCCCCAAAAAACTCTGAAAATAATTCTCCGTATTCGCCCATCGATTTGAGATAGGCCTCATATTCACCAACATCCCATAAGCGGATTCTATCCCCCTGCCCAACAAATATCACTTCTTTAGTGATACTCACTTTCTCCATGAAATTATTTGGCAGGTTCATCCGGCAACTATCAGGAACATTAATGATTTTGAAACTTCGGTAGATCATATCCAGCAATCTGCTTTGCTGGCGGTTGTTTCTGTTCAATTTTGACTTAAGGGTAGACAATCTGCTCTCCCAGGTTTCAACTGGGTAAACATTCAAACATTTCTCATATGGATCCAGCTCGACAGCCAATTGGCCACCGGGAATCCTGCCTCCCATTTCATTTTTGTAATCGGCAGGCAATACGACGCGTCCTTTTTCGTCTATGGTTGCATTTTTTTCCGCTGAGAAATCCATGAGCTAATTGCCTTTTATTCAATCGTAAAATTAACATTTTCTTTCAAAAAAATCCACATTAAGTCACTTTAAGTCACTCTCAGTCACATTTCAAAATACCCTACCATGTTTATTACCTGTTAATAATGACTAAACAACGGTTAATAAAAGAACCATTCAGGCTGATAATCTGAAACTTAATGAACCTGCAATAGATATTAACAGCAGTTAATAAATCAACGAAGCAATCCTGTAGAAATTATAAATCAGTCACCAAAGGCAATTCGGAAATATTTTTCTATTTTTCGCCTTTCAATCAAAAAGAGAAAAATGTCCAATCAGTCAAAAGAATTCAAACCCGTAGACATGCGGGATGTTTTTACAGAGAAGGCGCCAAAATTGTCAAAACTTGTACCAGGATTTCTTTTTAAATACTTAAACAGAATCATGCACATTAAGGAATTTAACGAAATCCTTTCTACCTATGGAGACAAGTATGGGATTGACTTTGCCAATAGCATGGTGGAATATTTTAATGTTTCTCAGGAGATTAAGGGACTCGAGAATATACCTAAAGATGGACGTTTCATTTTTGCAGCCAACCATCCTATTGGTGGATTTGATGGGATTCTTCTTATAACTAACGTAAGCAAGGTTTTAGGTGAAGTTCGTTTCTTGGTGAACGATGTTTTGATGAACGTCCCACAACTTGAAGGCATATTTGTACCCATTGATAAACACGGGAGCAATGGACGCCACTTTGCAAAGGTTATTCAGGACAATTATGAATCAGACGTTCAGATCATTATATTCCCATCGGGCTATGCATCACGAAAAATAAAAGGAAAAGTAACCGATTTGGAATGGAAGAAACACTTTATCCAGAAATCGATTCAATACCAACGAGATATTATTCCAGTTCATGTAAGCGGACAGAATTCCAAATTCTTTTATCGACTTGCCAACTTCAGAAAAGCAATTGGCCTAAAATGGAATTTGGAAATGTTTTTTCTTGCCGATGAAAGCTTCAGGCATCGGGGTAGTAAATTCACTGTCACTTTTGGAAAACCTATTTCGTACAAAACATTTGACAAATCAAAAACCCATAAAGAATGGGCAGAGGACGTCAGGAAAATCCTCTATTCACTTCCTGAAAAGAATTGAAACTGAATTTAAAGCAGCTAGAAAACTGATTCTAATTATTTTTTTTTAGTTTTGTAGCTCGAAAACCAAGCAGACTAAGTATGAAGGATATAGTTGCACCTGCTCCAAAACAAGCCGTTTTGGCTGAGCTTACGCCAGAAAAGCTTTTAAGGAGAACCAACAAAGGTGCAAATGAGATTTACGTGATTACACATCATGATTCTCCAAATTTAATGCACGAGATTGGACGACTGCGTGAAATTACATTTCGAGATGCTGGAGGAGGTACGGGAAAAGAGATCGATATTGACCAATATGACGTCAGCGAAACCCCTTACAAACAATTAATTGTTTGGGATCCTGATTCAGAAAAAATACTAGGTGGCTACCGCTATATTATGTGCTCAGACCTTCCTGTTGATGAAAATGGTGAAGTTGTTTTGGCTACCTCTAGATTATTCCATTTTTCAGAAGAATTTAAAAAAGAATATCTTCCTCATACATTGGAATTAGGTCGTTCGTTTGTTCAACCTGCATACCAATCAAGTAAAGCGGGAGCAAAAGCTCTTTTTGCTCTTGACAATCTATGGGATGGACTTGGAGCTTTAATTGTGGATTATCCTGAGATGAAATATTTCTTTGGAAAAGTAACTATGTATACACACTTCCACACTGAAGCAAGAAATTTGATTCAATATTTTTTCCTCAAATATTTTAGAGACAAAAGTGATCTTGCCTATCCCAAAAAACCCATGGAACTAAATATGGACATGGAAAATATGGAAAAATTATTCAATGGCGGCTCATACAAAGAAGATTATCGCATATTAACACAACAAGTTCGCGAGCATGGAGAAAATATCCCTCCGCTGATTAATGCCTATATGAATCTTAGTCCGTCGATGAAAACTTTTGGAACAGTATTAAATGATCGTTTTGGGGATGTTGAAGAAACCGGGATCATCCTTACCATTAAAGATATTTACGAAGCCAAAAAAGATCGTCATATTGAAACTTACGTAAAAGATAAAAACGACGAGTTTCCTCCAGTAGAATAAAAAAATTACAATATAAAATGAAAGCAGGCCTAAAGCCTGCTTTTTTTATTTGATTAAAATAGAATTACCTTCTAATATGCCCTACCCACAACACCTTCAACATAGTTAATGAATGAGGTATTTACAACTTTATTCCCTCCTGGGGTTGGATAATTACCAGTGAAGTACCAGTCTCCTAAATCGTTAGGACAGGCCAGGTGAAGATTTT
The DNA here is from genome assembly GCA_965372405.1 of uncultured Sunxiuqinia sp. Classification (GTDB taxonomy): domain Bacteria; phylum Bacteroidota; class Bacteroidia; order Bacteroidales; family Prolixibacteraceae; genus Sunxiuqinia. Next base: position 50,204 of record CBDVCE010000001.1, read on the forward strand.
CAATACTCTGATAAATAATCTCCACATCTGCCTTACAATCTTCTGGCTTCAGCAATTCAGCAATCTTATCTGAAACCTGCTCTGCTTTAAATTGCTTATAAATCTCCTTCACATAGTTCACAATTTCTTCTTTCGGAAGATTTTCCTGCGCTTTACATTTTTTATATACTTCATCAATCACATTCTGTTTACCATGATCTTTCAACAATTCGATAGCTGCATTAAAAGCAATGAATTTCTCTAGCACTGCCATGTCAATTCCGTAGCAATCTGGAAAACGAATTTGCGGAGCCGATGAAACTACAATGATCTTTTTAGGATTAAGTCTATCCAAAATCCGAAGAATACTTCGCTGTAGTGTTGTACCACGAACTATTGAATCATCAATAATCACCAATGTATCTTCATTTTCTTCAAGTACGCCATAGGTGACATCATAAACGTGTGCTACCAAATCATCCCGACTCGCATCATCTGCAATAAATGTTCTAAGCTTTACATCCTTAATAGCAATCTTCTCAATACGAGGTTCTCTTGAAATAATAGCTACTAATTCATCTTCGGTCAATTTACCATTGCGCCCTTTTATCTGATCTTTTTTCCATTGAATGATATGCTCATCCACCCCTTTCATCATTCCATAAAAAGCAGTCTCTGATGTATTCGGTATGTATGAAAAAACAGTCTTCTCAATATTAAAATCAACCGCTTCCAGAATTGTAGGTGCCAGCAAACGACCAAGTTCCTTTCGCTCATGATAAATGTCTTTATCACTTCCTCGTGAGAAATAAATCCTTTCAAACGAACAAGAAGTGCGCTTATGTGGGACACGTATCATTTGCTGAGAAACATCACCATTCCTTTTTACAATCAACGCTTCACCTGGCTTAACTTCATGGATCTGATCGTATTTCACATTCATCACAGTTTGAATAACAGGACGCTCTGAAGCCACAACCACAATCTCATCATCATAGTAGTAATGAGCTGGTCTTATTCCCCAGGGATCACGAGTTACAAAAGCATCACCGTGTCCAAACAATCCAGCCATTGCATATCCGCCATCCCAATCTTTACTTGCATTTTCAAGAATGCCTTGCACATCAAGATTATCTTCAACTAATGGTGAAATCTCCCGATTGGAATAACCCTCATTTTTGTATTGACGAAAACGTTGCTGGTTCTCTTCATCTAAAAAGTGCCCCACTTTTTCAAGAATAGTAACGGTATCAGTATAATTCTTTGGATGCTGTCCCAGCTCAATCAAACGCTGAAATAACTCATCAGTATTGGTCATGTTAAAATTACCAGCCAAAGCAAGCGTTCTTGACTTCCAGTTATTTTGTCTTAGTACAGGATGCACATAATCAACACTATTGCGACCAAATGTACCATAACGCAAATGCCCTAAATAAAGCTCTCCTGCATAAGGTAAATTTTCATAAACCCAATCCATATCACTGATATCTTTACCGGATTTCATTGCTTTACGAACACTTTTCCCCACTTTATCAAAAACATCCTTAATCGGATTTACTTCGACAGAACGATAGCGATGGATGTACTCTTGCCCAGGTTCCAGATTAAGCTTCACATTTACAACACCAGCTCCATCCTGTCCGCGGTTATGTTGCTTTTCCATCAATAAATAAAGCTTATTCAAGCCATATTGCCAGGTTCCATATTTCTCCTGATAGTATTTTAAAGGTTTTCTTAATCGAATTAATGCAATCCCACACTCATGTTTAATCAATTCACTCATTGCTTTTTCTTTCGGTATATATTTCTGGAAATTGAATAATATCATTTACAACAAAGGCGTTTGGATAATCACGCCTAATCATATTCTTTAACTTGATTGCTTCATTTTTTGTTCTAAAATCACCAACCCGAACCTTAAAGTTTGGACTTAAGAAACTAATGTATGCATTCACTTCTGGATATTCCCTCAGGAAATCAGTTTTGGTTTGCAAAGCTAACTCACGAGCCTTTGTTCCTGATTCGAAAAAAATCTCCAGCCGGTAACCATCAGTTCCATTTTTGCGCTGGTTCATGTTAATGTGATTTTTCAAGAGGGAATCAACTCTGGAATCTTGCTGGACATTCAGCTTTTGCAATATCTCTGGAGATTCAGATTCATTTAGGTATTCGTATGAATGTGTCTGAGCAGAAAGCCCAAAACTTAATAGGATAATAATTCCAAAAAAAAGAAGTCTCATACTACCGTCTTTAAAGGGTGCAAATATAATGTTAATTGCCTTAATACGTTCACAGAAGTTTTTATCCATCACTGAAAGTTTTAAAAGTTTACATTGAATAAACATGAGTATCATTGACAATATTGCAATAATCTAAGCATAATTTCGAATTATTAATAGTTCTTTCCGATTCCATTCAAATTAGATAAATTTGCACCCTTTAGCTTAAGAGAATGAATGATAAAAAATTGTTTATAGAAACGTTTGGATGCCAAATGAATGTGGCAGATAGTGAAGTAGTGGCATCAATTATGGGAGAACGTAAATATTCACTTTGTGAGAAAGCGGAAGAAGCTGATGCCATTTTTATAAATACGTGTTCGATTAGAGACAATGCAGAGCAGCGCATTTGGGGCAAACTGGATCACCTGAGAGGTCAAAAAAGAAAAAACAAGCAGCTTATTGTTGGGATATTGGGATGTATGGCTGAACGTGTAGCCGAAAAGTTTCTGGAACATGAAACCGTTGACTTGGTTGCCGGGCCTGATGCCTATCGTGATCTTCCATACCTAATTGATAAAGCTTCGGAAAGTCACGATGCCATAAATGTTGAACTATCAACCAATGAAACTTACGATAAAATAACTCCGGTAAGAATTGGCGATAAGTCAATATCTGGTTTTGTAAGCATAACGAGAGGATGCAATAATTTCTGCACCTACTGCATTGTTCCATATACTCGTGGTCGAGAGCGAAGCCGTGATCCACAAGACATCCTAAATGAAGTTCTTGATCTTAAACAAAAAGGATATAAAGAAGTAACACTTTTAGGGCAAAATGTAAACTCATTCAAGTGGCTACCCGAAGGAGTACGAAAACCAGTAAGATTTTGGGATTTATTGGAATTGGTTGCAAAAGAAACACCGGATATTCGAATCCGATTTACAACGTCTCACCCCAAAGACATGTCTGACAAAGTGTTAAAAGCAATTGCAGCTCACCCAAATATTTGCAGGCATATCCATTTGCCATTGCAATCAGGCAGCTCCAGAATTTTAAAAAAGATGAACCGCAAATACGATAGAGAATGGTACATGAAACGAATTTCAGCTATTCGCGAGATTATCCCAAATTGCGGACTATCAACAGATGTATTTAGTGGTTTTTGCACTGAAACAGAAGAAGATCATCAGGAAACACTTTCACTAATGGAATGGGCACGTTTCGACATGTCGTTCATGTTTAAATATTCTGAACGCCCTGGCACATATGCACACACCCACCTGGAAGATGATATACCTGAAGACGTTAAAGCCCGAAGATTGAATGAGATTATTGCACTGCAAAATAAACTCTCATTTGAAAGCAATCAGACTGATGTTGGGAAGACTTTTGAAGTACTCGTTGAAGGACCATCAAAAAAGAATCCTAAAGAATTCTTTGGAAGAAGTTCCCATAACAAAGTTGTTGTTTTCCCAAATAATGGTTTTATAAAAGGCGATTATGTATCTGTAAAGATTGAAAGAGGCACCCAAACTACTTTAATCGGAAATCTTGTAAATTTAAAAGACATGAGTAATCCAATTAATGATTTTCAGGAATATCGTTCCAAAATGAACGAAAAAATATTAGCATCAGACAACAAAGTGATGAAACGCATTTTCAGTGTTGATACAATAGCCTATCAGGATGGGGCACTTCCCGTTAAAACAAAAGAATTGTTGGGTCTGGTTTCATCGATGGTTTTACGTTGTGATGACTGCATAAAATATCATTTGGAAAAGTGTCATAAGAAAGGTACAACTACCGATGAAATATATGAAGTCTTCTCTATTGCAAACCTTGTTGGGGGAACAATTGTTATACCCCATACAAGAAGAGCTGTTGAGTATTGGGAAGAACTAAACATTAAAAATGGTGAGAATTAATTAATGACTATTAAAAAAGACAATATGATCGCAATCAGTGTTACTAGTAAACGTAAGAATACCTTAATGGATCTACGTTTTGGCCGCTCACCTCATTTCTGTTTGTATGATGGGGAAGATTTTTCATTCATTGACAATCCCTTTCATGAAGAAGAAGATGATGTCGCTCCAAAAGTGGTAAAAATGCTCCATAAAAGAAAGGTAGCTAAAATCATTACAGGAGAAATTGGCCCTAAAGCAAAGAAAGCACTTGAAAAATCTAAGATCCAGATAATCATGCTCGAGGAAGATCACATCAATCTGCAAGAAATCTTTAAAAAGCTTTCTTAGATTTCCTTTTTACTGATGAATCGGAATTGCTGAAAGAGTTTAGCGGATAATGATATTTATTAGAATAATAGGTTCTAATAAATTCTCTGTAAAGAAACATCTATTTAAAGTGGCGTAATAACTTCATTTCTAAACCATTTACTTGTCTAACTCTTCGAAGAGAAATCAATCATTAATTTGCTCGGATTGGAAATACAAGCTTCGGTTTAAAAAAGGGATTAATGCTAGAATAACCGCCTGATGATATAAAGTTTCACGTGTAATCAAATCATTGCTGAGTAAACCAACAGCACCATTTTGTTGCTTTGAGTTTCGCTTTTGAAACACCTGATCATCAGCATCGCCTAACTCCAACTCCTTCAGCTATTAGTTGAGCAACTTTGGGAGGTAAACAAAAGCTTCCGGTTCGCGCTTTTGAAAATCGTTCACCGTCAGTAATTACAATCCATGCAAAAGCTAATAATTGATTACCATTAGTTTGAATTCCTCCTTCAATACCAATAAAATAATTGGCATCTGAATCTAATTTCGCCGCATTCTTAGCCCTATTCATAGCCCCTTGCAAAGTTTCTTTATCAGATTTGGGCTGATCTGAAACGTAGGAATCTACAGTAACGCCGACAATATCAATGCCTTGTTTCAAACAAGTCTCGAATGCAGATTGAACAGAATTAATTTTCACAGGATTGTGAGATGCGACAACAACTTTCATAAAAAACTGTTATTAATGATTTTGAAACATTAAATCTAGTTTTACTATTTTTAACAATCAAACTTAATAAAATATGATCATACGGAAAGCAATTCCAGAAGATGCTCCTGCAATTATTGATTTTCAAATCAGGATGGCATTTGAAACTGAAAATATCCACTTAGATAAATCGATAGTCACCAAAGGAGTTGATGCTGTTTTTGCAGATTCCTCAAAGGGAACCTATTATATTGCTGAGAAAAATTGGGAAGTAGTTGGGTCACTTCTTACAACATATGAATGGAGCGACTGGAGAAATGGCACTGTAATATGGATACAATCAGTTTTTGTAATTCCTGAATATAGGAAACGAGGTATTTACAAAACACTTTTTCAACATATTAGCAACCTGGTGAAAAATGATAAAAACCTGAAAGGCATTCGACTTTATGTCGAGAAAACAAATGAGACAGCCCATAAAGTTTACGAAAAATCAGGACTAAATCCAGACCATTACGAACTCTACGAATGGTTAAAAGAATAATCAATGGAACGCAAACCATTATCACCCGAAACAAGAAGGCAGCTTATTGTTGCTCAACGAAACGAGCTTACCGAATATCATATCTACAAACGCTTATCAAAGAATATTAAAGATAGGGACAATGCTAAGGTTTTAGACAAAATTGCTGAAGATGAACTGAGGCATTATGAAATCTGGAAGAAATATACTGATCGTGAAGTTGAGCCAAGCCGATGGGAAATTTGGAAATTCTATTGGATATCCAGGATTTTTGGAATCACTTTCGGGATAAAACTAATGGAACGTGGCGAAGAAAAAGCTCAAATCAACTATGAACAGATTGCATTGGAAATTCCTGAAGCAACTCAAGTTAAGGATGAAGAAAATGATCATGAGCAGGAGTTAATCGAGATGATCAAAGAAGATAAGCTTGAGCACATCGGGTCTATTGTACTCGGACTAAATGATGCCCTTGTTGAAATTTTAGGAACCCTTGCTGGATTAACCTTTGCCTTTCAAAAAGGAAACCTCGTTGCCCTTGCCGGAATTATTGTAGGTATTGCAGGAGCACTTTCCATGTCATCATCAGAATATCTTTCTCATAAATCCGAAGGCAATCATCAGGGGGCAATAAAACCAGCAATTTTCACTGGCCTCGCCTACATTGTTGCGGTTGTATTTTTGGTAGCTCCTTTCCTCATTTTTACTTCACCATTTATCGCATTAATTGTAGCTGTAATTGACTCAATCTTTGTGGTATTTGTATATAGTTATTACATTTCTGTAGCCAAAGATCAGCCTTTCCGAAAACGTTTTTTTGAAATGGTTGCTTTAAGTACAGCTGTTGGTCTTTTATCTTTTGGGTTGGGCTATTTGGTTCGAATTATTTTTGGGATTGAGATTTAAATTCTTCTTTTGAAAATTCTTAAATTTTTATTGTGAGCTATTATTTAAATCGATTAATCCTCGAAGGCGAACATCAAAAACAGGATTTCAAGTTTTGCGTAAATAATTCCAAAAAGATTGCTAAATCTTTGGTTGCTTTTGCAAATACTGATGGGGGTAAACTTCTTCTTGGAGTAAAAAATAATGGCACAATTGCAGGTGTGCGATCTGAAGAAGAGTATTATATGATTGAATCCGCTGCTAAGATATTTAGCAAACCTGAGATCTCTTTTGAAACGAAACAGCATTTTGCAGATGGCAAAACAGTTCTTGAAGTAACCATTAGAGAAAGCAAAGCCAAACCTCACTACGCTAAAGATGAAAGCGGGAAATGGTTAGCCTATTATCGTCAACATGATGAAAACCGATTAGCCAACAAAGTTTTAATTGAAGTATGGAAAAAAGAAAATAGCAAAAAGGGGATCTTCATAAAATACACTGACACTGAAAAAACATTGCTTGATTATCTCGAAAATAATGAATCCATCAGCCTCTCCGCTTTTTCAAGAAAAGCACGGATTACGCTTAAAGATGCTGAACGAATCATATCAGATTTTATCGTACTTGGTATTCTTAAAATTCAGCAAACGGAAGAAAACTTACGCTATATGCTTGATGAAGATTTTGATCGAGATACATGGGAAAATAATGATTTCAAATCAAGCTGATAAAAAATGGCTATACGGCTTCTACAGATTCTGTTACTTAGCATCAGGTTATTAAGTAAAAAACTATTGAAAGGAAGACAGTTTCTTTCAATAGTTTTTTACTTTTAATGCCTTTATTGAATTAAACTGGTGCTTATGAATTCGCTGGAAGCTCTCGATCATGTACGCTTAAATTTCTCTGCCTCTGGTTTATTTTTTTTAAACATTGCCTTAGCTTTTATCATGTTTGGTGTTGCTTTGGATATTCGCATTGATGATTTCAAGGCAGTAATTCAAAAACCAAAATCGGCCATTACCGGAATTATATCTCAGTTTCTTTTATTGCCTTTTCTCACTTTCCTGCTGGTCATACTTATTAAACCTACTCCAACTGTTGCCTTAGGAATGATATTAGTGGCTTCATGTCCAGGTGGAAATATTTCCAATTTCATGAGTTCAATGGCAAAGGCGAATGCTGCATTATCTGTAAGCTTAACAGCATTTGCCACCTTGAGTGCTATTTTCATGACTCCTATGAATTTTGCAATTTGGGGAGACTTTTATATCAAACTCTATAATGCCTCGGCAGCTCAGGATATACTCAGACCACTTGAAATTGATAAGCTTCAGATGTTTCAAACCGTATTTATTTTATTGGGAATTCCAGTTATTCTGGGTTTAATATTTTCAGCTAAACTTCCGAAAATAACTGATCGCATCAAAAAGCCAATTAAAACCGGATCAATCCTATTTTTTATTGTGATGGTAATCGCCATGCTTTCTGCAAACTTTTCTCAGTTCACGAAGTTTGTCCATTTGGTATTCTTTATCGTACTCCTTCATAATGCTCTGGCACTTGGTACTGGCTTTATTTTTAGTACAATTCTTAAACGTCCCCGGATTGACCGGCGCGCTATTACCATTGAAACAGGTATTCAAAACTCAGGTTTAGCACTTGCACTCATGTTTAATCCCAAAATATTTCCACCTGAGCTTGAACTTGGAGGAATGGCTGTAATTGCAGCTTGGTGGGGAATTTGGCATATTATTAGTGGTTTGGCAATGGCCACACTTTGGTCTAAAAAATCCATTTTAGCCTGATATGGGAAAGTGGTCATTTGGATACGCAGTAATAAAGGGATACACTCAGATTGCATTTTGGTTGAGTCACAGAAATGTTACGGTTCTGGGAAAAGAGAATATCCCTAAAAATGAGCCTATAATATTTTCGCCAAATCATCAAAATGCATTAATGGATCCCTTGTCCGTTTCGTGCACTAGCAATACACAGCCCGTATGGCTTGCCCGAGCAGATATTTTCCAATCCAAATTTGTCAATGCAATCCTTCATCTTTTAAAGATACTGCCTGTTTACCGAATTCGTGATGGAAAAGAAAACCTTGGGAAAAATGAAAATATATTCAATAAAGCCATTCAGGTTTTGGAAAACAATAAAGCCATTGCACTATTCCCTGAAGCTGCACATTCGGGCAAAAGACAAATGGTTTCTCACAAGAAAGCAGTACCACGAATTGCTTTTCTGACTGAAGAAAAAAATGATTTCAAATTGGGGTTGAAAATTGTGCCAGTTGGTATTTATTATAGCCACTACTGGCATTTCAATCGTAGTGTATTGATTAATTATGGAGAACCCATTAATCTATCTGATTATAAAAGCATCTACCAAAAAAGTGAGCATCAGGCAACCATGAACCTGAAAAAAGATATCTTTTCAGCCATTGAGAAATTAAGTATTGAGATTAAGAGTAAAGAGAATTACGACAATTATGAGATACTTCGTGAGATGCTTGGAGATGATTTCGAAACCAAAAAAAAATGGCATAAATATAAAGAAGCAAATCGTTTCTACTCTGATAAGAAGTTGATTAAATTATTGGAACGAAAAGAAAAAGAAAAGCCACAAGAGTTTGAAGAATTACACAACAAGCTTAATAATTATCGGAAATTACTGAAGGGAAATGGCATCGAGAGTTCTTCTATTTCGTTAGCAAACGAATCTCTTTCATTTGTTCTTCTTCAATTAATAATTGGAGTCATTGCACTTCCTTTAATGATTGCAGGCATTCTTATTTTTGCCATTCCATTTTTAATTCCTCATTGGTATATTCGAAAAAAAGTGACCGATGATACCTTCATAAGTACTTTTCAGTTTGTTGCTGGTTTAATCACTCATTTCCTATTCTTCACTTTCGCTTTCTTCCTTTTTGTTTTAATTAATAAGAGTTTAATAATCTCAGTACTATTTGTAATAGGAAGCATTATAATTGGCAAACTTGCTTACCGCATCCTCGAAATTTGGAAAAAGGTTCTCAGTTATATCGGATATCAAATAAAGAAATATAAAAACAACGAAACATTCAATAAAATAGAAGAGTCTAGAGCTGATTGCAAACAAATTGCTGAACACTTTTTAATTGATTGAATTTTACTAGTTTTGCTCGTGAAAAATTGATGGGATGGATTTACTAACTGTATTTATTATAGCGATCGGATTATCATTTGATTCGTTTGCTGTCTCAATTATTAGTGGATTAAGTATTCCCAAAATTCGTTTTTTTCAGGCTGCCCGTCTAGCAATTATATTTGCAACTTTTCAAGCCCTTATGCCTCTGGTTGGGTGGTTACTCCAAAGTAGTATAAAAGATTTAATTGAACCCGTTGATCATTGGGTGGCATTTGCAATCCTATCATTGGTTGGCGGCAAAATGATCATGGAGAATTTAATCGGGAAAAATGAAAAGGAGATCAAAGATCCACTCCGATTCCGTGTAGCCATTGTTCTTGCTATTGTTACCAGCATTGATGCATTGGCTGTTGGCTTTACCTTGGGAATTATAATTGAACAGTTTATTACAGCCATTTTAATAATTGGAGGTGTTACCTTTATAGCTTCAATGACCGGTGTTCTTATTGGGAAAAAAACAGGCCCAAAGATTAATAAGTATGCTGAGATCATTGGAGGAATAATTTTATTTTCAATTGGTGCTAAAATTTTGATTGAACATTTGCTGTCAGTTTGATTATGTTTATTAATTTTACATTCATCAAATGAATTACGAAATTGGATCATATATAATCACTCTGTTACCACTAATTCTTGTAGCTACTGGGATTCTTGGTTTATTAATAAGCGCTTACCTGCTTCAGTTTCGGAAATCTCCAGGCATTTTTTTCTTGTCACTCATGCAAATATTTACTGCCATATGGGCTATTTGTTGTGGATTTGAATATGCTGCCACCATTTTGAGTGTTAAACTTTTATGGGCTAAACTCTCCTATCTAGGAATTGCTTTTACTCCAGTTTGTTTTTTATTTTTTGCATTAAGTTTTTCATCAAAAGAAAACTTAATCACCAAGCAAATCAAGACCATTCTAATTGCAATTCCGGTATTTTTCATTCTCATGGTTTTCACAAATGACTACCATCATCTCCATTGGCAGTCTGCAGCTATAAATCCACAAAACAATACAACACTTTATGAACATGGTATTTCATTCTGGATGTTTTTCATTTTCACTTATACCTTGCTTTTAATTAGCGTTGTAAACATTATGCAGTTGCTGCTGCGTTTTCCAGAATATTTTCAATCACAAATAGTCATTCTCATTTTAGCATGCTTCCTTCCAGTTTCAGGAAATGTTATGTATTTGTTTGATATTAATCCGGTGTCGGGTTTTGACTGGACTCCTATTTGTTTTCTCCTTTCGGGAATAATGCTTGCATACATCAATTTGAAATACGGAATTTTCAATCTGGTTCCGTTTGCACGGAATAAGATCATCGACTTAATGCCAGATGGCGTAATGGTACTTGACCGTTTGGGTCGAATTGCGGATGTTAATCCTTCATTCCTGAAGCTAACGAATAAATCAATCAAAGAGGTTCTAGGGAAAAGAGTTGAGAACGCAATTCCAAAAATGAAAAACTTCATTGATCAAATTAATGAGAACAATCAAATTGAACAGATGGAGATCTCTACTGAGATTAACGAACAAAAACATTCAATTGATATCAGAATCACTCCTTTATACGATAAACGACTACTATATTCCGGAAGGCTTGTTGTTTTACGTGATATAACTGAAAGAACTCAAAACGAGAATGAAACGATTGTTACCAACAAACAACTGAAAGAAGAGATTACCGAAAAAGAAAAGCTAATTGTTGATTTGGATGCCTTTGCCCATACTGTAGCTCATGATTTAAAGAACATGATTGGTGCAATTATTACCTGTACAGATATCATGTATATGGAAATGGACAAAAAGAACGAAGAAGGCATGCGAGAGGTTAATGAGCTCATTCAGCTTTCAGCAAATAAAACACTTCACATTACCAAGGAACTACTTACTTTAGCCAGTGTTCGACAGCAAGATGTAAAAAGCACCGAGGTAAACATGGGACATATTGTGAAAGAGAGTATTTCCCGCATAAAAGACATGATTGAAACCAGCAAAGCGCAAATCACCATTCCTGAGAGCTGGCCTACTGCACTTGGTTATCATCCATGGATTGAGGAAGTTTGGGTAAATTACCTAAGCAACGCCATTAAATATGGAGGAACCCCTCCTGTTATTGAAATGGGTGCAGACCAACTTCCTTTGCAACAAATGGTTCGTTTCTGGATTAAAGACAATGGCAAAGGTCTAAGTCAAGATGAACAGAAACAGCTTTTCGTAAAATTTTCGAGGCTTGATCCAACTCGGGCTGAAGGACACGGACTCGGTTTATCAATTGTGAAGCGCATTGTTGATAAACTTGGTGGAGAGGTTGGTGTTTTAAGCAATGCCGCGAAAGGTGAAGGATCAGTTTTCTACTTTACCCTACCCTCAAAATCGACCCTTTGGGACGATTAAATCATTGCACACAGCTAGGCTAGTAATAGTCAGCTTAGCATCAATAAATTCAATCTTTTCAGCAATATGGAGAACCTAAAAGATACCCTTTACAAAACTGAACTCATTGAAAATCTAGCTGACGAACTTTCTAAAGCTTACCCTACATTTTCAAAAAAGGATTTTATTAAAGCTGTTTTTTCTTCCGAGTGGAAATCATTGGAGTTAAAACAACGCATGCGCCATATTACCCATAGATTGCACGATTTTCTTCCCAAAGAATATGATCGGGCTATTGAGATTCTAATGGCAACAAGTACGAAAGTCAGTGGTTTTATGGCGATGTCATATTCTGATTTTGTTGAAGTTTACGGACAGGGAGATTGGAACTTGTCGATGGAAGCATTAGCTTGTTTTACCAAGAGTTGTTCTTCTGAATTTGCAATACGTCCTTTTTTAGATGCCAAACCCAAAGAAGGGATGAAACAAATGTTGCTTTGGTCTACGGATGAAAATGAGCATGTTCGCCGTTTTTCCAGTGAAGGCTGCCGCCCTCGCCTGCCTTGGGGAATGGCGCTTAAAAAGTTTATTGCTGATCCTTCATCCATATTGCCTATTCTTGAAAATTTGAAGGATGATTCTTCGGAATATGTTCGAAAAAGTGTAGCCAATAACTTGAATGACATTTCAAAAGACCACCCAGACACAGTCCTTAATATTTGTGAAAGCTGGCAGGGTAAATCAAAAAATACCGACTGGATTATTAAACACGCCTGTCGCACATTATTGAAGAGGGGGAACAAAAGGGCAATGATCTTATTTGGTTTTGGTGATCCAAAGAATATTGAGGTATCTGGATTTAAAGCTGAAAAGAAGAAACTAAAGATTGGTGAGCAAACAGCTTTTCATTTTGAGATTTCGGTAGATGAAAAGCAAAAAAAGAAACTCCGAATAGAATACAAGGTGCATTTTGTAAAAGCCTCTGGAAAAACATCGCCCAAAGTTTTTCAGATCAGTGAAAAAGAATGGCTCCCTGATAATCATATCGTAAAGTTTAAACACGATTTTCAAGAGCGAACAACACGAAAACATTACCCCGGAGAACATCGGATTGAGATTATTGTGAATGGCGATGTAAAAGCATATTCAGAAATTGAACTTGTTTAAAAAGAATGTACTTCACCCTGTCCGGCAGTTGCCAGATCTGTGTCTGTTTTTGTTCGAACGAGATTCTGAAACAATTCCGATAACAATCGGAACGGAATGACTACAAACTTCAACTACCTTTTTTTACGAGGTCGTTTATGCTTCTTAACTTTACCACCAGGCTTTTGCGAAGTGCTCGACTTTTTTTTAGTTGGTTTACGTTTTTTCTCATGGAAGGCTCCCTTGAAATCCGGATTATCCAATTTTTGCTGGCGGTCAATCTCACGATCTTGTACCTGTTTCACTGACCTACTAGTAGCTACAACCTCTACCTCTTCAGGAATCACACGCTCCGGAATTTCCATACGAATCACTTCCTCAACTTTGCGAAGATGGTATTCTTCCGAAGGATCAATTAGCGAGATAGCCGCTCCTTTATTATTGGCTCTTGCAGTACGTCCAATCCGATGCACATAATCATCGTAACGCTGTGGTAAATCAAAATTAAACACATGGCTAACCAGGCTTACATCAATTCCCCGGGCTGAGACATCAGTCGTAATTAAAATTCGAACCCCTCCATCTTTAAATGCCTGTATAGCATTCAAGCGTGTATTCTGTCCTTTATTGGAATGCAGAATTCGCTTCTCCCCTTCCGTTTTTCGCTTAATTATTTTATAAACCGCCTCAGCATTCTCCTTCGTTTTGGTAAATATGATTACCCTGCTAAAGGTTTCCTCATCTTCTAATAAATGCCGAATCAGGTTCAGTTTTGTTTTAAAGTTGGGCACTTTATAATACGACTGCTCAACCAACTCTACCGGAGTTGCTGATGGAGCAATCTCAATCCTTTCGGGAAAGTCAAGAAACTCATGACACATTTCTTCTACATTCTCATTAAAAGTTGCCGAAAATAAAAGGTTCTGTCGTTTTACCGGAATAATTTCCAGAAGCTGCCTGATCTTGGGCATAAAGCCCATATCCAGCATTCGGTCTGCCTCATCAATCACCAGCGTTTTAATTTTCTTTAACGACAAAGCCCCATTATGGTATAACTCAAAAAGTCTTCCGGGAGTTGCAACTACAATATCAACACCTGGCTCCACAAGCTCAGCATGTTTAGTCCAACCAATACCACCATAAATAGCAGCATGCCGGATATTACTAAACTCTGTAAATTCCGCAATATCTGCTCCAATCTGAATGGCCAACTCACGGGTGGGTGCAATAATTAATGCTCTTGGGTCGTCACCTTCAGCCTTTACCAATTTCATGAAAATTGGAAGTAAGTATGCTGCAGTTTTACCAGTACCTGTTTGTGCAATACCCAATACATCAGCTCCAGAGCCTGCCACAGGGATAGCCTTTTCCTGAATAGGTGTTGGTTGCACAAAACCCATATTATCCAAGGCCTTTAAAATCGACTTGTTTACTTTTAAATCTTCGAAAGTTGTCATAAGCCGCAAAGATACATTCAAAAGTTGGAAGTTGGAAGAGATAGATGGATGCAGGATTGCTCAGCCTTCAATATCAAAAGTCATCCCGGATGAAACGGAGTGGAAGTCCGGGATCTACATATTAACGTGCAGATTACATTGATAATTTAAAAAAGAGATTGGGTTGGAATGTGCGGCGCATATATCGTCACAATTTCAATCAACATTCCTGTTGCGCCTTTTTATCTCATCATTCCACACCCCGGGTTGCTCTCACTTCATTCGTTTACCCGGGGTTATTGCTGTAATGCCCTTTCAGGGCAACACGGAATGACGCTGAAAGTGTCGAAGAAAATAGCCCAGTGCAAAGCGCTGGGTTAATATAGATGTGTGAAAATCGTCCGGCGGAATTGGCTGGAACGAAGCGGTTAAGTATCACCGGACGAAAAACCTCGTATTATAAAAAAACATTGTTCCCCACAAGTTTTTAAAGTGATGAGTACGGATGGACTAGCGTTAGCAGAGAAACTATTTTCTTTCCATAACAAACACCCCACAAACGTCTTCGCTATCATAAGTAGAGCCAACTAGTTTATTATCTGAAATTAGGTGCAGTTCGAAGTTATTAGGCAGATAATCAATTGGCTTGTGGTTTTGTGTTGCTGTTACTTCAAAACTTTCCAGCAATACCTTGCCGTCTAAAATTGTTCCTTTTACGCTTTCAACCACATCTATTTTGTAGTTGTTCTCTACTTCTTCGGTGAAGGTGAAAACACCAGTTACTTCATCACCAATTTGTATAATCTCTACTTCCCCTTCCGACTTTCCATATTCAAAATCTTCCTTATATGTCCAGTTACCAGTAATATTCATGCTGCAATTTTTTGACAAACTTAGTGATTTTTGTGGCTTGTTTATCTGGTTAAATCTCAGTGCAGCTCAACCATGTGTATTTGTATTCTTATTAATTATTTATATTTTTGCGATGTATTCATATTGGAATTCACTATTCATATATAAATTCAATGATTACCAGAACTGAAACCAACTATAAAGTACCTAATCTGGAAAGAGGCTTAGCCATATTGGAATTATTGGCCGAACACAGAACTGGACTTACAATACAGGAAATCAAGAACAAACTGAAACTTTCGCAGACTACAGTTTTTAGAATAACCCAATCTTTATTACAACTTGGCTATTTGAGACGAGACGATGAATCAAAGATTTTTTTCTCAACACGGAAAATGTTGTCGGTTGGATTTCAGACGATAGGTGAACACAACCTGTTAGAATCAGCCTTACCATGGATGCGCCGTTTAAGAGACATTGTAAAGGAAACCGTATTTCTTGGTGTTATGGGCGAAGGGAAAGGTATTTTTATCGAACAGGCATTGGGCTCTCACCCTTTCAAATTCATGCTTTCGCCCGGAGAATCCTTCTATTATCACTCATCAGCTCCCGGAAAAGCAATGCTAGCTTATTTACCGGAAAAGGAACGAAAAATAATTACATCCAAACTTATTCTCAAGAAACTAAACGAAAACACCATAACATCGAAAAAAGAACTAACAAAAGAGCTGGATGAAGTAGTACAATTTGGCTATGCTTTTGATCGTGAAGAAACCTTAAAAGGAGTGATATGTATTGGCACACCAATTCTTGACTACCAGGGATTCCCAATAGCATCAATTTGGATATCTGGTCCTGCAGATAGATTAAATGAAAGCATTTGGAAAGAAAATGGTGAACTTATAAGAAGCTATGCCGATAAAATCTCATTGGAGATGGGCTATTAAGAAAATGAACCTAACTAAACCTACATCAATATGATTTCAAAAATTACAATACAAATTAACCTTTTCATATGCATAGTTCTACTAGGCTTTATTAATGGTACTGCCAGCAATAATGAATTATTAAAGAGAATAAACAGGATTGATCCGGTAGCATATCAACTGGCCATTACAGATATGCAGAAAACTTTCCCGAATAGAAAACTAAATACTGACAAATACCTACAAGCTTTAAATTCTCTTGAAGAACAAAAGCAAAGTTTGGCCGAAGGTATTCAAGCATCGGATCAGAAGACAATTCAAAAAGCTGAAGAATTGCTTGATATGCTTGATGAAGCTCTGCTTGCGAATCCACTTCTTGATTTTGATGAGATCATTCTTCTACGTCGTGATATAGGAAATCAGGCAAGAAATGCAATGAGTGGGGCATTGGAAATAGTTCCCTCTAATTTTGAAACAAACGCAAATATCCCCCATCCAAATAAAAACTGGAAGAATGAAATTTCAATTTTATCCGGTTTAAGAACAAGTCCACAAATAAGAACTTTATACAAACCCGATTCGACCAAACTTATTAATGACTTATGCCTCAATTATGATGGAAAAGAGTTAATGTTTTCTTCGATTGGCACCCATGGTCGTTGGCATTTATTTGTATTAAACACAAAAACGAATAAGCTGGAGCAGATTACGCCAGATGACATTAGCGATTTCGATTGTTTTGATGGATGTTTCTTACCAGACGGTCGAATTAACTTTTGCTCTACAGCAACATTCTTGGGGCTTCCTTGCACAAACGGAGGTCATCGGATGTGTGGACTTTTTCAGATTGACAGGGAAAGTAAATCCATAAGACAGCTTACATTTGATCAGGATAGCAACTGGGAACCGGTTGTAATGAATGATGGGAAAGTACTTTATCAGCGATGGGAATATTCAGGCTTACCCCATTCAAACTCAAGAATTATATTCTCTATGAATCCGGATGGGACATCACAGCTAGCCCATTATGGATCGAATTCCTATTTTCCTACAGCTTTTTTTGGAGGAAGGCCTGTTCCTGGAAACTCATCTGCCTTTGTAGGTGTGGCCACTGGCCATCACAGTGTCTCACATGCTGGTCGGTTAATGGTTATTGATCCGTCAAAAGGCCGTCATGAAACCGATGGCGTGGTTGCCGAAATCCCTCATCGAGGTCGCAAAGTAGAACCTATCATTCGCGATCGACTGCCTGATGGAGTATGGCCCATGTTTATGAATCCATACCCTTTAAGCGATAAGTATTTCTTAGTTAGCATGAAGGAAAATCCAGATGCATTATGGGGTTTGTACCTGGTAGATGTTTTCAACAATACGACTTTACTCTACCAAGCTGAAGGAGAAGCCGTGATAGAAGCACATCCTTTTAGAAAACAAAAAACTCCTCCTGTTATTCTCGATCGTATTACTCCTGAAAGTAAAACGGCCACTGTCTTTTTGCAGGATATTTATCATGGCCCCGGACTAAAAGGAATTGATAAAGGGGAAGTAAAAAAGCTTCGGATAGGTTCCTATTTCTTCAGTCCGTACGGACAAGGTGGATTACTCGAAACCATTGGAATGGATGGACCATGGGATATTATGCGTATCCTTGGAACAGTTCCTGTTGAAAAAGATGGCTCTGCCATATTCACTATCCCATCGAACACGCCTATATTTATTCAGCCACTGGACAAGGAAGGGAAAGCTTTACAGCAAATGCGGAGCTGGTTCACTGCAATGCCTGGCGAGCGTATTTCATGCATTGGATGTCATGAAAACAGAAATGAAGTTGCCCTGCCCAAAATGACAATTGCTGCCAGAAAAGAACCTTCAGATATTGAAGAGTGGTTTGGTCCAAAACGTAGCTTTAGTTATAGGCATGAAATTCAACCTGTATTAGATCAATATTGTATTTCCTGCCATAATGAAAAACATCCCCGGGTACCTTATCTGAAAGGGGATAAAATGATTACTGACTGGACATCTCAGATTTCGGGAAGAGCAAATACTGAATATGGAGGCCATTTCTCTCAATCTTATACAGAGCTACACCGATATGTTCGTCGTCCCGGAATTGAAAGTGATATGCACATGCTAAGTCCAATGGATGTTCACGCAGACCAAACCGAATTAGTACAGCTACTTAAGAAAGGCCATCATAACGTTAAGCTGGACAACGAATCCCTTGAGAAGCTTTATTGCTGGATTGATTTTAATGCCCCCTTTCATGGTCAGCGAAAAGATATCCCCTGTTTTAATACTGTTGAAAATAGTATCTGCAGAATCTAAGAAACCCGCCAGAAATATGCTAATATAGAAATGGATTTTGGAGTACTTCCAGAACCAGGGCCATCACCTAAGACTGTTATCCCGGAAAAAATAGCAAATCTACACCCTGATGATAAAGCTCCGGAAGGCTGGCCTATAACCCTTGCGGATGCCCACAATAAGCAAATTAATCCAAGACAACAATATCAAAAAGATATTCAACTGGAGAATGGAATCATTCTGAAAATGGTTAAAGTACCTACAGGTCAATTCTTAATGGGCGGAGATGGTCATCGGGATGAGAAGCCCAAGTCATCGGTAAATATCCAAAAGCCTTATTGGATTGGTAGGTTTGAAATTACCAACGAACAGTACACCATCTTTAATTCTGAACACGATAGTCGACATGAGCACAGGCATGGTTATCAATTTGGGAGAGCCGGATATCAGTTAAATAAACCAGATCAACCTGTAGTTCGTGTATCATGGAAAGAGGCTATGTCATTTTGCAACTGGCTATCAAAGGAAACAGGACACAAATTCACATTGCCAACTGAAGCTCAATGGGAATGGGCTTGCAGAGCAGGAACAGATTCCGACTTCTGGTATGGAGACTTAAGTGCTAACTATAGTGATTTTTCGAATTTGGGTGATCAAAAACTAGCTGAGTTTGCTGCTTGTACAGCTTACAAGTTTTATGAAAGTACAAGAATAATAGATAATCCAAACAAGTACGATGACTGGATTCCGCATGACACCACTTTTAATGATGGTGGTTTTGTTTCAGAGGCAGTTGGTAGGTACCGGGCAAACCCCTGGGATTTAAATGACATGCACGGGAACGTTTGGGAATGGACTCGCTCTGATTACAAATTGTACCCATACAATGGTGAAGATGGACGAAATGATTTAAATCCTGACACAGATAAAGTAGTCCGTGGAGGCTCCTGGTATTCACGCCCTAAAAAATCAACTTCATCATACAGGCTGCCATATCGAACATACCAAAAAGTATTTGACGTAGGATTCAGAGTAGTGATGGAAGACTAAAAAGGAGGCTAAAGTTGAGACGTTATTGCTCTTAGGTGAAATCAGGTTAGTGCAGTTACAAAGTTTGTGTGAACAGCCTACAATACAAAAAGTCATCCCGGATAAAACGCAGCGGAAGTCCGGAATCTGTAAATTCACGTGCAGATTGCAAATTCGCACCAGCAAGGACTTAGTGATTTTTGTGGCTTGTTTTCCTTGTTTAAACCTTAGTAGCTACGGCAAATCTCAAATCATTAACCTTATTATCTTATTCTTGATTACATGCATTTGATAGCAAATAAGGTAATAAGGTCAGCATTCATGTTAAATATGTTCTACTAAGGTTTAGTAAAATTAGGATTGAATTTATGCAGCTTATCTAATTTCAGAAAT
This sequence comes from uncultured Sunxiuqinia sp., assembly GCA_965372405.1. GTDB lineage: Bacteria > Bacteroidota > Bacteroidia > Bacteroidales > Prolixibacteraceae > Sunxiuqinia. The sequence goes on from CBDVCE010000001.1 coordinate 70,412, forward strand.
GGCACGAATTACAAATTTTCGTGAGCAGGTTGGAAGAAATAGAAAGATGCAGGATTGCTTAGCCTTTAATACAAAAAGTCATCCCGGATAAAACGCAGCGGAAGTCCGGAATCTGTATATTCACGTGCAGATTGCAGATTCGCACCAGCAAGGACTTAGTGAATTTTGTGGCTTGTTTTCCTTGTTTAAACCTTAGTAGCTACGGCAAATCTCAAATCATTAAGCTTATTATCTTATTCTTGATTACATGCATTTGATAGTTAATAAGAGAATAAGGTCAGCATTCACGTTAAATATGTTCTACTAAGGTTTAGTAAAATTAGGATTGAATTTACGTAGCTCCTCTAATTTCAGAAATAGTACGAATTACAAATTTTCGTGAGCAGGTTGGAAGAAATAGAAAGATGCAGGATTGCTTAGCCTTTAATACAAAAAGTCATCCCGGATAAAACGCAGCGGAAGTCCGAAATCTGTATATTCACGTGCAGATTGCAAATTCGCACCAGCAAGGACTTAGTGAATTTTGTGGCTTGTTTTCCTTATTTAAACCTTAGTAGCTACGCCAAATCTCAAATCATCAACCTTATTACCTTATTACCTTATTCTTGATTACATGCATTTGATAGCAAATAAGGTAATAAGGTCAGCATTCATGTTAAATATGTTCTACTAAGGTTTAGCACTGAAAATTAGGATTGAATTTATGCAGCTTATCTAATTTCAGAAATGACATGAATTGCAAATTCGCGCCAGCAATACTTATTAGTAGCTTAAATATTATAATATCAGTTCTTATATTTCTCAACATCAAATTTAACCCAGTAAATATCCCTTTCTTTATTTTCTTTTCTACAAAAAAACAGATACTCCCCATCTGGAGAAACAATTGGCATAAAGTCAATTGCACTTGTATTAATTTTTTCTCCTAAATTAATAGGGTTTCCCCAGTGATTGTTTTCTAGAAAGCTTATATATAAATCTGCTTTCCCGAAACCACCTCGTTCACGTGAATCAAAAATTAAATAAGTTCCATCTGGAGAGACAAATGGGTGTGTGCAAAAATTTAAATTATTAATTGATGGCTCCAATAACTGAACGTTAACAAACTCATTATTTATTAATTCAGCCGAAAATATCCCTTTACCTTCTCGGGTGAAATACATCTTACCATTTAGCGTCATAGATGCATAGTATTCATATTTTTTTGTATTTATATCTTCATTCAGCTTTACTGGTTTTCCCCAACCATCATTTTCTCTGTTTACATACCAAATATCATGTGGTTTATATTTCTTTGAATCTGATAACACTGAAAAAAATAATTTTGAATTATCAGCGGATAGGATAGGTTCCATCTCAGAAAAACCAGTAAAACTTACTTTCTGTGGCAATGACCATGTACCATCATCTTGCCTTTTCACTTGTAATATATACTTTTCTTTCTTTTCCTCATTAAACATATTAACTCCAAAATACATTTCTTTCATATCCGCTGAAAAGCTGCAGGGATATTCAAAAACTCCCATTTTTGAGATTAAATCTGGCGCAAATATTACTGGTATATCACCTGGTAGTTCCTGATTAAGATAGGCTGTACTTAATTGTTCATTCTGCGAATAACCAGTTATTCTAATTAGAGATATTATTAAAACTAAAAATATTTTTCTCATTGTTGTATCTTATTAATTTTCAATTCAATATTGCAACTAACTATTTGGCTAAGTCCTGTATGGATTTCGAAGCACCGACTTTCCTGATTTTGCACAGAACCAATTCGTTTATTCAATATTTTTTTCCTGGCCAATCCCTACAAAATGATTGCTAAAAGTGCCTATAGTTCAACATTTACTCATCGCTTGGTCTTGCAGACCACTCATAGTACTGTTTATTAGCTGCTGGTTTTACTTATTTCGGCACTTAATTCAGTATATTTTTCGAAAATTTTAGTAACCAATTCAAAAGTCCCTTTTCCGTGTTGATTACTAAAAGCATATGTTTTCCCATCATAATTGATAAGTTCATTATCGGCATTAAACCATCTCGAAGGATCATATTTTCTTACATTTTGTATTTCTTCATTTTCAAATTCATCTTTTGTACTACAATTATTATTTATCCAAATCCATCTTTTGTCTCCTGTGATTGTCATTAGTTCAGTTGGGGAAATTCCACTCTCAACACAAGTTTGCATTGTCAAGATCATTGTTTGTCGTTTGTTCAAGTTTTCTTGTGTTTTTCCCTTAATTGTTAAGTCAAATTTGCTGTAATCTCTTTTACTCTCTCTTCTTGCCTGTCTTTGTTCTGCTGCTTTTTCTCTTAATTTAACTTGATAGTCCGCTGTTTCAGGCAATGGTATTATTTGTTGTATATCGAAATATAAATTATCACCATCTTTTTGAGGTTTTATTCTAATACATTTAACATCTATGTCTCTTTCAATCAGCCACAGAACTGATGTTGTTATTTCTATTGAAAAATCTGCTGACACTAAAATTATTCTAACGTCATTCGCAAATTCATCTTCATTGACTTCACTCCAACCTAAAAAGTCCAAAATACTTTCTTGAGGTTCAATATCTTCAATGTTATTTTTCTTTAAATACTTTGAATAAGCTTTAACAGCTTTGTCAAATGTCATATTCGCAATCATAGCAGCATAACGAATTGATTGCAATTCCATATGTCCGCCATCTTCAGTTCTTTTTAATTCTATAACTACAAGATTAGCGTCTTTGTCCAAGCACAGAATATCAATTCTCCTTCTGCTATCTTCCCAATCTCCAAACTCACTACTAATTACAAATAAGCCCTTTTCAATTGCTTCAATGGAATTAATAATAAAGCTTTGCATATCTCTTGCTTCATCTATCTTTTCATTAGAGAAAGTTGTTTGAACAAGTTCCTTTATTCTATTTCCTTCAAGTTTATATATTGCCATTTTCCTTTTTTCGTAATGAGAGCAAACGGTTGCATATAAGTTTTGTAGCTGAACCACAAATGCCACCGAACCCTCTCTTAAATTTACACATTATTGTGTGGTCGTATTTTTAGTTTTCTTCGCTAATAAATTTAGAAACTTCTTTCACCTTGGTCTGTGTTATAGCCTTATTTTTTTTGAATAATTCGTCATAAATGTCTATGATAACGTAAATTAAAAAAATGGCTAATAGGTTTATATACATAAAATATTCCTCACCAGATTTCCAAGATAAATTAAATTCGGATGTTAATCCAAAGTCTAGTTTCATTAGAAATCCATCGGTGAAATTGAATCCAGCTGCAAATTTAGCACCAGAAAAGAAATCGTATTTATAACCGCCCAATGCTATCGCAAAAACTTGAAAGATTTGATTAATCATTGAAAGTATTAATCCTCTTTTATATTCTTTCCTGATGAGAACACTTCCCGCTTTCATTGATAAACTATATAGCCCAATGGCTATAAAAAAGATTAATAGTGCTCCACCACTAATTTCTTGTGTTCGGAGAAGAAGCCAAGCAATAATGTAAAATCCCAATAGGGCACCAAATAGTTGATAAACTCCAAGTATTAATATAGTGGTCTTTGTTGATTTTATTCTAAGTTTCATAATGTGTATCTGTTTCTTTTATGTGCACTACTATGGTTGGTGTAAGTTTTGTTGAAGAGCCACTTCACCCCCAAACTCCACTGTGCAATATAGCTCTGTGTTCTACACAGTGTTTTATTTTTTATCCATTTTTTTTATTCATTTCTGACAGCTCATATGAAATCTTTCCAATAAAGGAATCTGGCGGTGTGGACATCATTCCTGATCCTAAAATCTCATTAATCCTAAGGGTGAAACTTCGCTTATATTCATTATTGAAAATGTCTGTAAATGATACTTGAATTTCCATTCTATCATTTATTTTATTTTCAAAATCTTCTAATAAGTTGGTGAAATAATATTTGAATCTCTGTCCAGTATAGAATGAAATAAGTCCGTGTTTTACTGAACCCATATTTGCTATTCTCAACCTGTCGGATTCATAGAATTTAAAATCTTCTACAATTGAAAATTTTACATCGCAAGCTTTACCAAATCCGAAATTTTCAATTATGAAATAAACTAAATGTGCATTAGTCTCAGCTTTTTCTAGATAAACTTGTACATCAGGTGTTGTTTGTAAAAGTCTAGTTGCTCTAGTTTCTTTAACCAATCTAGATGTTAGAATGGCATAAACGACTGTTGAAATTGCTACTATGCCAGAAAATATCAGAGTCAAAATTTGATCTAATTCCATATACAGATTGTTTCGTTAAGTGTTTTCATTAGCCTTGTTTATAACGGTTATTGTAAATTTTCGTAGCGGATTCCCGTGAGAACCAGTCCCGAGAACCATTATGTTCGTGCGAGAATCTGCGGTTCGTAAACCACCAAACCCCACTATGCAATATGGCACTGTGTTAGCAAATGTTTTTTTACCAATCATTTTTTGATTTTGAGAATACAGACTGTTTAATTGATTTCATGGTCTGCTTGATGTCATTTAAGAGACTTGTGTTCAATTCTTCGAACATTGGTTTTGTGAGTGATTGAAATTTTTCTCTTTTCTTTACCCCAATCAGTCCCTTTTTCAATAAATTGTCAATGAATTGGTTGTATTCTATGATTGATTCTTCTTTTGTCCCATTAAGATTAACGCACTTGAAAACTATATTATTTGAACCGGTATCTTCACTTGCAATATCAATAATTCTGTAAATAATTCGATACTTATTGTCTTTGATATTAATTTCTATCAGGTGGTTAAATTTTATGGTCGAATAGTCTTGTATATACTTGTTCTTAGGGTAGAGAGTTTTCATTGTATTTTTATAGATTACTTCATTAATTCCTTTAATAATTATTGTCCCAGACTCTTTATCATTAAGCTGAATCACATTTTTTGCAGAATTATAATTGATAGAGATCCATTTATTGATCGATGCGAACAACACTGATTTATTTGTCTCTGGTATTTCATAAATTCCAGTAACTGATTTTTCTTCAGACTCATATTCTTGTCCAATGCAATAATATGAAGTTAGAGTGAGAATTAAAATTGAGAGAATTAGTTTGAGGTTTTTCATTGTTGTTGTTTCTAAATATTTGCTAACGTTAGTGTTATTCGCCTTTTGTTCCGTTTATTCCTTGTATGTGAGAATAAGTGGAGCAGAAGAAATTAAATAATATCATCGTATGAATTCATAATAGATGACTTGTCTCCTTTTTTTTACTTTTTAATTTCAAGAGGCACATCTGTTCGTTTTGTTATTCTGCAATTTAACGAAAATATTAATAGTGGGAGAACTCCCAAACTATAGAAAATGAAAAAGGAGCTCGTGGGAGTACTCCCAAGCATTGCCCTGGCAGTTGGGGAAGGCTTGGAGGTACTCCCAAACACCATCCAAACAAAAAAGGAAGCTTTGGGAGTACTCCCAAAGGTCGTCCAAGTGAAAAGTGAAGCCTTGGCACTACTCCCAACAATTGTCCAACGATTTAGGGAAGCTTTGGGAGAAGTCCCACGCCTTCCCTAACAAAAAGTGGAGTTTTGGGAGTTGTCCCATAAGCTGAGTATGGAAAATTTGTTCTATCAGACACACTATTATGTCATACAACATAATTTATGGGCTATGAAAATAGAACTTTTTTGTCGTAAATTGTCGTACTGTTAAACGCAGCAGCACCTTCCACCCTATTCAAAATATAATGTGTATCGTGCTTATCGTAATTTTTTAAACCCTTAAAAAAACCAGTATTAAAATGGAAAAACTGATTTTTAAAAGTCGCACAACAGAAGTTGATGCAGCATCTGTACGTATTATTGGAGCGTACAAGAAAAATAATTGGACTGCAGACACATTTATGTCGGCCATGTTTACAGATTTGGAAACGGAGACAAACCGATTGACCAGGGCTATTAACCGCTCAACGGCTGAATCGATACTTGAGGAGAAAGATGAAGTTCGTGATGGAAGAGTACGAGCCATACATTTTATATTGCTGGCCTGTGAGAACTACCCGGATGAATCGATTCAAGCGGCAGCCCATGAGGTTGCGGATGTTTATAATAATTATGGTTTATCGATAACAGGATTAAGCTATGCCAGCGAGTCGGCCATGGTGAATTCGCTGCTTGGTGATTTGGATGATCCAGCACTAAAACCCTCAGTAGACCTGTTGCCCGGTTTTCCGGCCATAGCTGAAGGTTTAAAGGTGGCACAGACTGATTTTGAGCAAACCCGCATTGCTTACGAAGAAGAAAAAGGAAAGGAAGGAATACAGGATAGCGCTACAATTATTAAGAAGGTTGTGGTAAACCTGATCAACAAGAAGCTACTGGTTTATCTTCAGGCAATGATTCAGGTAAACGAAGTAATGTATGGCGATTTATCCCGCACCATTGCCGAGATTATTTCCGAAAATAATGAGCAAGTGAAGAAACGGAGTAAAAGAACTGTGTCTGTTTCTTAATCGATCCACTGAGAGTTTGACTATTTTACCACGCACCTTTGGTGCTATTATATTGCTTTCGCAATACTAACATAGCCCTTCGGACTATGCTAATCTACAGTGCACCTTTGGTGCTTGGTAATATTGAAATAGAACATTTCTTTTTGTTTAGCTCCAAAGGAGCGAGGTAACTTAGCCTTGTCCATAGGGCAAGGCATAAATTCAAATGAGAGAAGAGCACCTTTGGCACCATTAAATTGCTTGCGCAATTACAACATAGCCCTACGGACTATGCTAATTAACTCCGCACCTTTGGTGCTTAAATTGAAATCAACACAACTTATACATTTTACCGGGTAGGCTAAGAACCATGCCTTTAAACTCAAGTTCCAATAAAAGTGATGATACTTTACTCGTAGGCAGTTGGCATTGCTGGCAAAGTTGATCGATGTTTTGTTCTCCTGCTTTTAATACTTCCACTACTTTTTCTTCAACGGGACTAAGCTCAACAAATAGCTGTCGCTGAATTTTTCGGGGTTTATCAACTTCGGGTTGCCACGACATAAAATACTCCAGATCATCCAAACTTCCTATCAGGTTGGCTTTGTTTTCCCGAATTAGCTTATTGCAGCCTTTTGAGTAGGGATCAGTTGCCCGACCGGGGAAAGCAAATACATCACGGTTATAAGAATCAGCAATATCAGCTGTTACCAGCGACCCTCCTTTTTCGGCGGATTCAACCACAATGGTGGCATCACATAAGCCTGCAATTATGCGGTTTCTTTTCACAAAGTTCTTCGGATCAATTGAAGACTCACATATAAAATCGGACACCAAACCACCATCTCCCAGCATTTTGTCGGCGGTACTTTTATGCAGTTTGGGATAAACCTGTTCCAGACCATGAGCAAGCACTCCAACAGTTGGAACACCAACTTTCACGCAGGCTTTTTGAGCTGCAATATCAATTCCGTAAGCCAAGCCGCTAACTACACAATACCCACTTCGTTCGGCCATTGCATCAATCAACTTCTGGCAACATTCCTTTCCATAAGCTGTGGCATTTCTTGTTCCAACAATGGCAACCATTTGCGGTTTATTCAAATTCAAATTCCCTTTTGAAAACAAAACCAATGGTGCATCAGCACATCGCTTTAAACGATAAGGATAATCATCATCTAAATAAAAGAAAGTCTGAATTTGATGCTTTTCAATATTCTCAATCTCTTCTTCAGCGCGTGACAGCACATTCTGAGTGACAATACTTTTTGCAGTTACTCCACCAATACCGGGAATTTTCTGCAGGCTTGATGCTTTTTCAGAAAAGATACCTTCGATACTACCTACATAGGCAATTAAGGTTTTTGCATTAACAGAGCCTATTCCGGGAATTAATGATAGGGCGATTTGATATTGAAGATCCTTTTTTTTTTCCATTGCCAGGGGTTTCATGTAAAAGTAGGAAAATTCCAACTATAATTGACAATTTACAAGTAGTATTACAACATAATCTTCATCTGGAAGTGTAATTTGGTAAATAGATTTTGGAATGTTTGGATGCTCAGATAGTCAGAATGTCATTAGTAATTGAACATTTAATCATGCAAACTGTATCTCGCGACAGATTACTTCGTCATCCCACCTCGTAAAGACGTCCTCACCTTCAACTCTTCAGGTTTTCCAAATCTTCTTTCAAATCAGCTATCTGCTTTTTACTCAATGCCGATAAGCTAATCTCCGAATAATGGGCTATGCCTTTCTTCGTTTTTACTGAAATAATAAGATCTGAAAAAAGTAAGGTTCTTTTTACCTCAACATTCTGAAAAGCGAATTTCTTAAACTCCACCGAGTTGTATTCTTTCCCAAAAAATGTAATAATTGGATAATAACGAATAACAATCTTATCGCCTTCCGAAGAATAAGAAACATATAGCAAGTTAACAAACTGAACAGCCACAATGCTTAGAATAAGCACTCCCCCTAAGATTAGTGCCGCTATATCCATTTCTTTCCACACAAAAAACAAAGCCACTAATAACAGGATTACAATGTACAGGTTGAAGCCTTGCTTAATTCGCTTACTCCGCTTTTTGTTTGAAAATTCCATAACGTTTAATGAATCGTAAATAATAGTGGCAAAAGCCTGTTGAATTGAAAGCTCTACAAAAAATAGATTAACTTTGCGGGCATCAAATCAAACAGAAATGACTGCACCAAAAATACATTCTAATATTATCTTTTCCCAACAGATTGAAGCGGAACTTGAAAAAATAGTTGATCAATTTCCGAAAGGGAAAGTGTTCTTATTAACGGAAGAAACCCCCGCTAAAGTATGCTTGCCAGTTATTGAAATGCTTATTGAAAGAAAAGGCATTCAGCAAATAACTATTCAAGGTGGAGAAACAAACAAGTCAATTCGCTCGGTTGAAAAAGCATGGCAGTTCTTATCCGAAAAAGGAGCAGACCGTAAATCACTACTCATTAATATTGGTGGTGGAATGCTAACCGATCTGGGTGGTTTTGTGGCTTCAACTTTTAAGCGTGGAATGTCTTTTGTAAATATTCCAACCACCTTGCTGTCACAGGTAGATGCGTCGCTTGGTGGAAAAACAGGGATTAACTTCAACGGGCTGAAGAATGAAATTGGTGTATTTAATGAGCCAGATGCCGTAATCATTAACACCAATTTTTTAAAGACCATTGATCACCAAAATTTTCTTTCAGGTTTTGCTGAAATGTTAAAGCATGGCTTGATTAAGAACCCGGAGCATTGGGATGAATTGATGGATTATGATTTGGAAAACATTGACTACGAGGCCTTGCAGGTAATTATTGCACATTCAGTAGCCATAAAAGATTGGCATGTGCAAAATGACCTGACTGAAAAGAACATTCGAAAAGCGTTAAACTTTGGTCACACTGCCGGACATGCTTTTGAAAGTTTTGCCCTGTATAATAACCGCCCAATTTTACATGGTCATGCTGTTGTTTATGGGATGATTGTTGAGCTTTATCTATCGAATAAAGTTTGTGGTCTTGCCGATTCTAAACTGGAAGATATTTCAAAATGGCTACTAAAAACCTACGGTAAATTTGAAATAGAACAAGCCAATTACGAAGCCCTATATGAATTGATGACTCACGATAAAAAGAATGAAGGCAGCCGAATTAATTTCACACTTATTCCAGAAATTGGAAAGGTTGAAATCAATCAGGACTGTTCGAAGGAACTTATTTTTGAAGCCTTAAATTATTATTGTTCACTTTAATTTTTCATCTTGATTCTAGGATCTTTGTTCTCGAATCTAATTGCACACTATGAAGTACTCCATATCCAAATCCGATAAAAACATAAAAGGAAGCATCAATCTTCCATCATCAAAAAGTATTGCCAACCGTGCCCTAATTATTAATGCACTTAGCTATAGCCCTTATGATATTGGCAACCTTTCGGACAGTGATGACACAAAGGTTCTTCATAAAATACTCACGTCGAACACCAACAAATTTGATATTGGTCATGCCGGAACAGCCATGCGTTTTATGACTGCATTTCTGGCTCAGGTTGCTGGAGAATGGACTATCACCGGATCGGAAAGAATGAAACAACGCCCCATTGGTATTTTGGTTGATGCATTAAATGAACTGGGAGCAAAGATTGAATATTTGGAGAATGATGGCTTTCCTCCTCTAAAGATATTTGGATCGAAACTACAAGGTAAAATTATTGAGCTAGATGGTAGCATAAGCAGCCAATACATCTCTGCATTATTAATGGTTGCACCATGTATGGAAGATGGCCTTACTTTGCGACTCAAAAATAAAATTACCTCACGCTCATACATTGCACTCACCCTGAAAATAATGAAGCAGTTTGGCATTCGTTATGCCTGGAAAGGAAATGAAATTAGAGTTGAAGAGCAAACATATAGCCCAAAACAATTTGTGGTTGAAGCTGACTGGTCGGGTGCCTCATACTGGTATCAACTGGCTGCCCTGTCTGATAATACTGAAATTAAATTGAAGAACCTTCAGCTAATGAGTTTACAAGGGGATTGTGAAATTGCAGGCTGGTTCAAAGATTTCGGAGTAGAAAGCAAAGCGACTTCCTATAGTGTGATCATCAAGAAAACTAAGGATATTCAGCCAAAGCATCTTCAACTTAATTTTGTTGAAAACCCAGACATGGCTCAAACCATGGCTGTATTGTGCGTGATGAAAAAAGTTCCCTTCCATTTCACCGGTATGGAAACTTTGAAGATTAAAGAAACAGACCGTATTGCAGCCTTGCAAAATGAGTTGGCTAAGTTTGGAGCTCAAATTACCGAACCAAAGCATGGTGAATTAAAATGGGACGGCACATTCCCTCTGGAAAAAGAAGAAACCCCATGCATTGCTACCTATCATGATCATAGAATGGCATTGGCTTTTGCTCCTGCAGCTATGTTTGGAAAAGTGGAGATTGATGATCCAATGGTGGTGACCAAATCGTACCCAAAATATTATGAGGACTTGAAGCAAGTTGGTTTCGAGATTAAGGAATAAATCTAAAAAATAAGGGATGGCATCTTTTGAAAAGATGCCATCCCTCTCTCATTCTAAATACTTGAATATTTTATTGCTGATAAAGTTTTACCAATTCAGCTTGATCGCCAGTTTCAAAAGTAGTTTCTACAAGTTCTCCAGCTCCATCTTCATACTTAAAAGCATACTCAGTATCCTTTTTCAGTTTGAACTTCAGAAATTTATTTAGGTCATCAATTGAAGCTGGTGAGAAACCAAAAATGACTTCCTTTTCACCATCAAAAACCATTACTTTTTCGGAAACACGATTATCTCCATTCGCAGTGTCCTTGTTTTTATAAACAACAACATCAACAAACAATTCATCCTCATTCAAAGGTGAATTGGCAACCTGCTCTTCATAAAGCCTGATGTAACGATCGGTAACATTTACAGCAGGTACATATTTAATGTTTTCATCCCACACACAAGGAAAACTCAATTTTGTATCCTTAAATGAAGTGGCATAAACCCAATGCATTGGCTTTTCAGGATCTGCTTTACCAGCATCAGCAAGGAACCAACTTTTGTTTAGTGATTTTGAATAGTATTCAGTAAAATACCATTCTCCATCAGCATAAACCTCACACCAGCTATGGTTACCACGCATATTAGTCCACATGGGTGTACCCGCCATTCTCGAAGGAATACCCACCGCACGGTAAGCATCATTCAGCAACACAGATAAACCGGTACAGCTAGCCATTCCTTGTTCAATTGACTCATACGGGCTCTGGTCAGCCTTTCTACGTTTGGTATTGTATTCTACTCCAACAATATCTTTAATATTTGCAGTAACTGAATCAATCGCTTCATAAATCGTATTGCAATTTTCTACTAAAGGCGAAAAACGATCAAAGAAATCCTGTCTCCAGGTATCTCTACGTTCATTAATTGCAGCATAAGGCAACACATCATTAAAAAAGATCGAATCTGGCAATTCACGACACCATTCAAACTTCTCACGAGCCTCAAATGCCACACGTGTATTTTCAAGGATATAATCAGCGCTTAATGAAGTCAAATCCCTCTCTGGCATATAGCTGATCAGAAAAGCAACTGCTTTTTTCTGTTCTTTAGGAGCCTCTTTTAATGCTTTTTCCAACTCAATTTTATTCTCTCCGGCAGAGTTAAAAGCAATTTGTAATTGCTCATTCTCTTCTTTTGTAAATTCTGACTGACAAGATGTTGCCACAAACAGAATTAAGGTTAAAAGTGCTAGGTAATTTTTCATGCCTCAAAATTAGAATTTATTTAATTACCAACGCAACTTCGAATCACGAAATATCATCACTAAAGAAAACCATTTGCTATGACTCGATTTTTAAGCTCTATTTTCCTTCTGGCAATAATCATTTCTAGCTGTAGTGATGAGGAATCTATTCCTGAATGTAATGTTGAAAATCCGATGGAAGAGTTGGAATGGCTCAAGGATGTAAAAAATTCAATTGATAATTGCACTTGCCAGGTTTCAATCATTCAAGGCAGATATAAAGGTAGCACGGTTTATTATCAACTAATGAATGATCCATATTGCAATAGCATTTTTGGAACCGTTCTTTGGGATTGCAATGGCTCAGTTGTAAAAACTTACGGCCAAAATGATCTTAACGCTTTTGGAAAAGAAGTAGAACATGAAGAGACCTTGCACGTTTGCAAAGATTCAGATTAATTCCCTTCAAACTTAATAATTGGGTAAGACCATTTATAATAAACGGCGAGCAGTCTAGCAGTTATAATAAAAACAATTGGAACTAGTTGTGTAATCAAATTATTAAATTCAAATTGTCGTAAAACAAGAAAGATTATTCCTCCTAGAATACTGATGGTTGCATAGATTTCTTTTCTGAAAATAACGGGGACTTCATTGGCTAATATATCCCTGAGAACTCCACCAAATGCTCCTGTTATAACTCCCATAGCAATACATGCAAATGTATTTAGCTCATACTGAAAAGCAATTTCAACACCAACAATTGTAAATAAGCCCAAACCTGCACTATCAAAAAGCATTAGGGTTTTTCGGAGGTAGGATAGTTTCTTTCTAAAAGCAATTGCAAAGATTGTCCCTGCTAAAATAAACAAAGCATATTCTGGTTCGAGCAACCAGAAGGCAGTTCGTTCACTAATAAGCATATCCCGAATTGAGCCGCCACCAACAGAAGTCACAAAAGCCAGAATAAAAACTCCAAAAGGATCTAACTTTTTATTCATTGCAGTTAATGCCCCGGAAATTGCAAAAGCAAATGTTCCTGCAAAATTGATATAACTAAGTAGATTATCCATGTTGATGATGCGAATAAAAATGCAGATGATTTAACTTACACTACCTTTTCTCTTGAAAAAAAGCGGTCATCAAATCGGCACAGTCATTGGCCAAAAGTCCAGACACAACTTCAGTTTTGGGATGCAAAGCTTTCGGGGCAAATTTGGAGAAGCCACGTTTCTCATCGCCGGCACCATAAACCAATTTGCCTAACTGAGACCAACCAATCGCTCCGGCACACATCACGCAAGGCTCAAGTGTCACATAAAGAGTGCATTCATTCAGATATTTACCACCTAACAGGTCTGCGGCAGCTGTTATAGCTTGCATTTCAGCGTGTGCAGTAACATCAGTCAATGTTTCGGTTAGGTTATGCGCGCGGGCAATAATCCGGTTTTGTGCAACCACAACAACACCAACAGGAACTTCGCCTTCATCATAAGCTACTCTTGCTTCCTGAAAGGCCTTTTTCATAAAATACTCATCACTAAATAGCTCCATCGTTAAAACATTTCAGAATTATTGACAAACCTACAATTTAAATTGTAAAATCTGCTTATTTTTGCAGGCAAACAAAAAAGAGATCGACACTATGTATAGAACGCACACATGTGGTGAATTACGCCTCGATAATCAGGGAACTGAAACAACCCTTGCCGGATGGGTTCAACGTAAACGCGTATTGGGAGGAATGACTTTTGTAGACCTTCGTGACCGTTATGGGATTACCCAATTGGTTTTTGATGAGAACTCATCAGCTGAAACTACTGTAACTTTGAAAAAGCTGGGACGCGAATTCGTGATTCAAACCAGTGGAACCGTTCGTGAACGTAGTAGCAAAAACAAAAATATGCCTACGGGAGAAATTGAAATCGATGTGAAAGATTTAAAAATCTTAAGCTCGTCAGAGACTCCTCCGTTTACAATTGAAGATGAAAGTGATGGCGGTGATGACATCCGCATGAAGTATCGTTATCTTGATTTGCGACGTAATCCGGTTCGTGAAAACATGGTGCTTCGCTCAAAGATGGCTCATGCTATCCGTTCATATTTAAATGAAAAAGAATTCATTGAAACAGAAACTCCTGTTTTAATCAAGTCGACTCCCGAAGGAGCCCGTGACTTTGTTGTGCCTTCACGCATGAATGCTGGTGAGTTTTATGCATTGCCACAATCGCCACAGGTATTTAAGCAACTATTGATGATTGCTGGTTTCGACCGCTACTACCAAATTGTAAAGTGTTTCCGAGATGAAGATCTACGTGCCGACCGTCAGCCTGAGTTTACTCAAATTGACTGCGAAATGGCCTTCGTTGAACAACAAGATATTCTGGATACATTTGAAGGCTTAACCAAATACTTATTCAAGACTATAAAAGGTGTTGAAGTGGAAGATTTCCCACAAATGCCCTATAGTGAAGCAATTCAAAACTATGGTTCTGACAAACCAGACACACGTTTTGAGATGTTAATCAAAGACCTTAACGAGGTAACGAAAAACAAAGGTTTTAAAGTTTTTGATGATGCTGAATTTGTGGGAGGTATCTGTGCTGAAGGATGTGCGTCATATACCCGCAAACAACTTGATGCACTAACCAATTGGGTGAAACGCCCTCAAATTGGATCTAAAGGTTTAGTTTACGTAAAATGCAACGAAGATGGTTCTTATAAATCATCCGTAGACAAATTCTATTCTGCTGAAGATTTAAAAGCATGGGCTGATGTATTTGAAGCCAGGCCCGGAGATTTACTACTGGTTATGTCTGGTGATAAATCACACATGCTGAATGCAATTGGCGAACTTCGTTTAGAAATGGGTAATCAATTAGGTCTTCGTGATAAAAACACATTCAAACCACTTTGGGTAGTTGATTTTCCTCTTTTGGAATGGGATGAAGATAGTAAGCGCTTCCACGCAATGCATCATCCATTCACTTCTCCAAAACCTGAAGACTTTGAACTAATTAATTCCAAGCCGGGAGAAGTTCGTGCGAATGCTTATGACCTTGTAATTAACGGTGTTGAAATTGGTGGTGGTTCAGTTCGTATTTTTGATTCAGCTCTTCAAGCAAAAATGTTTGAATTGCTTGGCTTTACCAAAGAAGAAGCTGAAGCTCAATTTGGATTCCTGATGAGTGCCTTCAAATTTGGTGCACCACCACATGCTGGTATTGCTTTTGGATTTGACCGCCTGGCCTCATTATTTGCAGGATTGGATACTATCCGTGATGTAATCGCTTTCCCTAAAAATAATTCAGGACGCGATGTCATGATTGATTCACCATCACCAATTGCAGAAGCACAACTTGATGAGTTGAACTTAAAACTGAACGTAAAAGAAGAAAAATAAACTTTGATCTACATACTTACACGAAAGGGAGCTTTTTGCTCCCTTCTTTTATTTCTCAGATCCAATATTTATTTCAAAAAATCTTCACGGACAGGGTTAAAACTATCAACTAAACGAGCCGTTTTTGTAAGTAACTGAATGGTATGTCTTTTGCCAGAAGGCACTGCGAACATATCACCAGACTTTAACTCCTGAGACTCTTCATCCTCACAAAAGAAAATTATCTTCCCATCAGCAATGTATGACGTTTGCTCGTGTGGGTGACTATGCATAGGTTCCGGCTTTTCCCAAGGGCCATCAGTAAAATCAATTAAAACGTTCATCAGGTTATTGGTATGAATAATTTTTCGTTCCAAACCTTCACGAACAACTTCATAAGGCACTTCATCAAATTTAAGGGTTGCCATAAGTAATTGGTTTATCATTTAACAATCAAAAAAAGAGGGAAACTACAAATAGTTTCCCTCTCAAATATATTCGTAGATTTTTTAATCTAATTCAGTTCCCTTGCGTGAAGAGTAGTTGATGTGCAAAGCAGCTGCTTTTCTCAGTTCCTGTTTAATTTCAGAAACAATACCCATCTTTGTATACTGATCCACTTTTAGAGACGTAACCATAAATGGCACCTCTGCTTCATCTCTAGCTTCCCTCTCACTGGTAATATATTCAGTAATATCAGAAACACCAGCAAACTGGTCATTTAATTGAATACGTGGTTCTGAACCAAATACTTTCTGGAATTGTAGATGAGGAGGTCCTACGTAAATATAGCTCACCAGCGACTTCTTCTCTAATTTAGTAAGTTCAGTTGCTTCAGGAATCGTTATTCTTACTTTCATAGTAACTTCCCGCATGGTTGTACTTACCATAAAGAAGAAAAGCAGCATAAACACGATATCTGGCAATGAAGCCGTGGATATCGGTGGTAATTCTTTTGCTCCGCTTTTTCTAAATTTAGACATATTATTTTCCTCCTACTCTTTTAGGTTCAGCTTCAGATATCCTTTGAGGATATATTACCTTGATTGCTCTTCGTTGATCTTTTTCTAGCTTTATAAAAGATCTTCCAAATTTATCTCTTGATAACTCCTCTCTAAGATCGTTGATGGCTCCAACCAACTCGTTTTGTACAGCGATATAAGTTCCGTATTGAGTTCCTACATCATTTCGTAAAGAAATAATTCCTTTAGTAACTGGAATTTCGCCAAAATATGGTACTTCTTTAACCGTTTTTTCAGGTAGATTCTCATCGTTATTTGAGTTCACCATAAATTCTTTGGCTTTCTCGCGAAGATCTTCAACTCTAGCAATTTCTCCCTCAACCAACAATTGATTATTGGCATTTACCAACACCACAAAAATATTTCGTTCTTTAATTGGTGGTGGTGCCTCCTGATCTGGAGGAGGCATAGGTGAAAGTTGGCGTTCAAGACCGCTGTCAACATCCATAGTCGTCGTCACCAGGAAAAAGATAAGCAACATAAAGGCTATATCAGCCAATGATGAGCCCGGTATTTCAGGTACTTTTTTTGCCATGATTCTATTTTTTTTCCTGTGTTAATCCCACATTATTATTTAAAAACTCTTTTCAATGGTGCAAGAGCAATAGCTAGAATAGCTAATCCAAAGAGTAAATAGGTCGCATATAAACCTGTTCCAACCATTTTTGAGATACTTGCTGTTAAAGTACCATCAGCAAGAAATTTCTCTACTCCGAAAAAAGTAGGAATTGCATCGGAAGCAAGTACATAAGCAATTGCGAGAACAACTGCGGCAAACAGTAAAGAAATTAGGCCTCTTTTAGCAGCAACTTTGTCTGTAAACGTAGTTATTAATGCAGCAACTACTGCTATAACAGCACTAGCACCCAGTAATAAATATGACCAAACCATGTTGGTATTGATCCAGGCGCCCATAGTAGCGTCAGCTTCATTTTCGCTGATATTAGTCATCATAGACACAATCAGAAAAGCTGAAACTGCCAAAAGCACCCATGAAACAATGGTTAATACTTTTTCAAGTTTCATAAGTTCAATTATTTTTTAAGATTGTGTTTTACAAGAATATCAATCAATGAAATTGAAGCATCTTCCATGCTATTGATAATACCATCAATTTTAGAAATACAATAGTTATAGAATACTTGTAGGATCATTGCAACAACAAGACCAGATACAGTAGTAATCAATGCAACTTTAATACCACCAGCTACAAGAGCAGGACTAATATCACCAGCAACTTCAATTGCATCAAATGCTGCAATCATACCAATTACTGTTCCCATGAAACCAAGCATAGGTGCAAGAGCGATAAACAATGAAATCCAGCTTAAACCTTTTTCAAGTAAGCCAGCTTGAACACCACCATAAGCAACAACAGTTTTTTCAACTACATCTAAACCTTCTTCTGAACGATCAAGACCTTGGTAGAAAATACTGGCAACAGGACCACGAGTGTTACGACAAACTTCTTTAGCCGCTTCGATACCACCGTTATCTAATGCGTCTTCTACATTTATTAAAAGTTTTTTGTTGTTAGTTGTTGAAAGGTTAAGGTAAATAACTCTTTCCAAAGACATTGCCAAACCTAAAATCAAACAAATCAATACAAAAGACATGAAAGTTGGGTTACCTTCAATAAATTTTTGTTTGATCTGACTGTGTAATGATTTTCCTTCTTCAGTAGAAGCAGCTTGTTCTTCTTCAACGATAGCAGATGGAACTTCAGCAGGTGTCGATTCTGCAATTTCTGTTGCTTGTTCAGACTGATCCTGAGCAACGGCATTATTGGACACTCCGATGTAAAGCATCCCGATTACTGCTATAAACGCAAATAGTTTTTTCATCATTGGTTTTAATTTTAATTAGTAAATCTCTTATTTCAAATTTGTTATGTTGTGTTTTAAAAACTAGTTCAATTACTATGTCATGAAATCTCCTTAAAGCGTAGTAAACAATTCATTCATCAAATGTGTTTTCTATGCAATAAATTTAAGGATTAGGTTTTTGATTCTACTTTAAGTGTTACTATGCACAGATAATAACTTGATCATCAACTATTCAGAAAAAATAAGAACTCCCCGCGGAGAGAGAGGGATTCGAACCCTCGGTACCCTTGCGGGGTACACACGCTTTCCAGGCGTGCCAGTTAAGCCACTCCTGCACCTCTCCAGTATATTCTGCCCCCAGAATTTTCAGGGCTGCAAAATACAAAAAAATTGTGAAATAAAAATAAGCTATTCACTTATTTCCCCACTCAAACTTTTATGCAAGTGTAGCTTTATATCTTCCTGATTTAAACCTTGCGCCAAAAGGAACATAAGTTTGGTGACAGCAGCCTCCGTTGTCATATCCTTCCCACTCACCACGCCTGCGTTTAAAAGCTTCCTGCTTGCCTCATAGTGCCCCATCTTAACAGCACCTCCCGGACATTGTGTTACATTCAAAAAAATGATTCTTTGTTTGATTGCTTTTGAAATCACACGTACCAACCAAGGTGCAGTTGGCACATTTCCAGAACCAAAAGTTTCCAAAACAACACCTTTTAAACCAGGTATATTTACAATATTTTCAAAGACCGTCCGGCTCATTCCGGGAAATACTTTCAGAACTACAACGTGCTCATTAAAATCTGAACTTATTTTTAGTATCCCTTTATTTTTGGGATAATAAATATTATCTGTGAAGTAATTAATATCGACCCCGGCATTAGCCAGAAGTGGATAATTAACCGAATCAAAAGCCCTGAAATGATCAGCATGCCTTTTACTTATCCGGTTTCCCCTATATAATTTATTGTCAAAATAAACGCAAACTTCAGGAACAATAGTCATGCCATTTTTCTGAGCTGCAGCAATCTCAACCGATGTAATTAAATTTTCCTTTCCATCAGTCCTAAAAATCCCAATTGGAAGCTGAGAACCGGTCATCACCACTGGCTTATCAAGGTTCTCAAGCATATAACTCAACGCTGAAGCTGTATAAGCCATTGTATCAGTACCATGCAATACTACAAAACCATCATAACGATTATAGTTTCGTTGAATTGTTCTTGCTAATTTACCCCACACCTTTGGGTTCATATCCGAAGAATCAATGGGAGGATTAAATGCTATGGTTTCAAGATGATAGCCCAATCGATTAAGCTCAGGAACTTCATCTAAAATCTGATCAAACTTGACAGGACTTAAACCGGAACCAGTTTTTTGAACCATCCCAATTGTTCCGCCTGTGTAGATCAGTAAAATTGAAGGTTTTTTCAAGATACAGTAGTTTTTATATACAAATGTAGTTAAAGCAATGATTAAATACCGAACAATCTTGTTGCATTTTCGGTAGTAACTTTTGCAATTTCTCCAACTGTAGTGTTATGAATTTCAGCAATTTTTCTTGCTATATATATAAGGTAAGCACTTTCATTTCTTTTCCCTCGGTTAGGTGCTGGAGTCAGATAAGGAGAATCGGTTTCTAAAACCATGTGAGAAGGGTCAATATTTTCCAATACTTTATCCAAACCACTATTTTTAAATGTAACAATACCACCAATCCCAAGCTTAAATCCTAAATCGATAATTTGATTTGCTTGCTCTACAGAACCTGTAAAACTATGGAATATCCCTGTCAGCTCATCGGTATTTTCTTCTTTAAGAACCTCAAATGTTTCATGAAAAGAATCCCGAACATGGATGACAACCGGAAGTTTATATTTTTTAGCAAGGTTTATTTGGTATCTAAAAGCTTTTACCTGCTCCTCTAAAAAAGCAGTCTCCCAATATAAATCGATTCCAATTTCACCAACCCCATAGAACTTTCTTTTCGCCAACCAATACTCAACCAATTGAAGTTCTTCCTGATAATCCTCGTTAACAGATGTTGGATGCAAGCCCATTAAGGGATAACATATCTGCGGATAATTATCAACAAGATCAAGCATCTTTTTTACTGAAGAACTATCAATGTTTGGTAATACAATCTTACGAATGTCGTTTTCGTAGGATCGCTTTACGACCTCATCAATATCATTAATAAAATCTTCGGAATATATATGTGAGTGTGTATCTATGAGCATTTTAAAAAATTTGCTCCAAAGAAAACATTTTAAAATGAAGTGACCTTAAAAGGAACATTATCTAAATGATAATTCAATCAAAACAGCCCGGATAATCTATAAAAACAGACTCTCCGAGCTATATCTTAATTCTTCAAAACAAATACTATTTCTTTTAAACAACTCCCTGAGCGAGCATCGCATCGGCAACTTTTACAAAACCGCCAACATTTGCTCCTTTCACATAGTTGATCTTATTCCCGTTTTTGCCATATTTTACACAGGCCTCATGAATTTCTCGCATGATTATATGCAAACGGGCATCCACTTCTTCGCGAGTCCAATTTAGTCGTTGACTGTTCTGTGTCATCTCCAAACCAGAAACAGCAACACCTCCAGCATTCACAGCTTTCCCTGGCGCATAATGCATTTTCTCAGCCAAATATTCAACAGCATCAGCAGTACATCCCATGTTAGAAGCTTCTGACAGCATAAAGCAACCGTTTTCAACTAACATTTTTGCATCATCCAAATCAACTTCATTTTCCGTAGCACAAGGAATAGCAATATCAACTGGGACTTCCCAAGGTTTTTTATCTGGGAAGAATTCAGCTCCAAACTCATCAGCATATGGTTCTACAATATCATTATTTGTTGAACGTAATTCAAGCAAGTAGTCAACCTTATCACCTGTAATTCCTTCTGCATCATAAATGTACCCATCAGGCCCGGAAATAGTAACAACCTTGCCACCCAGTTCATTAATCTTGGCAATTGCCCCCCAGGCAACATTTCCAAAGCCAGACACACTAAACGTATGACCTTCAATCTTCTTATCTAGCTGCTCAAGCATATGCTGTGTAAAATAAACTGCACCAAATCCGGTTGCTTCAGGACGAATCAAACTTCCACCCCAAGCTAAACCTTTACCAGTTAAAACTCCGGTAAACTCATTCCGAATTCGCTTGTATTGGCCAAACAAATAACCGATTTCACGGCCACCAACACCAATATCCCCTGCTGGAACATCTGTATTTGGCCCGATATGGCGCTGCAACTCCGTCATAAAACTTTGACAAAAGTGCATAATCTCATTATCTGATTTTCCTTTTGGGCTAAAATCAGAACCACCTTTACCTCCACCCATCGGAAGTGTTGTCAAACTATTTTTAAAGATTTGTTCAAACCCTAAAAATTTTAAAATTGAAAGTGTAACTGTCGGGTGAAATCTCAAGCCACCTTTATAAGGGCCAAGCGCCGAATTAAACTCAACACGGTAACCGCGGTTAACCTGAACATCACCTTGGTCATCAATCCATGGAACACGGAACATTACTACCCGTTCAGGTTCAACCATGCGTTCGAGGATTTTTGCCTTTTGATATCTTGGATTTCGTTGATAAACATCCCATACGGACTCAACAACTTCATGAACTGCCTGATGAAATTCATTCTCACCTGGTGTACGGGCTTTTAAAGCCTCCATAAATTGATTCATATCTGTTTTCATCATACTCATTTTAATTCAAAAATGATTCGTATTTTTCCTGACAAAGGAATAGACGAAAATAATTCTAAAAACTGATTTTCGCCCAGAAAAACCCAAACACCACAATGTTTAATAACACCGTTATTGAACAGGTTTTACAAATAGTTATATTATACCCTTAGCTTCAGTTAATAATAAAAAATGGGCATCCAGAAAACTGGAAACCCACTCTACAAATTTTAAGATCTAACTACTCAAATATATCTAAACAATGCCTTGAGCCATCATTGCAGTTGCGATTTTCACAAAGCCTCCAATGTTTGCTCCATCAACATAATTCACCCAACCGTCAGCCTGAGTTCCATGTTTCACACACATTTCATGAATATTTTTCATGATCGTATGTAAGCGTCCGTCAACCTCTTCACGACTCCAGTTTAGACGCATACTATTTTGAGCCATCTCTAAGCCAGACACTGCAACACCACCGGCATTCGCAGCTTTTCCAGGAGCATACAATATTTTTGCCTTTTGGTAAGCCTGAATGGCTTCAGGCGTCGAAGGCATATTTGCACCTTCAGAAACTACATAGCATCCATTTTTCAGTAAAGTTGCAGCATCGTTAGCATCCAATTCATTCTCAGTAGCACTTGGCAAAGCGACATCGCAAGCAACAAACCAAGGTCTTTTCCCTGCATGATACTCGCATCCATATTTATCGGCATACTCCTTAATACGTCCTCGTTGAACATTTTTGAGATCCATCACATAATCAAGTTTTTCACGATCAATTCCTTCCGGATCATAAATTGAACCTCCAGAATCAGAAAGTGTCACCACCTTACCTCCCAGTTCAATAACTTTTTCAGTAGCGAATTGAGCCACATTCCCAGAACCAGATACGGTAACTACTTTCCCTTTAAATGATTCGCCTTTTTGCTTCATCATTTCTTCAGCAAAATAAACCGCACCATAACCTGTAGCCTCCGGACGAATTAAGCTTCCTCCCCACTCTAAACCCTTACCAGTTAAAACACCAGTAAATTCGTTTCTCAATCTCTTGTATTGTCCAAATAAGAAACCAATTTCACGACCACCTACTCCAATATCTCCTGCTGGAATATCAGTATTTGGTCCGATATGGCGCTGCAATTCGGTCATAAAGCTTTGGCAAAAACGCATTACTTCATTGTCAGTTTTATTCTTTGGATCGAAATCAGAACCACCTTTACCACCTCCCAATGGCAAACTTGTCAGACTATTTTTAAATACCTGCTCAAAAGCCAAAAACTTTAAAATACTTAGGTTCACTGTTGGGTGAAACCGCAATCCTCCTTTGTAAGGCCCGATTGCAGAATTCATCTCAATTCTGAAACCACGATTCACATGAACATTGCCTTTATCATCTACCCATGGAACACGAAATTGAAGGACTCGTTCTGGTTCCGTTATACGCTCCAGCACTTTTGCTTTTAAATACCGAGGGTTCTCAACTAAAAATGGAGCAAGAGACTCTGCTACTTCATGAACAGCCTGGTGAAATTCAGTCTGAAAAGGGTCACGAGCCTTAACATAGCGCATAAACTCTTCAATAAATTGATGTGTCGTCTTAGTCATGATGTTTCATTTATATTTTGACTTTAAGTTCTTAAATAAGTAGATTTAATACAATCTGTTATTAAACAGAGACATAGATGGAATTTCAAGATAAAAGTCATATTTTAAATAACTCCAATTTATTGTTGGCATATCATTGAAGCAGAATCGAATTATTTCTTTCAATAATTATTTGAAATAATATCACGTACTTCCCGGTTTATTTTCTGGCTGCTATTGGAATACTAAGCAGCATATTAATTATTTTAAAAAAAGGACATCAACCTTACATCGAATCATTTTGTTGGTGATAATTACAAATTGTATTTTTACCGGCTCATTCAAATTTTGAAAAAATGAAACAAGCAGAAATTCATACCAGCAAAGGTTTAATGAAAGTGGAACTTTACGAAGAAGATGCACCTGGCACAGTTGAAAATTTCGTGAAACTATCAAAAGATGGATTCTACGATGGATTAACTTTTCACCGTGTACTTCCAAATTTTGTTATTCAAGGTGGATGCCCAGACGGAACTGGAGCTGGCGGCCCTGGATACAGCATCAAATGTGAACTTGATGGTAACAATCAACATCATGATCGTGGTGTTTTGTCAATGGCACATGCAGGACGTAATACTGGCGGCTCACAATTTTTTGTTTGCCACAGTCGTGAAAATACAGCTCACCTTGACCGCAACCACACTTGCTTTGGGAAAGTTATTGAAGGTGTCGAGGTTATTGACAACATTTGTCAAGGCGATGAAATTGAAAAGATCGTTGTTATTGAAGGGTAGTTTATAAAACTTTACAATCAACCTTGTCCAACCAATTAAATGAAGATAAGGTTGATTACATTTTTTCTAAAAGATGAATCAAAAGAAAAACTGGCAAATTAAATTGGGGATATTCCTGATGATCTTCAGTGGAGTATTTTTTGGATTGATATTCCTAATCCCATTCATGGAGCTTGAAACCAAGCAAAAAGTATTCTGGTCATCAGCCAGCTTTATTGCCATGGAGGTTGTTTTTTGGTCAGGAGGATTACTCGTTGGCAAAGAACTTTTCATCAGGTACAAAACCAAACTAAATCCTATAAATTGGTTTAAGAAAAAGGATGCCCCTGTTGAAGAAGAATAATTATTCTTTTATTTCTGGTTTCACCAACACTAAAACAATCAGGAACATTAGAAGTGCCGCTACTGCACCTGCAAAAAAGGATAAGCTAATTCCACCGATAGCATAAAATACTCCAATCACTAATGGGCCAATGGTTTGTCCAATACGGAGAACCATTGAATTAAGAGACATAAATGCAGCACGTTCGTGAATTGATGACAATCCAGCTAACATATTCATAATTGATGGTATCAAAATTCCATGCCCCAGGCCAAACAATGCAATCCCAATAAATATTTCCACCCAAACTGAAGAATATGCAAGAATAAGCATTGACAGTAAATACAACACCGCAGAAATTAAAAGCTGCTGTTTAGGCTGAATAATCTTACTAATCAAGGGAAGCTGAAACGATGTTAATGCTGTCACCAATGACATTAGAGACATTGCACCACCTATCACTACTGAATTAGCAGAAAAACTTTCTTTAAGTAGAATTGGGAAATAAGTAAGATATGAGCCATAAAGTATTACAAATAATAAAATACTCACAATAAAAAGTCCCCAAACCGTAGAGCGATTAACAGTGCGCCAAACATTTCCAAAATATTCTTTCAGCCCAAGACGATTTTTGGGTTCTGGATTATTCAGACCAGAAATTACCCAAATCCCAAATGGAATTGCCAATAGCGGAAGAACAAATACATAGTGCCATCCCAACACCGTCAACACCCCTCCAATCGCAGGATAAGTAGCAGTGCCAATACTTAAAACACTTGCATTATATCCCATAGCGGCAGTTCGCTTTTCTCCTTTAAAAAGATCTCCAATCAGTGTCATGTTTAGGCTTGACAAAGCACTGGCACCAACACCCTGAACAAATCGAAGTAAAAGCAACATGTAAAAATCATGGGTGAAAACACAGGTAAATCCTGCAATGCCAAATACGAATAAAGAAGGCACCAAAATTACTTTACGCCCATGCCGATCAGCAAGAACTCCTGTTACTGGAGTAAGAAAAATACCTGGGAGTGTAAAAGCTGCAATGAGCCATCCTACCTGCTGAGTTGTAATTTCAAAATAATTGATAATTTCAGGAAAAGCAGGAGTAATACTAGCAACCCCCATCACTGCAAAAAGGGTTGTCCCAAAAATTACAATTAGGTTTTTATCTTTCAGTATTTCTTTACCACTCCCCATATACCAGAAAATGAATAACTAAGGTATTGTATTATAGAATACAAACAAAAAATGCACCCCTCAAACTTCAAGGATTGCATCTTTATATAGTATTATTTGAGTGTTCTATTTATTCATAATAATTGGAGCAAGTTCATCTTTTACCTTTTTAAATTCATCCTCTTCCAGCAATCCCAGATCAAACAATTCTTTTGTTTCTTTCAACTTCGCAATGGCTTCGCCACGGGTCATTGGAGCATTTATACTTTTAATCTCCCCTGCAATAACTGCCTTTTCGTAATCAGTAACAGACATAAATTTGTTAATCCCAAATGCTCTACCATTAGGTTCCCCTAAAAGCATCAATAATCTTAATGGTTTTTTCTTGCTCCCTTTATGAATCACTCTCATGTCTGAAATAACAACAATCTCACCTTCCATTTTCGCAGGTGCATTATTGGGTGTTTGTCCATCAACAGCATTTAGCAGATTCCCAGCGCCACCGGGTCTGCCCATTATTACATTCGAAAAACTATTCTTTGTTTTTGATTTGGCACTGGCGACACCAAAAGTACCTCCTGTTCCAACTGCTGTTGTTGTTGTTTCCGAGCCTGAAGGAATCCCAATTATAAGAGTATCTCCCAGAACTAAAACAGAACCATCAGCAGCTGTGTACTTTAAAACATGTGTATTATTTCTAATCAACTGAAACACTGAAGAATTTTGACTGTCTTCATACGTTAGTTTATCAATTTGTTTCTGAGCAAAAACACTTATTGAAAACAATACGAAAAAGGCTAAAATTATTTTTTTCATTGATATTGATTTTTTTAAATATGATTGATTTTTGGAGATCCCTTTCCATTTTAATGCCAATTCTAAATCTGAAAAAATAAGTACCTGTTAATTTACCAAAATGTATTTACAGAATATATCAGACAAAAGATATTTCTTCATAATTCATCTTTATTCTAAATAAAACTTAAGTAATATTTATTTATGAATCAGTCATTTCATCTATACCTTAAGCGTCGTTCAATTTACTATGCACTATACGCAGTTTTTTCTATCTTTGCCGCGCAATCATAAGCTGGTGAAAAGTATGACTGTCAACAATAACAGCGATACAATACAAGACTGGCAATGTAATAAAATAACAAAAAGGTCTGCGACCTTTAACTGATTTTAATCAACCGATACGATGGAATACAAATTCTGGGACATTGAGCCAAAATGGCAAGCCTACTGGGAGGAAAATAAAACCTTCAAGACCGAAAACGACTTTTCAAAACCAAAATATTACATCCTCGATATGTTTCCTTATCCATCTGGATCAGGACTTCATGTTGGACACCCTGAAGGATACACTGCAACTGACATAATCAGCCGATACAAACGGATGAAAGGATTCAATGTATTGCACCCGATGGGATGGGATGCTTTTGGGCTACCTGCAGAGCAATACGCTATTCAAACAGGGACACACCCTGCAATCACTACCCAAAAGAACTGTGACAATTTCCGTCGTCAGATTAAAACATTAGGGCTTAGCTATGACTGGGATCGTGAGATCAATACTACCGACCCAAAATATTTTAAGTGGACACAGTGGATATTTACCAAACTGTATAATACATGGTTTGATGCTGAAATAAACAAAGGTCGTCCTATTTCCGAATTACCTATTCCTGATGAAGTAAAAGCTGAAGGAAAAACTGCGGTAAAAGAATACATCGGCAAAAAACGCCTGGCTTATTACGATAACGCTCAGGTATGGTGGTGCGAGCACTGCAAGACAGTATGTGCAAACGAAGAAGTTCTTACTGATGGTTCACATGAAAAATGTGGCAATCAGGTGACTCGCAAAAACTTGAAACAATGGCTGCTTCGGATTCCTCATTATGCACAACGTTTGCTTGAGGGACTAAATGATTTGGACTGGCCAGAAGGTGTTAAAGACATGCAGAGAAACTGGATTGGCAAATCAACAGGCGCTGAAGTCGATTTTGTTTTACAAGGACTAGATCAAAGTCTACGTGTTTATACTACTCGTTCTGACACTTTGTTTGGTGCAACCTACATGGTTGTTTCACCAGAACATCCAATGCTTTCAGAAATTGTATTGGATGAGAAAAAAGCTGAAGTTGAGAAATACATTCAAGCTGCTTCATTAAAATCTGACTTGGATCGTACCGAGTTGGCCAAAGATAAAACCGGTGTATTTTCCGGACGTTACGCCATCAACCCGGTTACAGGGAAAGAGGTTCCAGTTTGGGTTGCAGATTACGTACTAATGGGATATGGAACCGGAGCGATTATGGCTGTTCCGGCACATGATACTCGCGACTTTGAGTTTGCAGAAAAATTTGACATTCCAATTATTTGCATTCTCGATCCAAAAGATGCTGAAGATGAAATCAGAGAGCAAGTATTGACTGGTAAAGCTTGCTGGACTGGAGATGGTTCTTACGTCAACTCATCAAGTGATATTACAGGACTTGATATTAACGAACTAAATAAAGATGATGGCATCGCCAAAACAATTGGTTGGCTGGAAGAAAAACAAATCGGGAATGCAACTGAAAACTTCAAACTTCGCGATTGGCTATTTAGCCGCCAGCGTTATTGGGGCGAACCATTCCCTGTAATTCACTGGGAAGATGGCGAAGTAACTCTAGTTGAAGATGACCTACCAGTAAGCTTGCCAGACATGGAGAAATTTGAACCGGGAGATGGAGGCGAATCGCCACTGTCCAATGCTGGTGACTGGCTAACGGTAGTTGATAAGAATGGGCGAAAAGGTCGCCGGGAAACCAATACCATGCCTCAATGGGCGGGATCATGCTGGTACTACCTGCGCTATATCGACCCAAAAAATGATGAGCAGATTTTTGACAAAAAAGTTGAAAACTACTGGATGCCTGTTGACTTATACATTGGAGGTGCAGAGCATGCCGTACTTCACTTATTGTACTCACGATTCTGGCACAAGGTATTATTTGACTTAGATATTGTTTCAACTGAAGAACCATTCCAAAAACTGTTCAATCAGGGAATGATTCTCGCGTTTGCATACGAAACACAAACGGGAGGAAAGGTAACTTCAGATTTAGTTGAAGAAAAAGATGGTGCGTATTTCCATACAGAAACAGGAGAAGAACTTCGTCAGATTGTTGCAAAAATGTCGAAGTCTTTGAAGAATGTCATCAACCCTGATGACGTGGTAGAGAAATATGGAGCTGATGCACTTCGATTGTACGAAATGTTTATGGGACCATTGGATGACACCAAACCGTGGGCTGAAAATGGTGTAAAAGGAGTTTTTGGATTCCTTGGACGTGCTTGTCGTTTCTTTGCAAATCTGGATAATATTGTTGATGGAGAAGAAGACAAAGATGTATTGAAGTTACTTCAGCAAACCATCATTAAAGTAGGTGATGATATAGAAAACCTGAAATTCAACACAGGGATATCGGCACTTATGGTATTTAATAATTTGGCAATAAAAAAAGGAAAAGTGACTAAGGCAACAGCGCAAACTTTTGCTACAATTCTGGCACCTTATGCTCCACACCTTGCGGAGGAATTATGGCAACTTTATGGCAACGAGAAGACATTATCGTACGAACCATGGCCTGTCGCTGACAAAAGCTTGTTGGTTGAAGACACACACACATATCCGGTTTCATTCAATGGCAAAATGCGTTTTAAGCTGGAGCTACCATTAGATATGCCAAAAGATGAAATTGAAAAGATTGTATTGGAACATGAGCTTTCTCAAAAATGGCTGGATGGGAAATCACCTAAGAAAATGATTATTGTCCCTAAAAAGATTATTAATGTAGTTGTTTAAAACGATTCTATAATAAACACATTTATAAGTGGCATTCTTCAATTGAGGAATGCCATTTTTGTTACATTGCTTTCACAAATTGTGAAATAAAAAGTAGTCCCCTCTCCAAACACAGAGTCGACCCAAATTTGACCACCCATTTTTTCAACCAATTGCTTTGACAGAAAGAGCCCAATTCCTGTCCCGCGTGATAACCGGTCTGCACTTTCTTCAATTTTCACAAAACGTTCAAAAATCTGTTTCTGATTCTCAGGACGGATACCAATACCTGTATCTTTTACAAAAAACATCAGTTCGCCAGCTTCTTTTATACAACCATAAGTAACAGATCCTTTTTCAGTAAACTTGATTGCGTTATTTATTAAATTCCGCAGAACCTGTTCCAGACGAGTAGAATCAGTATAAACATTAGGGTTATCAAGGTTTAATTCATATTGAATAGACAATTGTTCCTTATTAATCATGCCTTCAAAGCTAATCTTAAGCCACTCAAACATTTTCTCAATATTAACTTCCTTATTTTTAAAGACAAGTTCGTCTACTTCAATTTTTGAAAGATCAATAATATCCTCAATCAACTTCAATAAATAATCACTATTTGTAGTCAGGATGTCTTTAAACAACTCTTGTTTTTCCTTCGTAAATTCCTCTTCAGCTAATAAAGATGAAAAGCCTACAATAGCATTCAATGGAGTTCGAATCTCATGAGACATATTTGCTAAAAATGCAGACTTAAGCTGATCAGCTTTTCGTGCTTTCTGATATTGCTCAATATAATTGCGTTTAATCGCTGCAATAAATGCGGTCATCATCATCAGTGCAAAAATAAGTCCAAAATAAACATCTGAAATTCGGGAATATTCAGAAGGATAACTCCCAACTAGATTCGGTTGCTGAATTTCTTGGGTATATAAAAACAACAGATTAATTAGAATTAAAGAAAAAATAAAAACAACTCTTTTTTTATCCCAAACAAAAATATAAAAGGTAAATGCAACCAGATACAAAGTCAAGATTGGACCTTTAGACCCAAAATTATACAACCATGCAAAATTTAGAGAGAGCAAAATTGCAATGGAAACCAGCAAATAAAGCATTTTTGAAATTCTTCTGAATCTACCGATAATAAAGAAAATACTAAATACGATAAACATACATACCGAAAAAATAGTAATTTCTTCCGGAAGGTTCTGAATGTAATTAAAGATAGCACTTGATAATCCAGCTAATGCGATAATAATACTTGTGTACATTATCAATACATCCTGAAAACTTAAACTAGCAGAACTACCGAAAAAGAACGTTCTGGTTTTTTCTATACTAATAGCTGGGAAAATGCCCATAACTCTCATAGCGAGCAGTTGTGTTTATTTGCAAATAAAATTTAAAACGATGAATCTAGCATTTATAATTGTTTCAACCAAAGTTTTTTTTCAAGAGGGAAACCACAAAATTCATAAATAAAACACATTATTGTTGAAGAATCTTAGCTAATTCGACAACAAAAATGATTTCCCTGATTTTTCTCAATAAATATTAATAAATAGCTGCGTTCTTTTGCGCGCAATTTTAATGAATTCTTTTATTTTGTATAATTCGATATCGGAAGGAAAATGAAACAAAAATTAATTTCAACATTCAAAGATTACATAATCATTTCAGCAGGTCTTTTGCTTTTCGCAATGGCCTGGACTGTCTTTCTTATTCCTGCAGAAATTACAGGTGGTGGCATTAGCGGTATCGCTGCAGTTATCTTTTATAGTTCGGGAATCCCAATTTGGATTTCGTATTTAATTGTAAATGTCTTTTTAGTAGCGTTAGCGCTAAAAGTTTTGGGCGCAAGCTTTGGTATAAAAACAATCTTTAGCATGTCGCTCATGTCATTTCTATTTGCTGTATTACCTGAGCTAATTACAGAGCCAATTATTGACGACACCTTTTTATCTGCCGTACTCGGAGGAATGCTTGGAGGAGTTGGACTCGGTATTGTTTTTTCACGCGGAGGAAGCACTGGGGGCACAGATATTATTGCAATGATTATTAACAAGTACCGGAACATTAGTCCGGGAAAAGTAATTCTTGCCTGTGATGTGATTATTATTGCCTCTTCGTATTTTGTTTTCCACTCACTGGAGAAACTGGTTTACGGATATGTGTCCATGTGGGTTGTTTCGTATTCACTTGATGCATTCTTAAATGGTGCAAAGCGATCAACTCAAATGTTCATCTTCTCAAAAAAATATGATGAAATTGCTGATTTTATCAATAAAAAAACCGACAGGGGCGTTACTCTTATTAATGGTACTGGTTGGTACACAAAAGAAAATGTTGACATACTAATGACCGTTGTGCGAAAACGTGAGTCGAGCATGATTTTTAGAAAAATTAAAAATATTGATCCTGAGGCATTTATAACCATGGGCAGTGTCGAGGGTGTATTTGGTCATGGATTTGACAAAATAAAAATATAATATGAAAAAGTATTGGATTGAAATTGTTTTTATCGGAATTAGTTTATCACTGTTAACGTATCTGTTTATTGTTCCGGCATCAATGCCAAAATTTGAAATTAGCGAACCAATTCCCGAAGTAATCCCCGATCCAATCCTTAAATTTGGGTTACCTGTTGACTCTTTCATTATTGAAGATGGAAAAATCAGAAGAAATCAAAACCTTTCTGATATTTTATCGAAGAAAGGTGTGTCCTACCAAACAATTGACAAACTTGCACGAAAATCAAAACCCATTTTTGATGTTCGAAAAATCAAATATAAAAACCCTTTTCATTTCTT
The DNA here is from genome assembly GCA_965372405.1 of uncultured Sunxiuqinia sp. Lineage (GTDB taxonomy): Bacteria > Bacteroidota > Bacteroidia > Bacteroidales > Prolixibacteraceae > Sunxiuqinia. The sequence continues at coordinate 103,120 of CBDVCE010000001.1, forward strand.
TTTCAGTAACGATAGCCTTAAAACTCCCTCTTACTTTGTTTATGAAATTGATGCAGTAGACTATATTATCTATCACCTCAATGACAGTCTTTTCATTACTCGCGGGAAGAAACCAATACATACAGAATTAAGAACTGCTACCGGCGTTATAAAGTCTTCCCTCTGGAACACAATGAAAGAGAACAACATCAATCCGGTTTTAGCAATTGAACTTTCCGAGATTTACGCCTGGACAGTTGATTTTTTTGGTATTCAGAAAGGAGATAAGTTCCGTGTGATTTATGAAGAAAACTTTGTTGACAGTACTTCGGTTGGTATTGGAAAAATTTATGCCAGCCAGTTTCAACACATTAATGAAGATTATTATGCTTTTATTTTCAATCAGGATAGTGTTGAAAACTTCTTTGACGAACAAGGAAAAAGCCTCCGAAAAGCATTTTTAAAAGCGCCACTTAAATTCTCCAGAATTAGTTCCAGATTTTCGTACAGCCGAATGCACCCCGTTTTAAAATACCGACGTCCTCACTTGGGAATTGATTATGCGGCAGCAACTGGCACTCCGGTTCAATCAATTGGAGATGGAGTTGTAACTCGCAAAGGCTATCAAAAAAGAGGTGGAGGAAGATATCTATACATCAAACACAATTCTGTTTATACAACCTGCTACATGCACTTAAATGGATATGGAAAAGGAATTGCACCAGGAGTTCGGGTAAAGCAAGGGCAAACTATTGGTTACGTAGGAAAATCAGGCTTAGCAACTGGTCCACATTTGGATTTCAGGGTATTTAGAAACGGCTCAGCAATGGATCCGCTAAAAGTTAAAGCACCACCAGTAGAGCCGGTTCGTGAAGAAAAAATGCATGATTACACATTAATAAAAGATTCCCTGATGCAAGAATTGCAATTCATTCCATTTCCTGAAAACAAACCCAGGAAACAATCTTAAAAATTAAGCTCCAATATTTATTATTATTCCAATTTACACTAATTCAATAATTGAAGAAGTATTAGTTGCCTCCTATTAACACTTCTTCAATTACCCTTGGAAAATGTTCATATTCGAGCACATGCACTTTTGCAGCAACATCTTCAGGAGTATCCGTGTCTGTTAATTCACATGTAGCCTGAAAAATTAAGTTTCCTTCATCATACCGTTCATTTACGAAATGAATAGAAATCCCGCTTTCTTTTTCTTTGTTTTCAATGACAGCTTTATGAACATGATTACCATACATCCCTTTACCACCATACTTTGGCAACAATGCCGGATGTATATTAATAATTTCAAACTCCTCCGTTAAGCTTTTGGGAACTAATAATAGAAAACCTGCAAGAACTATCATGTCAATTTTACGATTTTTTAGAGCTTCTAAAACCTTAAGGCTATTATATAACTCACCTTTGCTAAACGTAAAGGTTTCAACACCCAGCTTTTCCGCACGTATCAGAGCATAAGCACTCTCATTATTTGACCATAATGAATCAACTTTTACGTACCGATTACCCTTAAAATATTCAATGATATTCTGGGCGTTACTTCCTGATCCTGAGGCTAGAATGGCAATTTTTTTCATGCTAAATTGACTTATAATTACTATAATGGAATAATTGACTAGTCTGTTCGATAATAGTTGATTCGAAACAATCAACTTGACTCAAAACAGCTATTTATTTAAGTTTTTCTTTGATATATTTTGGGTAAATTTATTACTTTGCACCGGATTTTTAAAAAACAAATTTGAATATTAACTTAAAATTAGAACTATGTCTGATATTGCAGGTAAAGTAAAAGCAATTATTGTTGACAAATTAGGCGTTGACGAAAGCGAAGTAACCAATGAAGCTTCTTTTACAAATGATTTAGGTGCAGATTCTCTTGATACAGTTGAATTAATCATGGAATTTGAAAAAGAATTTGATTTGGCTATTCCAGACGATCAGGCTGAAAAAATTTCTACAGTAGGTGAGGCAGTTTCTCACATTGAAGAAAACCTAAAGTAATAAATCTGAATTAACATTTATGGAATTTAAACGGGTAGTTGTAACCGGACTTGGAACCATAAACCCGCTAGGTAATTCTATTGAGGAATATTGGGAAGGGCTTAAAAACGGTAGAAGCGGAGCAGATCGAATTACAAAATTTGAGATTGAGCTTCAAAAAACCCAATTTGCATGTGAGGTTAAAGACTTTGATCCTACAGATTATGTAGAGAAAAGAGAAGTGCGTAAGCATGACCTTTACACTTTATTTGCATATGGCGCAGCACAGCAAGCGATGGAAGATTCAGGTCTTGATCTGGAAACCATTGACAGAGACCGTGCAGGCGTAATTTGGGGTGCCGGAATTGGTGGTCTTCAAACTTTCTTTGAAGAAGCCAGGTCTTATAATATTGAGCGCCCTAAATTCAACCCTTTCTTCATTCCAAAAATGATTGCCAACATTGCTGGGGGCCTTCTCTCAATCCGTTATGGATTTAGAGGACCAAACTTCACCACTGTGTCTGCTTGTGCATCTGCATCTCATGCTATGATTGAAGCTTTCAATTATATCCGTATGGGAAAAGCAAACATTTTTATTACAGGTGGTTCAGAAGCAGCAATTAATGACGCTGGTTTATGCGGATTCAATTCCATGCGTGCACTTTCTACCAGAAACGATGACCCGAAAACAGCTTCCCGCCCATTTGATAAAGACAGAGATGGCTTTGTTATGGGAGAAGGTTCAGGTGCTCTTATTTTTGAAGAGTACGAACATGCTGTTAAACGTGGCGCCAAAATTTATAGCGAAATTGTTGGTGGTGGAATGTCAGCTGATGCTTATCACATGACTGCCCCTGACCCTCAAGGTCGAGGCGCCTCACTTGTGATGAACTGGGCACTTGAAGACGCTGGCATTAAACCGGAAGACATTGATTACATTAATGTTCACGGTACCTCTACTCCACTTGGAGACATTGCAGAGCCAAAAGCAATCCAAAAATGTTTTGGCGATCATGCTTATAAACTAAGCATCAGTTCTACAAAATCAATGACTGGTCACCTTTTAGGTGCTGCCGGTGCTGTTGAAGGTATTGCTTCAATTCTAGCATTGAGAGAAGGGATTATCCCTCCGACAATAAATCATTTTACTGACGATCCGGAGATTGACAATAAACTTGATTTCACATTCAATGTTGCTAAGAAAAGAGACATGAAATATGCCTTGAGTAACACATTTGGTTTTGGTGGTCACAATGCAACAGTAATTTTCAAGAAATACTGATAACGTGATACGAACGTTTGTAAAAAAAATAAAACTCTTTTCTTCTCCAAGGAAAGAGTTTTATTTATTTCTAAAGTCATTGTTTGAAGTTTACCCGGAAAACATGAAGCTTTATGAAATTGCATTAATACACAGATCTGCTTCAAAACAAGATTCTCAAAAAAACTGGATAAACAATGAACGACTTGAGTATCTGGGAGATGCCATTCTCGGGGCAATCATTGCTGAATTTTTATACAACCGTTATCCAAACAAAGATGAGGGTTTTTTAACCCAAATGCGTTCAAAACTGGTAAACAGGAGCTTTCTCACAGAACTTACGTATAAAATTGGGCTAAATAACTTCATCAAATCAAACACAAACAGCACTTCGGAAAGTAGCCATATTTACGGAGATGCTTTTGAAGCAATTATTGGTGCATTTTATCTGGACAAAGGCTATTATGCCACCAAACAATTCATTGTAAAAAAATTACTGCCTGAATATGTTGATCTAACTTCTATTCAGGACACCAATTCTAATTTCAAAAGCCAACTAATTGAGTGGAGTCAAAAAGTTAAGAAAGAAATTAGTTTTGAAACAACAGAGCGGCCTGCAAACGACATCCGCAAACCCTCCTTCATTTCAAAAGTATTGCTTAATAATGAAGAGATTAGTAAAGGAGATGGTAATTCAAAGAAAGAAGCGCAACAAAATGCGTCAGAAAAAGCGATAAAGAATTTAAAGAAAATATATCCAACTACGTTTTAGGTGCAAAAGATAAGGCGAAGCCCTTCTGACTTCGCCCTAAAAACCAAAACCTAAATTCACCTTGTAAAAACTCAGTCAAACCCCTTAACCGAGCAGACATTTGGTATATGTCTGTTTATACAAATATAGGTATATTTGAGGGGGTCTAATGCTAATTAATGTTAAAGCCTGTTAAGAATTATTGATGAATCATCACCCTGTAAATCATTAGGATAAGGCAATGTTAAATATTGTTAAGTCCTTAAAAAACGTATGTTTTAAAGGTTATATTTGTACTTATGAGCAGAAAGATTATTCTTAGTTTGATTATTTTAATGGCCTGTGTGATGTCCGGTCTTATTTTAGTACAGACTAACTCTATAAAAAAGGCTTTTCAAATTAAGGAGGAGCAGTTTGACCAAACAATTAGCAGAACACTTCGCGAGGTAGTTAGTAAGCTTGAACGTGATGAAGCTTCGCGCTTAATTGGAGCTAATAGTAACCGTAAAAATACTTCAGTCAATCCTTATTTTCCTGGTATTGGACAAAATATAATTATCCCCAGAAACGGATCTCAAAACAACATTAGTTTTTCTTATCGATTTTCCCAACAAAGATCTAATTCATCAAGTAATTTTAGTGAAGAGCTTTCGATAAATTTTACTGATACAATAAATAATAATGCCAATGAACGTGGCCGACCTGGCGAGTTTCCTTCTGCTTTTGATATGACTCATGATTATGACAGTTATATCAGACAGCAATACGAGAACCGAATGGATGAACAAGCCAACATGTATAGAATCATTCAAAACCAGGTTCTTTTTTCAAACTTACCGGTTAAGGAGCGTATCAATCATCAACTATTAGATCGAGCTTTAAAAACAGAATTTAGAAATAGTGGAATTAATATTGATTACAAATATGCGGTGAAAGTTTATCCACGGGGAAACGAAGAGCGTATTATTGGAAACAAGGACTATTTTCCGCAGAAAAGAAAGGAATATCAGAATCTTCTTTTTCCGAATGATCTAACAGAAGTAAAACCGATATACTTAAGTGTATATTTTCCAAAAAGGGAGTCATATCTTTTAAAGGAAACTGGCATTATGGTAATTCCAACTGCTATTCTAACAGCATTACTGATTGCCATCTTTGTTTATACCATCTTAATCATTTTAAGGCAGAAGAAGCTTTCAATGATTAAGAATGATTTCATCAACAACATGACTCATGAGCTAAAAACGCCAATCTCAACCATTTCTCTGGCAAGTCAGATGCTTCATGACAACAGTGTAACCAATACACCCCGGACAATAGAACATGTCTCCAATGTTATACTTCAGGAAAGTAAGCGGCTGAGTTTTCAGGTTGAAAAGGTACTTCAGATGGCTGTTTTTAACGAAGGTCGTTTAAAGCTTAAGTTCAAGGAAGTAAATATTAATGATCTTATTCATAATGTAATTCTTAACTTTGAACTTCGGGTTAAAAATAAAGGAGGGGAGATTACTTCAGAAATACTTGCTGAAAATGATCAGATTAAAGGAGATGAAGTTCATATTACGAATGTAATTTTTAATTTACTTGATAACGCTGCAAAATACAGCAAGGGTTCGCCCGTTATTAATTTGAAAACAGAAAACAAAAAAGACCATATTCTCATCTCAGTAAAAGACAATGGGATTGGCATTCCGAAAGAACATCAGGAGCAGATTTTTGAACGTTTCTACCGGGTTCCTACCGGAAATGTACATGATGTAAAAGGATTTGGTCTGGGACTTAGTTATGTGAAAAAGATTGTAGACTCCCATCAAGGAAGAATCAAGGTGGAGAGTGCTTTAAATAAGGGAACAAAGTTCATCATCTATTTCCCGTTAAATTTAAAAGAAAATGGAAAAAAAAGTAAAACTATTATTGGCCGAAGACGATGAAAATCTCGGGTTATTACTGAAAGAATACCTGATTGCAAAAAACTTCGACACTGATCTTTACGGTGATGGAGAAGCTGCTTATGACGGCTTCATAGCTAAGAAAAACTATGACCTTTGCATACTTGACATTATGATGCCAAAAAAAGACGGCATATCTCTGGCTAAAGATATCCGGTTGCAAAACCATGATGTCCCTATCATTTTCTTAACTGCAAAAAACCTAAAAGAAGATGTTTTGGAAGGGTTTAAAATGGGTGCCGATGATTATATCACAAAGCCATTCAGCATGGAAGAGCTAATTTTCCGTATTGAAGCTATCCTTCGCCGAACTTCACAGGAAAACAAAAGCAACGAGCATGCTATTTTTAAACTTGGTAAATTTACTTTTGATCCAAGAAAACAAACTTTATCGACAGATGATGATTCGGCAAAACTAACCACGAAAGAATCAGAACTTCTACGTTTACTATGCAACAATGCGAACAGTGTTTTGGAACGAAACTTTGCTTTAAAGTCAATCTGGATAGATGATAATTATTTTAATGCCCGTAGTATGGATGTTTATATCACCAAACTTCGCAAGCATTTAAAAGAAGAACCATCCGTTGAAATTATTAATGTGCACGGGAAAGGTTATAAACTAATCGTCTGAGAATAACCATACATAAATATTAAAATCCTGGCTTTGTCAGGATTTTTTAGTTCGCAGAAATAACATACTTCATCTTTAAAAATTTCCCTACCTTCAATCACCGAACATAAAACCTTTAATCATGATAAATCCTGTTCTTTCGGAAAACAATTGGAAACTCATTCGAGATACAAAATTTGATTTAGCAGTGCTTCCATGGGGAGCAACAGAAGCCCACAACTATCATCTGCCATTTGGGACTGATAATTTTCAAGCTGAAGAAATGGCCATCCAATCTGCCAAATCAGCAAATCAGGCTGGGTTCAATGTTGCCGTATTACCAACAATTCCATTTGGAGTAAATACAGGACAGTCAGATATCAAATTAACAATCAATATTTATCCTTCTACTCAGCAAAAAATCCTAACTGATATTGCCGAGAGTCTAAACAGGCAAGGAATTCAAAAACTTCTAATTGTAAATAGTCATGGTGGTAATGACTTTAAACAAATGATCCGTGAAGTAAATTCTAAATTTCCTGAAATGCTTATTGCAACCTGCAATTGGTATCAATCTTTCGAAAGCGAACAATTCTTCACCGACTCAGGAGAGCATGCAGGAGAAGCAGAAACCAGCCTGATGATGTACTTAAAACCAGAATTAGTTCTACCATTAGATGAAGCTGGCAATGGAGATAATAAAAAGTTTAGGGTAAACGCTCTTAATGAAAGTTGGGCATGGGCAGAACGAAAATGGAGCGCAGTTACAAAAGATACGGGCATTGGCAACCCAGCAAATTCGACAAAAGAAAAAGGAGAAAGCTGTTTCAATTTCTGTGTAGAAAAAATTAGTGAGTTAATGATTGATTTATGCAAACTCAACTTAAACGATCAATACAAATAGGAATTAACTGATTGTTTCTGAACTCAGTTCAACACTCGGTCCAAAGACCTCCACTGAACGTGCAATTTGTTCAGGTTTTCCCATAATATAAACGGTATCATGCAACTCTAATACTTGCTTTGGTTCCGGATGCTCAATAAGTTCATCTGTTCTAAGAATTGCAACCAAAGTAACACCATACACTTTTCGAAAACGAATATTCTTAATACTCTTCCCTATAACTGGTGAGGTCTCCCTGACTTTTAAGGCTACAATTTCAATATTAGGCAATTCTTTAAAAATCAAATTTGATTTTTCATCCTTTTCACGGAAAATGCCATAATGATCATCCCGAATTCCTGCAATTACCGAATTAATTTCACGCTGAGGAACAAGACGGTACGTTAAAACACGCTCAAATAAGTCGATTGATGTTTCAAACTCTTCTGGAATTACCTGAGTAGCCCCAAGTTTATATAATTCTTGAATCTCTGAGACATCTTTGGTTCTCACCAAAAGAAAAGCATGCGGATTCAGATTACGAACTTTCTGAACGATCGCCATCGAAGTAATTAAGTTGCCAACCGACACAACGACTACATCAGCTGTGTCAACATGTGCTTTCTCTAAAATTGGATGATTCACCGCATCTCCATAAATTACCGTCTCCCCCTTTTCCTGCATTCGCTTAACAACCCCCGGATCAAAAACAATGGAGATATATGGCAGTTTTAAGTATTTGGCCATCTTCGAGAGGTTTAAGGCGCGAGAATCTTTACCAATAAACACAAGGTGATTTTTGTATTCTGGAATATCAATCTGCGTTAGTGGGAAAAGTCCTTCGACCCAAACTTTTGGCAGTGGAAGCTTAAGCGCCAAGTTCGCAACAGGCTTTGAAATCATTATCAACAAAGGGGTAACCGACATTGAAATTACAGCTACAGCTAAAAACAATTGGTAATAATACTCAGGAATAATCTGATAATTTAAACCAGATTGAGCCAGGATAAACGAAAATTCACCTACCTGACAAAGTGCAAAGCCAACCATAATTGTTCCACGAAAAGTATGACCAAGCACAAAGGCCGTTGCTCCGGCAATTATCATTTTAACAACCAATACCAGAATTACCGTTGAAAAAACCAACATAGGATAATCGGCAACAAAACCTAAATCAAGCAGCATTCCTATCGACACAAAGAAGAAGCTCGTGAATGTGTCTTTAAAAGGGATTATGTGACCGAAAGCATTGTGACTGTATTCTGACTCAGAAATCATTAAACCTGCAAGGAACGCCCCAAAAGCCAATGAAATGCCCATTTCAGAAGTCAATAGCGCAACCGAAAGACAAATCAGGAAAATTGCCATTAAAAAAAGCTCCTGATTTTTGGTATGAGCAATCAGGGTTAGCAATTTCGGCATTAACCAACGATTACCAACATAGACCATCCCTATCAAAATTGCAGCTTTCCCGATAAGCAATAATACTTCTCCTCCTTGCCCTGAAGTTTCACCTCCCAATATTGGCGTGAAAAGCAAAAGAGGAATCAAAATAATATCCTGAAAAATGAGGATACCTAAAACTGTACGGCCATAATTTGAAGTGATTTCTGATCGTTCCTGCAAAAGTTTAAGAACAACTGCCGTGCTACTTAACGCAGTAAGAAAACCAACAAACAAAGCACCCTTCCAATCCATATCGTACATGCGGGCAAGAAGCATGGTAACTCCGGCAGTAACAACCAACTGCATAAAACCTCCTACAAAAACAATCTTCCGTATGCGAAACAGATGATTTATAGAAAATTCCATCCCAATGGTAAACATCAGCAAAACCACGCCAATCTCAGCAAGCAACTCAATTTGATGAGGTGAATTTATAATTCCTAACAAATACGGCCCGGCAATTACTCCTGTAAATAAATAACCAATGATGGTTGGCACATTAATTTTGGTAAACAAATAATTCACCAGGGTTGACAAGGCAAAAATGATGACAATATCTTTTAGAAGAACCAGCTCCATATGTTTGTTAGATTGATCAGTTTAAAATAGCACGTACTATTAATTCCATTAAAATAGTCATATTTCGAAAACTGTTCATGCTCATATTGTTTTTTTTAAGAAATTGTCTCCAAATGCACTTGCCAAAAGAGTTTTTCTTTAATTTTCCTAAAAATTACGATCAATGAATATTCTTATAATTGGAGCCACCTCCGGAATCGGGAAATCTATTGCGAATTACTTATTTGCAGAAGGCAATCAAATCATTGGATGTGGCCGCAGAGCTGAGGATAAATTAAACGACAATGATATTTCATGGCTAAAGATGGACGTTACTAATCAGCAGTCCGTTGAGTTGGCTACTGGAAAAGCAGTTCAACACTTTGGTGAGATTGATGTCTTAATTCAATGTGCGGGGCGCGGAGCAATTGGACCGATAGAAGCTTTTTCGCCAGAAGCAATTGATGAAGTCCTTCAATTAAATCTGTATGGAATCCAACGTGTGAATCAGGCGATATTGCCAATCATGAGAAAGCAAAGACAAGGTCGAATATTATTAATTAGCTCTTTGGCTGCTGAATCCGGCCTCCCTTTTCAAGGTGTTTATTGTGCAAGCAAAGCTGCACTGGATGTGCTTATCGAATCTCTCAGGATGGAAATTAAACAGTTTGGACTTGAAGCATGCGTAATTCAACCCGGCGATTTTAAAACCGAAGTGGCCGAACATCGAAAACTGCCAACAATTAGTAACGACTCACCATACAAAACACAATTTGATCGGATTAATGAAACAGCGACCGCCAATGTTAAACATGCCGCCAATCCTGTAAAAGTTGCCCGCAAAGTAAGTCAGATACTGAAAAAGAAAAAGCTAAAACCAAAATACAGGGTGGGTTCTACCATTGAGCTTATCATGCCAAAGGCAAAGGCCATACTTCCTGCTAGTTGGTTCGAGAAATTATTGATGAGTTACTATAAACTATAATTCTCACCCACTCCTATATAGTTTAACAAAAATTAGCCTTAACTTAGAAGAACAATTTACGTTTCAAACAAATGACCAATAGAATCATTTATTCATCCCAAACACTCCAATAACAATGCAAACAAAAAAAAGAACCTTTCTTTTCTTGATTTTAATTTCATGTCTAAATTCTTACGCTCAAATTCAATTTGAAAAAGGATACTTTATCAACAACGAAGGCGAAAGAACTGAGTGCTTAATAAAGAATAAAGATTGGAGATATAATCCTGTTAAGTTTGATTATAAGCTTTCAGAAGATACTCCTCCAAATAAAAGAAGCCTGGACGAAATTAAAGAATTTGGAATATATAAATTCTCAAAATACATAAAAGCAATAGTAGAGATTGACCGATCTGGAGAAAAATCACACAACATGAGCAATACTTCAGAACCTATCTTCAGCAAAGAGGAACTTTTTCTAAAAGTATTAATTGAAGGAAGAGCAACTCTTTATTTATTTGAAGATGGAAGCAATTCCCGATTCTTCTATAAAACAGAAAACTCTGGCATCAATCAGTTAATATTTAAGACTTATATAACACCTAAAAATAAGATCAGGAAAAATGAGACCTACAAATATCAATTATTTAACAACCTCAGATACGATGGATTCACAGCCTATGGCCTCCATGAAATTACCTTTTCTAAAAAAGAATTAGTCGATCATTTTGAGAAGTTCAATCTAAAAAAAGGATCTGAACAAATAATACACGTCAATAAGAACAAAAAAAACGCATTCAATATCAGCATACTAACAGGCATGAGAAATTCTACCATTAACTTCAAGAAAGGATATAATTTCATTAGTGGTGCTAGCATAAAAAATGAAAAGGGTTTTACAATTGGATTGGAGACAGAGGTGATTTTTCAATATAATAGGAATAAATGGGCTTTTGCAATCAGCCCAACATATCAATATTTCAATTCTGAGAAAGTGGAATCTGGATATACAAAAAGAAAAATAAAAGTTAACTACTCCTCAATTGAGTTACCATTTGGAATAAGGCACTATTTCTTCTTAAATGGAAATTCACGGTTTTTCATTACTGGATCATATATTATTGATCTTAACCTTAATTCACGAATCGAGTCCGGCAGTACATTACTCCACACTTCCTACCTTAAAGTTAAATCAAAAAATAATTTTGCCGTTGAACTTGGCTACAAATACAAAAGATATGGTTTAAACTTAAAATACTCATTTAATAGGGAAATTATGGAAAGTTATCCTGAATGGAGTGCAAAGCATAGTGGAATTTCATTGTTAATTGGTTATACAATTTTTAAAAACTATTAAATGAATAAGCAAATTTAACTTCCAGTTGGTTCGAAAAGTTATTGATGAGTTACTATAAACTTTAATCTGATTTCACCCTGTGGAGAAACCTCCATCAGTTAACTTTCTTTCTGGGAAGTCATGGAGAAACCTCCAACACTCAACTTTTTGTTTGGGCAAGCCATGGAGAAACCTCCATGATCTCCTTTTCCTTTTGGGGAGGCTATGGAGAAACCTCCACGCCCTCACTTATTGATTGGACATGCCGTGGAGAAACCTCCAAACCTAAACTTTTCATTTTTTCTTGGTTTGGAGAAACCTCCACGTACTCACTTATTGATTGGACATGCTGTGGAAATATCTCCACGTCTTTCTTTTTGTTTGGGGAAGCTTTGGATAGAAAGACCCTATCACACTTTTTAAATCAAAAATTAAATTCCCTAAATTAGCCTCCCTATTGATTTACAAACATAAGCTTCTTATTTTCATTAACTAAAAAACGAATCGAAAGGCAAATGAGAACCAAAGTTTGTTTACCACCCTTTTCCGGGATGGCATACAAACGACACAATAAGGATATAAACAAATGTTTTTGTACACACAATCATAGGCAACATAGAAATGAAGAAACTACAGCTACTCAGAAAACATTATAATCTGTTTGAGATAAATTTTTTCAAGCAATTATCTTGCATTGGTGGTTCTATTTTTGTCCTGTTTTTTCTATGGATCTTTCAACCATTTGGATTTGGTTTTTTTAGTATCAGAGATAAGATAATCCTATCAATGCTATATAGCCTGCCACCAGCAATTATCTGGTATTTTATTCTTTACAAATTCAAATATCTTTCAACCATCAAACATACAATTGGCAGCACTCTTTTAATATTAGTAATTGGCAACCTGACAATTGGGTTCTATATTTTTGCCATATATGAATTATACTTTTTTGAATGGACATTCACGTTTGGGCATTACCCAAAGATTGCTTGGCAAGTATTTGAAATAGGATTATTAGTATTTGCAATCCTTGCACTTCTTCATAATTCCTATAACACAAAAATGAAAATAAAATCAATCAACCAAATCAAGCAAAACTTAAATGAGATTAAATCAAGGAATATTGACGAAACAAGCATAACCTTAAAATCATACAACAACCAAAGCTATTTTACAATAAATCCGAATAAGATACTTTTTATTACCACAGAAGGTAATTATGCTGAAATTAATTGGGTTGAGAATGAGGTTTTCAAAAAATCTCTTATTAGAAATACACTTTCAAATATTGAAAAAGATATATCAAAACAATGCAATCATATTGTACGATGCCACAATAGCTATTTGGTAAATTTATTGACGATTAAAAATATTGTTGGCAATTCGTCATTATTCACAATTAGAATGAACTTGAATAAAATCGAAATTCCAATCTCAAGAAAGTACAGAGACACATTTTTGTTAAAAATTGAGCAGTTAAAGCAATTGTCAAATAACACAATTCGTGGTTAGTTATCCCAATGACTTGAAAATGGGATATTATCAAAATAGATTCGTGGTTTAATAACTAAATAAAATTATTACACCATGAAAAAATGTGCCATCGTATCAATTATTGCTGTATTCTCACTAACACAAATTTTTGCCAATGAAAATGTTGGGCTTAAAAAGGATGATAGTTCAATTGTGACATTTGAAAATCAAATGAAACAAGTCTGGGATTTTATGACCGAACCGGAATGTTTAAGTGATTCGGTACGTGTTGAACGATTTAGAAGATTGATTATTGAACCACAAATTGACAAGTATGCTATATTTAATCAGTATCTAAATGAAACTTCAATACTTGCTTATTTATCCGACCTGTCCAAACGAAAGGCAGAGGTGAAAAACATTTTTCTATTCCCTGATACTCTAAAGATTAAAACTATCGCTCAGAAATTCAAGAATGTTTACCCCGATTTAGAACCAAATATCACGGTATATCTAATGCCATCTTTGGGCTGGTTGTTTAAAGCTCAAACTTTAGTTGTTGATGGAAAAATATTCATTCGTTTAGGATTGGATGAACTGATGAAGTATGATGATAAAACGTTCATTGGGTATATTCAACATGAATTATTCCATGTGTATCATTTTCAAAAAAGCGCATCTTTCAAAAATGGGGCTGAGGAGTTTTTTAGAACCAACAATCCACCTCAATTATACAACCTTTTATGGCTAGAAGGGTTCGCAAATTATGCCGTACTAAACATCAATCCCAATTATAAATATGGAGATATCGTTGGAATGAAGGATTTGGTTGGTAAAACAGAATTGGATTTTGAAAACTACTTGGATATTTTATCTAATAGATTGGAAACAGGAAATATATCAGGCTTTTTTCATTTTCCTGACCATCAAAACCCAACAATTCCTGTAGGATGTGGATATTATCTGGGGATGCTAATAGTTGAGGATGTTGCAAAAAGATATAATCAACATGACTTGGTATTATTAGAAGGCAAAGAATTATTAAGTGAAATAAAAATATCAATAGAAAATTTAAAAGAATAACTACGATTGCCTAAGTCCATATTGCATGGCGGGCTTGGCAGTGCGCCAACAAAACGTCAAAAGCAATTTGGAACCTATTTTCAAACAGGAACTACGTTTAGCTCAGCATCCTAATCCAACTTCAATACTGCAAGGAAAGCTTTTTGAGGTACTTCAACATTACCAACTTGCTTCATGCGCTTTTTACCTTTTTTCTGCTTTTCAAGAAGCTTACGTTTACGGGTAATGTCACCACCATAACATTTGGCGGTTACATCTTTACGCACAGCCTTAACGGTTTCGCGTGCAATAATTTTTGCACCAATAGCTGCCTGAATGGCAATATCAAACTGCTGCCTCGGAATTAACTCTTTCAGCTTTTCGCACATACGGCGACCAAGCCCATAGGCATTATCAAAGTGGATTAATGATGAAAGGGCATCCACCATCTCACCATTAAGCAGAATATCCAAACGAACAAGTTTGGCAGGTTTGTAACCTGAAATATGGTAATCAAACGAAGCATATCCTTTTGAGATGGATTTCAGCTTATCGTAGAAATCAAAAACGATCTCTCCTAGCGGTAAATCAAAAGTCAACTCAGTACGCTCCGTTGTCAGGTAATCTTGTTTAAGCAAGGTTCCTCGTTTCTCCAAACACAAAGTCATTACCTGCCCAATAAAATCAGATTTGGTGATTATTTGCGCGCGAATATATGGCTCATCAATTCCCTCAACTTTAGTAAATGGTGGTAACCCAGATGGATTGTAAACAGTAATCTCTTCCCCATCGGTAGTATGTACAATATACGAAACGTTAGGAACAGTAGTAATTACATTCATGTCGAATTCGCGATCCAGACGTTCCTGAACAATTTCCATATGCAACAAGCCCAGGAATCCGCAACGGAAACCAAATCCAAGTGCAGCAGATGATTCTGGCTCGTACGTTAACGAGGCATCATTCAACTGAAGTTTTTCCATAGCAGCACGCAAATCTTCATAATCTTCAGAATCGATTGGATAAACACCTGCAAAAACCATCGGCTTTACTTCCTCAAAACCTTCAATACCCTTCTCGCATGGGTTAACTTTATGAGTTAGCGTATCTCCAACTTTAATTTCCTTTGCTGTTTTAATTCCTAAGATAACGTAGCCGACATCACCAGTGCTCAACGATTTTCGCTCTTCTATTCCTAAACGGAGAACACCAACTTCATCGGCCTTATATTCCCTTTGGGTATTAAGAAACTTTACCGATTCACCTTTTCTGATGGTTCCATTTACAATTTTGAAATAAGCGATCACCCCACGAAACTGATTAAACACGGAGTCAAAGATCAAGGCTTCAAGCGGAGCTTCCGGATCACCTTTTGGTGAAGGAACAACCTTAACAACCTCGCGAAGAATTTCCTCAACACCTTCTCCCGTCTTACCGCTGGCACGCAGAATATCCTCTCTGTCGCAACCAATCAAATCAATGATCTGATCTTCAACTACCTCTGGCATTGAGTTTGGCAGATCCATTTTGTTCAGAATTGGAATAATCTCCAAATCATGTTCAATGGCCAAATAAAGGTTTGAAATGGTCTGTGCCTGAATTCCCTGAGTAGAATCAACAATTAACAATGCACCTTCACATGCTGCGATCGAACGTGATACCTCATACGAAAAGTCAACGTGTCCCGGAGTATCAATGAGGTTAAGCACGTATTGTTCACCATCCTGCTCATAATCCATCTGAATGGCATGGCTTTTAATGGTAATCCCACGTTCTTTCTCCAAATCCATGTCGTCCAGAACCTGCGCTTTCATATCCCTCTCACTTACCGTATTAGTTACTTCTAATAAACGGTCAGCCAAGGTGCTTTTTCCGTGGTCAATATGTGCAATAATGCAAAAGTTGCGAATATTCTTCATCTATCTTTTCTCAAAAAACTATTAATCAATCACTCCTGTTTCTCTGGCGCAAAGATATTTAAATTTTGATTACAATAATAAACTAGCCTCCTCGTTCGGAAACTTTAACGATTCCCTAATTTTACAGCGTTTATTAAGATGTTATCTTTGCATGGTTTCAACAAACAAATAAATGAAAGACTTACTTATATATGGAGTTGGATTTTTAGCTCAATTCTTATTTTTCGGAAGAACAATTGTCCAGTGGTTTAAATCGGAACAGGAAGGCAAAGTATTGTCCCCTTCCCTATTCTGGAAACTGAGTTTAGTAGCATCCATCACCATGCTTACCTATGGAATTTTACGAAATGACCCTGCCATTTTGATCGGACAGCTTTTGGTTTATTTCATTTATGTAAGAAACCTCTATTTAAAAGGTGCCTGGCAAACGATGAACTCGTTCTTCCAATTGATTATTCTAGTTATGCCAGCTATCATTTTAAGCTATTTGTTTTTCGGAACAACTTACACGCTCAATACTTTTTTCAAGAATGAAAATATCCCATTTTGGTTAATGGTATGGGGAATTGCAGCACAGATAGTTTTTATTTCGCGTTTCTTTTACCAATGGATATATTCTGAAAACCAGAAAAAATCTGTTCTTCCTCTTGGCTTCTGGATTATTAGCATTTGTGGATCGGCCATGAACTTTGCTTATGCAATTTACCGGCTCGATCCGGTTTTATTTGCAGCTCACAGTTTAGGTATGTTTATCTATTTGCGAAATATTTTGATCCATTACAACAAGAAAAGTCTTTTCGATCGGGTTAACATACCCGTTGTTAACAAATTAATTGCATATATTTCAGGAAAAATTAAATAAATCCCCACTATGTCAACAATCATTGTTACCGGATGCGCCGGTTTTATTGGATCCCATTTATGTGAGCAACTTCTTTCTGAAGGAAACCAGCTTATTGGAATTGATAATTTCGATCCTTTTTATGACAAAAAGGTAAAGGAAAGAAACTTGTCTGGTTTTATTAATCATCCCAACTTTCGTTTTATTGAAGTTGATTTGGCAGATTTTGAAGCTTTGACTGAAAGCCTTAAAAATGATCAGATTGATTTGATTGTTCATTTGGCAGGTAAAGCTGGCGTGAGACCATCCATTGAGGATCCACAAGGATACATTCGGGCAAATATTGTAGCCACCCAAAACGTTCTTGACCTGATGAAAGACAAAGGCATTAAAAAGATGGCTTTTGCATCTTCATCATCAGTTTACGGAAATACAAAAGAAACCCCGTTTAATGAAGAGCAGGATGTAAGCAACCCGATTTCCCCATATGCTTTCAGCAAAAAAGCATGTGAGTTAATCAACTACACCTATCATCACCTGCATAAACTGGACATTATCAACTTACGCTTTTTTACTGTTTTTGGTCCTCGCCAACGCCCTGATCTTGCCATTCATAAATTCACCAAATTGATTTTAAATGGAGAAACAATATCCATGTTTGGTGACGGAAGTACTTCTCGCGATTATACGTATTATGAAGACACCATTGCTGGAATAAAAGGGGCAGTGAGCTACCTTCAGAAAAATGAGAAGGTTTATGAAACCATCAATTTGGGGAATAACCAACCAGTGAAATTGAGCGATATGATTGCAGCCATTGAAAAAGCATGTGGGCAAAAAGCAAACATTAAACAGATACCCATGCAGCCAGGTGATGTGGACATTACTTTTGCAAACATTGAAAAAGCAAAAAGCCTACTTGCTTATAACCCTCAATATTCATTTGAAAAAGGAGTTGAGAATTTTGTGAAATGGTATCGTGAGATAAACGACTAAAGAATACGAGCATAAGCACGAAGAGGCCATTTCAAAATAAGATTGAAAAGATAATGAACTTGCAATTTGTAAGTAACCACCTGATTTTTCACCCCTAAATTCCCATTGGTAGAAACTACAAAGCTGAGGTAGATAAAATAATCCACTAAATTTCAGAAAACAATTTCATTTCAAATTTGTAGTTTTACTTAAGTGAAAACTTATGAATTCTGAAAACCAAAAATACATCGTTCGCGAAGGTTGGATATCGATATTCGTCAACCTTTTGTTATTCGCACTTAAATATTGGGCAGGTGTAGTTTCTGGGTCTATTGCTCTTATTGCAGATGCATGGCATACACTTACCGATTCAGTTTCATCAATTATCGTTTTAATTGGTGGAAAGATATCAGGCAAACCTGCCGATGATGAACATCCCTTTGGTCATGGCCGCGCCGAACACATTGCAGCCATCATTATAGGAGTATTGCTTGCCATTGTTGCCTTCGACTTTGTACTTAGTGCTATCAATAAATTTAAAAGTGGTGAACCCGGTAATTTTGGAACAATTGCTATTGTGGTTACCATTATTTCTATTGTTGCAAAAGAAGCTTTGGCACAGTATGCTTTTTGGGGTTTCCGCAAAACCAACTCATCCATTTTAAAAGCGGATGCCTGGCATCACCGGACTGATTCGCTTTCGTCAATAATTATCCTTATCGGTATTTCTATTGGGAAATATTTTTGGTGGATTGATGCAGCACTGGCTTTCATTGTTGCTTTGATGATTGCTATTGCTAGTTTCGAAATTCTATCAAAAGAAATTAAAAAGCTTTTGGGTGAACGAATCTCTCCTGATCTTATTCGCGAGATCATTCAAGAAGTGGATCGACTTATTGAAATTGAAGTACACATTCATCATTTTCATTTACACCAATACGGTAATTATAGTGAATTAAGTTGCCACATTAAATTGCCAGCCGAAATGCCTTTACAGGAAGCACATGATATTTGTAGCGACATTGAAAACATGATTTGGGAAAAATTTGAATTGCAAACAACCATCCATCCCGAACCTATATAAAGAAAGATTCAAAGTCTAATGGTAATGAATTAAAGAATCTGATAATACCATGAAGACCTCTTGCTATCTTGGTTCTCGATTCTTGGTTCTTGGTTCTTTTCTTATTGAATTGGATACTTCTAGATTTTTCCATCATTTTTTATTCGAAAAAAAACAGCTATTATCACATTTCCATAAGAATATCTTTAAATTAGCATCTTTGATTTTGTATATGAAAAAACTGGCTCATTTCATTTTGTTTATTCTGGCAATTGCAGCCTGCAAGGAGATATATGATCCGCCACCACAAGCAATGTTGGAAGCGAGTATTGAACACTCGAATCCAGACATCACCAGTACTCCCAAAGTATCGGTTTATGGCGTTGGTCAGGATAGTATTTGGATTTATCAGGAACAACTGACTACAATCAGACTTCCTTTAACATCATATAATAATTCAAGTTTTGTAATCCTGCTTGATTCAATTGTTGATACCCTAACTATTGTTCATGATAACATTTTCAAATATGAATCGATGGAGTCAGGCTTTTACAATGAACAATGGATTCTTAACATCGAACACACACTTAACCGCATTGATTCAGTTGTGGTGGTTGATAGTGCTGTAACGAAAAACTGGCATGAAAATATTCAACTTTATATTAGCACTCTTGCTGCTAGCGACAACTAGTTTTGCACAGCAGGATCAGGAAAAAAAGAAACGCGCTAAAAGAGCGGATAACTTCATCCGGATGGAGGGTCTCCGAGTGGGAATGGATCTCACCCGTCCACTTCAGCATCTTTGGTTTGCCGGAGATCGTTTGGGTACCGAATTAAGCTTTGACATTGAATTAATCCCCAACTTATTCCCTGTATTGGAAACGGGCTGGGAAACACTTAAAATTGATCAGGATTATTTGACTTACGATGCTTCTGGTTCATACACCCGAATTGGTATCGATTATAATTTTCTTGCTGCCGACCACAAAAAAGATATGGATATTCTTTTTATTGGTCTGCGTTATGGATTTAGCTTTGCCAACCAACAGGTAGATTCCTACAAACTGGAAAATTATTGGGAGGATGTCAATCACCGTTTCCCAAAGCAAAAATACAACTCCCAATGGTTTGAAATCCTGCTGGGAATAAAAGGTGAATTATTCAACAACCTGTTTTTAGGTTGGACAATACGCGGTAAACTAAAAACCTTTCAGAAAGATTTTGATATGCCTCCGGTTTATTTCAACCCCGGATATGGAAAGGCTGAAAATAAATTCAACTTCGACTTTACCTATTCTGTATTCTACACCTTGCCTTTTAATTTTAGAGAAACCCAGTAGGTCTGGTTATTTACCCACACAATAGATTTTATCATCTCAACCCTTATATCATCCCAGCGTATGCTGGGATCTGTTTTCTACAACGTTTTACTGGAATAGATTAAGATCCCCGATCCGGCAGCTGCCGGACAGGATGACTCTTTATGTTTTTATGTGAGATCAGTTCAGGATGACGTTTACTCTTAATGTGTGCCCCATAAGTTTTCGATAAAAAAAAAGCCTCTCCCGGAATCCGGGAGAGGCTTGATATATTTTGAGAAGTTGATTCTTACATCATACCACCCATACCACCACCCATTGGAGGCATAGCTGGAGCTGCAGCAGCATCTTCTTTTTCATCAACCAATACACATTCAGTTGTCAATAACATACCTGCAATTGAAGCTGCATTTTCTAGAGCAACACGAGCAACTTTTGCTGGATCAATAACACCAGTTTCGAAGAAATTTTGGTATTCGTCAACGCGAGCGTTGTAACCAAAATCTCCAGTTCCTTCGCTTACTTTTTGAGCAATAACAGCACCTTCTTTACCAGCATTCTCAACAATCTGACGAAGTGGTTCTTCAATCGCACGTTTTACGATTTCAATACCAGTTGTTTCATCATCATTCTCACCAGTGGCACCTTCTAATGCTGCAATAGCACGGATATATACAACACCACCGCCAGGAACGATACCTTCTTCAACAGCTGCACGGGTTGCGTGCAATGCATCGTCAACACGGTCTTTCTTTTCTTTCATTTCAACTTCTGAAGCAGCACCAACGTAAAGAACAGCAACACCGCCAGCTAATTTAGCCAAACGCTCTTGCAATTTCTCACGATCGTAATCTGAAGTAGTTGTTTCAATCTGACGCTTGATCATTCCAACGCGAGCATCAATAGCTTCTTGTTCGCCACCACCTGCTACAACAGTTGTATTTTCTTTGTCAACAGTAAGTTTTTCAGCTTGTCCAAGCATCTCTATAGTGGCTTCTTCCAGTTTCATACCTTTTTCTTCAGTAATTACTGTACCACCAGTTAGGATTGCTAAGTCTTCCAACATTTCTTTACGACGATCACCAAAACCAGGAGCCTTAACAGCACATACTTTCAATGAACCACGTAAGCGGTTAACTACCAATGTAGCCAATGCTTCACCATCAACATCTTCAGCAATAATCATCAATGGACGACCAGTTTGAGCTGTAGCTTCCAATACAGGAAGAAGGTCTTTCATTGTGCTTACTTTCTTATCGTGAATTAAAATGAAAGGATTCTCAAGATCAGCTTCCATTTTCTCAGTGTCAGTTACAAAATAAGGAGAAATGTAACCACGGTCGAATTGCATACCTTCAACAACGTCAACATAAGTATCAGTTCCTTTGGCTTCTTCAACAGTAATAACACCTTCTTTGCTTACTTTTTCCATTGCTTCAGCAATCAGGTTACCAATTGTTTCGTCGCCATTAGCTGAAACTTTTGCTACCTGGTTGATTTTTGCGATGTCATCACCAATATTTTCTGATTGTTCTTTTATACTGCGAACAACCTTTGTAACAGCTTTGTCAATACCACGTTTCAAATCCATTGGATTTGCACCGGCAGTAACGTTTTTCAAACCAACATTAACAATAGACTGAGCCAAAACAGTAGCAGTAGTTGTACCATCACCAGCGTCATCACCAGTTTTGCTAGCTACTTCTTTTACCATTTGAGCACCAATGTTAGCATATGCATCTGAAAGTTCAATTTCTTTAGCAACAGTAACACCATCTTTAGTGATTTGTGGAGCACCGAATTTTTTCTCGATTACCACATTACGACCTTTAGGTCCTAAAGTTATTTTTACAGCGTCAGCCAATTGGTCAACACCTTGTTTCAGCAAGTCTCTTGCTTCAATATCGAATTTAATTTCTTTAGCCATCTTTATTCTTTTTTAAATTTTCTGATTCAAATTAAGCGATGAATAAAACATCAGTTTGTGACATCAACAAGTAGTCAACACCGTCAATATTCAATTCAGTACCTGAATATTTACCGTAGAAAACAGTATCGCCAGCGTTCAATTCCATTGGTTCGTCTTTTTTATCAGCACCAACCAATACAACTGTACCAACTTGTGGCTTTTCTTGAGCTGAACCAGGAATGATAATTCCACTCGCTGTTTTTGCTTCTGCTTCCTCCGCTTGAACGAGGATTTTACCTGCAAGGATTTTACCTTTTAAATCTGCCATTTTAATATTATTTTTAGGTTATAAATATTTACGTTTGCTCCCCTTCCTTATCGAATTCTATGCCAAAGGGTAATCGGTGAAAAACAGAGCTGAATAGTAGACATTTTTTCACCATCATTTTTTTACGGAATACAAAATTACAACTTATCTGTTAAATATCAACACATTAACCCAATGACAGAAAACGTGTCAGCATGGCAGGAAGTTGAGAATATAAGAGAGTGAGAAGATGGGATACAAAAAATAACTCCGTCATCCTTAACTTGATTCAGGATCTTTGTCAGGCAGTTATACAATATTGAATTTATTAATCTCTACCTCATCAGAAGTAGTTTCATTCTAAGTATTTCCAATTACGATATTTGTGCCCGCGAAAAAAAGCAACAACAAATTCAAGATATGTTTTTTCATTCTTTAATATTGTTAAGGTTATTCCAAGTTTTAAAAAGAACTAATTCAAAATATAAAAGTTTACAGATGAAGCTCTTTATTGATCTAATATGACAAAATATTAGTTCTATTTCGGATGTATAAATTTATTTATTCTCAATAGCTTAAATCTCAGGGGTAAATAGCAAATTTTAATCTTTCATTATATCGCTATCATTTCAATTAAACTGGTAAAACAATTTTAAATGTACTTCCTTTACCCAATTCACTTTCAACATAAATATGTCCATCATTTTTCTCAATAAACTCCTTACATAATATCAACCCCAAACCTGTACCCTTTTCCATATTAGTACCAGGAGTTGAGAAGCTTTTATCAATCCGGAATAAGTTATTAATTGTATTCTGATTCATACCTACACCAGTATCTTGTATCCCTATCTCAATCTGGCCTTTATCTAATTTTGAATAGATAACAATACGACCTTTCTCAGGTGTAAATTTAATCGCATTATTAATTAAATTCCTGAATGTAGTTGTCATAGTATATTTATCAGTCTCAACAAATATATCATTGGGTATCTCATTCAAGATACTGATGTATTTCATCTTTGCAATATTGGTATAAGGTTTAATACTTTCATCAAAAAGCTCAGCCAGATTTAACTTCTCTCTATTTATTACTATTCCTTCTTTTTGCGATCTAGCCCAATGAAGTAGATTCTCCAACAAAGCATATGTGTTTTTTGATGATTTATCAATCTCAACAATAAATTCTTTGATTTCTTTCTGGCTAAAGTCGTTATAGTTTGTGATTAACAAGTCTGAATATCCTAAAATAGAATTAAACGGATTCCTTAAATCATGTGCAATAATTGAGAAAAACCTATCTTTTGTAGCATTAGCTTCCATCAATGATTCTGCCTGAGTTTGTATTTCCTCCTTTTGTTCTTCGAGAATATGATTCACCTCCTGTAACTGAAGCAAAGCAGCAGCTAACTCTTCTTTCTTTTGGGTAATGATTTTATTATTTTTCGCAAGTAATAAATTCGCATTCCTCTTAAGGATAAACCTGCTATAGACAAGCAAGACCAGAAGTATAACAAAAATAGAAAGTATAATAAATGAGTTTCTTAAGCTAGTTTGTTTTTCAATGTCTAACCTTTGTATTTCATTATTTATACGTAGTAACTCATTCTCCTTTTCTTTTTGAGCAGATTCAAATCGAACCTGCATAGTTGCTAATTGCTTCGAGGTTTCTTCTGAAAGAATCGAGTCTTTTACAATACCTTGTAATCTATGGTATTCATAAGCTTTCTCATAATTATCAAGCTTAGCATATGTGTCCGACAACAAAAGGTAGCCTTCCTTCATGAATTGTTTTGCATCAATTGCTTTTGCTATTTCCACTCCTTGTTGAGCATGCAACAAAGCCTGATTCATATTATTAAGAGCTAAATTTGATTTTCCGATTTGATTATATAGTCTGGCCAAACCATGCTTATCACTAATTTGTTGTTTCAGTTTTAATGATTTGTCGTAATAATACAAGGCACTATCTATCTGACTTAAACCACTATGAACTAACCCGATATAATAATAAGAAGATGAAATACCAAGTGTATCTTTCAATTCTTTTTTGAGTTTTAATGATTGATTATGGTAGTCAAGAGCCTTTTCATAATTCTTCATTTTCTCATTGGCAGATGCAATGTTACTTAGCGTTAACGATATCAGTCGTTTGTTCTTTCGTTCAATGTATATGTCAAGACCCTTAAAATGGTATTCAAGGGCTTTGGCATAGTTTCCCTGCTCGTGATAAATAACACCAATATTGCCAATTATGGAAGACTCTATTAATTTACTTTTGTCTTTCTCAACTTGAGAGATAGTTTGATGATAAAGGTCAATTGGTTTAAGTGCCTGGAGAAAATAATCAAGAGCCATCTTATAATCTCCCATTGCCCAGTAATGAGCTCCAATAACATTAAAGCCCCGAGCCATTCCTTTTAAATTGTTAAGTTCTTCTGCAATTCTTAATGATTCGGCACCATATACAATGCCTTTATGAGGAGATATGTTATAAAAAGAAAATGACAAATTATGCAGGCTGTCCATTCTTTCAACATCATCTTCGATATGCAGTAAAAAATCGATACTGTCATTTGTTTCTTGAGAGAAACTCCCTGAACTAATAAGTAATATAAGTACGACACATGCTATTTCTTTCATCATCTTCCTGTAAATTTTATCGACCTCTCTAAACAATAAATAAATATTACGTATTAAAAATACACATATTTGTTTTCATTATAAAATGACTAAAGTCGCTATTCAATAATTATCTTCTGTAAGGCCTATTAATAGAACTCTAACTTTTATTTCGAATATTAGACCCACTATAATCTACAGCTAATTTAGTCGCAATTAACTTGGTTAATCTCCTGTTTATTTTCTAAAAGCTCTATTACAGCTGCGAAGCAATTCATTCAAATTAAGCATACTAATTAAATAAATTATTACTTGTGACACAGTTCGCAGAATTGAATAAATCCTCAAAAACATTGGACTCCCTTCTAAGTGCTTCAGCCGAGTTGCTGACATGTTCCGACAGGCACTCATCATCATAAGTTAACTTGCTGACTTCATAAGTTGAAGTTGTGAGTGCTTCGGAGACACGGTTAACTTCATTGGATGAGTCATGGAGTACTTCCGACGACCTCGTGAGATCATGTTTCGATTCAATAAGCAGTTATTTTGGTGTGGTAGGCTGCAATTCCGTTTGTGTACGTTACAATTGCATTTGTACTGAATACAATTGGCTTTTTACACGTTACATTTGTATTTGTACCCATTACATTTGCATTTTTACCCATTACATTTTGGTTTTTGCACGTTACATTTGCATTTGCACCTGTTACAATTCCGTTTATGCACGTTACAATTGTATTTGTAGAATACAATTTGAGAATAATTTTGATTACGAGAAGTTTAAGTGGTTCTGACTATATGCTTCTCCCTTAATTTAAAGATCTTCTGAAAGGAGCCTTGTGTGGTGAGTTGGACAACCATCTGAAAAATCGTATATTAATTGAATAGAAAGCCAAATACGACAACTATGCAAAAGCAAATCCACAAACTAGACAGCATTGCAATAAGTGTTAAATCTCACCGATTGCTAAAACAATTGCTTCAGGAAAATCCCCGACTGGAAGAAATCATGATTCGCTCATGCAATGAGATTGAAGCACTGGAAGGGGTTCGGAACTGGATTACTGAGGAATTGAAGAAGGATTCTGAATCTTTTGAATATTATAAAGGGAAGAAGGAAGGAAGAATAGCTTATCAGAAATTGGCATGGAAAGATTTTGCTGCAATTCGAATTCTCGATTATATTGACCATGCCGACCGGGAGTTTGAAGACAAAAATCTGGTTGATGAGAATGCCTACAGTAATCCGGTAAAGCTAATCTGGTTGGCAGCAAATTTTGGAACTGGTGGTGCGAAACCAGACTTTTTCATGGATATGCTTCAACTGTTCAGGCAACTCTCGAACAAGATGAAGCAAAACAAACCGGATAAAAACAAGGTAATAGAATGGGCGGACAGATGGTGCAGCGGATTAGATCCGCGTATTGTCAAATTGCGTGAAGAAAACCGAAATCGGATTCTCCGGATTATCATTGAAAAAATAGATTCCGGAGAGCTCAAAAGTTCAAAATTCTATTTTACTCCGGGCTTATCTTACGAACAAAAATATAGTACTGCCCTTAAATGGTGGGATCAAAATAGCTTTCATCTTCATTTTGCCATTCGCACACCAGATATGTTGAATGAACTATTGGGGAACTCGCTCGACCCGGATACCATGAAGATCTTATACGAGGCCGAGGAAAAAGGCATTCCATTCTTTGTAAATCCTTATTATCTATCGCTACTACATGTGAGGGTCCCCTATTTTGCCATTGGTACCGACCTGGCCATTCGGAACTATGTTCTTTACAGCAAACAATTGGTGAATGAGTATGGGCGAATTGAAGCCTGGGAGAAAGAAGATCAGATTGAGGAAGGAAAACCCAATGCAGCCGGTTGGTACTTGCCGCCTTACAATAATATTCACAGGCGCTATCCGGAAGTGGCAATCCTGATTCCCGACACCATGGCACGTGCTTGTGGTGGTTTATGCAGCTCATGCCAACGCATGTACGATTTTCAACGTGGCAATCTTAACTTCAAGCTGGATCATCTGCATCCCAAAGAATCGTGGAATGATAAACTCAAAGTCTTATTGAATTATTTCGCTGAAGACTCCCAATTGCGTGACATACTAATTACTGGTGGAGATGCCTTAATGAGTTCAGACAAGTCTCTTTCAAAAATACTGGATGAGATTCTTGTGATGACTCAGAATAAAAAAGAAGCCAATAAAAAACGAACCAATGGAGAAAAGTATGCAGAGATTGTTCGTGTAAGGTTAGGCTCTCGCCTTCCGGTTTACTTGCCTCAACGCATTACGCCTGAATTAATCAACATACTCTCTAATTTCAGATCAGAAGCCTCAAAGCTTGGAGTCAGCCAGTTTATTATTCAAACTCATTTTGAGTCTCCGATGGAAGTCACTCCAAGTGTAAAAAAAGCAATTGAATTACTGATTTCCTCGGGATGGCTAATAACCAATCAACTCGTATTTACGACAGCAGCATCCAGGAGAGGGCATTCATCGAAACTACGGCAGGTGCTAAACGAGATCGGTATTCTTTGCTACTACACTTTCTCGGTGAAAGGATACATGGAAAACAACTCCAACTTTGCAACAAACGAACGAGCCGTGCAGGAGCAAATTGAAGAAAAAGTCATTGGGAACGTTAGTGAAAAAGATCAATCCTTATTGAGAAACATTTCGAATGATGCTAAAAATATAAAAGAAAATATTGCAGATCTTTTAAAAGACAAAAACCTGCCGTTTCTATCAACCGACCGGAATGTACTAAACCTGCCGGGTGTAGGAAAAAGTTTATCGTTCCGAACAATTGGTATTACGCGTTATGGACGCCGCATTCTTGAATTCAGCTTTGATCACACCAGATCGCACAGTCCTTTTATTGAGGAAATGGATAAAGTAATTGTTATTGAATCGAAATCCATCAGCGAATATTTAAGGCAACTTGAAGAAATGGGTGAAGACATTTATGAATATGAAAGCATTTGGGGATATTCAATTGGAGAAACCGAAAAGATTACACCAATTTATGAATATCCCGAATATGATTTTAAGATCACCAAAACCACTACTAACATTGCTGAGAATCCAGAATAAAGATTTGTTGAGTGATTAAGCAATTACATGAGCTTCTCCTTAAATCGGATATCAAATTCTTCCAGTTCTTTTAAAACCGGATCATAGATTTCCTTTTTGGTTGGAATATGTGCACCTGTCAAATGAATTTGTCCAGTTAGCAATAGTTTGGTCGCAATTGCCAACGGCAATCCTACTGTTTTCGACATGGCCGTGTGTGTCATATCTTCACCAATTACAGCTAAGGAAGATGATAAATCAATCAGCTCTTTTGAATTGATATCCTCATAGGAAATCTTGTGCCACATCACAATCATATCTTTATCCTCAGGCTCTAGCTGCCACTTCTTGCTTAAAATATGCTCCATGATTTGGGCAGGCGTTGCATTTTTAATTCCCACCTTTTCATCACTGAAGATACCCAGCCATCTTAGTTTTTCCGGTACCGCAGAGTCCTGATCGATGTGCATGGCACGATAAAGTTTCAGTTCAACCGTAGCATCTTCACTATAATGTAAAAATGAGTTGATGAATTCCTTATGGGTCATATCTTCTGAATTTTCCATGACAAAGGAATTATCTGTTGCTCCCAATTGAACGAATATATTCCAGGCTTTCGAGAATCCCGGACGGCGCAATGTTCCACGATATATGGTTGGAATTCCCTGCAAATTGTATTTATCAAGATACTTCAATGAATCGCGGTTGGCATAACCTTCAAAACGACCATAGCCTTCAACATCAATAAATTCTGTTCTACGGAAAAGACGATTATATGGAATGTATTTATGTTTGCCATTCTGAATAAACTTGGCAGGTCCTTCCTGACCAGCCATCACAACATTCATCGGGTTCCATGAAAATTTATAGTTCCATGGATTGTTATCAGACTCAGGAGCGACCAAGCCTCCGGTAAAAGATTCGAAGCCGGTAATGGTATGCCCTTTCCCTTTTAAGCGTTCCAACATTTGCATGGCCGACATGTGATCAATTCCAGGATCAAGTCCCATTTCATTCAGGAATAGAAGGCCTCTCATTTTTGCATCATTACTCATCTTCCGAATCTCTTCCGACTCATATGAAGCTGTCAAAAGAGACTTTGAAAAACGCAGACATGACTTGGCTATAATGGGATGGAACTTGGCCGGAAGCATTGAAATAACTACATCGGCCTTTTCAACTTCAACATCACGTTGGTCATCATTAAAAACATCAAAACTTATCGTCGTTGTTTGTGACTGTGTTTTCTCACGTACCAATTCCAAATCCTGGTCAGCAACAGTTACTTCCCATTCATGTTGGGCTGCATTATTTTCCAAATAACGAATCAACGATGTTGAAGATCTTCCTGCGCCTATAATCAATATTTTCTTCATACTTTACCTTCTAAATAGTTAGTCAAATAATTAAAGTTCTCAGTCAATTTCCCATTTTGAGTAATGCTTGCCCTTCCAATAACATCATCAACATCTTCACCCAAAAGATAAGGAATGACCTTCTCAGAAAGGTTTTTTCCAAAATCAAGCGACGCATCCTTTGGTAATTCGCAAGGCAGGTTATCAACGGCCATTACCGAAACATTTTTCAATGATGAAAAAGCAGCCTCTAATTCGCCGGTCGCCGGATTATAATCGTAAACCGGATCATCAATACTGCTCGCTTTTTTGGTTGAAGGGATTGAGCCTTCAATATCACAAGTAATATCAGCAATTACTCCAATCTTAAATTCCGGACTATTCATTTCATCTGCAGCAAACAGAACCGGAGCTTTTGGATCCCAAAAGGAAGCGGCAACTAACAAATCGGTATGCGGTAAAAACCGGATGAAGTTTCCTTTGTATTCTTGTGGATGTTTGAAAAAATGATGCAAATCAAAAGGTTTGCCTTCTATATTCAAATTATAATCCTCTGGATCTAGCTGTGCATAAACAGGCTCCGAAAGATCATCATGGCGAAGATAATCCTCAACTGAAACTTTTGATACACCAACAGCATTCAGCAACTCCATAGCACCATGAGCTGCTCGTCCACCTCCCGTAATTGCAATCTTCATCGCAGGCAATGAAACAGATTTTAGCTGCTCAAACATTTCCTTCATATCCTCACACAAATGTGCTGGTTTCAGATTGTACAGTTGATGGCGTTTGCCATAGGTAAGCAAGCCATTATACGCTCCAACCAGTCCGGCAAACCGCCCAAAGCCAATAATCCGGAATCCATCTTCATCAGTCAGCACTTCATAATCGACCAAACGAATATTTCGTTTTACAATCTCCTGCAATAGCTTTTGATTGTAGGGTTGCTTCTTAATTGTATGAGAAAAGAAAAAATAAGTTTTATCAGAAATCAAATCCTGTTTTGGCACTTCCTTCACTCCCATCAATACATCACAATTAGTCAAATCTTCCACTATCGGAATTCCCAACTCCCTGTATTCTTCATCTTTGAAACATCGAATTGGACTTGCCTGAACAACGATTTCCAAACTTGAAAACTGTTCTAGTAATTTCTTGCATTGCTGTGGAGAAAACGGCACACGCTTATCAGGCGGTTGTTTCCCTTCTCTTAAGATTCCTATTCTCATGTGTAATTAAATTTTTTGAAGTTTTTAGAATTAAATCATTCTTTTCTTCCCTTTTTAGCCTTCTCCATTTATATAAATTTGAATACGATTGAATGCAGTAGAAAACTATAGAAGACAATTGTCTCCAACCGTATTCTATTGTTTTCAATTACACAACAAAAATATCTTTAACAATGAATTATCAAAGCTTCCTAAGCACAAAAACAATCCATCAACAGAAATTATATATCAAACTTAATTCCTTGCGCCAGTGGCAACTCAGTGCCATAATTTATTGTATTGGTTTGTCTGCGCATGTATGCTTTCCATGAATCCGACCCAGACTCACGCCCACCTCCTGTTTCTTTCTCACCACCAAAAGCACCGCCAATTTCGGCTCCCGATGTTCCAATATTTACATTGGCAATTCCACAATCAGAACCTCCATGTGAAATGAAACGTTCAGACTCCAACATGTTTGTTGTAAAAATTGAAGACGACAAACCTTGTGGCACATTGTTATGAATTTCAACAGCCTCATCAAGATCAGTATATTTTATTAAATAAAGAAGCGGTGCAAAGGTTTCATCTTGCACAATCTCATAATGATTTTCAACTTCGGCAATACATGGAACGACATAACAACCCGATTCGTAAGCTTCACCTTCAAGCACTGTGCCGCCATAAAGAACCTTACCCCCTTCAGCTTTCACTTTTTCGATAGACTCCAAATATGTATCCCTAGCCCAAGTGTCAATTAGCGGCCCAACCAATGTATTTTCATCCAATGGATGACCAATGTTGATATTCTTATAAGCTGCAATTAGCTTTTCTTTAAACTGATCTGCAATCGACTCATGCAAAATAATTCGTCTAGTCGAAGTGCAACGCTGACCGCAAGTACCGACAGCTCCAAAAATCACTGCCCGAAGTGCCATTTCCATATCTGCGTTTTCAGTCACAATAATTGCATTGTTCCCCCCTAACTCAAGAATGGATCGCCCCAAACGCTCACCCACCAAACGGCCAACCTTTTTTCCAATCTTCGTTGATCCGGTAAATGAAACCAATGGAATATTTTTATCGCTGAACAAATCGTCTCCCAAATATTTTGACCCGGCAGCTACCAAATTTAGTACTCCTTCAGGAACATTGTTCCTCTTTAATACATTTTGTACCACTTTATGTACAGCCACCGCGCAAAGGAATACTTTAGATGATGGTTTCCAAACCACCACATCACCACAAATCATAGCGATCATTGCATTCCACGCCCAAACGGCAACTGGAAAATTAAAGGCAGACACAACCCCAACAATTCCAAGAGGATGATACTGGTCGTACATGCGGTGTTCAGGACGTTCGGAGTGCATCGTAAAGCCATACAACTGACGGGATTGACCTACTGCAAAATCACAGATATCAATCATCTCCTGAACTTCTCCCAAACCTTCCTGATAGATTTTTCCCATCTCATAAGAAACTAATTTACCCAATGGTTCTTTGTATTTGCGAAGTTCCAGACCAATCTGACGAACAATCTCACCACGCAAAGGTGCTGGATTTTTACGCCAGACTTTAAAAGCATCCTGGGCTTTGCTAATCACTTTTGTATAATCTTCTTTAGTCGCCTGTTTAATTCCTGCAATTACTTTCCCATCAGCTGGGGAATACGTTTTTAGAATATCACCGGCTGTTTCAGTCCATACCGTTCCAGTACAACAGCCTTCATTCACCTCTTTAATACCAAGTTCTTTTAAAACTTCCTGAATGTCAAATTTCATCTTTAGTCTATTTTGTAATTATTTCTTTTCATTAAATTCTCTCAAGTACCATTGAAAGTCCCTGACCTACGCCAACACACATGGTACACAAAGCATATTTTGAATTGTTTTTCTGCAGCTGGTAATATGCAGTTGTTACTAAACGCGCTCCAGACATACCAAGTGGATGCCCCAATGCAATAGCACCTCCCAAAGGATTTATTCGTTTATCATCATCTGCCAATCCGAATCCACGAATGCATGCCAGGGATTGAGCCGCAAAAGCCTCATTCAGTTCAATGATATCCATTTGATCCAAAGTCATGCCCAATCGTTTTAAAAGCTTATTTGTTGCAGGTACCGGACCTATCCCCATAATTCGTGGAGGAACTCCGGCCGCCTGCATTCCCAGAATTTTAGCTTTAGGAATCAGGTTGTACTTTTTTACGGCTGCTGCTGAAGCAACAATTACTGCTGCTGCTCCATCATTAATGCCGGATGCATTTCCTGCTGTAACAGTACTACCTTCACCAAAAACCGGTTTCAGAGAAGCCAGCTTTTCCAAAGTGCTTAATCTTGGATGCTCATCTTTATCAACAACAACCGGATCACCTTTTCTTTGTGGAATAGATACGGGAATAATTTCTCTGGATAGAAGACCATTATTTTGTGCTTCAGCAGTCTTCAACTGACTATTATGCGCAAACCGATCCTGATCTTCCCTACTAATATCTTGCTCTTTGGCCAGGTTTTCGGCAGTACATATCAGCGGATCTGTTCCATATCGTTTTTTGAATTCGGCATTCACAAACCGCCATCCAATTGTGGAATCATAAGCTTCTGCATTTCGAGAAAAGGCTTGTGTCGCTTTCGCCATTACTAAAGGCGCACGAGACATACTTTCAACTCCACCTGCAATGATCAGATCTGCCTCACCTGTTTTGATTGCACGTGCTGCCAATCCAATGGCTTCCATTCCTGAAGAACATAGACGATTAACCGTAACTCCTGGAACTGTTTCAGGTAATCCAGCCAGTAGTACAGCCATGCGAGCAACATTCCGATTGTCTTCTCCAGCCTGATTGGCACAACCCAGAATTACATCATCCACTGCTTCTAAATCCAAATGTGGATTACGATCAGCCAAACTTCTTAATGGAATAGCTGCCAAGTCATCTGCTCTGACTGAAGATAAGCCCCCTCCATATTTTCCAACCGCTGTGCGGATCGCATCGCAAATAAAAACGTCTTTCATATTATAGCTTGTTAAGTTTATCAATCTTCGGTTTTAAAGCAATAAATGCACGCTGAAGTCCTTCTGTAAGTTTATCAATTTCTTTTTGAGTTATCACCGTTGAAAGCATACATGAGAAGGTATTAATCATTAATGTGTTTTCCTTATAATACATGTAATCCAGCAATTCATTGATTAATGACTTTCCATCATCATTGAGATATGCCTCCCTATATGTCGTTGGCGGGTCAGGACACAAATGCATTCGAAACATTGAACCTGCAAGTAATAGAAACCGGAACATCGGCAATTTTAATAGCTTCACGTATCTGTTTAACTGCCTTATCTGTAAAGGCATTTAATTGGAGCACTGTTTCCTCATCAAAATGTTGCATAGCAACGTAACCAGCAGTCATAGTAATTGGATTTGCCGAAAAGGTTCCCGAATGTGGAAGCAGAAGGTTTTTCTCATGCGGATCGAAAACTTTCATTACTTCAGCACTACCAGCAACTGCTCCTACCGGAAAACCACCACCAATTATTTTTCCTAATGAAGTTAGATCAGGTTTTACGCGATAGTTCTTCTGAGCCCCTCCATAGTTTACTCTGAAAGTAACTACCTCATCAAAAACGAGCAACGCTCCGTTTTTATGTGTCCAGTTGTATATTGCCTCTATAAACTCTTGATTCCCTGGCATCAATCCTACGCGATGCGGGACAGGGTCAACGATCACACATGCAATCTGCTCTGCTTGCTTATCAAGAATCGCAAGTGTTCGCTCAATATCATTATATGGATAAATGATCACATCTTTCGAAACACCAGATGGAGTGCCATGAGCCAATGGAACACTATTCGGATTATCTATATCGCCCCAATTGGATGGATTGGCAGTTTGACTTACCTCCGCAAAATCATACGTTCCGTGATAAGTACCCTCTGCTTTGGCAATTTTTGCTCTTCCGGTATAAGCTCTGGAGGCCTTAATCATGGCCATTACTGCCTCAGTTCCTGAATTCACAAATCGAATTCGCTCAAAACTTTCTGCCCGATCAGTCAAATGAGATGCAAAGGCCACTTCAATTTCAGAAGCTAGTGTATAGGCTGTACCTTTCTTTAATTGTTCAATTACCGCATCTACTATAGGAGGAAATGAATGACCATGAATGAGTGCAGCCATATTGTTGGCAAAATCAGTTCGAACTGCACCTTCAATATCAGTTATGAAACAGCCCGTTGCATCATTGGCGTAATTGGGATAAGGCTTTCGAAAAACGGTGTTCCGACTTACACCACCGACAATGACCTGACGTGCCTTTTTGTATATTTTTTCACTGTTCTTTTTATTCGGCATAAACAAAGTATTATTGATTTACGGCCAATTCAATTTTGCATCGGTATTTAGTTGCAAATACTCAAAACTAACACCAGGAGCCAATTCTCTAACCCAAAGTTGTTTATCCCTAACATCAAGAATTGCCAGATTTGTATAAACCCGACTGACCACATTTTTGCCCGTAAGCGGATACGTACAACTTTTTACAATTTTCGATGATCCAGTCTTAGTTGTATGTTTTGTAATGACATAGATGGTTTTCACACCTGCTACCAGGTCCATAGCACCACCTACTGCAGGAATGTCGTTCGGATTTCCAGTAGACCAGTTAGCCAGATCACCTTCTTCAGATACCTGATATGCTCCCAAAACACAAATATCGATATGACCTCCACGGATCATTGCAAAGCTATCAGCATGATGAAAATAAGCAGCACCTGGAATGGCAGTCACATATTTCTTTCCTGCATTAACCAATTCAGAATCTTCCTTCCCGCTTTCAGCCACTTTCCCCATTCCCAACAAACCATTTTCAGTATGATATATCACCTCACGACCTTCAGGAATAAATCCAGCTACCATTTCCGGAATACCAATCCCCAGATTTACGTAAGCACCATCATGAATATCCTTGGCAACTTTCTGAGCCATTTCGGGCACAGTCCAACCAACTATTTTAGTATTTGATTCCATGGTATTTTATGTTTTCTGCAACTAATTTTGATTCATCTTCCGGATTCGCAACCTCTACAACACAATTTACAAAAATGCCGGGTGTTATAACATGCTCTGGGTTGATTTCTCCAAGCTCCACTATTTCTTTTGTCTGAACGATTGTTGTTTTAGCAGCCATACACATTACCGGTCCAAAATTTCGTGCAGTTTTGTTGTAAATCAGGTTTCCATATTTATCGGCAGCTGAACATTTCACAAGCGCAAAGTCAGCATGTATAGCTTCTTCCATAACATACTTTTTTCCTCTAAAAACCCGTTCTTCTTTACCTTCTTCCAAAGGCGTATTTACAGAAGTTGGGGTATAAAATGCAGGAATTCCTGCTCCAGCTGCACGAATTCTTTCAGCTAATGTGCCCTGAGGTACCAATTCCAATTCGATTTCTCCTGCTCTGTATAATTCCGGGAAAACAACGGAAATTGCTGTACGTGGAAAAGAACAGATAATCTTCTTTACCTGTCTGTTTTCGATAAGAGCTGCCAGCCCCACATGACCACTACCTGCATTGTTGCTAACGATGGTCAGGTCTTTTGCACCATTATCAACCAAGGCATGGATTAATTCCACCGGGCTACCAGCTTCTCCAAAACCACTGATCATCACAGTTGCTCCATCAAAAATCCCTTTAACGGATTCAGCTGCTGATTTTACAATTTTATTGATCATTGTTATCCGTTTTCAGTTTCTTTTTTCAATGCGTCTTCAAGCTGATTCTCAATGATTACCAATTCATCTTCATAAAAGTACTTATCAGCCTCATATGGTTTTAGCTTCTCAATGGTATTCTCTTGTTCATCGTACTTAGCAAAATATACGCTGTCCATCCACTTCATGTTTCGCGCTTCGTTGAACTTTAGTGCAAATACCTTCTCTCCGTTTATCACTGTCGTTCCCAATAGCGAAGTTTTACCCGCAGAAGAAGTCATGGTAATATGCCTGGATGGGCGATTAATGGATGCCAACTCACGATATACTTTGCTAAATACTTTCGTAATATCAGCCAATGGAGCTGTAAAGTAGTGGTGTTCACCTGTTGGTCTTGCACAATACATAGAGTGAAATCCAATGCCAACCATGGCCAATACATTTCCAAGGTCTATCCAGTTTTGTGCTGAGCGGTCAACATCTACCTTGCCATTTTCATCTTTGAACAAACTGATATGATTCATAATCGGACTTTGACTTTTAATGGTCAGTCCATATCGTTTCAATCGTCTAATCGCTGCAAGTGCTCCTGGATTCAGAATTTCACGAGGCGTTGACAAATGCGCCATCCACACCACCTGGATCCCATTGTTAACGACTTCATTTAGCAATTCCAGAATTTTGGTGAATTTTTCACTCAGTAAAAATTCAGGATGAAAGGTAATTGCCCTTGAACCAATGCGTAAAGTTCTTACATGGAGTAAATCCTTATCTTCCATTAATGGCGTTACATATTCCTTTAATCGTTCATATGTAATGTATCCTCCATCACCCCCGGTTATTAAAATATCGCTAAGTTCTTTATGCTTTTTAATGTAGTTATGCACTTGAGAGATATCACGCTGCACAAACATATCCTCATCTCCGCGTACTTGTGCATGTCTAAAACAATAAGTGCAGAATGCAAAACAGTTCTGTGTTCCAACATCAAGAATTAACTTAATTGGAGGATACTTGTGCTGGCTGCCTTCCAATATTTCCAACTGCCCATCGCCATTTTTAAAAAATGGTTTGTTCAGTTTTTGTTTGCCATCATGTGGATTCGTTTTTAACTGGTATTCCTCAACAACCTGCTGGCGTTCTTCATCATTAGCAGCGTCCAGATACTTTTTGACATCTTCTTTATTGATCATACCTGCCTGTGGAAATATCAAATGGTAGTTAGAATCACTATCATAGTTTTCCCAATCTATTGTATTTAGAATATGCTTGGTCGCCATAAAACGGTATACTTCTAAAAAGAATTTCCGCTCTTTTATGTCTGGCAGTACTATCCCTCGATTGTGAAGTTTCTCCAGTATTTCACGAAAGCCTGTTAATCCTGTATAATGAGTTTTCCCTTTGAACATGGCTTCTTCAGATTTCAAAAATCCTGAATACTGGGGAAAACACTTATGCAAACGGTTTATCAATCCTAAAGAAAGCAATTCCTCATTATCAATCGTTTGAATAGTCTCTTGTTCAAAATCAGAGGCCAAGAACATTTTGCTAATATCTGAGTATTCAATCTCTCTCTTCATTATTTAGTTTTCTTTAATAATAACTAATGGATCCAATTGTTGTAAAATATCGCCTGTACACAGACGCGTGCCAGAATGCAGAAGAGCTTATAATCATAATACGTATTTCTCTTATGAACAGTTTATAAAAAATGATAAGCTTAAAAACATAAAGGACTAGCTAATAGAAGTAGTGGAATCAATATCAGCTGTGAGAGCAGCTAATGTGAAACAATATCTTCATCGAGACATTCAGGAAGCCCGATGTAAAAGAAGATTGGACATTGATAGGATTGAATCATACTAATTAAATATGTATCCTTAAATATTCCCGAAAAGATAAGGGCTTTAGCAGCCAAAAAAAATGACAGAATTCATGAATTGACGAGTTCTAAAATTTGGACTTCTCCATATCTCAACAATACATTTATTATCTCAGTTTAATAAAAAACAAAAATATATTATATATTTGTAATGCTTTTATATATTTATAATATGACAAAAACATCATACGACTCGCCTGCTGTACGGAAAGCCATCAAGCTTTTCACACTTCTGTGCGAAAGCCAAAAGCCTTTGGGATGTACTAAAATTGCAACAGAGCTTAAGCTAAATACCAATATGGTTTTTAGACTATTAAAAACATTGATAGATGAAAACTGGGTTGTAGAATCAGAAGATGGATTGAAATATACAGCAAGCCTGCTGCCTTACCATCACGCGATCAAGCCATTAAAAAAGCTTCAGTTTACACAACTTGCCGCGAAACCACTTAATGATCTTTGGGATCAAACTCACGAAAGCTGCTATTTAGGAATAATTGATGGTACTAAAACTTACTTCCTTGAACACCTTGATGCAATTGGAGATATAAGAGTTGTGGCGAGCCCGGGAGGTCGTTTTAATATGCATTGTGCAGCACCAGGAAAAGTTTTACTCGCATACAGTAACCAATCATTTGTAGAAAAAGTAATAGCAAAGGAAGGACTACCTAAACAGACTAAGAATACAATAACCAATAAAGAAGAACTCTTTAAGGAACTTGAAAAGATAAGGGACATGAAATATGGTCTCGACATTGAAGAGTTCACTGATGGACTAATCTGTTTTGCAGCTCCTGTCTTCGATTACAATTCTCAACTCGTTGGTACTATTGGATTGTCTGTTCTAACCCTCTACTATACCGTAGAGAAAATGGTTAATGAACTTGGCCCATTAGTAGTGGAAGCAGCAAATAATATTTCAATTGCTATGGGATATAATGGTGGTGATATTAAAATATAATAAGCTAAAATAAAATTCAACTATGAAAAACATACTATTAACAATTACATTTCTGCTATTGGTTATTTCATCAATTGCTAAAAAAGAACAGCTAATTACTAGCATTGGAATCTCAGAAAAATTGGATGCAAAAGCTGCAGGAACAGAAGCAGCCTTAATGGCAAAAAAGGATCTGAACACAAAAGCTAAAGCAGTTATTGTTTTTGCTTCCAGATCACAAGTAAATAATGAACTAATTGAAGGAATTGCTACTGTTTTTCCTGAAAAAATTATTTATGGATGTGAAGGTTACTCACCTATCACCAATTTTGGGAATTTTCACAATCAGGGACATACCATTAAAAGCGGTGTTACAATTCTTGCAATTGGAGGTAAAGCCGATTTAACCATTGTTCATGCAAAAACAGACAACAATTGGGAAGCTTGTGGAAAACAGCTTGCTATGCAATTAGAAAAAAAACTAAAAAATGATGATCAAGGAAAACTCTTAATCTGCTTTGGAGATCAACATGTAGGAGAACCAAACACTGCTTTGGTAAACGGACTTTACTCCATATTACCCAAAAGCCTGCCAATCGTAGGAGCCGCAGCTGGTAATTCCGAGGCCAAAGAAATTGTTGCAGGAAAAATTACCAATGCAACAAATATTGCCATACTTCTCTCAGGCGATTTTGAAGTTAATGTTGGATGCAATGGAGGTGGTGATGACCTTTTAGAAAAAGCTGACAAATCATTCAGACAATCGTTTACCAATAATGAAAAAGATCCGATTATCACTTTTGTCTTTGATTGTGGTGGAAGACGAAATGATATGCACAATCAAAAAATACTCGGTGCCGAATATCAGCTTATGAAAGAAATAGCAGGATCAATTCCATTCTTTGGCTTTTATGGCGGTGGAGAAATTGGAACAGATTCAAAAGGATCAGCTTCAGAAGGAGTTGGTTATAGCATTGCAACAGCCACAATTTTTCAAAAATAAATAGAATTGCCATGATCAGACTGTCAATATATTTT
Organism: uncultured Sunxiuqinia sp.; assembly: GCA_965372405.1. GTDB lineage: Bacteria > Bacteroidota > Bacteroidia > Bacteroidales > Prolixibacteraceae > Sunxiuqinia. The sequence goes on from CBDVCE010000001.1 coordinate 143,574, forward strand.
ATCCTATTTGCAATTGTTGCGAACGTACAATCTTCGGCAGAAGAAAAAGCTTCGTCTGACATTTCAAAATTTGCATTTATTTTAAGAGATGATTATGGTATTGATGGCACCAATGCGACTATGTTTTGTCGCAAAACGATAGAAGGATCTGCAATCGTTATTTATAATTCTTCGAAAGCTAAAAAGACAACTTCTATTTTTGAAACTAAGTCTGGGTTCATATTTGATATGTCCCCTTCATTTGATGGACAAAAAATCCTATTCTCATACAAGGAAACAATTGATTCTCCTTTTCATATTTGGGAGATTGGAATTGATGGAACAGGATTAACGCAAATAACAAAAGGGAATTACCATGATGTTTCTCCAATTTATCTGCCTGGAGATAAAATTCTGTTTACCTCATCCAGAGGAGAAAGCTACTCGATGTGTCAAAATTATTTAGCGTTCACTTTACACGTTGCAGATAATTCAGGACAAAATCTGGAAAGAATCGATTATAGTACAATCTGTTCAATTTCTCCAGCCCTAATGTCTGATGGAAGAATTCTTACATCAAGGTGGGAGTATCAGGATAAAAATATTTTTTGTTGGCAAGGCTTGTGGAGCATTCATCCAGATGGACGTAACTTGAGTTTGTATCATGGCAACACATTCGTAATTCCAAATTCCGTTTATGGAGGAAAAGAAATTCCTGGTACGAACAAAGTAATTACAACAATGGCTGCGCATCACTATCCGCCCATTGGGGATATCGCCATAATTGAACGCAGCAAAGGGTTGGAAAGCAAAGAAAGCATAAAGAAAATCACGAATGCAACTCCATATAAGATCACAACTGGCACAGACTGGATTACTCCCGGATTATCGAGGGAATGGCAACCCGGAGATATTTTCTATAAATGGTCATATTGCGACCCATTTCCCATTAGTCGGGATTATTCATTGGTCTCATTCGGTGATAAGGCAACTGAGAAATATGAAATACAATTATTAAATCATTCTGATGGAAGAACTGAAACGATATATCAGCATTCAGAAAAATCATGTTTTTGCCCAATCCCTCTGCAAGCGAGAAAAATACCACATCAGATTCCTGTTAATCAATTTAAGAATAAGCAAAAGAATGGCGTTTTTCATGTGAATAATATATATGAAGGATTGAAAGAACAAGGAGTCAAGGAAGGTGAAGTAAAGGCATTAAGAATTATGGAGGTTCTTCCAAAGACGACTCATGTTCAGGGTCCAAGGCTTCATGATGAATATCCGATTATGAGTATGGGAACCTATTATGCAAAAACAAACCTTGGAGAAGTCCCTGTTAAAGATGATGGATCAGTTTGTTTTGAAGCACCAGCCAATAAAGAACTCTATTTCATAGCTCTCGATAAGGACGGGAAAGAGATACAACGGATGGGCTCAATAACTCAAATCAGACCCGGCGAAGTTGTTTCTTGTATAGGTTGTCATGAAGACAGGTTGCATGCCCCTGCGAATAAAAGAATCAACATGGCTTCGATAGAACCTGTGAAAATTAAACCTCCAAGTTGGGGTGAAGGAGCTGTGAGCTACGTAAAGCATGTGCAACCAGTTCTTGATAGATATTGCATAAAATGTCACTCAGGTCTTGAGCCAAAAGGAGGAATCGATCTTTCAGGAGATAAAACGCGTTTTTTCAATATGTCCTATTTGAGTTTGTGTAATCCAAAATACACCGAATATTATTTTTTAAACACTGCTCCAACTGGAGTATTTCCAGCAAAAGCAACTGGCTCATATGTTAGTGGCATTACTCAAATGATTGAGAATAATCATGCTGAAATCCAAATGGAAGACATAGACAAAAGAACAATATTTGCCTGGATTGATGCCAATGTACCCTATTATTCAACCTTTGATGTTACTCGTCCAAAGCACACTGGAGGAAGAGACATTTTAGAAAGTGGTACGATACCTGGCTCAGAAATAATTCTAGAATACATCAAAACATATATTAACGAGAACGAAGGAGTTGGATGGTATTTAAGTGATATTGGAAGAGATTACCAAACATTCTCTGAAGAAAAGTTCAATTATTCAAATCCCGAACTGAGTCGATTTCTTCATGAGAATCTTTCTCAGGCAGCAGGAGGCTTGGCCGAAAATGAAAGCGCAATTTTCACTTCCAAAGAAGATCAAGAATACATCCGTTTGCTCAATGCAATAAAACAAGTTAGCGAACACCTAATACAAAACCCACGAATGGATATGTCAGGTGCTAAAAGTGCTCCAAAACTGAATCTTTGGGGACATACTTTTTAATACAAACAGACACTTTTACTTCAATTTCATAGAATACACACCACACTAAAACCTTGCAAAATGACACTTAAATCTTTTGGAAAGATTATTTCCATTATAATTATTAGTATGCCCTTATTGAGCCAATCTTCAAATAGTGAAAGTGAAGAAAACTCAATCAAGGTGTATTCTGAATTAAACCTGCTTTCAAAATCAATTTGGCACGGGTGGGACATTAGCAATGACCAAGCTGTATATAATCCATACGTTGGAGTAAAGTTATGGCAAACTGGATTTGAGCTAGGTTTTTGGGCATCAATTCCTATTGATCGTACGAAAAGCTTTAATGATGATCTGGAATTTATGTTCCGATATCAAGATGTAAAGAATGAAAACTCACGCCTTGAAATGGATTTTCATGGATTTATCAATTTCATTCATTGCCCAAACAACAACACCTTCAAATATCGGCCAACAATTGATAATGATTTGCAACTTGGGATAAAACAATTGTGGAAATTAAACCTGGGTTTAGCACTTAATAAACTCATTCCAGTTGGTCGCAATTATCTTATTCCATCAATAAATATGTATAATTTTCAACCTGCTGGGAGTGCTGACTTTTTGCCCGGATCAGTATTTGATATTTCCCTTTTATACGTATTGCCAATAACAGAAAAAATCAGCTATTCGATATCCGGTACTGGATCATATCACTACCGGGTATTTGGCGTTGAAGATTGGGGGTGCATTTTATTTGTATCAAAAATAAAATATAAAATACAAGACACACTTTTCATGAGCCTATCAGTTGACTTCCAAAACTCATTAAATAAAGATGTAAACCCTGAGGATGAAATTTGGGGTGGACTGTCCTTTGGATATTCCTTTTAAACAAAAAAAAGCCGCTCCAAATTGGAACGGCTTCTATATATTTTATAGTGATTTTTTACTCAGTTGGAGTTTCTTCTTCTGCTGGAGCAGTAGTAGGGAAATTTGGAACCTGACTTGGATCAATTGCACTTTCAATTTGTTCCCGTATTGCAGATTGACTTTCCTGCTCAGCAATACGTGGAATAAAAGCACTGCTAACTACAGAAAGGAATAATAATACTCCGGCTAAAAACCAAGTTGCTTTTTCAAGAAAATCTGTTGTTTTGCGAACTCCCATTATTTGGTTTGATGACTGAAAATTACTAGCTAAACCACCACCTTTCGAGTTTTGAACTAATACAAGTAGTACTAAAAGAATACAGGTGATAAATATTAAAACAGTGATTAGCGTATACATGACTTGATTTTATTTTAATCTATTAATTTTTTTATTTCTTCAATCTGACCGGCAAAGTAAGTACTTTTTTCCGGATATTTCAAACTTAATTTCTCGTATGAATTGATCGCTTCTTTGTAAAGTCCCTGCTTGGCATAAATCTTTGCCAAAGTTTCTGTAACAAACTCGTTCACCGGACTACCAACTGACTTATTTTCAGTTGGTTTTGTGCTAATCTTTTGAATAGAACGCATCAGGTTTGTTAATGATTCTTCTTCATGCTGTTTATCATCCAAAAGTCTATATCCTGATTGAGCAGCATATTCATCAATTAACAGATCTTTTGATTTCACATCCTCCACCTGATCATCAGATAGAAAAAAATACAACTGCCTCCGATTTGGAACACGAATTGCCCCTTTTTTAAGATATTCATCAAATTCAGGATCATCCAAAACCTTAAGATTCTTTAATAAAAGCATCCAGGCTGACTGAAACGATGGATAAAGCTCAACCAATTGCTTTAGCTTAGGCAGGCTTTCTGAATTAAGAGCTTCAGGATGTTCCAAATATTTATAAAAATCGTTGACCATTTACTACCAATTTGCAATAGACTCATTAAAAATGTCGTCAGTGATTTTCTCAATAATTTCAATCATCAATTCATCTTCAACATTACTTAAGATTTCGGTACTACTAAAATCTTCATATGCTGAGAATGTTTTTTCCCAATCATCATCACGGTTCTTATTATTGGTGTATTTCACTTTTACAGAAACTGTCAATCGGGTTTGGGCAGCCAAGTCTCCTTCCGATATATTCATCGGGCGAGTGTCATAGCCAGTAATTTGTCCTTCAAATTCTAAATCGCCACTATCTCCCAACTGGTCAAGGGAAGTTTGCCTCAATAATTTATCCTGAAGTGCTTCAGTAATCTGCTGGCTTAAGTTCGGATTCACCAATCGTGCTCTATTGGGGAAGTAATAAACCGAAAAGGTTTTAACGTCAGGAGATATCGATGCTCCAGTAAATGAATAGGACATTTTGCAGTTGGTGAAAAAACCACTTGCCAACACCACCATAACGGCTAATAAAAACAGCCTTTTCAAATGCTTAAGATATGTCATATTCTTTAATTTTTCGATACAGCGTTCGCTCGGAAATTCCAAGTTCCTGTGCTGCATATTTTCTTTTGCCCTTATGCTTTTCAAGAGCTTTTTTTATCAATTCAATCTCCTTATCCTCTAAAGACAAAGATTCCTCTACAAACTCTTCAGTATCCTGAATATTGGGTTGTTCTACATTATCGTACTGAACCTGAGCCGATTGAGGTTGCTCAGGGACAAAATGGCCTTCTTCCTTCTCATAAAGTTTCCGAATAATCTGAGCGTTTTCAGAATGAGTATCAGGATGCTGAGTTCCTTCCTGCAGAATATCAAGAACCAACTTCTTCAAATCAGTCATGTCCTTCTTCATATCAAAAAGAACCTTGTAAAGAATTTCGCGTTCTGTAGCAAACGTTTCCTCATCCACCCCTTTGTATAAAGCAGGAAGCTTCGTTCCTCCAGCGGCTGGAATGTAAGCACGCATTACATCTCCCCCTATTGAACGTTCTTTCTCTATAATTGAAATTTGCTCCGTAATATTTTTCAACTGGCGAACATTACCGGGCCAATCGAAATTACTAAGTACCAATTGAGCCTCTTCATTCAATCGGACAGGGGGCATCCGGTATCGTTCTGCAAAGTCAAGTGCAAACTTTCTAAACAAAAGATAAATATCCTCCTTACGATCTCTTAATGGAAGTACCCGGATTGGAACAGTATTCAGACGATAATACAAATCTTCTCTAAACTTACCATTCTCAATTGCCGTAGGAATAACGACATTAGTTGCGGTAACAACCCTCACATTGGTCTTTAAAACTTTTGAGGAACCAACTTTCATAAATTCACCAGCTTCCAAAACACGAAGCAAACGAACCTGTGTAGATAATGGCAACTCACCGATCTCATCAAGAAAAATAGTACCTCCATCTGCTTCCTCAAAATAACCCTTTCGATCAGAAAGGGCACCCGTAAATGCTCCTTTTTCATGACCAAAAAGTTCAGAATCTATCGTACCCTCAGGAATAGCACCACAGTTTACTGCAATGTATTTCCCGTGCTTACGAGCCGAAAATTGATGTATAATTTGCGGAAAAAACTCCTTTCCGGTACCACTTTCACCAATTATTAAAACTGACAAGTCGGTAGGTGCAACTTGTACCGCAACTTCTATTGAACGGTTCAATTCAGAAGCATTACCAATAATCTCAAAACGTTGTTTTATTTCCTGAATATCCATAGACATGAATCATCTTTAGTTTTGCAAAGGTAAAATTTTAAGTAAAATCAGAAGCTAAAAAAGGTTAAACTCTGCCATTTTGTCGGTTAATGATAGTCTTTTAACTTTCGTTAGTAGTCATTCTTCCCTACTTTGCAATAGGATTCCTTCAAATTCAAAATTGTATATTTGCTATAAGTTAGCTTAGAAAAAAGTTAAAATCCCTGTAAAATCTAGCCTTTGATGAAAAAATATTTACTCTTGACACTTCTCTTTGTTTTGACTTTTCTTATCTCGATTGCAAATCCTGACACTAAAAAAAGAGAAGCGAACCTGAATGATTTGAGTAGCTGTGTGCAAAACACGCAAGTTCCTTTTAAAGCAAAAGGTAATTTTATTTCCGTCTGGGATGGAAGAGATTATACACAAATCTTTATAAAAGGAATTAATCTAGGAGTTTCAGTCCCAGGAACGCAACCAGGTGAATTAGCCGCAACAAGAGAACAATATCGACGGTGGTTTAAAGAAATTAAAGACATTGGATACAATTGCATTCAACTTTACACCTTACATTTTCCAAGATTTTATGAGGAATTATTTGATTATAATATTCATCACCCAGAAAGCCCTTTATTGGTTTTTCAAGGAATTTGGCTAGATGAATTGTCCCCAAACTTTTATAATCAAACTTCAGCTTTTGAGCAGGAAATAGAATTTGTAATTAACTGTGTTCACGGTAATAAAACAATACCAAGCCGACTGGGGAAAGCTTATGGTAGTTACAGTACTGATATCTCGAGGTGGGTGATTGGCTATACTATTGGAAGAGAATTATACCCATCAGAAATTAGTACTACAAATTCTCAAAACAGCGGAAGCACATCTTATAATGGAGCATTTTTATCCATCGCTTCAGGGACTCCATCAGAGACATGGATTACTGCGAGAATGGACAAGGTTATTAACTATGAACACAGCATTTATGAAACCCAACGCCCAGTAGGATTTTCGAGTTGGGCAACACTCGATCCACTCACACACCCTACCGAAAACAACTATACTGATAGTCAGGAAGATAGCGAAGAGATTGATTTCACCAAGATTGATGGTTCGAATGCTGATGCAGGTTTTTATATAAGTTGCCATGCTTATCCTTATTACCCCGATTTTATTTCTGATGAACCATCCTATCAAACCAAGCAAGATATTTTCGGCCCAAACAGCTACCTGGGCTACCTCATGGATTTAAAAAGCTACTATTCAGACATCCCCTTAATTATAGGTGAATTTGGAATTCCAACTAGTTGGGGAGTTGCTCATTATTCACATAGCAAGATGAATCAGGGAGGTATTACCGAAGAAATGCATGGTGTTTATTCCATTCGAATGCTTAATAATATTCAGGAAGCCGAACTTGCCGGAGGTATTCAATTCTCCTGGCTTGATGAATGGTTCAAAAACACCTGGATCACACGCCCACTTTCAAACGCTGACTCTCGCCCTATTTGGCATAACATCACTACTCCTGAACAAAATTATGGATTGGTTTCCTTTGCCCAGAAACTTGGAAAAACAACTTCTGTTGGAAAGTATAATTCATCAAATGTTTCAGAAATAAAAACATCTGCCGACCCTAGCTTTTTCAATGTGGTTATCCGCACCAAAACAGAAGAACACATGGATGATGACTACTGGCTTGCAATAGACACCCACGACAAAAATACAGGAGAATCAATCCTTCCAAATGGACAGTCAATTTCTGTTTCAGGACAAATCCTCCGTTCAGAATTTGCTCTAAAAATTAACTTAAGCGACACAATTGCTAAGCTTTATGTGACTAAAGCCTATGATGTTTTTAATGTAAATACAGATGTAAGACACGACACGATTGTATCAACCTCAACAAACGGAGAACCTTGGGAATTGGTTCGGTGGCGTACAAACTACTCTAAGAACAACATTCAGTATATCGGAAACCTAAAGGTTGAGCATATCGAGAAGCCTTATAGTTTTTTGAGTGGAGTAAACTGGAATTCCGACAGCATATGCATCAGGCTTCCATGGACCATCATCAATTTTCGCGATCCAACTCAAAAAGAAGTAATGCACTACACATCATCAAGAGTTGGGAGTACAATCAATGTACTTACAAGCGATAAAGTTTCCGACGGAGTTGCACTGACATTGATCCTCAAAAATGAGAAGTTTCAAACATCAAGATACAACTGGAGCACCTGGAATATTGCAGACATTAGAAACAATCCTCCAATTGAAAGACAAAAGAGATCAGTGCTTTACATTAAGGAACATATTACTGATTTCAATAGTGCACCACTTTCTGAATGTGATTCATACACTGTTCTACCGAATGGACTTCTTGAAGTGAAAGCTTCTGAAGGGCTTTTGTCAAATGATCTGGATTATGATGGAGACGAATTGGAAGTAGTTCAACCATTTGGTTATATAACTTTTAAAGGAAATCTCTTTTTACATCCTGATGGTTCATTTGTATACGAACCTGCAGCAAACCAAACAGGTGACGATGAGTTTATGTATTATGCTACTGATGGTGATTTGTACAGCAAATTAGTAACAGTAACTATCAATATTAAAGACAATAATGTTGGAACAAGCAACGAAGATATTGCCTATAAAACTGAACTTAAAATATACCCTAACCCAAGTAGCGGCCTTTATCAGGTCAAACTCTCTGGATCTAATTTTACACTTAAAAATCTGATGATATACAATTCGACAGGTCAGCTTGTGAAAATTATAGAACAGATTGAAGATGGAGAACAGATTGATTTAAGCAATCAACAAAGCGGAATATTCTACATTAAATACATAGATAACAATGAGCAATCTGTGAAACGAATAGTGAAAATCTAAAATAGATTATTACTTCTTTTGAAGATTATTTAAGCCTACTCTTGTCATATTACCCCATGTCCGTTTTTTCATTATGAAATAATCAATATTCCCCTGTATAGACCAAAATAAAACCAGTGGGTGATAAATAAATGGTTCAATCCAGGCTGCCAGGAGAAGCCTAAAAACCATACTTTTCTTCTTGTATCGATGGAACGCAATATGATCAAAAAGAATGGCGTAAGTTGTAAATGAAATTGAGAAAAAATACACAAACAATAGCATCACAAAAAAGTAAGGCCAGTTAGCCTCTCCAAGACTTGCTACAATTACAAAATAAATGATTCCAAATAATTCTACCAGCGGAGCGAGCCACTCAAAAATAACCCAGAATGGATGAGATATCATTCCCATTAAACCATATTTAGGACGCAGAAACACATCCCAATGGCTAAACAATGTTTCAATTGTCCCTCGTGTCCATCGGTTTCGTTGTCGACCCAAAATTTTCAAGTTCGCAGGTGCTTCGGTCCAACATAACGGATCAGGAATATAAACTACCTTATACTTCTTTTTTTGATCAGCCATGTATTTGCGAATACGCACTACCATCTCCATATCTTCACCAACAGTAAATCGCTGATATCCACCACAAGCAATTACAATTTCTTTATCAAAAAGGCCTAATGCTCCTGAAATAATTAGCAAACCATTTAATCTACTCCATGCAAGACGCCCCAGCAAAAAAGCCCGGTTGTATTCAAGAACCTGGAAAAGTGGCAATAATTTTTTAGGCAATCTGATATCCACTAAATGACCATCTTCTATTTTACATGAATTGGCAATGCGAATTACTCCTCCCGTTGCAATAACTTTCGCCCCAGTTTGTTCCAAAAATGGCTTAACCATTTTCTGCAATGCATATGGATCAATGATAGAATCAACATCAATCGAAATAAAATAATCACCCTTGGCTACATTAAGTCCAGCGTTTAAAGCATCGGCTTTCCCACCATTTGCTTTATCAATTATTGTGAGATTATTATAAGCTTTCTTTTTCGATTTGTAAATCCCTCTAACCTCCTGACATTTAATTTTTTCATTAAATACAAAACTTACTCTTTCCAATTCAAAAGCTTCAATAACTTTTATAAGGGAATCATCATGACTACCGTCATTGATTACAATTACCTCGAAATTAGTATAATATAAAGCCAGTAATGCTTTAACATTCTCAACAATATTTAACGATTCATTAAATGCAGGTGCTAATATTGAAATATTTGGAGCAAATGGAGAGGAAAGGACTTCAGTATTACTACTAATCTTTGCAGTTGAGTAGAATCTTCTTAACACAAAAGCAGAGATTACTGCCAAAATAAAGTATACTGAGAAAATACTCAAAGCATAGTACAGAATAAAATTCTCAACCCAAAAAGATATTATTTTACCTATAATTTCCATTAGTTTCGGGGGTCTTTAATGTGTTCTATGTATGGCTGCAAATCTACTTCAGATTCTTCATTAAATTCTTTTAAGTGATTGATTCCCTTTTCACCCATATTATGAATTACACGACAAGCAGCAAGTCTCATTTCAATATCATTTCCCTGCAAAAGATTATCAAGAAAATCGAAATCAGTTTCATCACCAATATTCTCTAATGAATCTACAATTTCCAGTTGGTTACGCCTTGTTTCCAGCGCATACTTACCTTTTACAATTTCTTTGGCATTAAGCAAACTCATATTATTAACAGCCTGATAAGCATAAAAACGAGTTTGATCATTCTCATGATCCAGCATTGTAATAATTACATCCGAGTTTTCGGTCTGTTGATAATAATTAGTCATTCGTATACAGAAATCCTGAACATCATTATTCTCAGAACGTATCCATTGATCGAAAGATGGCACTTCTTTTTCGTGAAGCTTCACGAAGTTTAATGCATTTAGCTGTGCCCACTGCGAGAAGGGTCTTTTAAGATTATCAAGAAAATCAAATGAAGCCGCCTCATCTAAATAGACATATGCAATTTGAGCCTCATTCCGAACCATGTCATTTTTATCACGAATATATCTTGCAATAATATTTTTTGCACCCGATGGGTACATATTAGAAAGTTCTCGAATCCCCTGAATACGCTTATGAAAAAATATGGATGAAATTTTTCGAATTGACTCATATTGTAAACCTAAACGTAAATACAACATCAAAATCCGATCACTGTACTCTCCACTTAGATTATTCAAATAATTAAAAAGAATATCAATCAATATTTTCCTGCCAGATGTAGTCTTTATCTTCCCCAGTTTTTGAACCGTTTCAAGGGCTTGTATCTCTTCGAAAAGAAAACTGGTTAAAACATCTTCATAGCGTTCTCTCAAACTTGCATAATATTTTTCTCTTGCATTTTTAACCAAATTGGTAATTAGGACAACAAATGCAACCATAAACACATTAAAAAAGAATGCGATAATAAGGCTTAAAAGAACAATCAACAAAGGGACAGTAAAAATTACGTCAATCACATAATCAAATACTGGTTCAGCTTTCTTTCCAAAAACTTGATGACCCAATTCCTTTAATTTCTGTTTTGCTTCTTCTTTTCTGCTTGTCCAAAAGTTTTTATGAGGAAGTTTTTCAGATTTCTTTTGCCAATATTCCTTACGCTCCTCGGGACTTGAAAAACGTTGCGGATCAGCGCTACTTTCAGCTAAAAATAAATCTCTGGACTGTTCGTTAATTTGAACATTAGCAATAGGTTGCTCCAATGAAGTCACCTCAACTGCAAAAATAGCTCCAGTACCCAAAATGAGTACAAAAATAAAGAGAATGATATGGAGCAACTTTTCTTTCATCAAAACAAAAATGATATAGCGCTTCTTAAAATGAGTTGATTACTTCGTCGTTCAAAATCGTATTCCGAATTTACAAATCCAGTTTCTAGCTCAAATGATATTAATTTTGAAATCCTTTGTTTCCATTGCATTTCCACTCGCCATGTATTTAATCCGTCCTTTGGAGGTCCCGAAGTATAGAATACAGGATTTTCAGGTGATGTTCCTGTTCCAATTAGCCACTCAATATAACTCATCTCAGGCTTCAAAAAAGTACGTATAGAGAGTGAATATTGGAAAAATGTTTCTTCCCCATTATCGATCACATAAGGACGGGCTGAAACCCAAAAACCACTGAAGTATTTCCCTATTGAGCCTGTATAAATACTTACATTTACATCAGGATCTTCAGCTGGGGTAAAATGCATGTAACGATATCCAGCTGATAATTCAACACTACTCCTTTTAAAAACATGATAATATTCGGCTCCTATTCGGTTCTCCGGGAAAAAAACATCATCTGAGAGAGCATAATTTAAGTACATATAATTGTACTTATTAAACTTTGGATAACACTCTAATGAATACTGAACAGAAACATCAGTATCATAAATAGTACCACCTTCTTCTAGAAAATCACCAAAATATGCCTTTGCCGAGAAATAGCCAACTGAAGTATTTCGTCCGTAGCCTATAGAACTCATATGCCAACGTCTGTAAAATGGTTTATTATGACCATCAACATAATGCTCTAATCGAAATTCATTTTTCCACTCCCTCATCTCAATTGTCTTCAGAATTTCCTTCCCCTTTTTATTAGAAGGATACTCTTTAAGCAAAGCATTACCACTTTCAATAGCTAAATCATAATCCTGAGCGACATAATCAGCAGTAGTAATTTTAAGCAATAACTTTTCGTTGTTTGGGAATATTTTAAGAGCATTTTTGGCTACCTTCTTAGAAGAATTAGAATCTTCATTCCAAAGATAGAAGTCACATAGAGCAAGATGTGCATCCAGGTTTTCGTTATCATCTCTAATGTATTTGCTTATTTCATTTATAGCCGCAGCGTAATCTCGCCCCCAACCCATTACCCTAGCCTTAAGGATATAAGCATCACTATAATCAGGATATTTATTCAAAAGTCTTTCAGCCATAGAAATGGCTTTTTTGTACTTACCCTCAATTGCCTTATCATGAGCAGCATGCATCAACGAATCAGCATTTAAAAATTCCTGGGCAAACACTGGAGCTTGAATTAAAATCGCAATTAGTAAAAGAATAAGCTTCAGTAATCGTTGTCCCTTTTTTATCATGTAGCTAGAAGTTTTCTTATTCGGATTGTCAGTTCACTTAAGCTAAATGGCTTAACGACATAATCATCAGCACCTAATTCAAAGGCCTTTAAAACCGTATCTTCAGCACCATCAGCTGACAAAACCAAAATTGGGGTTTTTCTATTCCATTCATTTCTAACGGTATTAATCACTTCATGACCATTAACAAATGGCATATATAAATCTGTAATTAACAAATCAACATCATTGTCCTGCAAATGCTCTAAACATTCCTTACCATTTAAGACTTTAACTACATCATAACCATCTTTCTGAAGCTTATGATTGATGGTTTCAAGAATCAATTTATTATCTTCTGCTACAAGGATTTTTTTCATGGAATCGGAATTAACATGTTTGTATTAAAACAATCAGATTTATAGATCATCTAAGTCATTTTCGAACATAGTACCATTTGATACAAAATAACCCTACTTGAAAAACTCAAATAAACATTATGCGTGAAAATGGATATACAAATTATCACTATTGAATCATTTATTCAAACAATTTAAAAGAAATGTTTAAAAAAATAATCACCAGCTAAAAAATGACCGTATGATGTTTTGCACAAATCTCCGACTAAAATAGCTAAAAAATATGTTATCTGAAGTGGAAGCTGATCAAAAAACACACGGGTATCAGAGATATTTTGTTCTTTTGTAAGTCTGCATTCATCTTTTGATGATAAAAAAATTAAATCTTAATTTTATTTTGACTTAAAATACACATTCCAAACTTTTTTAATTTGATATAATGAAATTCATCTGTATAATTCCAGCACGCTATCAATCAACACGTTTCCCTGGAAAACCTCTTGCAAAACTTGGTAACAAAACTATCATTCAACATGTGTGCGAGAATGCCAGTAAATCTATAGAGAATGTTTGGGTGGCAACAGATGATGAACGAATTGCAAATGAAGTTTCTGAAATAGGAGGCAAATTTGTAATGACTGGATCACATCATCAAAGTGGAACCGATAGATGTGCTGAAGCTGCCAATATTCTTTCAAAAGAAATCGACTTTGATGTCATTGTAAACATTCAGGGAGATGAACCTTTTGTAAGAACGGAGCAGATTGAAGCTTTAAAATCTTGTTTTGCTGATGCAAATACAGAGATTGCAACTCTTGTCAAATTAATTGAAGACGAAAAAACATTGTTTAATCCGAACCGTCCAAAGGTAGTTCTGGACAAACAAATGAATGCCTTACTTTTTAGTCGGTCAACCATTCCTTTTATTCGTGGAGTTGATCAAAAAGACTGGCTTGCATCAAATAAATTCTTTAGCCACCTCGGAATGTACGCGTACAGAATAGATGTTTTAAGAGAAATCACGAAACTTTCACAAACACCCCTTGAAATATCAGAATCACTCGAACAACTTCGCTGGCTAGAAAATGGATACAAAATAAAAACTGCCATTACTGAATTTGAAAGTATTGGCATTGATACTCCAGAAGATCTTGAGTTTGCCAAATCCATGTTATAAGTCCACTTTAATTTTTGCGTTGTTTCTGAAGTGGTATAAAGATCGAATTTATGGTATTGAAGAAAATAATCAGTGGAGGACAAACCGGAGTAGACCGAGCAGCATTAGATGCTTGCCTTGATCTGGGTTTCCCATGTGGCGGTTGGTGTTCTGCAGAACGTAAAGCCGAAGATGGTGAGATTTCACTACGTTATCCATTAGAAGAAATTTGGAGCTCCAATTATGATGATCGCACCAGAAAGAATATACATGAATCTGACGCAACTTTAATCATTTACAAGAACGAATTGACAGGTGGGACTCTTCTTACATTCAACTATGCCAAAGAAACTGGACATCCCATATTTCTTTTTAAACTGATCCCATTCTTTATTGACGAACCACTAGGACAGCTTTTGCATTTTCTGGATATCAACAAAATAAAAACACTTAATGTAGCTGGTCCACGAGCTAGCTCATGGACAGAAGCCTACAAAGTAAGCGTCTCCACAATAAGGTTGTTAAAAAAAGCCCGTCAAATTTTGATTG
>CBDVCE010000002.1:0-137953 GCA_965372405.1 uncultured Sunxiuqinia sp.
TAAAAATCGAAAGTTCGATATTCAAAAACTATACGTTATCGCAGAGACGCATACGGTGACCCGGGTTTCAAAATTCAATCCACTTATGTGGTTGAATAAATCAACAATTTTTGATGGATTATCAAATTTATAAACAAGTTATTCTAAAGGCAATAGGTAAAATTACGCAAAATGAACAAACGTCAGTATACTTTTCCATTAGTCAAATATTATTGTTTGATTTTACTGCAATACTTATCAAACTAAACTTTATTATATTTGGCATCATTATAAATTTATAAGCTTTTAATATGGATTTCCTTTTTGAACACCGTTCAATCCGAAAATATAAGTCTGAACCAATCGATGACACAATACTTCAAAATATTCTTAAAGCAGGTGTAAGAGCTTCTAATACGGGAAATATGCAGCTTTATAGTGTTGTTGTAACCCGAGATGAAGAGAAGAAGAAAAATATGGCACCATATCACTTCAGCCAGGGAATGGTGATTGAAGCTCCGGTGCTATTAACAATTTGTGCTGATGTTAACAGATTTAATCGTTGGTGTGAATTGAAAAATGCTGATGCAGGTTACAATAATCTGATGTGGTTGGTTAACGCAATTGTTGATTCGATGTTATTTGCACAGAATATTTGTGTAGCAGCAGAAACACAAGGATTGGGTATATGCTATTTAGGGACTACGCTTTATAATGCCAAGGAGTTTATTGATGCACTTGAATTGCCGTCGGGTGTTGTTCCTATTACAGCTATCAGCATGGGGTATCCTGACCAGGATCCACCAATTACTGATCGTTTGCCTCTAGAGGCCATTGTGCATGAGGAAACATATCGAAAAGATACGGATGAGCAAGTCTTAGCGTTTTTTAATGATAAAGAAAACCTTGAAAGCTCAAAGAAGTTCGTTGCTGAAAATGATAAAGAAAATCTGGCTCAGGTATTTACTGATGTGAGGTATAAAAAGGCGGATAATCAATTCTTTTCCAAAAAGCTACTGGAAACTCTAAAAGAGCAAGGATTTAATCTTTAGATTCATAGATATTTAAACTGCTTGATTCTTTGGTACTCTGATACTTGATCCTTTACATCAAGGTAATGGACAGGTAAAGAAAATATCAATTGAACAAATCATTGTGCGCTATGGTAGACGAGGTACAACACTCGCTTGGTATCACTTTAAAAACTTGTAGGGAACAATGTTTTTTTATAATACTAGGCTTTTCGTCCGGTGATACTTAACCGCTTCGTTCCAGCCAATTCCGCCGGACGATTTTCACATATCTATATTAACCCAGCGCTTTGCACTGGGCTATTTTCTTCAACACTTAATTCATACTACTTCATAAAATTTAACATTCTACATTAATTAGTTAACTGAATAAGTTCTATCTTACTTTTGGTTTAGGCACTGCCACCCTTTCATCAATTAAAACAATTCAAGATGAGTAAGTCTACAGATTTGGTTACAGTACCGGATGCATTTAATGCAATACATGCCGGAGATCAAAATGAATCCTCCATCCCTGTAAAAACACCATCTCCATTTGATAGTACACAGTCTGGAAATGACAAATCACCGGTACAATGCCATTCCCGAATGGTACAGGAGCAGAATCCAATGGTGCAATTGCATCTCCTTATGGTACAGAACCAAAAACAGACAGTACAGAAGCAAAACCTGGTGGTGCAATCCTAAAACTGACGGTACAGTACCATTTCTGACTGGTGCAGGAGCAAAACCTGGTGGTACAGTTCCAAAACTGATGGTACAGAGATAAAACCGAATGGTTCTTTGTCATTCCTGACCAGTACAAATTTTGAAAAATCAATGGTATGGGAAAGCGATAAAGAAAATGGTTGCCCTTAAAGAAAGACGAATCGTTAAAAATTTGCGAGCCGCCTGAAGCTTCCTATGGCATGGACGGACTATTTGTCGCTAGTATTTAAGAATTGGTGTAGGAACCATTGCAATGGCTCATGAACAGATCATTCAATCCCAAAACATATGATAGAAAATCAGGATCAGGTTGGAAGTCTGGTGGATTAAAAATATTTTCAGCTATAATGTCAATTCAGTCCTATCCTGCCGGAGGCCTTCATCTTTTTCTTGAAAAAAAGACGAAGCAGAAAATTCAAGGCTGCTTTTTATCCTCAACTTCCATCAAAACCCACCCTAAGTTTGTTCGGGTGATCTCCTCATTTCTTCGGAGCTTCCCGTACTCCCTAAGGCTAGTTTTTGATTCCTGTGTCTTGATAAAAAGAGGCCAACACATAAATGTTTTCACCAAAAGCTACAAAGTTTGTAGTCCCTATGGCCGCCTTCATGAAAATGCGTAAAGAAATTTGGGGAATGTAGCGTTTAGAAAGAAAAGCTGTTTGAGCCCGACAAAGGAGGGGGAGTTCTTTTCTTTTAGTGAAGTTCACCGAATTTTAGCAATTTTCAAGTCAGCGGTGGGCTTTTTGCCAACTTTTTTGGCTGAAGAAAAAAGTTGGTCGCAGCAAAGCGAGAACTTATTCATTTGAAAAAAAAGGAAAGTTTGCAAAACCATATATCCTCCACCTACTTTTTAATGTGATCCGAAAATCATCTCCCCACAAGTCTTTCAATCCTGTAATCCGAAAATCCAGCAATTCGATTATCCAGGAACCCAGTTATCTGATTAGTCGTTTATCAATGATTTCCAGAAAAGCTTGCCGGTAGTTATTACCAATTGGTATTTTCTGATTATTTATTTCAACCATGTTTCCCATTAGGGCAATAATTTTATCAAAACGAATGATAAACGATTTGTGTATTCGGTGAAAATCATGATCGGGAAGAAGTTCTTCCATTTTTTTCATGGAAAGGTTAGTAACCAGATGTTGATCTTTTAGATGTATTTTAATATAATCTCCTAAGCCTTCAATAAAAAAGATCTCTTCAAAGCCAACACGAATAGTTTTCTTATTTGATTTGATGAAGATATGTTCGTCATTAGAATAGTTGCCAGACTGAGCATTTAAAAGTGTAAGTTGCTCTTCTGCTTTTTGCACTGATTTAAAAAAGCGATCAAAAGCAAAAGGCTTTTTCAAGTAATCCAGAATATTCAATTCAAATGCCTCAAGTGCATAATCAGTATATGCAGTAGTAAGAATTACCAATGGCGCTTTTGATAGATTTCTTAGAAAGTCAATACCAGAAAGACGAGGCATATTCACATCAAGAAACATCAAATCAATTTCTTCGTCTGTCAAAACGGTGCTTGCTTCCATCGCATTATTACATGAACATACGATCTCTAAATTTGGAATATCCTTGGCATATTGGCGAATAACCTGTTGCGCAAGAGGTTCATCATCAACAATAATGGCGCGAATTTTTGTCATTTGTCTTTTAGATTCAGTTCTAAATGTACTTTAAAGATATTTTCTTTTGTGGTGATATCTAGCTTATACTCATTCTTTTTGTACAAATATTCCAATCTCTTTTGGGCATTTTTTAATCCTATTCCATGAGCATTCCCTGGTTTCTTTTTTTGAGAAATACCCTCTTCGAAACTATTTTCAACTTCAAAAAATAGTTTTTCATCTTCAATCTGAATGTGTATGTGAATAAAAGTTTCTTCGTTACTGTAGCAACCATGCTTGAATGCATTATCAATAAACGGTTCAAAAATGAGCGGAATAATTAGTTTATTATTTACAGAACCTTCAAGTTTAAACTGAATGTCAACCTTCTCAGTTAAACGGATTCTTTGCAATTCAATAAAATTATTAACGAACTCAATTTCTTTTTTAAGTGAGATGAAATTTTCCCTGGATTCATAAAGTACATGACGCATAAGATCAGAAAGCTTCAAAATCATTGAGGGTGCATCTTTTGAATTAACAATGGAGAGTGAATAGATGTTATTCAGACAGTTAAAAAGAAAATGAGGATTTATCTGTGATTTCAGTGTGTTAAGTTCAGCTTCAAGTTTTTCACGTTCAACTTTATGATATCGCAATGAAATGTCTTGTAATTTAAGCCAATCAGTCACGAACTTGGCAAGAGAGGTAACGCCAACATAGATTCCTGAAGTGAAGAAAAAGGAAGAAAAGAGTCTTCTGGTAAATTCAAGATCAATGGTAAAATGCAGTACTACTTTTATAAAACCGGCAGAAGCCGCCATAGTCATAAGTAACCAGAAAGTGTAAAAGATGTAGTTTTTTGTTTTCAGAAACCTTGGAATTAGAATTAGCAAATTGACATAAACAGCTATAGCAAATCCAAGATTTGTAGCAAAAGCGCGAAGAAGGCTTTGTGGAGTAAGGAATACCTTGGCTTCTGAAACTATGTAAATGGTAAATAACGCAAATGTTAGGCAGCAGAGCCAAAAAAAAGTATGCCCTGCAATTTTAAACAACCAATAATTCTTTCTGAATTGCATTAAATACGGTCTTTACGTTTTACAAGTTTTTGATAATAATATTTGATTGGATTGGTATATTTTAATTGTTTCCAGGGACGGCTGCTATGTGGTTTATGAACTACAGGCAATTTTGTTAATAGGTAGTTGTTCAAACCAAGTGCTTTTGATTTCCTGGATATAAAAACATCGTACCAATCTTTCGTGTCAGAAAGTTCTTTAAATGAAAAGCTTTGAAGTAATTCAACCGTTAAAAGTGTGCAGCAGAAACTTAAACTATGTGTTGTGCTGATTACTTCTTTTTTTTCGTTCTTGAAATTTAGGTATGGGAAATTCACATATCCGGATTCATTCACTGTAATAGCACCAATCATGCCTGCTTTATCAAGCTTCTTGCTTGCTTTAAACATTTCATTCAATGTCTCAGGTTTAACTAAAACATCAGATTCAATAATTACAAGAGGTGAGTTTTGCTTGATCGCATCCTCCTGAGCTTTTTGCAATACCAGCTTGTAATTTGGAGAAGGTGTGTCTGTTATGTCTTCAAGGTGAATTAATTCATAGCCAAATTCACTTTGTTTCTCATCTAAAATTGATTTTGTTTCCGGTGAGCTAAAATCATTATAAATCATGTGTCTGTGTTTGCCTTCAGCATTATGAACACACTCGATTGTTTCAAGAGTTGTTTCAATCGAATTTTTCACAGGCGTTATGACAATCGTATCATGCATATTGTGCAGGATTAAAAGTTAGGTCAAATTGGTTCGCTAATCGTTTTAAATCTTCAACAACTGGGTCAAGTAAGGGGATACCTTCTTTCTTCCTCTTTATGGTTAATTCCCGTTCAGGATCGCCAGGTATCAAAACCTTATTCTCAGGTTCAATACTTACTCCTTTTCTAAATGTTTGTATCCAGTTGTCCATATGAGCTTTAAATTCATCGGCTGGTCTGAAAGCATCAATACGCATGGCACCTAAAAAGTGACCAATTCCATCTCCAACCGGATTTTCAGGAGGATCAAGAAATGCAACAAACGGAGGCACCCATGGTCCATAATTTGCACCGGACAATACAGCCGAAAAAATATCTACCATTGCTCCAAGACAATATCCTTTATGGCCTCCATGTAAACGATCTCCTCCAAGAGGCAACATTGCTCCGCCATTTTTCAGAACGAAAGCATCTGTAGTTTCATTGCCTTCTTTATCCTGAGCCCAACCTAATGGTGCATCTTTCCCTTGACGTTGCAAAACTTCCAGCTTCCCATTTGCTACTGTTGTGGTAGCCATATCAATGATTACAGGAGGTTCATTTTTTGCAGGAAATGTTACTGATATTGGATTCGTACCTAAAAACCGACTTTTTGAAAATGTAGGTGCAACCAGTGGACTCGCATTGGTCATTGAGATACCAATCATATCTTCTTCCAGAGCCATCATGGAGTGAAAAGCAGCAATTCCATAGTGATTTGAGTTTTTCACGGCTACCCAACCTGTGCCAACTTGTTTTGCTTTCTCAATGGCAATCTGCATGGCCTTGGGGGCAGTAACTAAACCTAAGCCAAGGTCGCCATCTAGTACGGCTGTTGAAGGTGTTTCATGAACCACTTTCATATCCGGAGTTGCATTCAGTCGATTCTTTTCCCACAATCGAATGTAGCCTCCAAGACGTGCAACTCCGTGTGAGTCTACTCCCCGAAGATCCGCCTGATTTAAACAATCTGCAGCAGTTGCGGCCTCTTTTGCAGGACAGCCCATCTTCTCAAAAACGTCCTGCGTAAATCTTTTTAAATATGTTGAATCTACTCGTACCGTCATAAACTTTTAATTCCAGATCTCGAAAAACAAATTCTATTTTTTAGCTTCAAGCCTCTCTGTGAAAATCCCTTGCAGACGCTTGTGCTGTTGGCATTATTAGCAAATCATGAATGTTAACATGTGCCGGCCTTGATATCACAAAGTAAATACTTTCTGCAATGTCACGTGCATCTAAAGGAGTAAAACCTTCATAAACATTGCTTGCTTTTTGTTGATCGCCCTTAAAACGAACTATTGAAAACTCTGTTTTAGTAGCACCAGGACTAACTGTACTAACTTTAATGTTATGGGGTGCAAGTTCAATACGCATTGCTTTGCTGATTGCTTCAACTGCATACTTGGTACCGCAGTATACAGCCCCATTTGGGTAAACTTCTTTTCCAGCAATTGAGGAAATATTTATAATGTGCCCTTGTTTTCTCTTTTTCATCCAGCCTGATATGGTTCGCGAAACATAAAGAAGTCCTTTTACATTGGTATCAATCATAGCTTCCCAATCGTTAACATCTGCTTCGTCAATTGTTGCCAGCCCTGCTGCCAGTCCTGCATTATTTAGCAATACGTCAATTGCTTTCCACTCTTCGGGCAAACTATCCAAAGCTTTGTCCGTCTGTTTTTTCGATTGAATGTCAAACGCTAATATTAAAACTTTGCAGTTTTCTGATTCAATTTCCTGAGAGATTTCAAGCAGTCTTTCTTTTCGTCTGCCTGTAAGTATTAAATTGAAATTGTGTTGTGAAAGTACTTTTGCTGTTTCTAACCCAATACCGGCTGTAGCACCTGTGATGATAGCTATTTTGTTCATGGCTGAATGTAAATTGATATGTCTGGTAATATTAAATTTTCCGTTTTCCTATGGAAAAATCAACTACTTGACTATTTTTGTTTCAATAATTTTCTTGAAAAATAAAGCATATGGCCGAACTAATAAAAAATAAAAAAACTTCTTTGATCGACCAGATTGAAGAACCCAAAGATATAAATGATATCGTTTTTAACCTAATGGTGAATCCGAACCTCGATCCTGTAAATTATTTTAATGATTTTAGTGAAGAGGGGTTTAAAGTTGAAAACATATCAGCTGCAGGCAATGAAGAAACTGGTATTTTCACTTCTGCAAATGGTGAAATGATGGCAATGACAACTCATGCTTTCCATCATCATCTAGAGCTAGATCCAAAAAAGGCTACTGAAATCTTGATAAGTCGTGCTGCACGCCGAATGGTTTGTCAGGGTGCGAGACCAGAAGCTGTAAGTGCATTCTTATACCATATCAACGTTGCAAATCCAAATGGGCAGTTTATTGCTTCAGGAGCAAAAAAAGGGTTAGAAAATGCTGCTACAAAATTTGGTTTGAATGTAAGTGAACGGAAAATTAGGTTTGATAATTTCTCGGGGCATGCCGAAATGTCTCCAACTATCATTATTAATATGATGGGAAGGATTCCAAATCAAAAGAAGATAGTTACCCATAAGCTTAAAAAGAAGGGCAATAATATTTTTGTTATTGGGAAAACTTATGAAGACATTAATTCATCAGAGTATCTGGAGTTTTACCATGAAGTAGAAACATCTCCACTTCCAGTATTTAATATTGAAGTAGAAGCTTATCTGCACGATGTAATGCATCGGCTTATTGATAAAAGTTTAATTAGTTCAGCCAGTCCGGTAGGAAAGGGTGGTTTGTTCTTTTCTCTAATGCGTGCAGGAATGCCTGTTGGACTGGGTTTTGATATTACTTCTGATGCTGAATTTAGAAAAGATGCTTTCCTTTTTGGTGAATCAATGGGACGACTAATTGTTGGTGTGTCAAAAGATAATGAAGATGATTTTGTTGATTTTATGCAAACTACAAAACTTCCTTTCTTTACACTAGGTCATGTAACTAAAGGCGAAATACGCATTGACGATGAATCATTCGGTTATATTGATAAAATGATACCAAACGTTTAATGGCTGTAACTCCTTACCAGGACTCCAAGGGAAATAAAAAAGAGCAAGTCGAGCAGATGTTTGACAATATTGCTCCTAAATATGATTTTCTTAATCATTTTTTGAGTTTAGGAATTGATAAGATATGGCGTAAAAAAGCGGTTCGTCTACTTAATAAATATCAGCCTAAAAATATATTGGATGTAGCTACCGGAACTGGTGATTTTGCGATTGCAGCAAGAAAAACTGGTGCTGATAAAATTGTTGGGTTTGATCTTTCGGAGCAGATGATTCGGGTTGGGGAACAAAAAGTAAAACGCCGTAAATTAGATAAATTGATTCAATTTGTGAAGGGTGATTCTGAGAATATGCCTTTTGAGGATGAATCGTTTGATGCGATTACTGTTGCTTTTGGTGTACGCAATTTTGAAAATCTGGAAGCTGGGCTCGACGAGTTTTATAGAGTTTTAAAACCTGGAGGAGTTGCTGTTGTCCTGGAATTTTCAAAACCAAAGTATTTCCCATTTAAGCAATTCTATAAGTTTTACTTTTTTAGGGTTTTACCTTTTATAGGAGGTTTAATTTCAAAAGATGCTTCTGCGTATAGCTATTTGCCCGAATCTGTGATGGCTTTTCCTGATGATCAGAACTTTTTAGGAATTTTGATTGAACGAGGTTTTGACTCGGCTTTTCAGAAAAGACAAACTTTTGGCATTGCTACTATTTATCTGGCAGTGAAGTAAGATTAGTCACAGTCTCAGTTGCCATGCACAATTTTTTACGGAAATTTGGCTCTCTTTTCGGTTAAACAAATAATCACAAATGATTAACTTAACCCAATTATCCGAAGACCAATTAACTCGTGATGATGGTTTTGAAAAATTATCCAAATAAAATTAGAGCAGTCACCAAGGTTCACAAACAATATTTTCTTAATATTGTGGTTCTGATAGTGGGATCAAATTAATCTTAACGAGTGAAAAGGCTAACGAGCTTCATAATATTACTTCTAACTTTTGTTACTGCTTTTGCCCAGCGTGAAAAGGTGAAAAATCTGACAACCTTTGATGATAAAAGGTTGCATTTTGGATTTACTATCGGCATCAATACTCTTGATTTTGAATTGGATCACTGGCCAATAATTGGTGACAATCCAGATTTTGATCCAGCATTAGGAGAATCAAACCCTAACCATATATTTCCTGATGAAAATGCAATAAGGCCTACCGATGAGCTTCGAACAGACATCCAGACTCTAGTTCCAGGTTTAACTGTTGGCATTGTTACGAATTTACGCTTAGGTCGATATTTTGACCTTCGTTTTTTGCCGGGCTTATCTTTTGGGGAAAGAAGGCTAGTTTATAATGTTCCAATTTTTGATGATAGTCCTGATCCGTTGCCATATTATTCAGTTAAAACTACTTACATTGACTTACCGCTTTTGTTTAAATATAAATCAAGCCGTTTGAATAATCAACGGCCGTATTTAATTGCTGGCCCGGCTTTTCGGGTTGATATTTCAAAAACGGGGAAAGAGGATTTAGTTAAGGTTAGACGAGGAGGTTTTTATTTGGAAGGCGGAGTTGGCTGGGACACTTATTTAAGGTTCTTTAAACTTTCAATCGAACTTAAAGCAAGTATGGGAATTGGCAATAAAATCAATGAACCAGGGATTGTTCAAAGACCATACTATTCGCAAGCTATAAAAAGCTTAAAATCCAACGTTTTCACACTTAGTTTTCATTTCGAATAATTGAAAAAAGATCTAAATATATCATTGACTCCCAAGCAGGCGTCTGATGAGGCCTTGTATCGCCCACTAGTCCTGTCGAAATTAGGATTAGCCGATCAGGATGTTACTGCAGTTGTTGTCAGGAGAAAGTCTATTGATGCACGTCAGCGCCACATTAAAATTAATATGGCGGTTCGGGTGTTTGTTGGTGAAGAGCCTGAGGTTGAAGCACAAACTTACCATTATCCTTCTGTAGAAAATAAAAGACCGATTGGAATTATTGGAGCAGGTCCTGCAGGGTTGTTTGCAGCCTTGCGTTTGATTGAGTTGGGTTACAAACCAATTGTTTTTGAGCGTGGAAAAAATGTCAGCGACCGTAAGCGGGATATTGCAAAATTGCATCGTGAGCATCTGGTTGATGCGAATTCAAATTATGGGTTTGGAGAAGGTGGAGCTGGTACATTTTCAGATGGTAAATTATACACACGATCCAAAAAGCGGGGTAGTGTTCAAAAGATTCTGGAGGTACTGGTTCAATTTGGTTCCGATCCTCAGATTCTAATTGATGCGCACCCACATATTGGTACTGATAAACTTCCTGGTGTGATTACTCGAATTCGGGAGCAGATTATTGCTTCTGGTGGTGAAGTACATTTTAATAGTCAGGTAACCGATCTGCTCATTGAGAATAATCAATGCAAAGGCGTAAAATTGGCTAATGGAGAGCAATTTGAATTTGATGCATTGATTTTAGCAACCGGACATTCAGCTCGTGATATTTATGAAATGTTGCATCGGAATGATGTTAACTTGGAAGCAAAAACTTTTGCCATGGGTGTTCGGGTAGAGCATCCCCAAGCATTAATTGATTCTATTCAATATCATCAACCAAACAGGGGACCTTATTTGCCAGCAGCAACTTATTCATTTGTTGAACAGGTGAATGATCGGGGAGTTTATTCTTTTTGTATGTGTCCGGGTGGTTTTATAGTTCCGGCAGCAACAGCTCCTGGGGAATTGGTCGTCAATGGAATGTCGCCATCTAAAAGAAACTCACCATTTGCGAATTCTGGTTTGGTAGTTGAAGTCCGGCCTGAAGATTTGCGAGAGTATAAGAGTCATGGTGTGTTTGCAGGTCTTGAATTTCAAAAACAAGTTGAACAGCTTTGTTTCATGCTGAATGGAAATACTCAGTTTGCTCCTGCTCAGCGTATTGGTGATTTTGTTAGTGGGCGCAAATCTCAGAATCTTCCAGAATCATCATACAGACCTGGTTTGATTGAGTCATCTCTTCATTCAAAACTTCCAAAACGAGTAGCAAGTCGATTACAACAGGGCATTATTCAAATAGATAAAAAAGCAAAAGGGTTTCTCTCAAATGAAGCAATTGCTGTTGGAGTTGAATCAAGAACTTCATCTCCCTTAAGAATACCTCGTGATGAAAAGAGCTTGCAGCACATCCGCATAAAAGGACTTTATCCGTGTGGAGAAGGAGCTGGTTATGCTGGTGGAATTGCGTCTTCAGCAATTGATGGAGAAAGATGTGCTGATGCTATTTTTGAGAACTTAAAATAAAGTTCAACGCAACCATTTATACAGTTAACGAATCTTTTTACTGAATTAAAAACTTAAAGTAAAAGATGGGACGAATTCTGATTTTTAGTTTGGTCATTATCATTTCTATTAGCGCTTGTACAAAAGATGATGAGCTTTCATCCTTAGAGCTTGAAATTACCAGTGGTTTTATTTGTGGCTGGTGCGTAGGAGGTGATTCAATAATAATAAATCAGAATGAATACGTTTACGTTAAATTCATTCCTTGTCCCAATGAGGATCATCTTAATAAGAATGGAAGTATTGATGCCGTAGATTGGAATGAGTTGGTTAGGAATCTTGACTTTGACACCTTTAAATCCATCGATCTAAATCAGTGCAATGTATGTGTTGATGGTTGTGATAACTGGGTGAAAGTTCGTCAGGGAGATGAAGTTCACCAAATTAGGTTTGGTCATAGCCCTTCAGATAGTCTCTTGCTTGAATCAATAATGCCATTTATTGAAAAACTGGATGAGTTGAAAGTCGATCTTATCGAAGAATAGCCCTTCGTTTAAACTCAGAACAACAAATTGCTGCTGCTGTTGATACATTTAAGGATTCGGAACCATTTTCAGACTGAGAAAAAGATGGAATATGAATCTTATTGGTAACTAGTTTCTCAACTTCAGGCGAAATACCATTTCCTTCATTTCCCATTACTAAAATTCCTCTGGCCGATAAGTTCGCTTGGTAAATGTTTTCTCCTTCGAGGAAAGCTCCAAAAACTGGTAGATGTAACTTTTCGGCATTCGAAAGAATTAGAGGAAGATCAACGTATTGCAAATTCACTCTGAATATGGCACCCATACTGGCTTGAATCACTTTTGGGTTGAAACAATCAACTGTATTTTTCGAACACAAAATATGTTGAATACCAAACCAATCTGCAATCCGTATAATTGTTCCAAGGTTTCCCGGGTCTTGAATAAAATCCAATGCCAGGGTGAGTTTGTTTTCAATTTCATCAATCTCAAAAGTTTGATGTGGCATTTTCACAACAGCCAAAGCTTGCTGGGGATTCTGTAATAAACTTGCTTTTTTAAGTTCAGCTTCAGTGCATTCAGCCAACTCAGTTATATTTTTCTCTTCAGCTTGAAATTCTTCAGAGAAACTTTCAGTTGCACAAACAAGTTCAACTTGATATTCCGAACGAATGGCTTCTAAAACCATTTTATTTCCTTCAACAAGGAAAAGTTGTTCTTGATCCCGAACCTTTTTTCGATTCAGTGATTGGATAAACTTTATTTTGTTTTTACTTAGCATGTGATATTGTGGCAAACATTTTGTAAAAATAAAAAGCTCAAGGCATTTATTTGCGGATCTAACTGATTATTTTTGTCGAAACACTTTTTTTATGGGAAGCAGCATTGCGAAGATCAATTTTAAAAGAACATTTATCCTGACCATTATTCTATTGGTTCTTGCATCTTGCTCGTCTACCCGCTTTGTTCCTGATGATCGTTTGCTTTTGAATAATACAGATATTCATGTTGATAACAGAACGATTAATAAGGAAGAACTAAAGAAACATGTTCGTCAAAAGGGAAATCTCAAAATTCTTGGTTTTATTAAGTTTCACCTTGCAATGTATAATCTTTCATCAAAGAAAAAATCGACTGGGTGGATGAAACGTATTGGTGAAGCTCCGGTACTTTATGAAGATTATTTAACGATTAGATCTAAAGAGCAGCTAAAATCTTATTTGAACAATAAAGGTTATTACAATGCAATAATTTCTGATACGGTAATTGTAAAGAAGAAAAAACGGAAAGTGGATGTTAATTACTCAATTAAATCGGGGACTCCATATCGTATTCGAAATTACACCTATCAAATTGAAGATCCTCAATTGCGAAGTTTATTGCTGGCCGATACCGTAAATCAGATAATTGGTTCTGGTGATATTTTTGATGTTG
Organism: uncultured Sunxiuqinia sp.; assembly: GCA_965372405.1. Classification (GTDB taxonomy): domain Bacteria; phylum Bacteroidota; class Bacteroidia; order Bacteroidales; family Prolixibacteraceae; genus Sunxiuqinia. Next base: position 13,384 of record CBDVCE010000002.1, read on the forward strand.
ATGTATTGAATGCGGAACGTAATAGGTTGTCAGATGTGTTAAAGGATTATGGGTTTTTTAATTTTACTCCAGATCATATTCAATACTTAGCAGATAGTTTGTTATATAATCAGCAAGTAGATCTGGTTGTTGAATTTTCAGATGCTGATATTGCAAATGAGGTAGATTCCCTTTTTCCTCATAAGAAATATAAATTTCGAAAATACAATGTGTCACCTGATTTTGTCCCTATTCAGTTATCCAGGAGAAAGAATCTGACAGCTATTGATACAATGGAAGTTGGGGACTATCATTTTTATTATCGAAAAAAATTGAAATATAACCCGGTAGTTTTCAAAAATCTCAATAGAATACCTGATAGCATTTATTATTCTTTGAGTAATGTGAAGAAGACATATAGAGCACTGAATCAACTCAAACAATTTAAAGTTGTCAATATTAATTTTACAGAGCTAGATACTTTATTGGAGAACAATACTGGATTGCTTGATGCAAATTTGCAATTATCTGCATTGCCGCGACAAGGTTTTTCAGTAGATATTGAAGGAACAAATTCTTCAGGGAACTTGGGTATTGCAGGAAACCTGAACTATCAGCACAGGAATGTTTTTCGTGGGGCTGAAATCTTTAACTTGAAATTGAAAGGTGCTGTTGAACGGCAAAGAGCTTTGGTGAATGATAATAAGCTTGATTTTAATACTAGGGAATTTGGACTGGAGGGATCATTAAAAATCCCTAAATTCTTAAGTCCATTAAAGAGTAATAAGTTTTTTAATTATCAAATTCCTGAAACCAGTTTTAGTCTGGGGTATAATTATCAACGCAGACCTGATTATACACGTACCATTACGAACTTTAAATTTGGGTATAATTGGAAATCCTCTGTTTTTAGAACTCACTATCTAAATCTTGTTGATCTCAATTATGTGAATTTGTATGAGTTTAATGAGAATTTCATCAATTTAATAAAAGACCTCTACATCAAAAGTAGCTTTACCGATCACTTAGTGTTTGCATTGAATTATACTTTGGTAGACAATACTCAAAACCTTAGTAAACGAAAAAATTACCGATATTATAAATGGTCAATTGAATCTGCAGGAAACTTGTTGTCGGCCTATACTGGTCTTGCAGGGAAAAGTAAAACTTTAGAGTTGGACTCTGTAACCAATCAATATGTCTCATACCATGAATTATTCGGAACTAGATTTGCTCAATACGTAAAGTCTGATTTTGAGTATCGGTATGGTTATATGTTGGATAAATATAGCTCACTTGTTGGTCGTGCATTTATTGGCATTGGAGTACCTTATGGAAATTTTGATGTACTTCCTTTTGAAAAGAAATATTTTTCAGGCGGAGCAAATGGTATTCGAGCATGGCAGGTTAGATCGCTTGGGCCAGGAACCTACTCAGCACCTCAAGGAGCTTATCCCAACCAATCTTCGGATGTTAAGTTGGAAGCGAATGTAGAATATCGTTATCGGTTTATTGGTCTGGTTGAAGGTGCCTTATTTCTTGATGCGGGTAATATTTGGGCAATTAATGATAAAGACAACCGACCTGGAGCACAATTCCATTTTGACCAGTTTTACAAACAAATTGCAATTGGCACAGGAATGGGTTTTCGTTTTGATTTCACCTATTTTGTTTTTCGACTTGACCTGGGAATGAAACTTCGAGATCCTTCATTGGAGCAAGGGAGGCGATTTATAATTGGTAATTACCCCATCAAATCTGATCATTTCAATCTTTCTTTTGCTATCGGATATCCTTTTTAATTTGTGATTATTGAATATTTTGTCTTTTCCCTAAGTCTTATAAACTACCTGTATCTGTTCCGTATCAATTAATGGCACACTGGAATAAAGTAATCTTAGTTTACAGTTATATTAATTAATGTGAAATTAGTTAGTGAAAATGCTTTTTATTTTTTTGATTTAATATCTTTGGCATCTCAAAACGAGGCAGTGATTAAAATTGCTAAGTGTTAGTGGTGTACAGCGTGTTGTGTGGGAATACTTTGTTGAAATAGTTTAATATTTTGATTGAAAAGGTTTCTAGACGTGCTATTTTTTTTTGAGTATAATCGATCATTAAAAATTATAATAAGATGGGAAAAATTTCAGACAATATTAAAGTTGGAGTTGTAACTGGTTCAGATTTGCAACTTCTTTTTTCAATTGCAAAGGAGAATCAATTTGCAATGCCAGCAGTTAATGTTGTAAACTCTAGTTCTGTTAACGCGGTAATGGAAGCTGCAAAGAATGCAGATACGCCTGTAGTCGTTCAGTTTTCAAATGGTGGTGCTCAGTTTTATGCAGGTAAAGGTTTGAAACTTGATGGACAAAAAGCACAAATTGCAGGTGCAATTGCTGGTGCAAAATATGTTCATGAGATGTCAGAAGTTTATGGCGTACGTGTTGTTATGCACACTGACCATGCTGCAAAAAAATTATTACCTTGGATTGACGGATTGCTAGATGCTGGTGAGAAGTTTTTTGCAGAAACAGGTAAGCCATTGTTTTCTTCACACATGCTTGATCTATCAGAAGAGCCAATAGAGGAGAATATCGGAATCTGTAAAGAATATCTTGCTAGAATGAGTAAGATTGGAATGACACTTGAGATTGAATTAGGTGTTACAGGTGGAGAAGAAGATGGAGTTGATAATACTGACATTGACAATTCATTACTTTATACACAGCCAGAAGAAGTTGCATATGCATACGAAGAGTTGAGCAAAGTTAGTCCTGACTTTACTATTGCTGCTTCATTCGGTAATGTACACGGTGTTTATAAGCCAGGTAACGTGAAGTTGACTCCAACAATTTTGGATGATTCTCAGAAGTTTATTGCTGATAAGTACAAAACTGAAGGTGCAAAACCTGTTAACTTTGTATTCCATGGTGGATCAGGTTCAAAATTAGAAGAAATTAGAGAAGCAATTTCTTATGGTGTAATCAAAATGAACATTGATACTGATACGCAATGGGCATACTGGGATGGTGTTCGTGAATTTGAAGCTAAGAATCATGATTATCTTCAAGGACAAATTGGTAACCCTGATGGTGATGATAAACCAAATAAGAAATTTTACGATCCACGCGCATGGGTACGTAAAGGTGAAGAGTCTATGATTGCTCGTTTGCAATCAGCATTTGAAGACTTAAACGCTATTGGAAAAAACTAATAATTTCTAAATAGATATTAAAAGACCTGTCATTTTTGACAGGTCTTTTTTGTTTTCTGGCTAAACGAAATATATTTGCAGTGGTCAATAATAAAATTGTATTGAGCGATAAAACCATTTTATGAAGAAGCAAAGAGCACAATTTTCAAGTAGTTTTGGTGTAATAGCAGCCGCTGCCGGGTCGGCTGTGGGGTTAGGGAATATTTGGAAATTCCCTTACATCACTGGAGTTTATGGAGGAGCGGCTTTTTTGTTTGTGTATTTAGGCTTTATTCTAGCAATAGGGTTGCCCATTATGCTCTCAGAGTTTATTATTGGTCGAAAGTCCAGAAAAAATGCATTTGGAGCATTTAAAAAATTAGCACCAAAATCGCTGTGGCAATACGTTGGTATTCTTGGAGTTGGGGCAGCATTCATGATTCTTGCTTTTTATGGTGTAGTCGCAGGTTGGAGTATTGAGTATGTCTTTATCGCACTTACCGATGGTTTTAGTCAGAAAAGCCCTGATCAATTGAGTTCTATGTTTACCGATTTTATTGAATCCCCATTTAGGCCTGTTATGTTTCAGCTCTTGTTTATGGTGCTCACAGGGGCAATCGTAATTGTGGGCATAAAAGATGGGATTGAAAAGAATGTGAAAATCCTGATGCCAATCCTGGTGGTTATTATTTTGGTTTTGTGTATTCGTGCCATTACTCTTCCAGGAGCTAGTGAAGGATTACGCTTCTTATTCAAACCGGATTTCTCCAAACTTACAGGTGAGGGTGTGCTCAGTGCTTTAGGGCATGCATTCTTTTCTCTTAGTTTAGGAATGGGCACTTTAATTACTTACGGTTCTTATATTGATAAAAAGAATAATTTGACCAGAACAGTCATTCAGGTAACTGTGGCCGATACACTCATTGCAATTCTGGCGGGTATCGCTATTTTTCCTGCTGTATTTGCTTTTGGAATTGAGCCAAGCAGCGGCCCTGGTTTGGTATTTATTACTTTGCCCAATGTATTTCAGCAAATGTCTGGGGGGTATGTATTTTCAATTTTGTTCTTTGTATTATTAACGGTTGCTGCATTAACATCTTCAATTTCTATACTTGAAGTTGTTGTTGCTTATTTTCACGAAGAATTGAAGCTTAAACGAAAACTGGCTACCGTTTTTGCAACGATCATGATTGGTTTGCTTGGTGTTATTTGTTCCCTTTCAATGGGTATTTTTAGTGACTACACCTTCTTTGATTTAAATTTCTTTGATCTGCTTGACTGGATTTCTGCGAATTTATTGTTGCCTCTTGGCGGGTTGTTTATTTCGTTATTTATAGGATGGAAATTTGGGCGTAAAAAGGTTCAGGAGGAAATTGAAAATGGAGGGCGAGTTTCACAAAAAATACTTTCAATTTTTATTTTTCTGGTACGTTTTATTGCTCCCGTTGCAATTACTGCAGTTTTTTTAAGTGGAATAGGATTACTAAATTTTTGATCGTTTAAGTTTTATTTCTCTAAAAATATCTGTATTTTCGGGAGTAAAACCGCCCCATTATGAAACTTCGTAATGTTATTCGTGAGTATTTTACTTTCACCCGAAATGAAAGAATTGGTCTTTATGCTCTAATTGCAATAATCATTTTGTTAGGAATCGCGAATCAAGTTATTTTCCTTTTTGAAAAACCGGGCATTGCAGATCAGGAAGAATTCAATCAACTCTTAAAGGCTTTTAATAAGAATCAGTCATGTGAGAATGTGATTGTAAAGAGTTTGTTTATTTTTAATCCAAATACAATTGATTCGTTAGCACTGGATAGTTTGGCGTTGCCCAATAGTATAAAGATGAATATGCTACGTTATAGAGCGAAAGGGGGACGATTTAGGTTTAAAGAGGACTTGAAGAAACTGTATGGAATGAATGACTCGATTTTTGAAGCAATAGATAATTTTATTCAGCTTAAATCAAAAGCATATTCTTCTAAAAGAAAGAAGATTGTTAAAAAATTTTCTATTCCAATTAAGATTCAACAAAAAAGTATTCAGGAAGAAGAAAAGCAAATTAACCAGATCGAGATAAACTCAGCTACAGAATCTGAATTAAAATCAATTTATGGTATAGGAAATGTCTTTTCCTCGCGTATTATTAAATACAGAAATTTATTGGGAGGTTATTATGAGATTGATCAATTAAAAGAAGTTTATGGTTTATCTGAAGAAACTTTTTGTCAGATATCTCCTTTTTTGATTGTTGACACTACATTTATTAATTGCATCAACATAAATTTTGCCAGCAAAAAGCAATTGGTTAGACATCCATATTTAAGTTGGAAGGAAGTAAATGCGATTTTTAGTTTTAAAAGCAAGGTGGGTTTTATAGAGTTAACATCTCAATTAAAAGAAGAGAATATATTAAATGATTCAATATATCAGCAAGTTTGTCCTTATTTGCGAACTAAAAACAATTAGTATTTGTTAAAGAAAATGAGCATGTTTAAGAGGCGAATGACTTTTGATTTTAAATTATTTGTAATAAATTTGATTACTACCATAGAATTCATAAATTTGCGGCTCAATTTTTTAACAGCATAAAAAAGTTATTGTATGATCGTTATCCCGGTTAAAGAAGGCGAAAACATAGAAAGAGCCCTTAAGAGATTTAAAAGAAAATTCGAGAAAACGGGTGTAATCAAAGAGTTACGCTCAAGGCAAGCTTATATTAAGCCTTCTGTTACAAGAAGAGCTGAAGTTATGAAAGCTATCTATATTGAACAAATGCAGCGTGAGGAGGATTAATTTTTTTAGTCTGATTCCTGTTTCGCAGATAATGAAATAGTGGATGCCCTATCAGAAATCGTTTCTGAAATATTTGAAATTCGAGAAAAGGTGCTCCGAGCATACGGTTGTTGCCTATAAAAAAGACCTCGATCAGTTTGAAGAGTTTGTATTCAAAAAGGTCGAGGATTTTGATGTCTTGAATGTTGATCCGAAGATGATTCGAAGTTGGATTGTTGAAATGATGGGGAAGGGTGTTGCTGCAAAAACAGTGAATAGGAAGATTACTGCACTCAAGTCGTTCTATAAGTATTTAATGCGTCAGGAGTTAATTGAGAATAGTCCTGTGGCTAATATCATTACTCCAAAGGTTCCAAAAAAACTTCCTGAGTTTGTGGGGGAGAATAATCTTCATCAGTTGCTTGACAATGGTTATTTTTCTGATGATTATGAAGGAACAAGAGATATGCTTGTTGTTAGTTTGTTTTATGGGACAGGTATTCGGCTTTCTGAACTAATTAACTTGAAAGATCACGATTTTCAAAAGAATGAGTATCTTATTAAGGTTTTAGGTAAGAATAAGAAGGAACGTATTGTTCCTTATCCAAGAAGCATGAGGCAATTAATTGAAGAATATACTCAAAGACGTGATGAAGAGTTAGAGCAAAGAGACGCTTTTTTCTTTTTAACTGCTAAAGGTAAGAAGGCTTATGAGAAGCTTATTTATCGGATAGTGCATAAGAGTTTGTCATTGGTGACAACGCTTGAGAAAAAAAGCCCACATATTCTTCGGCACAGCTATGCAACTCATCTTTTAAATCGTGGAGCTGATTTAAATGCAGTAAAAGAGTTGCTTGGTCATTCGAATTTGGCGGCAACGCAGGTTTATACTCATATTTCAATGGCGAAGCTTCAAAAAGTATATAAACAAGCTCATCCACGAGCTTAAATTAGAGGAGGATAAATTATGGATATTAAAGTAAAATCTATTCATTTCACAGCAGATCAAAAATTAGTTGAATTTGCAAATAAAAAGATCATTAAATTAGATACCTATTTCGAGGGTATTATCGGAGCAGAATTGACCCTAAAAGTTGATAAACCTGAGGCTGCTGAGAATAAAGTCGCAGAGATTAAATTGTCTATTCCTTCTAATGATTATTTATTTGCTAAAAAGCAGGCAGGCAGCTTCGAGGAAGCGATAGATTTATGTAATGATGCTATCCGTCGCCAGCTCACTAAATTCAAACAAAAAATGAAGGAAAAATAAATCCTAAAAAAAACATCAATTCTTGTGAATTAATTAAAAATATTCATACATTTGCAAACCCTTTTTCGGGCAAGTCTCTGGTTAGTCGGAGATTGTGAACTAAAGTTCCCCTGTAAGCTTTGTTATTAGTTTGTTTGCAGGGGTTCGATATGAAAAGGATTGATATGTTGAGAGTTGCCGAATTAGCTCAGTTGGCCAGAGCACGTGATTTGTAATCTCGGGGTCCCCAGTTCGAATCTGGGATTCGGCTCTAAAAAAAATAGGAGGATTAATATTGTTCTCCACTGCGTTCTAAAAATATTGAAAAAAATTTGGGGAGATACCAAAGTGGCCAACTGGGGCAGACTGTAACTCTGCTGACTTATGTCTTCGTAGGTTCGAATCCTGCTCTCCCCACCAGTGTCAAATTCGATCTTATGTAGATTTTAAGTTTGGATTTGTTATTTGGTTTTGAAAATTTTGCGGGAGTAGCTCAGCTGATAGAGCATTAGCCTTCCAAGCTAAGGGTCGCGAGTTTGAATCTCGTCTCCCGCTCTTATTTTTAAAACAGTACCGCCGGGGTAGCTCAGGGGTAGAGCGCATCCTTGGTAAGGATGAGGTCACGAGTTCAATTCTCGTCCTTGGCTCAGATGAAAAACTGATTGAAAATTAAAATAATTATTTGTTATGGCTAAAGAACATTTTAATAGGGATAAGGACCATGTGAACATTGGTACTATCGGCCACGTTGACCATGGTAAAACTACCCTAACAGCTGCTATTACTACAGTATTAGCAAAAAAAGGTTACTGTGAAGTTAAATCATTTGACTCAATTGACAGTGCTCCTGAAGAAAAAGAGCGTGGTATTACTATTAATACTGCTCATGTTGAGTATGAAACTGCCAATCGTCATTATGCTCACGTTGATTGTCCAGGTCACGCGGATTACGTGAAGAACATGGTCACTGGTGCTGCTCAGATGGACGGTGCTATCATCGTAGTTGCTGCTACTGATGGACCTATGCCTCAAACACGCGAACACATCCTGTTAGCTCGTCAGGTTAACGTACCTAAATTGGTCGTTTTCATGAACAAAGTTGATATGGTTGAAGACGAAGAGTTGTTAGAGCTTGTTGAAATGGAAATTCGCGAATTGCTTGATTTCTATGAATTCGACGGTGACAATGCTCCTGTAATTCAAGGTTCTGCACTTGGTGCATTGAACGGTGAAGATAAATGGGAAGAAAAAATTATAGAATTGATGGAAGCTTGTGATACATGGATTCCACTTCCTCCACGTGATATAGACAAACCATTTTTGATGCCTGTTGAGGACGTATTCTCAATTACAGGTCGTGGTACTGTTGCAACTGGTCGTATCGAAGCTGGACTTATTCATACTGGTGATGAGATGCAGTTGATCGGTCTTGGTGCTGAAGGTCGTAAAACTGTTTGTACTGGTGTTGAGATGTTCCGTAAGATTCTTGATGACGGACAAGCTGGTGACAACGTAGGTTTGTTGCTTCGTGGTGTTGATAAGAAAGAGATCAAACGTGGTCAGATTTTAGCAAAACCAGGTTCAATTACTCCTCACACTAAGTTTAAAGCTGAGGTTTATGTATTGAAAAAAGAAGAAGGTGGTCGTCATACTCCATTCCACAACAAATATCGTCCTCAGTTCTACATACGCACACTTGATGTAACTGGTGAGATCACATTGGAAGAAGGTCGTGAAATGGTAATGCCTGGAGATAACGTTACAATTAATGTTGAACTTATCTATCCAGTAGCACTTAACGAAGGTCTTCGTTTCGCAATCCGCGAAGGTGGACGTACTGTTGGTGCAGGCCAGGTAACTCAAATTGTAGATTAATATCTATCATATACCGAAAGGATGTCCCGGGTCAAAGAGATCCGGGACTCTTTACGGATGAAACCCAACGGGGGTTTTTCTGTTTATGGAAATTCGGGTTCGACTCCTGACATTCGGCTATCATTTAAAAAGATAAAAAATGAAACTTATAAATTATTTCGAAGAAGCTTATACAGAGCTTGTTCATAAAGTTTCCTGGCCAACTTGGAAAGAGTTGCAGAATAGTGCATTTATCGTGATGGTTGCTTCCTTTATCATAGCACTTGTTGTATTCGTAATGGATATCTCTTTTGAGAACCTTATGAACTTTGTGTACAGTTTATTTTATTAATACTATTTGGAGAACGTTATGAGCGAACACGTAAAAAAATGGTATGTTCTTAGAACGATCGGTGGAAAGGAAAAGAAGGTTAAAGAATATATCGAAAGCGAAATTGCAAATGCGGGACTCCAGGAGTATGTTTCACAGGTACTGATACCTACAGAAAAGGTTTATCAAATTCGGAATGGAAAAAAGATTAGTAAAGAGCGAAATTTTTTCCCCGGTTATGTATTGATTGAGGCTGCTCTTGTTGGTGAGATTCCGCACATGTTGAAAAGTATGACCAACGTGATAGGATTCTTAGGTGACACCAAAGGAGGAGATCCTGTTCCAATGCGACAGGCTGAAGTTAATCGCATCTTAGGACGCGTTGATGAAATGGCCGAAAGCGATGCTGAAATTAATATTCCTTACGTTGTAGGAGAAACTGTGAAAGTTAGTGACGGTCCTTTTAATGGATTCAACGGAATCATTGAAGAAATCAATGAGGAGAAGAAGAAGCTGAAAGTGATGGTCAAAATTTTTGGACGAAAAACACCTTTGGAACTTAGCTTTATGCAAGTCGAAAAGGAGTAGTAATTATTTATTTTTAAATTATGGCTAAAGAAGTTGCTGGATTAATTAAGTTACAAATTAAAGGTGGTGCAGCTAATCCTTCACCTCCGGTTGGGCCAGCATTAGGTGCCAAAGGGGTTAACATTATGCAGTTCTGCAAGCAGTTTAATGGCCGGACACAAGACCAGGCTGGAAAAGTGCTCCCCGTTATTATTACTGTATATGCAGACAAATCGTTTGATTTTGTAATTAAACAACCCCCAGTAGCCGTACAATTGCTAGAAGCAGCAAAACTAAAATCAGGATCTGATGAGCCTCACGTTAAGAAAGTGGCTCAAGTAACCTGGGATCAAGTTAAAGGCATCGCAGAAGCGAAAATGTCTGACCTGAACTGTTTTACTGTTGAATCAGCAATGAAGATGGTCGCTGGTACTGCCAGAAGTATGGGAATTACAGTTAAAGGAGAATTTCCATCGAATAATTAATTAAATTTTTAAAAATGGGCAGAATTACAAAAAATACAAAGCTTGCTCTTGAAAAACTCGAACAAGGCAAATTCTATTCGCTGGAAGAAGCTGCTGGTTTGGTAAAAGAAGTTACTTTCACCAAATTTGATGCTTCAGTGGATATTGATGTTCGCCTTGGAGTTGACCCGAGAAAAGCAAATCAGATGGTTAGAGGCGTTGTATCCTTACCACATGGAACAGGTAAAGAAGTCCGCGTTTTAGCATTGGTAACTCCAGACAAAGAAGCTGAAGCAAAAGAAGCAGGAGCTGACTACGCTGGTCTTGATGATTTCGTTGAAAAAATCAAGGGCGGATGGACAGACTTTGACGTTGTTATCACTATGCCACCAGTTATGGGTAAAGTTGGACCATTAGGCCGTGTTCTTGGACCTAGAGGTTTAATGCCAAACCCTAAAAGTGGAACTGTAACGATGGACATTGGCAAAGCTATTGCTGAAGTTAAACAAGGTAAAATTGATTTTAAAGTTGATAAATTCGGAATTATTCACACTTCTATCGGCAAAGTATCATTCGATGCTGATAAAATTGCTGAAAATGCCAAAGAATTTATGGCTACAATCAATAAACTAAAACCAAGTTCAGCTAAAGGTACTTATATTAAAAGTATCTCTTTGTCAAGCACAATGAGCCCTGGAATACAAGTTGAACCTAAGTCGTTTGCTGACTAGTAAAAATTGATATAATGAAAAGATCAGAAAAATTAGAGATTATTGATAATCTGACGGAACAGATCAATTCGCACAATCATTTTTATCTGGCGGACATTGAAGGTTTAAACGCTGAAGACTCAAGTGATTTAAGGCGCCTATGTTTTACCAAAGATGTAAAGCTGGTTGTTGTAAAGAATACACTCTTACGTAAAGCTATCGAGAATTCTGAAAAGAATGCCGAAGAAATTTACGACGTACTCAAAGGAAATACATCAGTAATGTTTTCCGACACAGGTAATGTACCTGCAAGACTGATTAAAGAATTTAGTAAAAAGAACAAAAACGATAAGCCTTTATTAAAAGCAGCTTTTGTTGAAGAATCAGTATACGTTGGAGAAAATCAATTGGATGTATTGACTTCAATTAAGTCGAAAGACGAATTGATTGGAGATCTTGTTGCACTGTTACAATCACCAATGAAAACAGTTATTGGTCAATTGCAATCAGGAGGAAACAAGATTCACGGTGTCCTACAGACACTTTCAGAAAAAGAATAATTTTAGTTACAATTTTATCGCATAAAAATTAAGGAAATGGCAGATTTAAAAGTACTTGCAGAAGAGTTAGTTAACTTGACTGTGAAAGATGTTAATGAATTAGCTGACATTTTAAAAACAGAATACGGAATTGAACCTGCTGCTGCTGCAGTAGCTGTTGCTGGCCCTGCTGATGGTGGTGGTGAGGAAGCTGTTGCTGAGCAATCAGAATTTGATGTAATTTTGAAAGCCGCAGGACAATCAAAACTTGCTGTTGTTAAGTTAGTTAAAGAGTTAACAGGTTTAGGTCTTAAGGAAGCAAAAGGAGTTGTTGACGGAGCACCTAAAGCTATCAAAGAAAAAGTTTCTAAAGACGAAGCTGAAGCACTAAAAACTCAGTTAGAAGAAGCAGGAGCTGAAGTAGAACTTAAATAAGAGACTAATGATCTGAAAAGCAGATCTATATGGTTTAGAATCTCACTTTCGTGGGGTTCTATGCCTTTTTGTATATTTATGTTTTAAGTTCACTTAATTTTGTTGATACATGTCATTAAATATTGAAAGTCAGAGGATTAGCTTCTCTTCCACCAAGACAAAATTTGATTACCCCGATTTTCTAGAAGTACAGATTAAATCTTTCATTGATTTCTTTCAGATGTCTACGACTCCTGAAAATAGAGAAAATGAAGGATTGTACAAGGTGTTTGAAGAGAACTTCCCAATCACAGATACCCGAAATAATTTCGTTCTGGAATTTATTGACTATGCAGTGGATCCTCCACGGTATTCAATTGAAGAATGTATAGAACGAGGACTTACTTACAGTGTGCCGCTGAAAGCTAAGCTTAAACTTTATTGTACTGACCCTGAGCACGAAGATTTTGATACTGTAATTCAGGATGTTTACCTAGGTACTATCCCTTACATGACAGAAAGAGGTACATACGTAATTAATGGTGCTGAACGAGTTGTTGTTTCTCAACTTCACCGTTCACCAGGTGTGTTCTTCGGACAAAGTTTACATGCTAACGGTACAAAACTTTATTCGGCACGTATCATTCCTTTTAAAGGATCTTGGATCGAATTTGCTACAGATATTAATTCTGTAATGTTTGCATACATCGATCGTAAAAAGAAATTACCTGTAACAACTTTGTTGCGGGCTATCGGATATGAAAGTGATAAAGAAATTCTCGAGATATTTGGTCTGGCAGATGAAGTAAAAGTTTCAAAAACCGGATTGAAGAAGGTTGTTGGTAGAAAGTTGGCTGCACGTGTTTTGAAAACATGGGTAGAAGACTTTGTTGATGAAGATACCGGTGAGGTGGTTTCTATTGAAAGGAATGAAGTAATCATTGATCGTGAAACAGTTATTGAGACTGATCATATTGAAGAGATTATTGAATCCGGAGCAAAAACCATCTTATTGCACAAAGAAGACCAAAATCTTCAGGACTATGCAATTATTTATAATACGCTTCAAAAAGATCCATGTAACTCTGAGAAAGAAGCGGTGCTTCATATCTATCGTCAGTTGCGTAATGCAGAACCGCCTGATGAGGCAACTGCACGTGACGTAATCGATAAGTTATTCTTCTCGGAAAAACGTTACGATCTTGGTGAAGTTGGGCGTTATCGCATCAACAAAAAGTTAGGTTTGGATATCGATATCGATGTTCAGGTTCTAACTAAAGAAGATATTATTGAAATCATCAAATATTTGATCAAGCTGGTAAATGCAAAAACTGATGTTGATGACATTGACCACTTGAGCAACCGTCGTGTTCGTACAGTTGGCGAGCAGATGTATAACCAATTTGGTGTTGGTCTTGCTCGTATGGCAAGAACCATTCGTGAACGTATGAATGTTCGTGACAATGAAGTTTTTACTCCAATTGATCTGATCAATTCAAAAACTTTGTCGTCTGTAATTAATTCATTCTTCGGTACCAATGCACTTTCTCAGTTTATGGATCAAACCAATCCACTTGCTGAGATGACTCACAAGCGTAGGATGTCAGCTCTTGGACCTGGTGGTTTATCTCGTGAAAGAGCAGGTTTTGAAGTTCGTGATGTTCACTTTACGCATTATGGTCGTTTGTGTCCGATTGAAACACCAGAGGGACCAAATATTGGTTTGATTTCTTCATTGTGTGTATTTGCGAAGGTTACTGATCTTGGTTTCATCTCTACTCCTTACCGTTTGGTAAAAGATGGACAGGTTGATTTATCTGATAATGGTGTTGTTTATTTAACAGCAGAGGAAGAAGAAGGTAAAGTAATTGCTCAGGCAAATGCTCCAATTAATGATGAAGGTTTCTTTGTAAATCAAAAAGTTAAATCTCGTTTAGAGGGTGACTATCCTGTTGTTGAAAAAGAAGAAGTTGAATTGATGGACGTTGGTCCTAACCAAATTGCTTCTGTTGCTGCATCCTTGATTACTTTCCTTGAGCATGATGATGCAAACCGTGCATTGATGGGATCTAACATGATGCGCCAGGCAGTTCCACTGCTTCGTCCAGAAGCTCCGATTGTAGGTACCGGTTTGGAAGGCAATGCTGCACGTGATTCACGTGTTTTAGTTTCAGCAAAAGAAGATGGTGTAATTGAGTCAGTTGATGCAAATAAAATTGTAGTACGCTACGACAGAACTGATAATCAGAGATTTGTAAGTTTTGATTCTGATTTAGTATCTTACAATTTACCAAAATATCAAAAAACAAATCAAGGTACTGTTGTTGACCTAAAACCAATTATAAGAAAAGGACAAAGAGTAGTTAAAGGACAGGTTCTTACAGAAGGATATGCAACAGAAGCCGGTGAACTAGCTCTTGGACGTAACTTGAAAGTGGCATTTATGCCATGGCAAGGTTACAACTATGAGGATGCTATTGTAATTTCGGAACGTGTTGTACGTGAAGATGTTTTTACATCAATTCATGTTGATGAATATTCACTTGAAGTTCGTGATACCAAGCGTGGTGTTGAAGAATTTACTTCTGATATTCCAAACGTTAGTGAAGAAGCTACCCGTAACCTTGATGAAAACGGATTGATTCGTGTTGGAGCAATTGTTAAACCAGGTGATATCCTGATTGGTAAGATTACTCCTAAAGGTGAATCGGATCCTTCTCCGGAAGAGAAACTGCTTCGTGCAATCTTTGGAGATAAAGCTGGTGATGTTAAAGATGCTTCATTGAAAGCTTCACCTTCTTTAAATGGAACTGTAATTAATAAAAAACTCTTTTCAAGGGTTGTTAAGGATAAGAAAGGTAAAATGGCTACCAAGCCGTTGCTAGATCAAATTGATGAAGAATTTGACCGTTTTGCAGCAGTTTTGCGTACGAAACTCGAAGATAAACTTTTTGCCTTGGTGAACGGAAAGACTAGCCAGGCTGTTAAAGATTATTATGGAGGAGATCTTATTCCTAAAGGTGTGAAATTCACACTTAAACAATTACAGGAAATCGACTTCTTAACAGTAAATCCAAATAAATGGACTACTGATAAAGATAAGAATATGATGATCTTCAGTTTGATTACAAATTATATTCAAAAATATAAGGAGAATGAAGCTGCTGCGCGTCGTAAGCGTTATAATGTAACTATTGGAGATGAACTTCCTGCAGGTATTATTCAATTAGCTAAAATATACGTTGCAAAAAAACGTAAACTTCAAATTGGTGATAAGATGGCAGGTCGTCACGGTAATAAAGGTATTGTGTCACGTATTGTTCGTGATGAAGATATGCCGTTCCTTGCTGATGGTACTCCTGTTGATATTGTACTTAACCCATTGGGTGTACCTTCTCGTATGAACCTTGGACAGATTTACGAAACTGTTTTAGGTTGGGCAGGTAAAGAACTTGGAATGAAGTTTTCAACTCCAATTTTTGATGGTGCTACTCTTGAAGAGGTAACTGAATATACTGAGAAAGCTGGTGTGCCAGCATTTGGTAAAACTCATCTTCATGATGGAGAAACTGGTGAACCTTTTGACCAGCCAGCTACAGTAGGTATTATTTACATGCTGAAACTGGGTCATATGGTTGAAGACAAAATGCATGCTCGTTCAATTGGGCCATACTCACTTATTACGCAACAACCATTGGGTGGTAAAGCTCAATTTGGTGGTCAGCGTTTTGGAGAGATGGAAGTTTGGGCACTTGAAGCATTCGGTGCAGCACACATTCTACAGGAAATCCTTACTGTGAAGTCGGATGACGTGCTTGGACGTGCAAAAGCCTACGAAGCCATTGTTAAAGGTGAACCAATGCCTCAGGCAGGTATACCAGAATCGCTCAATGTACTGCTCCACGAATTACGCGGACTTGGACTTAGCGTTAATTTGGACTAATGATATGGAACTTTAGTTCCTCTTTTTAATCAGAATAATATACATCGATATATGGCATTCAGAAAAGACAATAAAGCAAAAAGTAATTTTTCCAAAATAGCCATTAGTCTGGCTTCACCAGAGGAAATTCTCGAACGTTCACATGGTGAAGTTTTAAAGCCGGAAACCATTAACTATCGTACATACAAACCTGAACGTGATGGCTTGTTTTGCGAACGTATTTTTGGCCCGGTAAAAGACTATGAGTGTCACTGTGGTAAATACAAACGTATTCGCTATAAAGGCATTGTTTGTGACCGTTGTGGGGTTGAAGTTACTGAGAAAAAAGTGCGTCGCGAGCGCATGGGGCATATTTCCCTTGTAGTCCCGGTTGCACATATCTGGTACTTTAAATCATTACCAAATAAAATTGGATACCTGCTTGGTCTGCCTACTAAAAAATTAGATACCATTATTTATTACGAGAGGTATGTCGTAATTCAGCCAGGTATTAAAGCTGAAGATGGTATTCAGCCAAATGATTTCTTAACGGAAGAAGAATATCTGGATATTCTGGATACTTTGCCAAAAGAGAATCAATACCTTGATGATGATGATCCACAAAAGTTCATTGCTAAGATGGGAGCAGAAGCTCTTTATGCATTGCTTGAACGTACAAAATTGGATGATCTTTCATACACATTGAGACATAAAGCAAATACTGAAACTTCACAGCAACGTAAAAACGAAGCATTGAAGCGTTTGCAGGTTGTTGAAGCTTTCCGGGCTAGCAAAAACATCAACCGTCCGGAATGGATGATTGTTAAAGTTGTACCTGTAATTCCACCAGATTTGCGTCCATTAGTGCCGCTTGATGGTGGTCGTTTTGCAACTTCCGACTTGAACGATTTGTATCGTAGAGTAATCATCCGTAACAACCGTTTGAAAAGATTAATTGAAATTAAAGCACCAGAAGTAATCCTTCGTAATGAGAAGAGGATGCTTCAGGAAGCTGTTGATTCATTATTTGATAATTCACGGAAATCAAATGCCGTGAAAACTGAAAATAACCGTGCACTGAAATCACTTTCTGACAGTTTGAAAGGTAAGCAAGGACGTTTCCGTCAGAACTTACTTGGTAAACGTGTCGATTATTCAGCACGTTCGGTTATTGTTGTAGGCCCAAAATTACGTCTGCACGAATGCGGTATTCCTAAAGATATGGCTGCTGAGCTTTACAAACCATTTATCATCCGTAAGTTGATTGAGCGTGGTATTGTAAAAACAGTGAAGTCGGCTAAGAAAATTGTAGACCGCAAAGATCCTATTGTTTGGGATATCCTTGAAAATGTATTGAGAGGACATCCGGTAATGCTTAACAGGGCACCGACTCTTCACCGTTTGTCTATTCAGGCTTTCCAGCCAGTATTGATTGAAGGGAAGGCAATTCAGTTGCATCCACTAGTTTGTACTGGTTTTAATGCTGACTTTGATGGTGACCAGATGGCGGTACACGTACCTCTTGGTAATGCTGCAATTCTTGAAACACAATTATTGATGCTTGCATCACATAACTTGTTGAACCCTGCAAATGGTGCACCGATTACTGTTCCTTCACAGGATATGGTTCTTGGTCTTTATTACATGACTAAGGAACGCAGAGGGGCAAAAGGTGAAGGCATGACTTTCTATTCTCCTGAAGAAGTAATTATTGCTTATAATGAGGGTGAATTGGAAATGCACTCTATTATCAAGGTTAAAGTAGAAGATGCTGACGAAAACGGTGAGTATTTTAGGCACATTCTGGAGACGACTGTTGGACGTATTATCTTCAACCAGGTTGTACCAAGAAAAGCTGGTTATATAAATGAATTACTGACTAAAAAGTCACTACGGACTATTATTTCTGACATCTTTAAGAAAGCTGGGAATGCAACTACAGTAAATTTCCTAGATGACATTAAAAACTTAGGTTACAAGATGGCATATCGTGGAGGTCTGTCGTTTAATTTAAGTGATGTAGTTATTCCTGATGATAAGAAAGAGATTGTTGAAGAAGGATATAAAGAGGTTGAAGAAGTGATGAATAACTATAATATGGGTTTCATCACCAACAACGAACGTTATAACCAGGTTATTGATATTTGGACGCATGCTAACGCGAAGCTTACAAATTCAGTAATGAATACCATTAGTACCGATAAGCAAGGGTTTAACTCGGTTTATATGATGCTTGACTCTGGTGCAAGGGGTTCGAAAGAACAAATTCGCCAGTTATGCGGTATGAGGGGACTGATGGCAAAACCACAAAAGTCTGGAGCAACAGGTGCTCAGATTATTGAGAACCCGATTCTTGCAAACTTTAAAGAAGGCCTTTCAGTACTCGAGTACTTTATTTCTACTCACGGTGCTCGTAAAGGTTTGGCAGATACAGCTCTTAAAACAGCTGATGCTGGTTACCTGACTCGTCGTTTGGTTGATGTTTCTAATGATGTGATTATTACTGATGAAGATTGTGGAACATTACGTGGTTTAGTAGCAACTGCTGTTAAAAATAATGAAGAAGTTGTTGCTTCTCTATATGATCGTATTATTGGTCGTTCAACAGTTCATGATGTATTCCATCCGTTAACTGGAGAATTGATCATTAAGTCTGGTGAGATACTTACTGAAGAAATTGGAAAACAAATTGAAGATTCTCCAATTGAAAGTGTCGAAATTCGTTCAGTATTGACATGTGAAGCAAAAAATGGTGTTTGTAGTAAGTGTTATGGACGCAATCTTGCAACAGGAGATCCTGCTCAGCGTGGTGAGTCTGTTGGTGTTATAGCAGCACAGTCTATTGGTGAGCCGGGCACGCAGCTTACATTGCGTACTTTCCACGTAGGGGGTATTGCAGGTAATATTTCTTCTCAATCTACAGTTGTTTCAAAATACGATGGTGTTGCAGAAATTGAAGAATTACGTACAGTTAAGTCTGTTGATGAAGAAGGTAAAAAAGTTGAAATCGTAGTTGGTCGTTTGGCTGAAATACGAATCATTGATAAGAATACACATATTCCACTTTCAACACATACTATCCCTTACGGATCAAAACTATTTGTTAAAAATGGTAAGGATGTCACTAAAGGAGAAGTAATATGTGAATGGGATCCATATAATGGGGTTATCATTTCTGAATATGATGGTAAAATATCATTTGAAGATTTGATTGATGGTATCACTTTCCGAGAAGAATCTGATGAACAAACAGGTTACTCAGAGAAAGTAATCATTGAAACTCGAGATAAAACGAAACACGCATCATTGCGTATTTTGGATAAAAAAGGTACGGTAATCCGTTCGTATAACTTGCCTGTAGGTGGTCACATTTCTGTTAATGAAGGTGAGGCAGTAAAAGCAGGTCAAGTACTTGTGAAAATTCCACGTGCATCGGGTAAAGCTGGTGATATCACCGGTGGTCTTCCTCGTGTTACTGAACTGTTTGAAGCTCGTAACCCATCTAACCCAGCTGTTGTTTCTGAAATTGATGGTGAAGCTTCTCTTGGGAAAATTAAGCGTGGTAACCGCGAGATCATTATTACTGCTAAGAATGGTGATGTGAAGAAATATCTTGTACCACTTTCCAAACAAATTTTGGTTCAGGAAAATGACTATGTCAAGGCAGGTATTCCACTATCTGATGGTGCAACTACTCCTTCTGATATTTTGTCTATTAAAGGACCAACTGCTGTTCAGGAATACATTTTGAATGAGGTTCAGGACGTTTACCGTATGCAGGGTGTGAAGATTAACGATAAGCACTATGAGGTGATTATTCGCCAGATGATGCGTAAAGTTGAGATTGCAGATCCGGGTGATACTCGTTTCCTTGAAAAACAAATTGTAGATAAAAATGAATTTTTGCATGAGAATGACTGGATTTACAATAAGAAAGTGATTTTGGAACCAGGAGATTCTGAATTGAGATCAGGTCAGATTATTACTGCCCGTCGTCTCCGTGATGAAAATTCAGGGCTACGTCGCCGTGATAAAAAGCTTATTGAATCACGAGAAGCAATTCCTGCAACTTCAAGCCAGATCCTTCAAGGGATTACGAAATCGGCTCTGCAAACCCGTAGCTGGTTGTCTGCAGCTTCATTCCAGGAAACAACAAAGGTTCTTAACGAAGCAGCGATCAATGGTAAAGTTGATTACTTAGACGGATTGAAAGAAAACGTTATTTGTGGGAAACTAATCCCTGCTGGTACTGGACTGAAAGAATACAAAAACCTTGTGGTAGGTTCTAGTGAAGAGTATGATCGCTTAGTTAAAGTGAAAGAACCAGAACACGTTAATCGCGAAGAATAATGGACGATAAAAAGAAAAATCAGCTTAATATTGAATTGAGTGAAGAAGTTGCTCAGGGAACGTATTCAAACCTGGCAATAATTACTCATTCAACTTCAGAGTTTGTATTGGATTTTGTTCGTATAATGCCTGGAATTCCAAAGGCAAATGTGAAATCACGAGTGATTTTAACACCTGAGCATGCAAAACGCTTGCAGATGGCTTTGGAAGACAATGTTAAGAAATACGAAAAAATGCATGGAACAATTAAGGTTAGCGGGCCAGGAAATGACCCAATGATGCCACCTATGAATTTTGGTGGGCCAACTGCTGAAGCTTGATTTTTTATAAGATACAGGAAAGGTGCTGAATATTCAGCACCTTTTTTTATGCTTTTTTTTGCGGTTGCTGATAACCAACTTTTTCTTCGTGACTTTAATTTTGCAAAAGTTATTTGTCGAATGATTTCACTCATCATTTCAATAGGGATTATTTAAGTACTTTTACAGCAAATATTTCAATATGGCTCAATTAACATTGACAACTCCAGCTCTTTTATTTTCAGCTATTTCATTGATTCTGCTCGCTTACACTAATCGTTTTTTAGCTTATGCTAATGTTGTGCGGAGCCTGCATGCACGCTTTAAAGAAAAACCTACTGAGCTTTTACTTGGACAAATTAACAATCTTAGAACTCGATTAATTTTAACTCGCTCGATGCAAGTTATGGGGATTAGCAGTTTGTTGCTTTGTGTGCTTTGTATGTTTATGATATACATTAAGTTGATTGTTTGGGCGGAGGTTATTTTTGGAATTGCTCTTGTCTTGTTAATTTTATCACTTTCACTTTCAATAAAAGAAATCTTAATTTCTGTAAAAGCGCTTGATTTGCATTTAAGTGATATGGAGGATGAAAACTAATGGCGTATTTTGGTGAGTTTGCAGCTCTTTTGACAGCCGTTTTTTGGACAGTAACCAGTATGGCTTTTGAATCAGCTGGTAAAAAAGTTGGGTCACTTTCTGTAAACCTTATCAGATTAATTATCGCCTTTTTTATTTATTGCATTTATACTCAAATTACAAGAGGGATGTATTTCCCATTTGATGCAACTTTGGAGGCATGGCTGTGGCTTGCTCTTTCAGGTTTTGTTGGGTTTGTAATTGGTGACCTGTTGCTTTTTCAGGCTTTTGTTGTAATTGGAGCTCGTATTTCAATGTTAATGATGGCTATGACTCCTCCCTTTACTGCAATTATTTCTTTTTTCATACTAAAAGAGGTGCTTTCACCAATGAACTGGTTGGGAATGGTAATTACACTAACGGGGATTAGTATTGTTATTCTGAAGCGTGAAAAAAAAGATTTAACAGGGACTACGAAATCTCGAAGGAGATTGACTTCTGCATATTCTGTTCAGGGAATTTTGCTCGCACTTGGTGGTGCATTGGGGCAGGCTGTTGGGCTTGTGTTAAGTAAAAAAGGCATGGGAGATTATGATGCTTTTGCAGCTTCACAGATTCGTGTTTTGACCGGAATGATTGGTTTTGCCATCCTGTTGTTCTTTATGAAACGTTATGGACGTGTTTGGCAGGCCGTGAAAAATAGATCAGCAATGAAGCGTATTACTCTTGGCTCAATATTTGGACCTTTTCTTGGGGTTTCATTTTCTTTGCTGGCCATTCAACATACAAAAGCAGGAATTGCTGCAACTATTATGGCTGTTGTGCCTGTCTTAATTATTCCTCCAGCAATCATTCTTTTTAAAGAAAAGGTAAATTGGAAAGAAATTCTTGGGGCAATTGTAACTGTATCCGGAGTTGCAGTTTTCTTTATCTAATAAGTTTTTTATCTTTCGTAAACGAAAACTTTATCATTTACTTAACCAAAATTAGTTAGTATTATGACTCCTCAAGCAAAAGCAATTGTTGCACACATTACTCTTATTGGATGGATAATCATTTTGATTATAAATAGTAATGAGAAAGATGAACTTTCCTCCTTCTATTTAAGACAAACTTTAGGTATTTACCTGATTGGCCTGATCGGAACTATCATTCCTGCTCTCGGTTACGTAGTAGGAATTATTGCTTTCATTTTATGGGTAATCAGTCTTGTTGGCGCAATTCAGCAAGACCAAAAACCTTTGCCTATAGTTGGAGAATATTTTCAGGCATGGTTTAGAGGTATTGCCTAATATCTGCAGATACAGGTATTTTATACTTGAATCTTATCTATCTGTAATTTTACAGGGAAAATAAACCCGAAGATTCCGAATGTTTAGTTGTTCGTGATTTTCGGGTTTGTAATTATTGTTGGTTACAATTCGCGGAACAAAAGTGTTACCGACTAATCTAATCGTGATTTCATCTCTTGGGTTTCAGCTTTATAGGCATCTGATAATTCAACTACTTTTTCAGGAAGTTGATTGGCCATATTATTCGTCTCAGTAGGATCATCTTTTAGGTTGTAGAGTTCCCAAGCTTCATTATTTAGCCTGACAATTTTCCAATCACCTCTTCGATACATTCTGAATTTTTCTGTATGTCCTGATATGAATGATTCAGGTTCAGGTCTTTCTTCTCCTTTTAAAATTGGAGATAAACTATTCCCATAAAGCGGTAGGCTTGGTTTGCCATCAACTGTTTCAGGGTATTTAGCTCCGGCAATGTCCAGAAATGTTGGGTAGAGATCAGCAATATGACCTATCTGGTGCGTAATTTGATTTGCTTTCACTTTCCCTGACCATTTTATTATGCAATGTGTTGTAGAGCCCCCTTCGTGTCCGTATTGTTTGAAGTAACGGAAAGGGGTATTTCCAGCATTAGCCCATGCAGCCGAAAGGGTTCTGAAGCTTTCAGCACCACCTGGAGGATAATTAAAATCACGGTTACTGTCATAAGGGCAAGAACCATTGTCCGAAAGGAAAACAATAATGGTGTTGTCTGCAATTCCTTCATCTTCTATTTTTTGTAGAACACGACCAATGTTTTGATCCATGCGGTCAACCATTGCCGCAAAAACAGACATTTCCAGATCCAAATCATCTTTTTCTTTTTCAGATAGTATTTCCCATTCACGATACAATGGAATTAGCTTTCTAACTTCTTCATCTCCTTTTGGGTGTCCTCTAAATTTGTTCACATTTGAACTTGGTTGACTAAGCTTGGCATGTTGTGGAATTAATCCAATTTCTTTCAATCTCTTTATCCTTTCTTTTCGGATATTATCCCAGCCTGTTTTATATTTCCCACGGTATTTGGCAATATCTACATCACGAGCTTGTAATGGGTAGTGAGCAGCACCGTAACCAAGAAACAAAAAGAATGGCTGTTCTTCATCAATCGGTTTTTGCATCCACTTCAAAGCATTGTCGGTTAAAGCATCAGTTTTGAAAAATGGTTTTTGTTCGTGATAAATCTCAGATACACCTACTTTTTCACCATTTAAAATGAATGGATTGTGCCATTCTTTTGAAGGTGGTTCAAAAGATTCGCTCATTGCATGGAAAGTTAGCGACTGATCACAAATAGAATTTGCAAAAGCATCTTTAGGAACCCATCCATAAAAGTGTTCTTTTCCTGAATGAATCGTATAGTATCCTTCGTTTTTAAGTAATTCTACAAAATTGACAGTTCGATCATCACCTTGTATCAAACCAGTAAACATGGTGGTTCTTGATGGCTCACACTTCGACATGTTATAGAAATTTGAAAAACGGAGTCCTTGTTCTGAAATTTTATCAAGGTTAGGTGTTTTAATTTCTGAGCCATAGGGCCCAATGTCAGAATAGCCAATGTCATCACCCATTATAAGAATGATGTTTGGTTTAGTTTGTTTTTCTTTTTTTGGGGAATTGCTGCACGAAAGTGATAATGCAAAAATTGCAAGCACACTTATAAGTTGAAGGGTCTTCATTCGTTTTTGGGTTTAATAAATATATTTCAAAGATTAAAGTTAATTAATATTGGAATTGTACCAAGTTTTTAAAATGGGAGTTGTATGAAAACAAAAGGCCTGTCATTTGACAGGCCTCAGAGAAAGCAACAGACTTAAAAGCTGAGGAACTTATTAATTGTAGGCACTTTCTCCGTGTTCATATACATCTAATCCTTCCTCTTCAATTCGTTTAGAAACGCGTAGTATTTTTGCTTTCTTCAAAATGTAGAATAAAATCAAGCCACCACCTGTAGCCCATACGAAGAACGCTAGTACGCCGATAGCTTGAATTCCTAATAGTTTTGCTCCAAACCCGTAGAGCAATCCTTCTGAAGTAGAGAATAGTCCAACTGCAAGAGTTCCAAAAGCACCGCTAACGCCGTGTACAGATATTGCTCCAACAGGATCATCAATTTTTAATACTTTATCAAAGAATTCAACTGCGAAAGGCAATATAAAACCGGCAATAGTACCAATTGCGACTGCGCCCATAGGGTCAACGGCATCACAGCCCGCAGTAATGGCAACCAAGCCTGCCAGTGCACCGTTAAGTGAAATAGACAATGTTGGTCGTTTGTAACGCATCCATGCAACTAACATTGCCGTAACTGCTCCTGCGGCTGCCGCCAGGTTGGTCGTAACTGCAATGTGTCCAAGTGCGACAGCATTATCAGTACCTGCAGCTGCAAGTTGTGATCCTGCATTAAAACCAAACCAGCCAAACCAAAGGATGAATACACCCAAAGCGCCTAATGCTAAGTTATGTCCTGGAATTGCTTTTGCTTTCCCATTTTTATCATATTTTCCAATACGGGGTCCAATAATTGCCGCTCCAGCTAAACCAACCCAAGCACCAACTGAGTGTACGATTGAAGAACCTGCAAAGTCATGAAAACCGAGTTGGCTCAACCATCCACCGCCCCATGTCCAGTGTCCTGATATTGGGTAAATGAATACGGTAATTACAATTGTGAAGATAAGATAGGCTTTGAACTCAGTACGTTCTGCCATAGCTCCTGATACAATTGTTGCAGCAGTTGCAGCAAATACAGTTTGAAAAAATAAATCAGCATAATCGGAATAATTGTCACCGAATCCTTCACTCATAAAGAAAAAGTCTGGTGTCCCAATAAATCCACCAATAGAGTCTCCGTACATTAGGGTAAATCCGACAATCCAATATAATAACGAACCCATTGAAAAGTCCATTAAGTTTTTCATTAAGATATTAGCAGTGTTTTTTGCACGGGTAAAGCCAGCTTCAACCATAGCAAACCCTGGTTGCATAAACATCACCATAAAACCGGCGATTAATAACCACATGTTATCTATACCTATTTGTAGGCCTTGTAAAGTTTCGTCCATGATATTCTTATTTTATGGTTATTATTCTTCTTTTCCTTTGATGAACAATGATTCGTCACCAAATTCACCGGTACGTATGCGATATGATTCTTCAATATTTGACAAGAAAATTTTTCCGTCTCCTATTTCACCAGTTCTGCCTGCTTGCATGATGGCTAAAACAGTTTTTTCAACATTTTTATCACGTACTATAATTGAGAGGATAGTTCTTTCAATTGTACCTGTGTCATAAACGACACCTCGGTACACACGTTCTTCTCTTGATTGGCCTACTCCACGTACATCCCAAAAGGAGAAGAATTCGATGCCAGCTTCGTTGAGAGCTTCTTTTACCTCTTCGAATTTGGTTTTTCTAATAATTGCTTCAATCTTTTTCATCGGGTAAAATTTTATATTATAATGAGATACCTACAACAATCATGAATTGCTCTGTTTCCGGGTTTAAGATGGCAGTTCCGGAAAATGGCAAAGAGAATGAGTCTGTGATTTTGATTTCTTTTGAGGTGCCAATGCCAATATTGCATAACCCAAATTCACCATCAGGTGTGTGCCAACCATCACCTGCTCCGGCAAATAGATTAACATTTCCAATGTTAAGGCCAACTTCATAGTACATATCGCCTCCAGCGGATGCAGCACCTCCTGCCTCGTTAAGAATGTAATTTGCTGCAAGGCTTAGTGCACCTGTTTCAAATCCAGTATTAATTTCAATTGCATGAGCTCCAAGCTCTGTACTTGTGTCAAAAAATTCAGTTCCTGGATAGTAGTAATCAGTTAATCCAATACTTAATCCATTATCAAATGAAAGAGAGGTGTAAAGATCCATTTCCTGGAATCCATCATATCCTTGGGATCCCCATGCCCCAATTGAGAATATTCCAGATGAATATTCTACGTAAGGTTGTAAAGATGGACCACTGAAATTAGTGCCACGCCAAACATAGCTACTAACAAAGTCAACTCCTGTACTCCATGAACTTTCTTCCTGTGCTTGAACATTTGAAGCTAAAATGGTTGCCAGTACAAAAACGATAAGTGTAATCTTCTTCATAATTGAAATTCTTTAAAGGGTTTAACTTTATTTCTCTTGAAAATCTCTTTTTGTGTTATGTACAGGTGTGTTGTTATTTGATAAAAAGTATTTATTTCGAAATGACCCCCTGTTTTTCATTGATCTTCGGTTCAAAAGTATGTATAAAATCAAAAACACCCCATTTGAAATGTATAAAAATCAAATAAAAACATATAATATTCAAATTGACCCCTATTTTTAGTGGGGACTAAAAAGTTTATTGAAGGTTTTTTGTGGAAAATTGTCAGAAATAAAGGGGGGTGTTGCTTCAAAAAAGCTATTTTGAGCATTTAGTTTAAGAAAAGAATAGAAAAATGTCAAAAAGACACAAAAATGAAAATAAAAGAGAAATATGTTAATTAATTGTAAACTCAGAAAGAATAATGAGTATGAAATCTACTCAGCGCTACTATTTTGTTTTTACAAGGTAGGTGTTTCTAAAAGATTGTTCTCTACTTTTGGGATTTATGAATATAATTCCCGGTGCATTCATGCCTCTGTGCTTGAAAGAATAGATGGTGTCAATAGGAGCATTCATGTTTTTAATGTCTTGCAAGCCTGCTTCGTAGCAAAAAATCCATGAGTTTGGTGTTTGGGTAGTCTTTTTAAGCATTTCCCCGTTTTTGATGTGTATAGCTTCATTTTTCCCGTAGAAGAATAACTCGAATTGCTCGTAATTGTAATTGTATAGTGTAGCGTCGTCAGAAGCGTTTTCATTAAATGTGCGTGTAGCCACAACGGATGATTGAAACTGAAAGGCGTAAGGTAGTACATGAAAATTCAAATAAAAACCGATAAGTGTGATCACTAATATGCTTGGTGCAAAAAATCGAATAATGCCAGTTTTTTCCTTAATGTATATATATAATGTAAGCCCCAATATAGCTAAAGCTAAAATCCAATATCCAATTTTTGTAGTTGGAAATAGATAGCTCATAAAAGCAAGAATACTAATCCAGCATATAATAACCATGCTAAGCTGCATGTTTGCAAAGATTTTTTTGACTCTTGAATTCCCTTTGGTAAAGACCCAGTCGAGCCATTTCCCAAGAAGGGCTGATAATAAGGGAATTAAAATAAAAATGTAATTTGGAGCTTTCCCTTTTGCAATAGATAAAATCACAAAGAAAATCCAAATTCCCCCAAGTGTGAAATATTCATTGTGTCTGAATTTGGTTTTAATTAATGATTGGAACTCGAGAAATACACTGGCTGCTAAAAGTAAACCCCAGGGAGCATATACATATAACAAGGTATGTAAATAGTAAAAGTAATCTGTATTGCTTCCAACGTAGTTTCCTGAAATCCGACCAAAATTATTTGTGATAAAGAAAAAGCGTATTCCTTCAAGTCCAAATTGGTTGTAGAGACCAATAAGTGCCGGAGATGTAAACAGCAATGCAATTGCAATACCTGCGATCCACTTCAATTTAAAAATTTCTTTGAAATTTCCCGATAAAATAAGGTGTGTTCCTAAGGCAAAAGCTGGAACTGCTCCTCCAATTGGTCCTTTGCTCATCATGGCTAGTCCAATGAAAATAAAAGCAAAAATGAAGTTGATTGTCTTTCTTTTTTTCAGATAATCAAATAATTGCCAAAGGGCAATTGCCACATTTGTTTGAAGTATGGTGTCGGTATGAACATCCATACAGTATAGAAAATAAATTTCTGAAAAGAAAAGTGCAATTGCGGCATACAGTCCAGCTTGTTTGTTGTATAGGCTTTCTGCTAGTTTATAGACAGCGAAAACACCAAAGAATGCATAGAGGACTGGGAAAATTTTATATCCAAAATTAGTAAGTCCAAAGAATTTATACCCAAAAGTAGAGAGCCAGAAAAGTAAAGGTGGCTTTTGATCATATGGTTCACCTTGGATTTTTAAATTGATAAAGTCCCCATCTGTGTATATATTTCGGGCAATGGCAGCGTACTTCCCAGCATCACCTGTGAGGTCAATTAAAAGACCAAAATAATAGGCAACAAGAGCAAATAGAACAGTAACTGGGAATATCCAGTTCAGACGATTTCTTTCAAGCATAATTTCAGAATTGGGACTTTATAATTTGCAGGCAAAATTGGTGATTTTTTTGTGAACCTGAAAATGGTTTTTGATTGGTGATTGTGATTAATGAATAAGATTTGCTATAATATTTCAGTATCTTTGGGTGAAATTCCATTAATTTGAAAGTTGGTGTAAATGTTTTTAATAAAAAATGGAATTTTACCATTTGCTTTTATAGGATATGAACGTTTAATCCTTCCGTCTTGGTATTTTATAAAGCAATTAAAATAAACGGTTAAAATAATTACGGATGAAACTTTGGGATAAAGGTTATTCAACAAACAAACTCATAGAAGATTTTACAGTTGGCAAAGATCGTGAACTGGATTTATATTTGGCAAAATTTGATGTGCTTGGATCGATGGCTCATGCTATGATGCTTGAAAAAATCAATTTGCTTGAAAAAGATGAATTAGATGCATTACTCAAAGAGTTAAAGTTGATTTATACAATTGCTGAATCTGGTGAGTTTGTTATTGATGATGGTGTTGAAGATGTTCATTCGCAAGTAGAAACCCTCTTGACCAAGAAATTGGGTGACGTTGGTAAGAAAATTCACAGTGGACGTTCCCGCAATGATCAGGTATTACTTGATCTGAAATTATTTGCTCGTGATCAGATAAAAGAACTGGTTGATTCAACAAGTGGCCTTTTTGAAGTGTTGATGTCGCAGGCTGATAAATTCAAAGATCAGCTAATGCCCGGATATACACATTTGCAGGTTGCAATGCCATCGTCATTCGGACTTTGGTTTAGTGCTTATGCTGAAAGCCTGGTTGATGATTTGTTATTATTGCAGGCAGCCTGGAAAATTACCAATCAAAATCCACTGGGATCTGCTGCTGGTTATGGTTCTTCGTTTCCCCTTGATCGTCAAATGACGACAGATTTACTCGGTTTTGATTCCATGAACTACAATGTTATATATGCACAAATGGGGCGTGGCAAAATGGAGAAGACCGTTTCTTTTGCTTTGTCATCTATTGCAGCTACACTTTCTAAGTTAGCTTTTGATGTTTGTTTATTTGTCTCTCAAAACTTTGGTTTTGTTGCTTTGCCAGACGAGTTGACAACCGGATCAAGCATAATGCCTCACAAAAAGAATCCTGATGTTTTTGAATTAATTCGCTCACATTGTAATAAGTTGCAGGCACTTCCTATGCAGATTAGTATGATGGTAAATAATTTGCCAAGTGGCTATTTTCGTGATCTTCAAATTGTAAAAGAAGTATTTCTTCCGGCATTTGAAGAATTGCAGTCGTGTATTCATATTGCATCTTTTGCATTGTCAGAAATGTCTGTGAAAGGGGATATTCTTGAAGATGATCGCTATAAATATGTGTTCAGTGTTGAGGATGTAAACCAGTTGGTTCAAAATGGAGTGCCTTTTAGGGATGCATATAAACAGGTAGGTATTCAGATTCAAAATGGGGAATATGAACCTGAGCGTAAAGTGAACCATACACACGCAGGTAGCCTTGGAAATCTTTGCTTGAAGGAGATTGAAGGTAAGATGGGGCTCGTTGTTGAGGGCTTTGACTTTCAGAAAGTGGACAATGCTTTATTGGATTTGTTGAAAAGCTAAATATCTGTTAATTAAATGTTATCATTGGGAAATGCTGTTTTTTTTAGATTGAAAACAGAGCATTTTATAACTTCCTTGACTTCACTCGTTTAAGAAATTGAATTGACAAAGTAAATAGCTAAGGCTATGTTGTCGAGCATACTTTATTGGCTCAGAAATTGGATAATAGCTCTTTTTTGGCTATTTTCGCTTTCACTTCGACAGAATTTTGTGGGTTTTGCTTATAAATTTCAAGTATCAATGATACCTTGAAGTGTGTCTTGTTGCGAGAAATAAGACGATGTGTGATAATATTTAAAAACGGATAAATGATGCAGTTAGGATTTCCAGAAAAAAAGGGACTATACCGCTCAGAATTTGAACACGGAAGTTGTGGGATTGGTTTTATTGCCAATTTGAAAGGCCGGAAAAAGCATAGTGTAATTTCAGATGCTTTATCAATGTTGGCTAGGATGGAGCACCGTGGAGGAACTGGGTTCGATATAAAAAGTGGTGATGGAGCTGGTATTTTGTTACAGATTCCTCATGAACTTTTCATGGAAGAATGCCCCAAGCTTGGTATTAAGTTACCTACGTTTGGAGAATATGGTGTTGCCATGATCTTTTTCCCTAAAGATGATAGAAAGCGTTCAGAATGTAAAGATATTATCAGTCGTAACTTGCATAAGTTTGACTTACCTTATTTAGGATACAGAAAAGTTCCTGTAGATAATTCAGATTTAGGTCATGATTCAAAAGCTACAGAGCCATATATTCAGCAGTTATTTATTGGCAAGCCCGAAGGAATGTCTGTTGAGGAATTTGACCGCAAGCTTTTTGTTTTCAGAAAGTATACTGAGCGCATTGCTCGTGAGTCTGTTTCTGGATTAGGTTACGATGGTCTAAACATTATTTCTTGTTCATATAAAACAATCAATTATAAAGGTCAGTTAACAACCGATCAGGTTACTTTATATTTTAAAGATCTGACCAATGAGTTAGCTGTAAGTGCAATCGCACTTGTTCATTCACGTTTTTCAACCAATACTTTCCCATCATGGAAGTTGGCCCAACCTTTCCGTTTTATTGCTCACAATGGTGAGATTAATACAAACAAAGGAAATGTGAACTGGATGCGCGCCCGCGAAACCCTACTTGAATGTTCACAATTTACTCGTGAAGAATTGGAGATGGTTTTCCCAATCTGCGATTTGAAAGCATCGGATAGTGCGAATCTCGATATGGCTATTGAGATGTTGGTACTAAGCGGAAGATCGCTTCCTCATGTATTGATGATGCTTATTCCAGAAGCGTGGCAAAATGATCCGGATATGGATCCGAAGAAAAAGGAATTTTATGAGTTCTATTCAGCAATGATGGAGCCATGGGATGGTCCTGCTTCTGTATGTTTTACCGATGGTGTTATTGTTGGTGCTACGTTAGATCGAAATGGTCTGCGTCCTTCACGTTACTGCGTAACAGATGATGATACATTGATTATGGCATCAGAAACTGGTGTTATTGATGTGGATCATACAAAGGTGAAAATGCGTGGTCGTTTGCAACCGGGTAAAATGTTTGTTGCTGATCTGGAACAAGGCCGTATTATTTCTGATGAAGAATTAAAAGCTGATATCTGTTCACGACAGCCATACGGCGAGTGGGTGGAAAAGAATATAACTTATATTGATGATCTTCCTTCAATTCCAGATCTTGAATTAAAAGATCCTGATAAGAAGACCATTTTCAAAAGACAACAAACATTTGGTTTTACAAATGAGGATATTGAGGTCATTCTGAAGCCAATGGCTGAGACCGGAAAAGAAGCAATGGGATCAATGGGTGCAGATAATCCATTGGCTGTGCTTTCTGATCGTCCGGTGAACCTTTCACATTACTTCAAGCAATTATTTGCACAGGTAACCAATCCACCTATTGACCCAATTCGTGAGCGTGTTGTTATGGACTTGCGTACTTATGCTGGTGGTTTTAAAAATGTTTTAACAGAATCTCCGGAGCACTGTCGTCGTATTGCAATTAATCAGCCTGTTTTAACGAATGAGCAGTTGGTGAAGTTG
Organism: uncultured Sunxiuqinia sp.; assembly: GCA_965372405.1. Lineage (GTDB taxonomy): Bacteria > Bacteroidota > Bacteroidia > Bacteroidales > Prolixibacteraceae > Sunxiuqinia. The sequence continues at coordinate 45,782 of CBDVCE010000002.1, forward strand.
GCTTATGTTGACCACTCTCATTTCCAAACCAAGAAAATTAGCATTGTATTTCAGGGGAATGGTGAAGATGGAAAACTTGAGAAAAAAATAGAGCGCTTGTGCTCTTATGTGGAAGATGCAATAGATGAAGGATTCTCTATCATTTTGTTATCCGACTTCTCTATCAGTACTGACCATGCACCAATTCCATCAATACTTGCAGCATCGGCTGTACATCATCATCTAATTCGCACCGGAAAGCGTGGTTTAGCTGATATTATTATGGAGGTTGGAGATGTGCGTGAAGTGCATCATTTTGCAACATTACTTGGGTACGGTGTTTCTGCCGTTAATCCTTATATGGCAATTGATACCATCAAGCAGATGGTTGCTGAGGATGTGATAAAAGACATCTCCAGCGAAAAGGCAGTTCGCAACTACGTGAAAGCAATTGGTGGTGGCTTGTTGAAAATCTTCTCGAAGATGGGTATTTCAACTCTGGCATCTTATCAGGGAGCTCAGATTTTTGAAATTCTGGGGATCAACTCTGAGGTTGTTGACAAATATTTCACAGGAACAGTTAGCCGTATTGAAGGACTAAGTCTTGATGATATTGCTACTGAAGCATTAATGAGACATCGTCAGGGTTTCCCTATCCGACAAGGTGGAGCGAAAGTTCTCGAACCAGGTGGTGATTATCACTGGAGAAAAGATGGAGAACGTCATTTGTTGACTCCAAAGGCTATTCAATTGTTGCAGGAATCAACAAGAAAAAAAGATTACAAAAAATATAAAACATTTTGTAAGGAAGTTGATGAGCAGTCCAGTGCCGCATTTACATTGCGTGGGTTGATGGATTTCAATTCCGACAGAGAGTCAATCTCAATTGATGAGGTTGAATCAGCAGAAAAAATCCTTACCCGTTTTGCTACGGGAGCAATGTCCTTTGGTTCAATTTCATGGGAGGCACACACTACGCTGGCAATTGCGATGAACCGTATTGGTTCTAAGTCAAACTCTGGTGAGGGTGGTGAAGATCCTGTTCGTTATACCAAGTTGCCAAATGGTGATGATATGTGTTCTGCAACCAAGCAGATTGCTTCCGGACGTTTTGGAGTGAATAGTCATTACTTAAGTATGGCAAAAGAGCTTCAAATTAAAATGGCACAGGGTGCGAAGCCTGGAGAAGGTGGTCACTTGCCTGGACATAAAGTAAATGGTTGGATTGGACGTACACGTAACTCTACTCCTGGAGTAGGTTTGATTTCTCCACCACCACATCATGATATTTATTCTATTGAGGATTTGGCTCAGCTAATCTTCGACTTGAAAAACAGTAACCGTGATGCACGTATCAATGTGAAGCTTGTTTCTGAAACAGGTGTTGGTACTGTTGCTGCCGGAGTTTGTAAAGCGAAAGCTGATGCTGTACTGATTTCCGGTTTTGATGGTGGTACAGGTGCATCTCCTCTAAGCTCAATCAAACACGCTGGTCTGCCATGGGAACTTGGATTGGCCGAAACTCACCAAACACTTGTTCGTAACCGCCTACGTAACCGTATTGTTGTTCAGGCTGATGGTCAGATGAAAACATCTCGTGACTTGGCTATTGCCACTTTGCTGGGTGCTGAAGAGTGGGGTGTTGCAACCATGGCACTTGTTGTTGAAGGTTGTATCATGATGCGTAAGTGTCATATTAATACTTGTCCGGTTGGAGTTGCTACTCAACGCGAAGAGCTTCGTAAGAAGTTTAATGGAAATGCTGATTTTGTAGTTAACTATTTTGAATTCCTTGTAGAAGGTTTGCGAGAACTGATGGCAGAACTTGGTTTCCGTTCAATCAACGAAATGGTTGGACAGTCACAATGTCTTAAGTTTAAAGATGATGTTGACCATTGGAAGTACAAAGGTCTGGATTTAAGTCCGATTCTTTTCAAAGAAACCATTGGAGAAGATCAAGGTTTATACTGTCTCAAAAAACAAAACCATTTGATGGAAGAAATCCTCGATTGGAAATTTGTTGAGGCTGCTAAAACGGCCATTGAGAAAGGTGAGAAAGTTAAAGCTGAGTTTGACATTCAAAATATCAACCGAAGTGTTGGTACGGTATTGTCACATGAAGTAACTAAAAAATATAAAGGAGAAGGTCTTCCTGATGGAACAATTCATTATAAAATGAAAGGTTCAGCGGGTCAGTCATTCGGAGCTTTTGTTTGCAAAGGTATTGAGCTTGAAGTTGAAGGTGATGCAAATGACTACTTCGGAAAAGGCCTTTCAGGTGGTAGCCTGACAATCTATCCTGATAAGAATGTTCAGTTTGTACCTGAAAAGAATATCATTGTTGGTAATGTATGTTTCTACGGAGCAACCAATGGTGAAGCCTTTATTCGTGGAGTTGCAGGAGAGCGTTTCTGCGTACGTAACTCAGGAGCAAAGGTGGTTGTTGAAGGAATTGGTGATCACGGATGTGAGTACATGACCGGAGGAACAACTATTGTTCTTGGAAAAACAGGTCGCAACTTTGGTGCGGGTATGTCGGGTGGTGTTGCTTATGTCCTGGATATAGATGATACATTCCCAAAACAATGTAACCGGGAAATGATTCAGCTTGAGAAACTGGAAAATCAGGATCAAAAAGAGCAGGATGCATTAAAAGCAATGGTTGAAAAGCACTTGGAAAGAACAGGTTCTTCAGTTGCCGAATACGTTCTTTCTGACTGGAACTATTCTGTAAGTAAGTTTGTAAAAGTAATTCCTACCGATTACAAACGAATGATGGAATATATTGATAAAGCCCGCAGTACGGGTAAATATGATAAAGAAGCTGACATTATTGATGCTGCTTTCGATATGCATATTGCTAACATGTAAACTCATTATTAAAGAAAAAACATGGGTAAGCCAACAGGATTTTTAGAATATAGAAGAGTAGCCAATCCAACGCGTCCGGTTGAGGAGCGTTTGCATGATTGGAATGAGGTATATGTTTTACGTGATAAGGAAACGTGTGAGAAACAAGGTGCAAGATGCATGGATTGTGGTGTCCCTTTTTGCCATCGTGGCGAAATGTTACATAATGGCGCTACGGGATGTCCGGTTTATAACTTGATTCCTGAGTGGAACGATTTGATTTATAAAGGACGCTGGAAAGACGCACTGGATCGTTTACACCATACGAATAACTTTCCTGAATTTACAGGAAGGGTTTGTCCTGCTCCTTGTGAGGCGGGTTGTGTGTTGAGTATTAACGAGCCTGCCGTAACTATTCACGATAACGAACGCACAATTATTGACAATGGTTTTAAAAATGGCTGGGTGGTTGCAGAACCACCAGAGAGCCGTACCGATAAATCAGTTGCCGTTGTGGGATCAGGACCAGCCGGATTAGCCGCTGCCGCTCAGTTGAACAGAGCAGGACATACAGTTACTGTTTTTGAACGTGATGACCGTATTGGTGGATTGCTAATGTATGGTATTCCAAATATGAAACTGGATAAAAGAGTGGTTCAGCGCAGGGTGGATATCCTGGAAGAAGAAGGAATCATTTTTAAAACCAATACTGAAGTTGGAAAAGACATTCGCTCCAAAAAGCTTCTTAAGAAATTTGATGCCGTTATTCTTGCAAATGGAGCAACCAAACCTCGCAATTTAAATGTTGAAGGGCGTGAATTGAAAGGTGTTCATTTTGCGATGGAATTCTTATCAAAGAATACAAAAAGCTTGCTTGATAGCAAACTGGAAGATAAAAAATACATTTCAGCAAAAGGTAAAAACGTAATTGTAATTGGTGGTGGTGATACAGGAACCGACTGTGTGGCAACAGCATTGCGTCATGGTTGCAAGCAGGTAACTCAGCTTGAAATTATGCCAAAACCTTCACAACAACGAGACAGTGAGACTAACCCATGGCCTGAATGGCCAGGTAACCTTAAGGTTGATTACGGTCAGCACGAAGCAGCTTACAAACAGGGTGATGATCCTCGTGATTATTCTGTGATGACCAAAAAACTTGAAGGGGATGATAAAGGCAAGTTAACTGCTATTCATACAGTGAAAGTAGAATGGGTTGAGAATGCTGAAGGTGGCAGATATCCGAAAGAAGTACCTGGAACCGAAAACCGTATTGAGGCTGATTTAATTTTATTGGCAATGGGCTTTTTAGGACCAGAAGATACAATAGCTGAAGAGTTGGAAATGGAGCGTGATGGACGTTCAAACTTCAAAGCAGAATACGATGAGTTCAAAACCAGTGTGAAGAAAGTATTTGTTGCTGGTGATGCACGAAGAGGACAGTCGTTGGTTGTTTGGGCGATTAACGAAGGTCGTGCAGCAGCTCGCGAAGTGGATATGTTCCTAATGGGAGATACAGTTCTTCCTTAATTGAAATTGATAGTAATTTGAAATTCCTATAGCATAACAGATTATTGAAGAGCCCGGTTTATCCGGGTTTTTTTTTGAGTAATTTTAAATGAAGTTCTTTCGTTCTGATAGCTTTAGAATCAGTTGAAAATTAGATGTATATTTTATACTCCATGCATTCAGAAAGGTGAAGAAAAAGATTAATGCTTCACTTTTTTCTTCTTATTCCTACCTTGATGTTCGTAAGCTTCTATTTCTGTTTGAATTCCCTTATCTCCACAATACTCCATCCACTCGTTCAATTCCATCTTTAATGTTTTCTCTAATTTGTGGTACTCACTTTTTCCAGACAAATTGTTCATGTTGAATGGATCACTTATGCAATCGAACAGCTCATATTCTGGACGATGCTGATATGCATAAATCATATTTTTTGCATTCTCATCTGTCTCAGCTTTTGTAAGCCATGATGCCCACCATACTTCAATTTTCTCAGTTACATTATTCGTGAAAACTTCCTTGTGATTCAGGTTCATTATCAACCGATATCTACCATCTGTTATCGAACGAATTGCAAATAAATCAGAACCATTGGATATACCACGGGTAGTATGAATTCCAAATGAGTATTTTTTACCCTTAGCTTTTTTCCCCAAGAGTATTTTCTTAAAACTTTGCCCATCAAGTTCTGGAGATTGCTTTCCCCCTGCAATATCAATGAATGTTGGCAATACATCAGTATAATCAATTAATGCATCGCTGGTGCTTCCTTTGGTTATATTGCCTGACCAGTGTACCACAAAGGCATTGTGCAGTCCAACATCGTAGCAAGTCCATTTTGCAAAAGGGAAACTGTTACCCTGCTCACTGGTAACCACAAAAACGGTATTTTCATCCAGCTTATGCTTTTTAAGGAGATCCATTGCTTGTCCGACCTGATTGTCCATGAAGTTTATTTCAGCCAGATAATTACAATACTCCACTCTGGTTTCCTTAGTGTCAATAAAAAATTCCGGAAGCTTAACTTTTTCGGGATTAAACATTGAAGCATCACCTTTAGTCCACGGAGTATGCGGTTCTTTTGAGCAGATAAATAAGCAAAATGGCTGCTTCTCCTTAGTTGATTGTGTAAGGAATTCATCAATTAAATTGAAATTAGGATTACCAGATCCACCAATGTATTCAAAATCAAAGATTTCCTTAGGCGCTATGTGGCGTTTCCCAGCTAAAGCGACCTTATAACCCAAAGGTTTTAAATACTGCACCACACTTTTCGTTCCTGGCATGGCAAATGTATGATTAGGATAAGCGCCAGTTTTAACCGGATACTGTCCGGTATAAATATTGTGGCGGGTAGGCGAACACATTGGAGCAGCCTGATATGACTTTGTGAAGCGCATGCCTTCAGTTGCCAACTTATCAATATTTGGAGTTTTAGAATCAACGCTCCCATAACAACCAATATCCCAATAACTGCAATCATCAGCAATAAAGAATACAAAATTAGGTTGACTATAACTTGTGTTTAAAAGAAGAAATAAGCTAATGACAGCTAATGCTAAATGTTTCATTAGATAAAGGTTCTTGTGGTTAAAAGATTTTGCTTACAATTTTCGCCCGAGAAAAATGATAAGCTCAAATAAGTTGTTTAGACAAAGCTAATGAAATTCTTTTGTCACCCTTATGTCTATGTGATTAAAGCCAGATAGTTAACAACCATTAAGAAGGATTATTATTCGCTTAAAGAGCTGATATCTGAATCAGGGGCATTCAGGCTTAGAGCTACTATTTCATTAAAAACAGCTTCTGAATTGTCAAATTTTAATCCCCATGTCTTGAAGAAACTGCTTAAGTCAGTATTCGAGACATTACAAGCAGTCAGCATAAATACACGCATCCGATCATTGTCAGAGTTAATTGTAGGATTCTCTTCCCGGATAGTTTTGTGCAGTTCTTTGTAGAAGTCGTCACCATAAGCAAGTTGAAGCTGATAAAACATCGCAAGTCTCATCCATACATCTGTTTCAGATCCATTGAAGTCTTTATCTGTTTCTTCAAGTTGTAAATAGGCTGAAACTTTCTCCCAAACACCATCTCTTTTCAACCTGGAAGGGCTATTACCTTTTGATTTCTCTGCGATTAGGCTATACAGATTAACTGTTGATTCAACGACAGTACCCCATGTCCATGCATTCATTTGGTGCATATGGCCAATCTCGTGCCAGGGACCCCAGCCATTTTGATTAAATAGCGGAAGACTAAGAATATAATCCACTCCATCCGATTTGCGATAAGCAGTTCTGTATTCATAGGCGAACATGTAATATTCTGTTCCTTCATATTCAGCAAGCAGAAGTTTGTGAGACATGGGTTCGTGAAGGTCAGATGAGCCATCCATACCGCTTAAATCATTCTGAATAGCAATCACCTGATCTATTGACTCCAGTAGATTGTACTGATTCTCATTCTGGTGTTCAATGGCTTTGCTTCTCGAAACAACCAGGAAAGTTTTATCGCCAACCAATGTTGCTGTGGGTGCTTCCGAGTGGTAAGAAAGCATTTGTTTCCAGTTCGTATTTGTGGTATGATCTTTCTTATAAAGCGGACTGTGTTCCCAGCCGTCTGCAAACTTAATTTCAGCTTTTGATGCTGGGGTATTATCGGTAATGTATCTAACGTAAACCATTCCACCCTTCGTTCCTGTATTGATTGTATTTTGGCCAGTATTCAAATCTATACTTTTAGGCTGCCTGTTCCATTCATTTCCTCTGGAATAAGTTCCTATCAAAAGCTTTGGCTTAGCCGAACCTTCAAGGAGTTTCAAATCTACTTTCAGTATTGAATATGGTTTCACATATACTCCGGTTGGTTCAAAGTCGGAAAATGGAAACCGTAATCCCAGCCTATGTGCTTCGGCATAGCCCGATTTCATTTCATTAAAAACCTGAATAGAATCAATTGCTAGTTCCTGTGGAATCTTAATTTCAGGAACAACCGGTTCTGATGGTTCAATATCGTCATCATTCTGGCAGGCAGTGAAAATTGAAATAGTAATAGAAAAAAGCAATAGTAGTCTTATAAGCTTCATTCGGCTATTCGTGTTTTTGGTTCAAAGGGCACTAATGTATTAAAAACACCTGAAAGATAAAGCTGTATTTGTCATGGTATCATATCCATTTCTCTTTCTTAGATGAAAATAGGAATTGGAACGTCCCCCAAAATCCCTCCATCCTGAACTCGATTCGGGATCTCCATCTATGATAGAGCTCTAAATTGAAACAGATCCTGAAAAAATCGAAAGGATTACTATCGGGACAGGAAGACCTTTCTTGTGGAGGATTGTATCATGTAATAAAATATCCCAACGGGATTATATTTTAGTAGCCCCGGGTTTTAACCCGGGGAGCGATGTGTTACACGTTATTCAGGCGAAATCAATTGGTTGATTAAAATTCCGAACCATTCATTCGCCGCAGAGGAAAGGTCATTATTAAACGTATATTTTTTCCTTTATGGTAGGGTAGATTTTTAATTGTTCGGTTAATAAACAACCCAACATTGTCTGAATGAAGATTCTGAAATTTTTATTTAAGGGTAAATGGGTAATTAAACGATTTGGTAATCAAATTGTCTTATAATAAAATAAAACCACATATGTTGACAAAGCTATCTGAATTGAAAATATTCCTGGTGCTAATATTTTTAGCTATTTCAAATATTCTTTCCGCACAAAACGTGCGTCCCAATATATTGCTAATCATTGCGGATGATTTGGGAGTTGATGCCTCAAATGGATACAATGTTGGGACTAACTTGCCAATTACTCCTACACTCGATAGCTTACGCCAAAATGGACTTACATTTATGAATGTTTGGTCATCTCCGGTGTGTACACCAACCCGGGCAGGAATGCTAACCGGAAAGTATGGTGTGAAAACGGGTATAACAACAGCACCGGGGCAGTTGAGTACCGAACATACTTCTATCTTTAAGCAACTCGATTCTTATACCAATAATGCATATGCGAACTGCGTAGCGGGCAAATGGCATGTTTCTCAGATTGGAGATCATGATCATCCGATACAGCATGGAGCTGAAACTTACATGGGGGTGCTGGGGGCTGGTGTTGATGATTACTACAGCTGGGATAGGAGTGAAAATGGATCTGCATCTACATCAACTGAATATGTGACCACTCATTTAACAGATTATGCAATTAACTGGATCGGTGAGCAAACCAAACCTTGGTTTTTATGGATGTCTCATGTCGCTCCACACACTCCGTTTCATGTTCCTCCTAATGATTTGTATACCCGCAGTTCAGTTGCCAGCAAGCTGGATCAATTTCTGGCTATGATTGAATCGCTTGACAAGGAAACCGAAAGATTGCTTAACTCACTTTCAGAAGAAGAAAAAGAAAATACGGTAGTCATTTTTGTGGGAGACAATGGAACTCCGAATATGGTGCTTCAAGGTTTTCCCGATGGACATGGTAAACAGTCACTTTACCAGGGAGGTATTCATGTGCCAATGATCATTTCGGGCAAGGGAGTTAGTAGAAAAGCAGAAACCGAAGATGCGCTTATTAATACCGTAGATTTATATGCTACCATTCTGGATATTGCAGCTCCAAACAACGAAATGGAGGGTGGAATTTATAACAGCCATAGCTTTAATAACATGTTAGCTGGTGGCACTGCCCCAGAGCGTAAATACAATTATGCCGAGCTTTCCAGCAACTCAAAAGATATTTCTCTGAATGGCTATACGATTCGAGACAATCGTTATAAATACATCTACTACTACGATGAACAAGCCAGTGAGTTTTTTGATCTTCAGGAAGACCCAATGGAAACTAGTAACCTGCTAGTAGCAAGTTTAACGCAAGAGCAACAACAGATTCTTTCTGAAATGGAGAATGAATTGGATGCTATCCGAAATGGCTGGTCGTGTTCCGATAATATTAAGAATGGAGATGAAACCAGTATTGATTGTGGTGAAACTTGTGAAGATTGCCAGCTTACAGAAGTTTCGTACCCGATTGTAGATACGGGAACTACTGACTTTTACAGCGATGATGCAATTATTGCAGAGCCACAGGAAGGTGAAGCTTTTTACGGGCAGGATGCGACCTATTCAGGAAATCAGCCTTCATATATCAATAATGATGATGGTACAGTTACCGACCGTGTGACCGGCTTAATGTGGCAGCAAAATATGGGAACTAAGAAAACCTTTACCGAAGCCAGTTCAAAAGCCGATACCATGGTTTTGGGTGGATTTGATAACTGGCGAGTACCTACCATTAAGGAGCTTTATTCACTCATCCAATTTACGGGGCAGGCAAAGGGCGAAACAGCTGTTAAAATGTATATTGATACCGATTATTTTGACCAGCCCCTTGGGGACACTTCGGTTGGAGAACGTGAAATTGATGCTCAAACATGGTCGGCCACTCATTATGTGGGAACAACTATGAATGCTGATACTACTGTGTTTGGGGTGAATTTTGTGGATGGTCGCATAAAAGGTTATCCCAAATATTCCCCACAAAATAATAATCCCAAAAGTATGTATTTTAGAGCGGTGAGAGGAAATCCGGAGTACGGAAAAAACATATTTAAAGGAAATGAGGATGAAACAGTTTCAGATCGGGCAACAGGGCTGATGTGGCAGCAAAGCGATGATGGCATTACCCGTAATTGGGATGATGCACTTAGCTATTGTGAAAGTCTGGAGCTAGCGGGTTACAATGACTGGAGACTACCGAATGCCAAAGAATTGCAAAGTTTAGTAGATTATTCCCGAGCACCCGATATTACAAATTCACCAGCTATTAATCCGTTATTTGGTACTACTGAAATTACCGACCCGGATGGCAATGCTGGACAATATCCGTACTACTGGACCGGGACAACTCATTTGGATGGCCCTAATCCATATGACGGTGCAGTATATATTGCCTTTGGTGAAGCCCAGGGGGAAATGGATGGTGTGCTTCTGGATGTACACGGGGCAGGAGCACAGCGCAGCGATCCCAAAGACGGGCAGGCTTCGGATTACCCGGTTTATCATGGTCCACAAGGTGATGTGCAGTATGTGTTTAATTATTGTCGTTGCGTTAGAGATGATAAAACGAGCGACTATGCAACCTCCACGCCCCAGGTAGAAGGGAAAAAGAACAGTGTATTAATTTATCCAAATCCGGTAAGTAATGAGCTGAATATTTCTTTGGAGGCTGCTGATCTTAAATCGTTATTCGTAAAATTATATAGTCCAGTTGGACAGTGTATACTCGAAAAAGAAACTTATAATACCAATACAATTAGCTTGAATTTAAGCGATCTGAATAAGGGGCTTTATATTTTATTGCTTCAGGATGAAGATGGCTTTTCATATTCCCGGAAGATTGTAAAGCAATAATTGTTCATTTCTTTGCCTGCCAAAAAACAAACGTCATCCCGTCCGGCAGTTGCCGGATCGGGATCTGTGTCTGGTTGCACTTTCCTTGTTTAACGGAGATCCTGAAACAAGTTCAGGATGACTTTTACTGTGGGTGGTTGGTGGTTTATGGTTTATGCACGAAATTTATGGCTCGATTATAAATCCGCTACAGACCTAATGTTTATGTGGCAAGCCAAATTCTATTTAACACCCAAGGGGGCTACTACTATACTCAATGCATTTGCTAACCACAAATGAAGCTTTACTTTCCTGTCCGGTACTCCATTGATTGGTATTCAACAGGATAAAAAATAATTAATGATGCTTGTTTCGAATCATTAAATGTATTTTTGTAGAAAAAGTAATAAATGTATCAAACTCATAAAACATTCATTAAATCCGATACAAATATGTCGGAATTGATAAATGAAAATTATTCTTTGCTTTTACTACTGGAACATTTACAGATTGATTTTTCGGTGTATGATAAAACGGTTGCACACTTATGTGTGGAGAATTCGATTGACCTTACTGTTTTTATTATAATTGGTAATCTATACAATGGATTTTATCCCAGTAAAGAGGAAATAAATTCAATTAATGATATTTCTGTAATTATAAAGTTCCTTAAAAACAGCCATAGTTATTATAAGAATGACAAATATCCTGAAATTCAGAGCTACATAAATAAGCTTCATGAAAAACATAATACGGATGATATTGTACTGATTGAAAAGTTTTTCATGAATTATTTTAATGAGGTAGTAGAGCATCTGGATTATGAAGATAAGATTGCCTTTCCATACTTCTGCCACCTAATAGATTCGCATGCAGATTATAAAAAATCGAATTTCTCGGTTAAAGAATACCGGGAGCACCATTCAGATATTGAAACCAAACTTGCTGACCTTAAAAATCTGCTGCTGAAACACAATGTTATAAAAAATGATTTAGCCATAAAACGAAAATTTCTGTATAGTTTATTTGAACTGGAGAATGATTTAAAAATCCATTCGAGGATTGAAGAAATGATCTTACTACCACTTATTGAAAACGTTGAGAAAGGTAGAACCAATGGATAGACACAGGATAAATATAGCTGTGATTGAACCATCCCATATTGTTTATGAGGGACTTTCGAATTTAGTTTTGAAATCTGAGAATAGGTTTTATTTATTCAGAATAAATGACTTAGATGAAATAAACAGTTTAAACTTGAAGGAAAAACTCAATATTGTGATTTTAAATCCTGTTACTTTACAAAACAGGCTTAATAGTTTTATAAAACTAAAGCAGAATAATCCTGAGATTTCATGGATAGCATTGATTTATTCCTACTTCGATAATGAAACACTTAATAAATTTGATGATAAACTTTTTATCACAGAACCTATCCATCAAATTACTCAAAAACTTAGTAGCTTATCGAATACTCAAAAGGATGTTGCCGATAACAATTTCACTGAACTTACCGAAAGAGAGATTGATGTACTTATTCAACTCGTAAAAGGGCTTTCGAATAAAGAGATAGCTGATGTATTAAATATTAGTATTCACACCGTAATGAGCCACAGAAAGAATATTACGGAAAAGACAGGGATTAAAAGTTTATCCGGTCTTACAATCTATGCCATTTCAAAAAATATCATTCAGCTAAATTCAATTTCCTTATAGGTTCCTTTCCTGAGCATCCCTACTAATAGTGATTATTATTTTGTAATATCCCGTTTTAATGGGATTGCAGGTTTTAGTGTTCGAATTTACTTTTGCCGCATAATTAATTCATCAATTTTTTAAGACGAAATAATATGAGGCAGGTAGTTTTAGTTTTGTTTTTTACACTTAGTTTCTTATCAGGTTTGTTCGCAAATGAAACCTGTTCTATAACCGGAAATATTCTTGACCATAACAACGAAGCATTACCCTATGCAACCGTTTTACTCAAAAATATTTCGAATAATTATTCGCAAGGTACCACGACCGACGACAATGGATACTTTTGTTTTAGCGATTTGAATAAAGGGAACTATCAACTATCGGTTTCTTACATAGGCTTTTCGGGGTTTCAGTCAGACGACATTAAATTGGAATTCGATGATAAATATGAATTACAGGATATAAGACTGAAATCGGAGGGAAACGACCTATCGGAAGTTATTGTTACCGGCAAAGCTAATGTTAGCGAAATAAAACCTACCTATATAAAATACAAAACCAGTGCTTTAATTTCGCAAGCAGGAGGTAATGCAGGAGATATTCTAAAAAACATGCCTTCGGTTGCCATGGGAGGAAGCCCCGGGCACAACCGCGATATCCGTTTCCGTGGATTGGGTAATGCTTACACTAAAGTGTTAATAAATGGCCGGGAAACCGGTTTAAAAGGAAATAACCGTGAATCTATTCTCGACCAGATTCCGGCTAGCAGCATCAAGCATATCGAAATTTTATCAGTTCCCGGAGTTGAGTATCAATCCGAAGGAATAAATGGAATTGTGAATATTGTATTGAAGGAAAATCAAAACTTTGGAACAAAAGGAAGTGCCGAAATTCTTGCCGGCAATCAAGATGGTATTTCAGGAGGCTTCAATCTGTCGCATAAAACTGAAAAGCTAAATTTATTTGGACAATATGATTTTCAACGGCGTAAGCTAACAAAGGATAAGACTAAAACGAAAACAAGTTATAAGGAAGACGAAATTTCGGGTATTGAGAAAAGTATTGAATTGGAAGAAAAAAGATTTAACAATCAATCCTTAAGAATGGGCTTCGACTATTATTTGTTACCCAAAACAAAATTTAGTGCCGAATACATTTATGGTTCCCAATTAGAAGATAAAGACAAGCTTAACGACATTACAAAATACAAAGCCGATAACACATTCAAATCGGCTTCACAAGAATTAAAAACAGAATACAAACCCAGTAATTATCATCAGGCGCTTAGCTCTTTCAATCATACATTTAACAACAACCAACAATTTACAGCTGGCTTTAGTTACCTTAAATCGCAGCAGGATAAGCTGGAAGAAAAGAGGGTTGACAAAATGGATGAAAATGGCAACTGGATTGATTTTCAACCAAAACTTGAAAACAAAAATGAATTAAAGGAGGGCAAAGAATATACCTGGGATGCATCTTTTAAAAATTTCAAGTTTAATTCTCACAATTTAAAATTCGGATACGCAGGAAAATCAGAGACGGCCAACTTTAGTGTTATTCAGGATAAGTATAGTTATAAAGATACCACATGGTCGTCATCTTCAAGTGGTAACGATAATTTTAGTGTGAATGAGGTAACCCACGCATTATATGTTAGCGACGAATATCATTATGCTTTTATCAGGGCTAATGCCGGTTTCAGGTATGAGTTTACACAATTGAAAACAAATGCTGATAATGGACTTAATGAAGGCACCGGGAATTATGGAATATTCTTGCCAAATATAGCCTTAACAGCAAATATTGACGAAACGCAATACCTTACCCTGAATCTTGGCAGGCGAATTCGCCGTCCCGGATTTAAAGATTTAAACCCGTTTGAAGAAGAAAAAGACCCAGGATTCTTTAAAAAAGGTAATCCCGACCTGGTACCCGAAAAAGCATGGGCTTATGAATTAGGATACCTGAAAAACTTTAAAAACTTTAATGTTGGTGCCAACCTGTTTTATCGCGATATTAACGATGTTATACAGAAAACAATATCGGAAGACGATCAGGGGATTATAACAGAGCAGCCACAAAATACAGGTCATGCCTGGTTGGCAGGAGTCGAATTTATGACTTCCATCAATCCGTTTGAGTTTTGGCAGCTAAATGCAAGTTATTCCATCTTCGAATCTGAAATTACCAGTGGTGAATATGAAGGTGACGCACTTAAAGACCAGTACAAATGGTCGGCAAAAGCTATTAACGATTTTAAATTACCCTATAAAACAAATTTACAGCTTTCGTTTAATGCTGTTGGTCCCAAAGTTTCCACAACTAAAGAAGAAAATACCATTTGGTTTGCCGATTTAGGTATTGAAAAAGAGTTGATAAAAGACGCAACATTGATTGTAAAAGTAAGCGATATTTTCGATAGCCTTGCTAAAGAAAAAACCGAACTTACCGATAAATCAAGCACCTACGAATACGAAAATACTCTGGGACGGATTTTTATGGTGGGCATCAAATACCGGTTCTAAAAACTATTGAATAAATCATGAAAAAGAGTCTTGACACACAATTTGTCCCGGTTTATCGGAAGGAGAATGTTTAAATAAACAAGCAATTTTATTGTCTTGCCTGCCTGCTGGTAGGCAGGTGTCCTGATTCTTGCATCTTGATTCTAATTTTAAATGAATGAAAAAAATATTCAATGCGCGTAAATGGCATTATTGGGTGGGAATAGTTTTAAGTTTCCCAATTCTTATTGTTGCCCTAACCGCTATCATAATTACTTTTCAGGGTAGCTTCAAAGGAAAATCAACTGAACCTCAAATCAATGTTTCCTGGCTACCCGGATATTCTTCAGTTCTGGAGGAGAATGAATTTATAAAAAAAAGCAAGGAAATACGAGCCAGTTTAACTGCTAAAGACAATACACGCTATTTTGGAACGGGTTTAGGAATGTTTGCCCAACGAAATGATAGTGTAATAACATTCCCTGAACTTTTTGGTAATGAAATTCATTGTATGCAGCAAACCAATACCACATTGTGGATTGGTTCTAAAAAGGGATTGTATGCTTTAAGCTTTAAAAACGGTGAATTGAACCGTGTTTTTGACAAGGATATTCACCATATCGAAATATTGAATGATAGCTCCCTTGCTGTTTCCGATAATAAATTGCTGTACCAAACTGATAATTATGGGAGAACATGGAACGAAGATGACGTGGTTAACAAACTGCCTCATGCTAAACTTCAATTAAAAAACCTTACTGTTACCAAAACCATTCCTTTGCATAAGCTGGTAATGGATTTACACACGGGTAAGGCATTTTTAGGAAAATCTTTTGAAGGAATTTGGATTTTTATGGTTGGACTAAGTGTATTTCTGTTAACTGCAAGCGGAATATGGATGTGGGCAAAACGAAAAATAAGAAAATATAAGAGATAGTTAGTCCCATTTTATATGCGAATCTATTTCTCCTCCTTGAAAAGGAGTCTGCCTGAGGTAGGCAGGGAGTACCTGAAATCAGGTTTCCTGATTTTTGGGGAGGTGGTTAATTTACCATGGCCGAAATCTACAGTTTCTCTTTCTTTTAGATTGAAGATTATCCAAAATCTGTCAAAGTTGATTTTGTGGAAATACAACCACCCCGTCCGTCTGTTGCCGGACACCCCTCCTGACCAGGATGGGAATTTGTAATACTGGAAGAAGTGGATATTGACATTAAATATTTGTCCATTTACACACAAATATATTTCTCCTCCTTTTGAAGGAGGAGTACCCAAAATCAGTTTTTCTGATTTTGGGGAAGGTGGTTAAGTTACCTAAGCAGCAATCCATAGTTTCGTTTTATAAGGGATGTCTTTTCAAAAGATGACATCCCTATATTCTACTTACACACTTTTTGAGGCACTACCGAGAAACTACCTGATGGAACAGTCCACGGGCTTCATGGACTTGCCCACGGGACTTATTACATTGTCCACGATAACCATGGAGTAGTCCACGAACACCATGGACTTGTCCGCGAATATCATTTCCTTGTCCGTAAACACCATGGACGTATGATTTTTGGCACAAAAAAACTGCCCAATAGAATAAAGCGGTCGTTTTTTAATGGCTAGAACCCTTATGTACTCTGCCGTAGCAGCATGTGTGCAGATCGGTAAATCATCTGAATCACTATCGAAAATTTTTCACTTAGTTAATAGGGTGGATATTCTAATGAGCAGACAAATTAAGGCAACCTGCATATCTATTAATCAATAATATTGAAAATTTTATGAACACCCCCAAATTAAAGTCTGAATCCCTGCTTTTTTCGCATGAACGTCGAAAAATTGCACTATATGGTTAAGTGTAAATGATGTATTTCGAATGGGAAATGGCATTCGAACATGCTTCAGGCACTGACAAACTGCACAATAAGCTCATTTAGGGTTTATTTTATATAAACTATTGCTAATTATTGGATGTATTTTTTGCTAAATTGCAGGGGCAGAAAAAATAATAATGCCACATAAACAAAAAATAACTGAAATTCACGCTCATATTTCAAATCAGGAATTAAAAACTATAAGAAATCCGGCTGATGAATTTTTGATTAAGTTAAATATATTACACAATACCTCCCAAAGTAGGATGTATTGTGTAATACACGATATAAGAGAAATAAATGCAACATTGAATATGCACCTACGTTAGCAGTAATGCAAAAAAAACTTAATACATGGATTGGAATTCATTTTGGATAAATATTTACGCAGGAAGCATATATTTTGTATTCGGCATTTTAGTCTCGGTTTGGTTAATTCCAAAATTCACAATACGTTTATTAAAAAGAAAAAACATAATTCATTTTAGAACCAAAATAACATTTGTCATTTCTGAATTATGCGATTTCCTAAATAATATGCCAAATGAAATAAAAGTAAATAATGATTCTACTACATATTTAGTTCGAAATAAAAAGTTTCCTGACTTATATGATTTTGTAGCTTTATTAAAACCAAATGTATTTAAACCAGTAGCTCCTGAGCAATTAAAAGTTAATATTTTAACGTGTATAACTGAATATTCAGGAGAGAAGCGATACAATTTTGTAAAAGGTGAAATTGATAGACTTAAATTATTACAGAGTTCTCTGGAAAATATTTTGTCAACTCATTCATTAAATATTGATGACAAAATTATTTCAACAATTAGTACACTTTGCATTGAAATAAGATTGATGGTAAATGAATTCCGTTTTAATTCTACACACGAGGAATTAACTGGTGAAAAAGAAGGGATTTCAGGAGCAATTAAGCTAGACAAAATTTACGATAATATTATTCAGTTGCTACGTATACTTGAAAACGAAAATGGAATAAAAAGAGAATAAAGCAAAGCTGCTATCAAAAGCTAAATTGTCATAGGCGGTGGCGAGAAGTTTGAAAGTTTATCGCAATTAATAAACACCAGCAAGCCAATTCAATTGGTTTGCTCAAAACATAAATAAGTTAATTAAATTGGCTTGCTTCTTTATCGGTTTGTGAGTTCAACTCTTTGAAATCGCCCACGAAACTTAGCAAGACCGTCAGACTGTCTAAAAAGTAAAATATGACAACGAATTATATAGGTAGCTGTCTGTAAATTTAAGTAAATATAAGAATCTAAGCGAGTTCGTTTAGGTTATTAGACAGATTGCCGTTATAGGCAAGCGAACCCATACTAATCAGAAAGTATGCTTTTATACAAGTATTTATCAGACGAAAGAGTTATTAATGTATTTGAGGAGGGATTAATAAGGTTCACTCCGCCTGAGTTTTTCAATGACCCTTTTGAATCATTGCCCAATGTAATGGGAGCTTTCTCTAAAGAACTTGTAGATTCATTATTTATGGGTGTATTAAATGATTCTACTTATAAATGGCTGACTCAAAATATTTCCGAAGACAACAAAAGTTCTTTAGAAAGACTTAAAAATATTCTAAACAAAGGAGATGAGTCAATAAAAGAAATGTATGAAGCATTTCGTGGGACCAAAGAAAAAGACTTCTCCGAATTCATGAAATCTTATTGGAATAAACAATTAGGAATTTTAAGCTTATCCGAAGAATATGATAACCTAACGATGTGGTCTCATTACGCCAATGACCATAAAGGTTTTTTATTAGGTTTTGACTCAAACTTGTCGATAACTGAAAATGAGCAGATTTTAAATAAACCGAGAAAAATAAGGTACACTAATAACAGACCGCAAATTAATTTATTCGAACTTGAAGAAAGTCGTAAAGAGAGAACACATAAATGGTCTGAAGCTTTTTTATATACAAAAAGTAAAGACTGGGCTTATGAGAATGAATGGAGACAAGTGAACAAACTAGATAAAACAGATACGATGAAAAAACTTAATGAAAAAGAAGATGTACATCTGTTTAAAATTAATCAAAAAGCAATAAATTGTGTGGTCTTAGGTTGCAGAACAAGCCCAGAAAATGAACAACTGATAAAGGAATTTTGTGATTTATTGAAAATTAGCTTGTTTAAAATGAAAACCAGTAAAACTTGTTATTCACTTGAAAGAATTAAATTATAAAAATGCCAGCATATAACAAAAGCTAAATTGTCATGGGCGGTGATTCGCAGTTCGAAAGTTTGGTTCAATTAATAAACACCAGCAAGCCACTGAAATTGGGTTGCTTAAAAATAGAAACAAATTTATTGCGGCTTGCTTTTTTAGTGGTTTTAAAGGATAACTCTTTTAAATCGCCCACGAAACTTAGCAAGACCGTTGTGTTGCATTAAACCGAAGAGATATATGAAAATAATTTCAATCTTAATAGTTATCATCTTTCTTAATAGTTGTAACACCTCTGAAACTGATTGTGAAAATGTAATCATTGATGAAAAATTAGAAGCCCTTGCTACGTATAATAAAACTTTTTATGACGAAAACTATACAGGAGAAGTTATTAGCCATTTTGAGAATAATAAAAGTCAAGTTGAATGGAAATTATATTATAAAAATGGTGAAATAGTTAAATATGAAAGTTTTTATGAAAATGGTGATCCAAAAATAGTTAAACCAGTAAAATGCAATTCAGCACATGGGAATGTAATAGTTTACAGGGATAAAGAAAAAAAGGGATATGAACTAGTGTACAAACTAGGGCATAAGCACGGCGTAGGGAAATCTTATTTTGGAAATGGGAAAGTTCAAAGAGTAGTTCATTTTATAAATGATAAGAGGCATGGAGAACAGTACGAGTTCTCAATTGAAGGTGATACAATTTTGATCGAAAAATATGAACATGGTAAAAAACTAAAATAACGACACCACAACAAAAGTTAAAATTAATAGGCTGTGACGCTCAACTAAATAATGTAACAAAAACAATAAACGCAAGCGGTTTTGATAAGGCGGTGGTTGTAAATCGCCCACAAATTTTAGCAAGACCGTTGGGATACATTATAATTATGAAATTTTAATATAAACTAAATATATGAAACATTTTAAAATCGCCATACTACTGTTTCTTGTAGCATTAATTAGTTACCAATGCCAGCAAAGACCAGAAAGGAGGGTTGAAAAAGAACTTCCATTTGAAGTAGTCGAGACAATTAAAAAACGTATTGCTAATGGGGTTACTCCCAGTATGGCTTTAGCTTTAATAGATTCATCGGGGATATATTATTTCAACTTTGGTAAAACTAAAGATGCTGGAAAGGAAGTAGATGAAAATACCATCTATGAAATAGGGTCTATATCTAAAGTGTTTACAGGGATAATACTTGCAGAACAAGTACTCAATGGTGATCTCAAACTGGAAGATGAGATAAATAATTTTCTCCCCGATGACATTAATGTTCCCGTGATGGGCGATAAAAATATTACATTCGGCAACCTTACAGATCATACCTCTGGTCTTCCTCGTATGCCAGGCAACTTTACCCCTGCCAATCCAAACAATCCATTTGCTGACTATACCGTTGACCAGATGTATGATTTCATTACGAATTACCAAGCTATTCGTGAAGTAGGTATTGAATATGAATACTCAAATCTTGCTCAGGGACTTTTAGGTCATCTCCTTGCAATGAATAAGAATACGACATACGAAAAATTAATGATTCAGTCCATTGCAGATCCTTTGGAAATGAGTGATACCAGAATTGAGTTTACCGAGAGAATGAATGAAAATTTGGCTTTAGGACATAGTGGTGGAAAGCTTGTTGAGAATTGGGACATCCCTACACTTGCAGGTGCTGGAGCAATCAGGAGTTCATCTTCCGACATGGCTAAATTTATATCTGCTAATCTCGGTTATGTAAACACTCCAATAATTGATGCAATGAAGTTATCACATGAAGTTAGGCATGATAAGGCAGGAAAAATGTCAGTTGCCATGGCATGGCATATTAAGAAAGGAAAGAATGGTGATGTAATTTGGCACAATGGTGGAACTGGCGGATATAGGACTTTTGCTGGATTCGTAAAGGAAACTGGTAAAGGAGTAGTACTTCTAACAAATTCATCTCAAAGTTCCGATGATATTGGCTTTAATTTACTCGACCCTGGATCAGAACTAGCTGACCTAAAATTCAAAAATGATGCATTTGAAATAACAGAATCCACCCTTTCAAAGTACGTCGGAGTTTACGAATTGAGCCCCGAATTTAAAATCACTATAACAAAAGAGGACACTCAATTATTTGGGCAAGCTACTGGACAAGATAGATTCGAGTTATATCCTGAGAACGACACTTTATTTTTTTTGACTGTAGTTGAAGCTCAAATTTCCATTCAGCTAAAAGAAGGAAATGTAGAGAGCCTAACGCTTTTTCAAGGCGGACAAGAAATGATAGGCAAGAAAATTGAATAGAACCCGGCTGGTGTGGATATGTTATCCGCACCTCTTAATAAGGGATTTGTAATCCCAAATATCGGCAACTTAATAGCTGTATAAAATGGATCATAGATCCACAGTTACAGAATGCAGATTACAAATCTGCATTAGCGCAAGTTGGAAGTAATGATAAAATTTAATTGATAAGGCAGCAAATTTTAAACTAAACTTATGAATGACAAACAGGTTAACTCACTAATTGGGATAATTTATAGTATTTCAGCAATAATGGTACTAATTGGAGCATTTTTCAGATTACAACATTATCCAAATGGTCTTGTAATATTGCTAATTGGATTTATACTTGGTTCATTAACAAGTTCTTTTGACACTTTTCGACTAAAGAAAAAAATCAAAAGTTTGGAAGAACAAATCAAACAAAAAAGTTAAAAATCGTGCGGTAGCGGAGACGACTGACAGGTAAATACTAAGAAAAAACAGCTCTATCATGAAACAGTTAAATTGGAAAAGAATCATTTCCATCTTCCTTGGATTTTTTGCTTTATGTTGGTTCCTTATCCGGGTTATTCCTAAACCCAGCAGAGCAACTTATCCATGCCAGCAAGCAGCCTTTCCAATTGCCTCTTCTTTTGTAATCTGGCTTATCAGCGTATTTACTTCTACTGTGCTTCTTGTGAAGTTTAAAAGGAGCATAAAAGCGAACAAGTTTGCCTATGCTATCATATTTGTCATTCTATTTGGAATATCATCCCTGATACATTTTTCTGTTATTCCAGGCAATAAATTATTTGCCCGAAATAGTGAAGAATACAACATTGCTTATTGGGAGGGGGCGGAACGAACTGCCAGACTTGATGGTAATATGACTAACACATTCGATGAAGTGGCAGTTGTTAAGTCTTCGCAAGCAAATGCATCAGATATTGAGTTTAATGAAATTGAAACACTTGTTAGGGAAGCGGTGGCTCTGGCAGGTGGGATAGGTGAGATTATAAGCAACGGTGATTTTGTGGTTCTTAAACCAAATCTGGTTGAATTGCCTCCCACACCAACTCCCGATTATGTTGAAGTTTCGGGTATGGCTACTGACTGGCGTGTTGTAAAAGCCGTGGCTAAAATGGTTCGTGAGCTTAATCCGGATGGAAAGATTTATATTATCGAGAGTTCAGCCGCATCTTCAACAAGGGAGATTCTTGATTATTATAATTACACGCTGGAAAATATTCCTGAAGTGGATCAAATAGTTGCATTGGAAGATAGCTGCGGAGCATTTGAAGATTATAATGACAGCAATTTGGAAAAAATAATATTAGACGAAACCGTCAGGCTTTACCCTGATGATAAAAAACCAAATCTTTCTCCAGAGTTTTACATCAACAAAATTTATAAGAATGCCGATGTGGTGATAAGTATTCCTGTATTGAAAAATCATAAGGCGAC
This sequence comes from uncultured Sunxiuqinia sp., assembly GCA_965372405.1. Taxonomy (GTDB): domain Bacteria; phylum Bacteroidota; class Bacteroidia; order Bacteroidales; family Prolixibacteraceae; genus Sunxiuqinia. The sequence goes on from CBDVCE010000002.1 coordinate 68,509, forward strand.
TATTATTACTGGTGGTGTGAAAAATGTTGCCATTGGCATGACTCCTCCTAATATCTATGGAATGTCGGAAACCTTTTTTGGCAAATGGACAAAGATTGATCATAGCCCGGAAAACCTCGATAAATGGATTCATGATTTTTATTTATGCAAACCCGTTGATTTTGTGGTGGTAGACGGACTTCAGGGGTTTGACCACGGACCTACAGGGATTGAAGAACTTAGCATGGAACAGATGCAGCATAATATGAGACTTATCTTAGCTGGTAAAAAAGCATTATCAGTAGATGCCATTTGTGGACATATTATGAGCCTCGATCCTCTATCGGTCAATTATATGATTTACTTAGATAAAGAAGAGTATGGAGTTGGCACCATCGATTCAAAATTCATAAGGGTGAATGGTGAGAATATCAATAGTATCAGAGAAACCTTTCAGCACAATGTTGAAATAACTACCAATGCTATTTACACTGATTATGATTCGCCTGAGATACAAATTAGCTCAACAAGTATTGAGGGAAATACGATTACATTTATTTTAGAAAGTAATGATGATCTTAATAAGATAGAATTTGAAGTAAATGGAGTTTTGCTCAATCAGGTTTGCATTGGCGACTTTACTTCTGTTTCATTTGAGCTTAGTGAAGACCTTATGCCAATCGATAGTATAACGCTTTTTGCCTATGACCGGTTTTTTAATGTGACTCAAATACCAGTTGATGTATCTACTTTTATTGGTGATGACTTGTTATTTGCCACTCTTGATCAGAACTTTCCTAATCCATTTACAAATTCAACGAGTATAAGTTTTATGCTTCATGAGCCAAATCTTGTAAAATTGTATGTTAGTGATATGAATGGCAGATTGATCAAAACTTTAGTTAATACAGAACTTCAAGCTGGAAGTTATCAAGTAAGCTGGGATGAAAATTCTTCAAGAGGTACCTATTTCTATACCCTGGAGTCTGAAGGCAAAAGGATTACTAAAAAAATGATCAAGAAATAACGCTTAAGTAATTAAAATCATTACTGTCCGGAAAAAATACAAGCAACAAATCATAGACAATCAATCTTTACCTCATTCCTGAAGGATGAATTTCTGTGCAAGTATTATTAATCGAACTCAGGTTTTTATAATACCATGCTTTTCGTCCGGTGATACTTAACCGCTACGTTCCAGCCAATTCCGCCGGACGATTTTCACACATCTATATTAACCCAGCGCTTTGCACTGAGCTATTTTCTTCGACACTTTCAGCGTCATTCCTTGTTGCCCTGAAGGGGCATTACAGCAATAACCCCGGGTAAACGAATGAAGTGAGAGCAACCCGGGGTAAGGAATGATGAGAAAAAAGGCGCAACAGGAATGTTGATTGAAATTGTGACGATACAGACGCCGCACATTCCAAATTAATTCGTTGCTAATTTTTATATTAAGCCATTTGATGTAAATCGTGTAGTTGCAATTAGAGATGAAAAGGAATCTCGCACAGAAAGTTGAATTGATCCATGAATTTTCCCCGGACAACAGTGAATTAAAATAAAAAAATAGAAATTATTGAGATGAAATAACTATTGCCAATAATTTTCAAAAGATTTACATTTGCAGTGCATGACAAAACAATTTGTACATACTTCTATCCGTCTTTCGGAGTCGGTAAAATAGGCAGATCATTTGTTTTCATTCCCAAGGCTGGAATGATCCGTGCCTGTCAAAACATTTCGCTAAAGCATTTTGAAGCTTCTTTCTTAATGCTTAAATAATCAGATATATACTTTTATATTGAAGTACTTTGCTGGCTAAGGCTGGCTGGGAATCATTAAATTTTATAACAATGACATTACAAAATATACATATACGAGAAACAAATAGCAACGACTTTAACGACATCATGGAAGTTGAGGAACAAGCCTTTGGTTCCGTTAAAGAGGCCAAGTTAACTGCAGCACTTTTGGAAGATCCCAGTGCTGAACCCATAGTTTCCTTGCTGGCTTTTCAAGGAGATGAAGCCATTGGGCACATTTTATTTACCCGTGCCTATATTGATGAATTGGCGAAGCAACCCATGATCCATATTCTTGCACCATTGGCTGTAAAGCCAGAATGCCAAAAGCAGGGGATAGGTGGCAAGTTAATCAAAGCCGGTCTTGAAATCTTAAAGGAAAGAGGAACCGAGCTTGTTTTTGTAATTGGCCATATGGATTATTATCCCAAACATGGTTTTACTCCCGATGCAAAAAGCTTAGGCTTTACGACTCCTTATCCAATACCGGAAGAGGTTAAAGATGCCTGGATGGTTTTGTCCTTAATGCCAAACGGATTTGAGAAATTTAAAGGCAAAGTTCATTGTGCCGATGAATTAAATCGAGAAGAACATTGGCGGGAGTAATTAATCTTAAGGTTTTTTGACCCCCTCCGTCTTCCGTCTTATGAAAGATGGATCTGGAGGTTAAATCTTAATAGCCAAGGGATAAGCAGGCTGTGTAAAAACATAAAGAATTTGACTATCTCCGGGATAAATCCCGGAGATCAGAAGTGTAATATTTTATCGGGCTTTAGCCCAACACTTTCAGATTAAGGGCTAAAGCCCATGTTGGTTTTTTGCGCTCACTCCCTGGCATAAATGCCAGGGTTAGTAAAACTCCTATTTTCACACATCTGGGGTATATTGTGCTAAACGAATCCATGCGAATTCAAATGGTTAATTAAAAAACCGAGCGGTTGATTGAACTAGAGTAGCATAAGGGATGTCATCTTTTCAAAAGATGACATCCCTTATTACATGTAGCAATCGTTAGCAACGACAAAAAAATACCCCTCATTCTGAAATGAGAGGTAGTATATGAAATCGTATTCAAGTAATTATTTTTCAGAATAAAACCTTGCTTTATGAGCTTCGGCATAAGCAACAAGCGCTTCAGCAATTTCCGGATGTTGTTCAATTACGTTTGTTGTTTCATATGGATCATTCGCCATGTCGAATAAAGACAGTTCAATTTTAACTTGCTTGTACTTTCCTGGCATTCCATCTTTTCCTTCAATCTCAGTCATTGTTCTGTAAGCATGAGGCAAGTGTAGCTTCCATTTTCCATCACCACTCATTACGCTCTCAAAATTATGCCCTGTAGTAAATGCATAATAATCGTGTGGGTTGATCGCACCCTCTTTCCCTGAAATCAAATCCCACACATTCCGTCCATCAATCTCAGTTTCTGGAAGTGGTACATTGGCTAAATGACAAAGTGTTGGAAGCAAGTCAATAGTTAGCATGGTTTTTTCAGATTGACGATTTCCTTTTAGTTGGGCAGGGTATTTAATAATTGTTGCTGAACGTGTTCCTCCATCAAATGAAGTTGCTTTTGCTTCGCGAAATGGGGTTGTTCCAGCATGGTCACCATAGGCAATCCAGGGGCCATTGTCGGATGAAAAGATAACGATGGTATTCTCATCAAGGCCATTTTCTTTTAGTGCATTATTAATTTGTCCTACCGACCAGTCAATTTCCATCATGACATCACCATATAATCCAACGCCAGATTTGCCTTCGAATTCTTTACTACAGAAAATAGGGACATGAGGCATAGAATGTGGTACATACAAAAGGAACGGCTCATCTTTATGACGATTTATAAAATCAACAGCATGCTGGGTGTACCATTTGGTAAGCATCTTCTGATGCTCGTAATCAACATCTTCAATTTTAATTTCACCGTTCTCCCAAAACTTAATTGGAAATTGTCCCCAATGTTCAGGGTTCTCAGGATGGTGTTTCCACATGTCATTAGAATACATCAGCCCACAACTTTCATCAAATCCACGGTTATGCGGACGAGTTTCGGGTTGGTCGCCACAATGCCATTTCCCGAATATCGCAGTTTTATAACCACCAGCTTTAAATACTTCAGCAATGGTTGGGAAATTGGTTTCCAGTCCACGCCCGTTTGGTCCGTGCGCCCCAAAAACTTTTGTGCGGCAAGGGTAGCAACCCGACATTAATGCCGAGCGGGATGCTGAACAGATGGCCTGAGGTACATAGAAGTTTTTAAACATCACACCTTCTTCTGCCAATGTTTGAACATTTGGTGTTTCAATTTTTGTCTGACCAAAAGGAGTGAAATCAGAATAGCCTGAATCATCCAGAAAGACAATAACGATATTGGGTTGTTTAGCTTGTGGTTCTGCTACAGTTTCCTTTTTAGGTGTATTTGTGCAGGATATTCCCAAAAGGATGGATAAAAGAACAATTGTGAAGCTTGATGTTTTCATTTTAGTGTTGGTTTATATTAGTATGCTTAAGAATTGCGATTTTATTTTTTCTCACTCCCAAATAATAACTCTCTGAACGTTTCTCTTTTAGTTGTTGCAGATTTCCTGCTTTTCGTGCTTTCCAAACTTCAGCCGGATCTATATCTCTCCATACATTGGACAGTTTTTCAAGCTCAAAATTCTGCAGAGCTAATGAATCCAGATAAGTATCTTCAAAAATAACAATATTTGTTTCGGGGAGCAAAGGGGCTTCGAAAGGCTTAAATGCTTTAAAAAAGAACTCACCACCCGAAGCCACGCGAATTCGTGAAGCAATACGGGTTTTGCCATAAAACTGAATTGTTTCGCTGTCTTTTATGTCATGTTCATTTAGCTTCTCTGTAATTTGCAAACCTTGTCCGGGATAACTGATTGGTTTAATCAGAAAATAAAGAATAAAGAAAATCCCAGCCATCATTCCATAAGTAAGTGATGCTTTTGAATTTGTTTCAAAGGTTTTCTTTTTTACAAATAACAGACTGCTTATTACTATCAATCCAAGGACTACAACAATTTGCCAAATTGCACCATCAAACAAATAAATGGAAGTTATTGCTAACAACGAAACCAGCATTAGAATAAGATAAGCAATCCATAACGAAGCATTAAGCATTTTTCGGATACCGGCCTTGCTTTCGGTTTTTTGAATGAAGTAGGCAAACATCATGGCAACAACAGGCATTACCGGAATGAGGTAACGATAATAATATTTTGAAACAAGACTGGCCATGCCAATCATTGCTAAAATCCAAAGTATTGAAAAACCAAAAATGGCTTTGTGCTGATTGTTTTCTAAAACTTTGTTGATGCTTTCTTTATAAAATAGGCTTCGTAACCCCGGTAGCATTAACGGAAAAAGTATGAGCAACACAACGAGTATGGAGATGAAGAAATTTTTAATGATTAATCCGAGTCGGGCAGCTACACGAATTCCCACCTGGTCTTCATAAAAGCTACTAAGTGCTTCGGAACCATGAATTATGGAAATGGCAACAAACCAAAAACCACCTAAAAAGATTCCAACAAGTAAAGAAGGCAGGTGAATCATTTCTTTTAGTTTGATTCTCCTCCATGGGTTTGCAAGCAAGAAGAATAAACTGACAAGAAGAAATGCAATAGCAGGTAATCCTTTGGTCATAACTGCCATTCCTGCACCAATGTATATAGCCCATAAAAAGGGTTTTCTTCTTTCAGGGTTTGTGAGTAAGCCGACTACACCCCAAATCATAATTTGTAAGAATACGAGCAGAAATAAGTCGGTAAGACTGGCAGCTGTTGAGCGAAGAAGAACAGGTGAGGCACCCATAATTACCATTGATAAGATGGCAGTCTTTTTTTCATTAAAGGCTAAAAGTGTAATCTTATAAGTCATCCATAATGAAACACCAGCAGCAAGTAAGAACGGGAGTCGTGAAGCAAACTGATTAACCCCAAAGGTAAAGTAGCTTGCCAAAACTGCCCAGTATGTGAAAATCGGTTTCAAAAACCGAAAGCCTCCATTTGGTGCATGCGGACTTAGGTATTCTCCATTCTTTAGCATGTAAATAGCTGCATCAACGTAATGCCTTTCATCGGGCATGAAGAAAATGTAATTGAGCGAAAAAGGAGCCATCAACACTAAATAAACCAATATCAGCAATAGTGCATTGATATGGAATTTGAAGAGGCTTTTTATCGTTTTCATTTACAAACGTTTTTGCAGGGTTTTATTTCCCGGACGTTTATGTTTCCAGCGTTTATGCGACCAGAGATAGAACTCCGGTTTTTCTTTTATGATGGATTCTATTTTGTCAACATACAATTGCAATACTCCATTTTCAGCTAGTTCAGATGGGTTTTCCGTTAGTACCTCAAATGTTGCCTTGTATTTTCCACGACCTGACTTTTCAATATGCTGAAAAAGGATAACCTGATTGGTGTGCTTTGCCAAATTCTCTGGGCCTGGGAAGAACGCAGCTTCCTGGTTTAAAAAGGTGGTCCAAAAGTCTGCATTCCATTTTGGGCGCTGATCTGCACAAAGCCAGGTAAGTGTGAGCTCATTGTTCTGCTGTGCTTTCAATACCGTTTTAAAAATTTGTTTGGTAGAAACCAGTGTCGATCCAAAGCGTTCGCGCATTTTATTAATATGGCTGTCGTAGATCAAATTACGGGCTGGATTATAGACTAATAGAACCTTATGCTTCAGGTAATTTTGAAGTATAGCCTGCCATTCCCAATTGTTGTAATGCATGGTTAAGACCAACACGCTTTTTCCCTGATCAAAATACTTGTTCACCAATTCAGGGTTGGTAACGACCATCCGATTTTTTAGTTTTTCAATTGAAAAGACTTTCAACTTCAAGGATTCGAGCATGAGGTCGCAAAGATGCTTGTAAAATCCTTTGGCGATGGTTTTTATTTCAGCTTGAGACTTTTCAGGAAAGGCATGCTCCAGGTTGTCCAAAACCACTTTCTTTCGATAGCCAACCACATAGTAAATCAGCAAAAACATAATATCCGACTTCAGATACAATAAAGGCATCGGAATGAGTGATATTAAGCTTAGCAGAAAAGTTCCAATATGGCTGATTAGCTTCTTCAATTCATGTCTGGTTTATTGGTTGGTATGTGCTTCGAAACATCAATGCGTTCAAGTAAAGGAGTTCCTTCCAATCGTTTGTGTTTCCATCTTCGGTGAGACCAAAGCCAATTTTCTGGAGTATGCTTTATAATCCGTTCGATCACCTCTACGTATGTCATTAGGATGGTCTCCGGTTTTTCTTTTGATGGTTCAGAGAATAATTCAATTAATTCTGAACGGTATTTGCCCCTGGCAATTCGTTTAAATTGAATGAAAAAAACGGGTTGGTTGGTTTTGCAGGCAATCTTATCTGGTCCTTCAAAGAAAGGAGTTTCCTGATTTAGAAAAGTTGTCCAGAATTTAGAGGTCTGAAATGGTGTTTGGTCTGCAGCAAGCCAGAGAATACCTGGTCTTTTATTTTTATCAAATTGTATGGCTGTGCGTGCCGAAAGGTTTACTGGAATGGATTCTCCACCGAAACGGTCACGCATGTTAAGGATAAAACGTTCCATTTCAGGGTTGTTTCGTATCGGATTGTAAATCATCATGATTTTGTGCTTGACCAATCTTTGCATACTAGGATTCCACTCCCAATTGGCATAATGCATACCCAGAACAATTACACTTTTACCCTTATCAAAATATTCGTTGAGCTTTTCAGTCCCTACAAATACCTGCCGTTGATCAAGTTCTTTGTAGCTCATGTTACTGAACTTTATCGTTTCAAGGCTTACGTCACATAAATTTTTATAAAACTTACGGGTAATCTGTCCAATTTCTTTTTCACTTTTTTCCGGGAACGCTTTCTTTAAGTTTGTATTAACTACTTTTCTTCGGTAACGAACAACATAGTACAACAGGAAATACAAGAAATCGGAAATGAGATGTATAATCGGAAACGGGATATGTGAAAAAGCCTTTAAGAATGCGACAGAGACTTTTTGGAATATTCTTTTCATGACAATTATTTAGTTCTGACAAATTTAAGTTTTTTTGATATAAAAGGTAAAACTTGTTTAAGTGACTTCATGCCAATTATTGAATAAGAAGAAGTTGAGCAGCTAATTTAAGTAGGGATTTCAAAATAAACAATCGTTTAGCTTCATTAGAAGAACAACATGTTCATTAATACTTCTATTTGCAAATTAATGAAGAGCAAACGGGTGCTCTATTTTTCATCAAGTTTTGCTGGATTTAAAAAGATAATAAAAAAGATAAATGCAAACGTGATCTCATGCAGCTCGCTAATCTTTTTTACATAGAAAGCTGCAATTATCAGGTTTAGCGAAAGCATAACAATGATTTGTCTTAATTGAGGTAACGGAACCCTAAAACTGTTTACCAGATTTCTGATTATTTTAGTTTTTGCATACAATATTCTCGAAAATACAAAGTAAGATATCATGACAAGAAGCATTATTTTTGAAAAAATGAGAATATTCAAATTCGTGTCTCCAACAAGAAGGTTATGAAAGTTGGTTTCATCTTGAATGTTGTTTTCTAAGAAGAAATCACTGCTTTCAATATTAAAAATTCGCTGTCCCCAGCTTATTTCTTCGCCTGCAGCAAAAAAGAATAGAAATGCTAGAACTGATGCAGTTAAAATCCATAAAGGTTTTTTTAATTTACGATATTCAAATATCCTGTAAAGCGCCACAACACTTGCTAAAAACAAGAAAATTGCTGTTAAGTATTCAACAAGACCGTCTTCTCTTATATAAAAAGTGAACTGTTCAGTATTTGTCTGTCCAAGAAAAATACCATACCCTATGAAAATTGTTAAAATGGCATATAGTGACACCTCCAGAGGATTAATGAGCTTTTTCATCTTTATTTAATTGTTTTAAAAGTATTACACACTATTGAGAATTGATTGCAAAAATAATACAATACAATTAAGTGTCGAGATAAATGCAATTTTTTTGAAGTGATAAGGTATTGATGCTTGTTAAAATATAGGCCGGGCTATAACAATCCCGGTATAGTGCTTCTTCTGTTGTAAGAAATCATGTAAGGTAATATCTGAAATTACCACTTTCATTCCTGAGGTTGATGCGTGCATAAGATGTTTGTGGTTATTTACAGTGACAACAAGTCCAACATGAACAATGTCTAATCCTTGAATTGATGTGGCGATACCAACAATATCACCATCTTTTAGCAAGTGTTCGTTCTTATCAATTTCAGCTCTTGGAAGAAAGGATAATTTTTGGGCAGATATTTGTTTTTCCTGCTGGTCAATTAATTTAATTAATTCAGGATTCTCTTTCAGAACTTCATAATTGTTCGGATGTTTCGACATGAAATTCACCTTCCCATCAAAAGGATGAAGCGGCAGTTCTTGGGGGATTTCAGCAAAACCTTTTTGAATATTGTCTGCGACCCAATCGCTAAAATAATGTAGGCGTGAGCAATAACCGTCCCTGTCTCCATCACGATAACGTATATTTTCAAGTTCTTTTTTGAAATCTTCAAAGGCTGTTTTCTCTGATTTTAAACATCGTGTAATGGCCAAACAATTTTCTGCAAAAGTGGTACAGTCAAATTCCTTTAGGTTGATGATCAGTTTCTCATCTTTCCCATTTTCAAGGGTGTGTGCAACATATGGAGTTTCAAGAAACGATTTCCCAACTTCGGTAAGCAATTGCCCCACCGGCAGCTTACTTTTGCATGAAAGCTGTTCGAAGAGTTCATTTAGCAGAAGATGATCTTGTTTTTCATTAGGCAATTGAGCCTGCAATGATTGAAATAACAAGATGGAAAAGAGTAGAAATACTGGAGCTGTATATGTTTTCATCACTTTAATTTTTCTTTAAAATAAATAATTTTTAGCAAAAGGTAGGGTAAAATGTGTTTTAAGCGGATATTGAGTAAAAAAGAACGGGTAATTCGCGGAAAGTGAGAAAGGATTTGTAATTTGAATCATTCGTTTAAATTGAAAAACATTGACAAAGCAAGAATTTAAATCAGTATTTGACCAGTACTTTGACGATTTGAGGGCGTACGTTTTTTATCGGTCAGGCGATGAGGAGTTGTCTACGGATATTGCCCAGGATGTTTTTATGAAGATTTGGGAAAAGCAAGTCGCCTGGGAAGGAAAGAAAACATTGGCCTTACTTTATAAAATGGCATCTAACCAATTTGTAAGTATTTATAGAAGGAGAAAGTTGGAGCTGAATTATCGAAATACATTAAGCCTTGAGATCGAACGGGTAAATCCGGAAGAGAAAATGAGGTTTAATGAGATGCAAGACAGATATGAAAAGGCTTTGAGTGAATTGACGGAGAAGCAACGTATCGTTTTTTTGATGAGTAGGATGGATGGCTTAAAGTATTTCGAGATTGCAGATCGTTTAAAAATTAGTGTTAAAGCGGTTGAAAAAAGAATGCGATTTGCACTTAGGGACTTAAAAATGAAATTGGGAGTACAATGAACAAAGAAGATACATATAAGAAATCATCAGCTAACTGGGAAGATTTTGAGGGGCTTCAGGGCAAATCAAAAGTTTCCTGGAGTAATAGTAAAGATGATATTTGGGCAGCTATGGATGATAGGATGAAAGAACCAGCGCATGAAGAACCCAAGGTTCGCACATTGCCTGTTTTTAGATATGCAGCTGCAGCCATTATTGTTCTGCTAATGGGAATCACTGGAGTTCTTCGGTTTTATTCTGAAAGTTATCAAACTGAAGCTGGTGAGCATATTGCTGTGAATTTACCTGATGGCTCTTCTGTTGAATTGAATGCAGAATCAAGCTTGAAATATTATCCTTATTGGTGGAAGTTTGAACGAAAATTGGTGATGAATGGTGAAGCTTTCTTTGATGTTGCAAAAGGGAAAAAGTTTGTAGTGAGATCATCAAATGGAAAGACCCGGGTATTAGGAACCAGCTTCAATATTTACTCACGCGATAGTGATTATCGGGTGAATTGCATTACAGGAAAAGTACAGGTTACTGCATCAAATAAGAAAGTTGTTTTACTGCCTAATGAACAGGCGGTATTAAATCAATCGGGAAATATTGAGGTTAAGCAGGAGACTAAGGAAAAAGCTTCAATTAGCTGGATTGATGGCAAGTTTTTCTTTACATCCGTTCCTTTACAACAAGCAGTTGATGAGATTGAACGCCAATATGGCGTGAAAGTTTGGATTGAAGTGTCGAATGATTTAAATTACACGGGCAATTACTCACGTGATCTTTCAGTTGAAGAAGTACTGAATTATGTTTGTAAATCGCTTGGTGTTAATTTTGAAAAAAAGCAAGAGGGTGTCTACCAAATTATACAAAACAACTAATATTTCTCAATGGCTTTTGCTGTTCTTCCTGATTTTTTTCTCCTCACAACTTAAATCCCAAACCATAAGGCTGGATTGTGACGAGAAACCGTTGAGTCAGGTTTTAATTGAAATCAGAGATAAGCATCAACTGCAGTTTTCGTTTGACGACTCACGTCTTTCATCTTACACTATCTCAGTAGATAAAAAGTTTAAATCCCCTAACCAAGCGTTAAGCTTCCTGTTGAAGGATCTTCCTTTAGAATTTGAAAATAATAACGGGGTTTATCTTATTTATCCAGTTATAAATCAACCCAAAGAAAGAAGCGTTTTCAGATTGGCTGGTCAGTTTAGTGATATTAAATCCGGAGAATCACTTCCATTTACTCATTTGTTGGTCAATAGTTATGGTGTTGTGTCAGACCATAAAGGAAACTTTCAATATAATTCTGAAGATAGTATTTTTCATGTTCAGGCTTCGCATTTAGGTTATTACTTACTGGATACAACTCTATTTGCAGGAGTGAACCATCAATTGGATCTGAAATCATTTAATATTCGTTTGCAGGAAATTCAGGTTGCTGGTGAGGACATTGTTCGGAATTTGAAAATAGGTGAAAGTGCAGGGGGCATTCGTCTGAATCATAAGGTGGCAAATTATTTGCCTGGGAACGGAGATAATTCAATCTTCAATTTATTACGTCTTCAACCCGGAATTCTTGCGGCAGGTGAACAATCAAGCGATTTAATTATTTGGGGAAGTTATGAGGGGCAAAGTCAGCTTTTGTATGATGGATTCACTTTGTTTGGAATGAAAAATTATAATGATAATATCAGTGCAGTAAACCCATTTATGGCCAAAGATATTCAGATTTATAAAGGCGGTTATGGTGCTGAATATGGAGAACGGGTTGGAGGATTGGTAAATGTTGTAGGAATTGATGGGGATAAAAAATTACCTCATGTTAATCTCATGTTGAATAATATGACGCTGAATGGGATGTTTAGTTTGCCTATTCGCGAAAAGGCATCATTGGCATTAGCTTTTCGTCAAACTTATTATGAACTGTATGATACTGGGGTTTTAACATTTGGGACAGACAGGAGGCAGCAAGGGGGGCAACAGGGCGAAACTTATACTTTTCCTGATTATAATTTTAGAGACCTCAATGTGAAATATTCGGGGGAAACGGAAAGTGGAAATACATATAGTTTAAGTTGGCTTGGAGCAAGTGATCGATTTGTTAATAAACGAAGCCAAACAAATATTAGAAAAAACTCAGAGACTGATATTATTTATGATCAGATTGAGCAGAATTATCAATCAGGTGGTTCATTTTCATATGGGAAGAAATGGGCAAATGGTTCTCAATCTCATTTTTCAACATCTTATTCGGGAATAGAAACCCAGGTAAATACTTTTTTGAAATTCACATGGAAGGGACGAGTTAAGGGACAGATTATTGAAAGAGATTCTATATCGCAAGATGGTTTAACAACGAATCAAGTCGGAGAAGCTAGTTTTAAATTTAAACACCAGACTGCAGTTAATAAGTGGCAACAATTGAAATTTGGTGCTAATTATATATATAATCGGGTGAAGTTAACTGGTGACACTTTTGATGTAAATTATATTGATCAACAAGAATCGGATTCAAGAGTAAGTGCTTATGTTGAGGATCAGCTTTCTCTTTCAAAAAGTATCAATTTAAAATTGGGTGTTCGTACTGATTATCCGTTGAAGCTTGGAAAAGTTTTCGTTCAACCGCGAATATCTAGTTCAATCAATCTTGGGGACTATCTTAAGCTAACAGGTGCATGGGGCTTATATAATCAATATTTGGTAAGAAGCACTAGTCTCGATGATCAGGGGCAATATCGATACTTTTGGGTAATTAGTGATGAAGAAGAAATACCAGTTCAAGATGCAGGACATACCGTTTTGGGGCTCAATTATAACAAAAGAGGCTTTTCAATAAGTGCCGAAGGGTTCATGAAAAAAACAAGTGGATTGACTCGTTATGTCCATAATGAACGTTTCAGGGATGTTTATATTGGTGAAAGCAAAAGTAAAGGACTAGACTTTTTTGTCAAACAAGATTGGAAAGGGCATTCCGTCTGGGCAGCCTATACAATAAGCGAAACCCTTGAGCGTTTTCCTGGGTTTAGAAAAGGAAAATATTTCAGGGCAAGACACGATCAGCGACATGAGGTGAAATTAGCAGCTATGCTGAATTTTAAACCCATTTTCTTTTCAATGAACTATGTTTATGGATCTGGTTTTCCATATTCAAACAGACCCGCAGATGTTGAAGAGATAGAATTTCCGTACAAACGTTTTGATGTAGCAATGGTATATCAGGTAATTAGAAAGAAGGTATTGCTTGAAGCAGGTATCTCAATCCTGAATGTATTTGATTATGCAAATGTAAAGTATGCCACTTTCATAAGAGTACCCAACGAACAGGAAGTTTCAGTTGATTATCAAACTGAAGCTGTTCCGTTTACGCCAACCATGTTTATTAACTTCTCATTCTAGTTATAGCTTTATAATTGTTGATCATTTGGATTTAGAAAATTGTTATTTGAAACATTTTTCTAAAGAAAGGTAGGGTAAGTCTGTTTTAAGGCGGTTGCCTTATGAAATCAATTAATTCAATAATTATAAAAATTAGAAAGATGAAAAATTTATTTAAAAAAATGATGTCGTTTGCTTTGTTACTTTCTTTAACAACAGGAATGGCATTTGCACAAACAGACGAGCAGCCAGCTGAAGATGGAAATAAACATCAGCACCGCTTGCAATTAACAGATGAGCAAAAAGCAATGCTTGAGGAAAACAAAGCTGCTAATGAAGAGCGCCGTGACGCTTTTAAGGCAACGCTTAGTGAAGAACAATTAGCAATTGTTGAGAATGCAGAGATGACACGTGAAGAGCGTCGTGAAGCATTAAAAGCAACACTTACCGAAGATCAATTGGCTTTAATGGAATCAAATCGTGACGCTGCAAGTGAGCAACGCCTGGAGTTTCGTGAAACACTTTCACAACAACAAAAGAGGAAGATGTTAAGAAAACGTTTAGATCTTACAGATGATCAAAAGGCGATGATGGGTGAAAACCGTGAAGAAAGAAAAGAAAATCGAGAAGCATTTAGAGCTTCATTAAATGAAGACCAGCTTGCAATTCTTGATAATGCTGACATGACTCGCGAAGAAAAGCATGAAGCATTGAAAGCAACTCTTACCGAAGAGCAATTAGCGATGTTAGAAGAAAATAGAGGTGATAATAAAGGGAATCGTCATGAGTTTCGTGGAACATTGACTGATGAGCAAAAACAACTTCTAAGGAAACGTGCAAAAAACCGTGGGAAAAGAGGCGGAAACTAATTTCCCACTGCTTTGTCAATAAGTCTGTCGGTATTCACTGGCAGACTTTCTTTTTTAAATTTGATAAAAATTATTTCTGATATGAGAAGCTTCGTATTGTCTTTTGTTATTTCGATTCTGGCGGTGTCTGTTTTTGCTCAAAAGGATATTGTGTTTGAAATTCAGGAAGATCGGATAGATTCGGTATTGACTGATTTCCTTTTTGAGGAAGATGATGATTTGTTGGGTTTGCTGGAGGGAAAAAAAAACTTTCAATTCTTATACTGGCGGGCAAATTACGATACAAAAACATTTTATGCAGGTCGCGAGATTGGAAACGATCAGTATAATCTTTCAAGTCAGTTATTTTACCTCCACTCTAAAGGATTCTATGCAGGTCTTTCAGGAGCATGGTATAGCCAGTTAGATCCTGGATATCGTACAACCGTTCTATCTTTTGGTTATGGTAAAGGATTGAAAAAGCTTAAGTTTTTAAGATTTAGAAGTTCTTTTGATTTGTTCTTTTACAACAACAGTGATCCTGATTTTGAACCAACTTATACGAGTAGTCTGAACCTGGGTGCTTCTGTGAAAAGTAAAATTGTTAGTACTCGTTTTGATGCTGCTTTTTTATTAGGGAAAGAAATTGGCACACAATTTAACTGGGATATCTATACAAAGATCAACCTACTGAAGTTTGGTAAACGAAACAAGCTTCGCTTTGAACCGGAAGTATCATTCTTTTTTGGTTCAGAAACCGTTGAGTACGATTTGTCTACCTATTTGTATGACCAGTTTCCTGATATTCCACCTACTTATTATTACGAAGATGTTTTTGGATTGCTAAACACTCAGATTGCTGTTCCACTAACTCTTTCAGTAAATAATTTTGATTTTGAAATTGCATGGAAAAAGAATCTACCACGATCAATGGATTTCCAGTATGATTATCCGGAATCTTCTGTAATTAGCTTTTCTGTTGGGTATATTTTCGATCTGTAGGGGATATTGTAGATTCATAGTCATGTATCAAAACAAGTACTTGCTGCACCAAAATGTGTACTCAATGTATTGAAATAACTACTGGCCGTACCATAATATATACACGATGCTTAAGAATAACTGCTGACCGCATCATAATGACTGCTGGCTGCACCATAATAATTGCTGACTGTATCATAATAACCGCTGACCGCACCATAATTGCTTCTGAATTAGAAAAAATATATGCTAATTGCACCAAAACAACTACTTCTTGAATCGAAACATGATCTCAATTTATCGAAAACTGAGATTAGTTTATCATTTAACTTGAACACAAACTGAATTTGGTTATTTTTGCAGCTCATAAAAAGCAAAATTACCATGGCCCAAAAACCATCAATCCCTAAAGGAACTCGTGATTTTTCTCCTACTGAAATGGCAAGGAGAAATTTTATTTTTGATTCTGTGAAGCAAGTTTTTCAACGTTACGGTTTTCAACAAATTGAAACACCTGCTATGGAAAACTTATCTACCTTGATGGGTAAGTACGGTGAAGAAGGCGATAAATTGCTTTTTAAAATCCTGAATTCTGGCGACTATATTTCTAAAGTTGATGAAGCAGAACTTCAAAAGAGAAACAGTATTCGCTTAACGAATAAGATATCTGAAAAAGGTCTTCGTTATGATCTAACTGTTCCATTCGCTCGTTACGTGGTTCAACATCGGAATGACATTTCTTTTCCATTTAAACGTTACCAAATACAGCCGGTCTGGAGGGCAGATCGTCCACAGAAAGGGCGTTATCGCGAGTTTTATCAATGCGATGTAGACATGATTGGTAGTAACTCATTGTTGAATGAGTTGGAGCTGGTGCAGATTATTAACGATGTTTTTTGTAAGCTGAATATCAGCACGACTGTAAAAATTAACAATCGCAAAATTTTGGCAGGTATTGCTGAGACGATTGGTGAGGCCGATCGCATTATTGATATCACAGTTGCAATTGATAAGCTTGACAAAATTGGACTGGAAAAAGTTAATCAGGAATTAATTGATAAAGGAATTCCAGAAGAAGCTGTACAAAAACTTCAGCCTATCTTGCAGCTAAGTGGTACGAACTCAGAAAAGTTGGATCAAATAGAACAAGTTGTTGCAGCATCGGAAGTTGGCACAAAGGGTGTTGAGGAGATGCGTACGCTTTTTGGTTATATCTCGGGTTTTGAGTTGCAAACCATTGTTGAGCTTGATCTGACTCTTGCCCGTGGTTTGAATTATTATACCGGGGCAATCTTTGAAGTGAAGGCAAACGATGTGCAGATTGGTAGCATTTGTGGTGGTGGTCGTTATGATGACTTGACTGGTATTTTTGGAATGCCTGATATCTCTGGTGTTGGGATCTCATTTGGAGCTGATCGTATTTATGATGTAATGAACCAGTTGGAGATTTTCCCTGATGAAGCTATCACTTCGACTAAAGTATTGTTTATCAATTTTGGGAAAACCGAAGAGAATTTCTGCCTGCCAATTTTGGCTAAACTTCGTGCAGCAAATGTAAATGCAGAGATTTATCCTGAGACTGCAAAGATGAAGAAGCAGATGACCTGGGCTGATCGCAAGCAGGTAGCTTATGTGGCGATGGTTGGTGAGCAGGAAATGGAACAGGGAAAAATTAACCTGAAAGATATGAAGACCGGCAAGCAGGAATTGCTTACTCCCGAAGAACTGATAAAAATCCTTTCTTAGCTGAACTGAATTCTCGTTATTGTCGGTATGTGGCAGACAGAATTTTATCCAAATCAAAAGGACGACCGTCCTGTTAAGATTATAGGAAGCGATACCCGCGTTCCCTGAAACTCTATTTTCTTTTTTTGTCAATGCAGGAGACTGTCGTCTCTAATGCTTTCAGTAGTATTTATTTTATTAAAATCTCAAGAAAATGGAACGTAAAATTCATTATATCAGTCCGGAATCCCTTAGTTTCGAAATTATTGAAAACATTCTGGAAGAAAAGAAAATGCTGGTTCTTTCTGATGAATCAGTAAAACTCATTGAAAAGTCAAAAGCATATCTGGATCGCAAACTGGAAGAAAGTGAAGGTCCACTTTATGGGATTAATACTGGTTTTGGAGCTTTGTGTGATCGGGAGGTTTCCAATTCTGATTTAAGTAAACTTCAGGAAAATCTGGTTAAGTCACATGCCTGTAACCTTGGGAATGAGATTCCTCAGGATGTTGTTCGGCTAATGCTCCTTTTAAAGGCTCATGCTCTGGCAAAAGGAAACTCTGCAGTGCAATTAATAACGGTTCAGCGAATTCTCGATTTGTTTAATGAAGATATTCTGCCAGAAGTTTTTGAGCAAGGTTCATTAGGAGCGAGTGGTGACCTTGCACCTTTGGCAATGCTTTTTCTTCCATTGCTTGGAGTCGGAACTGTGAATTATAATGGAAAAAAAGTAAAGGCAAAAGATGTGCTTGCTGAAAAGAACTGGAATCCAATTAAATTAGCAGCTAAAGAAGGCTTGGCTTTGTTGAATGGTACTCAGTTTATGAGTGCCCACGGTGTGTATACGCTACTGAAAACCTTTAAGATTGTAAAGTATGCTGATGTAATTGGCGCTTTATCTCTTGATAGTTTTGATGGACTTTTAGGTCCTTTTTCTGCACAAATTCAGGAAATTCGTCCTCATGCCGGACAAATTGAAACTGCCCGAAATTTCAGACATATTCTAGAAGGTAGTGAATTGATTTCAAGAGATAAAAAGCATGTTCAGGATCCTTATTCTTTCCGATGTATGCCACAGGTTCATGGTGCGATAAAGGATGCTGTAAATTATGTCTCTGGAGTAATTGAAACTGAAATCAATTCAGTAACTGATAATCCAACCGTTTTTCCGGATGATGATTTAATTATATCTGGAGGTAATTTTCATGGTGAGCCGCTTGCGCTTTCATTGGATTTCTTGGCAATGGCCGTATCTGAGTTGGCTAGTATTTCTGAAAGACGAACTTATCGGTTAATTTCAGGAGAACGAGGATTGCCTGAATTTCTGGTGGCAAATCAAGGATTGAACTCTGGATTTATGATTCCACAGTATGCAGCTGCTTCTATTGTTAGTCAGAATAAGCAGCTTTGTACTCCTGCTTCAGTGGATTCAATTCCGTCATCAAATGAACAGGAAGACCATGTGAGTATGGGAGGTAATGCTGCAACAAAAACATTAAAAGTTGCCGAAAATACCTTGAAAGTTTTAGCCATTGAGTTATACAATGCAGCTCAGGCACTTGACTTTAGGCGACCACTGAAAAGCTCTCCATATATTGAAGATTTTGTAACTGAGTACCGAAAGCATGTTCGTTTTGTTGAAGAGGATACTTTAATGTATGAAGGGATTAATCATACCATTAAGTTTCTGGATGAAGGAAAGTTTGTATAGAAAGTTAAAAGTGCGACGTCATTGCGATCCGGCAACTGCCGGAGAAGCAATCTTTGTCATTTGAATGAGATGGCTTCGCTTCACTCGCCATGATGGAATAAAAAAAAGAGTCACAAAATTTTGTGACTCTAATCTATATTCTAATCGTTTTGTTTTCTTTTTCGATATTCCCGAAACATGAAGGAGCGGAATTGATGTTCTATATAGTCAATTGCTAATGCTTTTTTGGGTGGAAGAATCTCAAAGAATTTCTGATGATATTTTTTGAAAAGCTCATGCTCATCGTCGTGTAATTTCGTTATTGTTTGATAAGATACCTCAAGTTCTTTGTCCGTATAATTGTTGAGATTGTCCCATACATCTTTTTCTACTTCGCGTTTCTTTTTGTGAAACTCCATTCGTTGTTTGTCATATTCATTATAATGCGGCCAGAAAACCTGTGCTTCCTCAGGAGTAAGTTCAAGTTTATCAGTCATAAATGTCACTTTTTGGGCTCGAAATTCCTCCCAACCTTCCCCTCTGCCTTTTCCTTGTCCGCGTTGGGCAAAAACACTAAATGTAAATAATATGAAACTTGTAAAGACAATAAGCTTCTTCATAGTTAGTTTTTTATCAGTTCATTGTAAAATTCAGCATCTGTCATTTCAACAGATAAATAAGCATAAATCTCATCTGAAGGTTCTACTTCTTCATCAGATTGTGAGATATATTCAATTAGTGAGAGATCATTTGAAAACGAATTCACAAAATCATAGTCAAGATCAAATTCATTAATCTCAACCACTTGTGTTGAGTTTAGATATTTCGGGAGAAATTTGTTCAAAGGATAATAAACCAATAGAAAAATCAGTGCAAAACTTGCAGCAAGTGAAAGTACCGGTTTCAAAATTCGAATAATCTGAGTTCTTTTTGAAACGATGGTGTCTTCAGCTTCAATACGCGCATCAATTCGATCTTGAAGATTTTCAAAATAGCCATCTGGTGTTTTAAAAGGATTTCCTTTTGGTTGACCTGAAAGTGGTGATTCTATGTTTTTTTCTTCTTTCATCTAATAGCTTTGCTCTTTGACGTGTTAAAAGTATAAAAGTTTAAACAATCAATAAAATATACTGGCTAAGTGCCAGATGTTAAGTGTTTTTCTATTTTTTTCACAGCATGGTGATAGGATGCTTTTAAGGCTCCTTCAGAAGTATCCAGTATTTTTTCCATGTCTTGATACTTTATCTCATCAAAATACCTCATATTAAAAACCAGTCGTTGTTTGTCCGGCAAAATGGCAATTGCTTTTTGAAGTTTCAATTGTGCTTCATCACCATCAAAAAATGGATCAGTTGCCAAATTCTCCAATAGATATTCATTTACTTCTGACATCCCACTCATGGCTTTTCTTTTTTTCTGTTCAAGAAAAGTAAGCGATTCATTTGTTGCAATTCGGTAAAGCCATGTAAAAACACCTGATTCTGCCCTGAAATTCTCAATGCCCTTCCATGCTTTTAAGAAAGTATTTTGTAGAATATCGTCAGCATCATCATGGTTTAAAACTATTTTACGTATGTGCCAAAACAGCCTTTCCCGATAATTGGCAACCAGCTCGCTGAAGGCACTATTTCTAGTGCGTTCGTCTTGAAGTTCCGAAATCAAAAGCTGGTTCTTATTCATGAATTATTTTCGTTTCACTCTCAGATCGGGAATAAGTGAAAAGGTTTAATTGGTTAACACTATTTAACCAAATTGCAAAATTAAATGGCTGATCTATATTGCGTGTTCAAAAATAGCTAAAAAGGATTAACTTTGCCCCTCAATTTTTAAGAAGATATAAATGGCTTTAAAGTGTGGGATAGTTGGTTTGCCCAACGTAGGTAAATCAACCTTATTTAATTGTTTGTCAAATGCTAAGGCACAGTCTGCAAATTTTCCTTTTTGTACCATTGAACCCAATATTGGAGTAATTACTGTACCGGATGACCGACTAATTCAGTTAGAAAAATTAGTTAACCCGGAGCGTGTGATGCCAACAACGGTTGAGATTGTAGATATTGCCGGCTTGGTGCGAGGAGCAAGTAAGGGAGAAGGATTAGGAAATAAGTTTTTGGGAAATATTCGTGAAACTGATGCAATTATTCATGTTTTACGTTGTTTCGAAAATGAAAATATTACCCACGTTGATGAAACAATTGATCCGGTTCGCGATAAAGAAACAATTGATATTGAACTTCAATTGAAGGATTTGGAGACGGTTGAAGCACGAATTAGTAAGGTGGAGAAACAGGCAAGAACTGGGGGTGATCCTGAAGCAAAAAGAATGTATAAAGTATTGAGTTTATATAAAGATACTTTGTTACAAGGAAAGTCTGCCCGAACTGTTGAATTGGATGACGCAGACCAAAAGTTAGCCAAGGATCTACAACTTCTTACCAACAAGCCAATACTTTACATTTGTAATGTTGATGAGCCAGCAGCGGTAAAAGGCAATTCATTTGTTGAAGCCTTAAAAGAATCGATAAAAGATGAAAGTGCAGAGATGCTGATGATTGCTGCTGCAACAGAAGCAGATATTGCAGAGTTGGATGATTTTGAGGAACGTCAATTATTTTTAGAAGATCTTGGATTAAAAGAGTCGGGTGTGACAAAGCTGATTAGAACGGCATATACCTTATTGGAACTGGAAACTTATTTCACAGCTGGGGTTAAAGAAGTACGTGCATGGACATATCCTAAAGGTTTTAAAGCGCCACAGGCTGCTGGTGTTATCCATACCGATTTTGAAAAAGGCTTTATCCGTGCTGAAGTAATTAAGTATACTGACTTTGTTTCTTTAGGATCAGAGCAGGCGTGTAAAGAAGCCGGTAAAATGGCCGTTGAGGGGAAAGAGTATGTAGTGCAAGATGGAGATGTGATGCACTTTCGATTTAATGTTTAAAGTAAATTCTAAACAAATAGATAATAAAGGCAGCCAATTGGTTGTTTTTTTTTGTCTTAATTTTCATCTTGAAAAGATATTGGCAATGGGGGACGTGGCGATGTGAGGTGTGTTTTTTGAATATTTGACTTGATTTTGCATGGGTGATTCTGGCTTTTCAGCTTTTAAAACGAGTTGCTTGTTCTTTTTATGGGGGTAATAACTATAAGAGGTGATTTCAAAATGAAAACAAATTGAAAGAAATATTAGTCATGTGTCAATCAAAAGTGAAATAAAATAGAAAAAAGACAGATATAATTTCTATAATAAAACAAAATGATTATTTTTGACCTCGATTAAGGCTAAAGAATAATAGATAACTAGAATAAAAGATTTCATTATGTGTGGATTTGTAGGTGTTTTTGATTTAAAAGTAGATGCTCAGGAATTGAGACCTCAGGTTTTAAAAATGTCGAAACGGATTCGTCATCGTGGACCAGATTGGTCGGGTGTTTATTGTGGCGACAAAGCAATTCTTTCTCATGAGAGACTGTCAATTGTTGATCCGGAATCAGGTGGGCAACCTCTGTATAGTAAGGATAAGAATTTGATTTTAGCAGTCAACGGTGAAATCTATAACCACAAAGAAATTCGTAATCGTTACGAAGGTAAATATGAATTTCAAACAGGATCAGATTGTGAAGTAATATTAGCGCTATATAAAGACAAGGGTGAAGATTTCCTTGAAGAACTGAATGGGATTTTTGCTTTTGCTATCTATGATCAGGAAAAGGATGAATATTTTATAGCCCGCGATCATATTGGAATTATTCCTTTGTATATGGGATGGGATGAACACGGTAATTTCTATGTAGCTTCTGAATTGAAATCACTTGAAGGTTATTGTAAAAAGATTGAGGAATTTCCACCTGCTCATTATATGTCTAGTAAAGATGGTGAACTTAAACGTTGGTGGACCCGTGACTGGATGGATTATGAAAATGTAAAAGACAATGAAACCAGCATTGAGGATTTGAAGCAAGCAATGGAAGATGCAGTGCATCGTCAATTAATGTCAGATGTTCCTTACGGAGTATTACTTTCCGGAGGTTTAGATTCATCAATAACCTCTGCCCTTGCTAAGAGATTTTCGGCTAAACGAATTGAAGAAGGTGACCAAAAAGATGCTTGGTGGCCGCAGTTGCATTCATTTGTTATTGGATTGGATGATTCACCGGATTTGGCAGCAGCAAAAGATGTGGCAGATCATATTGGTTCTGTTCATCATGAAATTACATATACCATTCAGGAAGGATTGGATGCCATTCGTGATGTAATTTATCACATTGAAACCTATGATGTAACAACCATTCGAGCCTCAACTCCAATGTATATGTTGGCTCGTGTAATTAAGTCGATGGGCATAAAAATGGTTCTGACAGGTGAGGGTGCTGATGAAATCTTTGGGGGATATTTATATTTCCATAAAGCACCAAATGCTGAAGAATTCCATAAAGAAACGCTTCGTAAAATTAACAAGCTAAATTTGTATGACTGTTTACGTGCAAACAAATCGTTAGCAGCATGGGGTGTTGAAGGTCGTGTTCCTTTTCTTGATAAAGAATTTATTGATGTGGCTATGCGCCTAAATCCAAAAGATAAAATGGCCAGTGACGGCAAAATTGAAAAATGGGTGTTGCGAAAAGCTTTTGAAGATATTTTACCAGAAAGCGTGACATGGAGGCAGAAAGAGCAATTCTCTGACGGAGTAGGCTATGGCTGGATTGATACATTAAAACAAATAGCAAGCGATCAGGTAACTGATGAAATGATGGAGAATGCAAAATACCGCTTCCCAATTAATACACCGATGTCGAAGGAAGAATATCATTACCGTACAATATTTGCGGAGCATTTCCCTTCTGATGCTGCTGCATCTTGTGTGCCTTCTGTTCCATCTATTGCTTGTAGTACTGCTGAAGCTTTGGCTTGGGATGAATCATTTCAGAACAATGCAGACCCGTCTGGGCGTGCAGTTAACTCAGTTCACGAGCAAGGAACTGTTTTTGAGAAGAAGTAAAACCAAAACACATAAAATAGAATTGGCCGGAAGCACGAGTTGTTTGCCGGCCTTTTTTTATAGTTGATTTGGATAAATGAATTGGTTTGAAAATGATTACTTTAGTAGGTGTAATAACCACTAAATAATCGACTTGTGAAAACCAAAACTTGCTGGAAACGATTTTTCTTAACTATTCTGCGAGCTGCAATTGGGTGGCATTTCTTATATGAAGGGTTGACAAAATTATTTGCTGAAAATTGGACAGCTGCTTACTTCCTAAGTAACTCAAATAGTTTTTTATCTGGATTTTATCACTGGTTGGCGTCTTCTTCCAGTTTAATAAATGCAGTTGATTTTCTTAATGTCTATGGATTGATCCTAGTTGGGTTGGGATTGTTCTTAGGTATTTTTATTCGTTTTGCGTCAGCTGCGGGGGTTTTACTTTTAGCACTTTATTATTTTGCTTACCCTCCATTCGGAACTTCATTGTTAATGCAATCTGAAACAGGTTTGTTTATTGTCAATAAGATTTTTATTGAAGCCGTAATCTTGGTGGTATTTATCTTTTTGAAAGAAATAGGATATAGCATTGATCAACTGTTTAACGATTTGAAAACTAAGAAGCTTAATCAATCAGGTGATGAATTTGATGAAAATGTCAATACAAGACGTGAGGCGTTGAAAAATCTGGCAACCGTTCCTCTGCTAGGAGTAATGGGTTTAGGTGCCTTTCAAAGTCAAAAAAAATACGGCACTGATGTTCTGTCTGGTGCAACAATTAAAATTAATCAAGCGCATATTAGCAAGTTAAAAGGCAAACTGCCCAAGGGGAAAATAGGGAAACATCAGATTAGTCGTTTGGTAGCAGGAGGAAATTTAATTGGAGGTTGGTCTCATGCGCGAGACTTAATTTATGTATCATCGCTTTTCAAGGCCTATAATACGGAGAAAAAGGTTTATGAAACGTTGATGTTAGCTGAAGAAGCTGGGATTGATACCATTAATATTGGTTTTACATCAAATCCACTTTTGTGGAAATATAAAAAAGCTACCGGAAGTAAAATAAAAGTGATTTCTCAGGTTCATCCAAATATGAAGGAAGAGGATTATTTTGTGAATATTGATAAAGCTATAGACTATGGTGTAGACATTGTTCAGGTTCAGGGGAATTGGTGTGACTGGCTAGTTCGTGATGGAAAATTTGATGTTATTGAGAAGATGTTGGATCGAATCCGAAGTCAGGGGTATACGGCTGGTCTTGCTTCTCATACTGTTGATTCGTTGATTGCATGCGAGGAACAGGGAATTATTCCTGACTATTATATGAAAACCATGCATCATGATCAATACTGGTCTGCTCACCCTATGGAAAATCGAATACCTTTTGAGGTGGATGGCAAGAATCACCTTGATCACAATAAATTTCACAATAATATATTCTGCTTGTTCCCTGACAAAACGGTTGAGTTCGTAAATAGTGCAAAAGTGCCGGTAATGGGATTCAAAGTTCTAGCTGCTGGAGCAATCAATCCAGAAGATGGTTTTAGATGGGCTTTTGAAAATGGGGCAGATTTTATTTGTGTGGGAATGTTTGATTTTCAAATTGTAAAGGATGTAAATATTACAATTGATACACTGAGTAATTTGACAAATCGTAGGCGAGAATGGTTTGGTTAAAAGCCATAAAAAAGGGGAACAAATCGAGTTCCCCAATGTGAAATATTTAAATTATTACTTCTCTCTGAAAAGGTGCACAAAGCCATGTGCCCATCGTTTTTTATCATCTCTGCCAGTTGCTTCTGCAACATAGTAGTAGACTCCGGGACTGGCCATCCGACCACCAATTTTCCCATCCCAGGCTGATTCCGTTACTGTGGTTTCAAAGCCACGAACATTATTATTTTCCCACTCGTGAACTTTCTTCCCCCAGCGGTTAAATATGTCAATTTTAATTTTCTTAACTGACCAGTATTTAATAACAAATTTATCATTGCTGCCATCTCCGTTTGGTGTAAATACATTAGGTGCATCAATAAATGATGTATCAGCAACGATATAATTTTCAAGATAAAAAGTATCAGTACAACTATTAAATTCGTTTTGCTTTGTTGTAACCAGTTTTACTTGATAAGTTCCCGAGTTTTCAAAAGTGTAAACCGGATTTTCATCAAGATCATTTCGATCCATAATGCTATCTTCAATTGCGATACCTGTTTTTTCAGCTTCCCGTCTCATTTCAAACAGGTCACGGAAAAAGAACCACTCTGAATTATCAGCATTTGCCGATTCATTTGTGAAAGTGACTTCAAGAGGTGCTTCTCCACTCATTGGGCTTGCAACAAATAAAGCTTCTGTAACTATAGAAGTATATAGAATTGAAGTTTCACCTTCACAGCCAAAACGGTCAGAAACAACAAGACGGTAATTGGTGTCAGTAGTTGGAGGACTGAATATGCTAGTAGTTAAAGCGGTGGCAATCGTACTTCCTTCTTCTTCCCAGCGAACTTGAACTTCTTTTGAAACATCAATTGGGCTGTCGTTATTTAAATCATAATAAATCAGCTCTGCTTGAGTAAACGAAGCTCCAAGTTGGAAATAATCGCAGTTTGTTACCGGGATTTCAGCAACTGGAGTATACCAGTTATTAAATGCCCAAGCTGTATAAGTCTCAGTTGAACCGGCAGAAGTAACATTTACCCGATAAGCTCCATCCTGCAAATTGCTGATAGTTGACGACGTTGCTCCTGAATTATCAGTTTGAAAAGCATCAAAGTTATCAGTGCCACTATTGTATTTTAACCATTCATAATCAGCAGCAGTTCCAGATGAAAAGGAAGCTGAAAGGCTGGCAACAACTTCGCCTTCACTTGTGCAAAAGATATGGATATTATCTTGCGATCCCGAACTATATTCCGTTTGAACAGTAGCATCAGATTCCGCCGTGATTTGGGCGTTAATGCTTGTCGCAATCAGAAGAAAAACAATCAGAAAAAAACAGGTTTGTATTCTTAGGTACTTCATCAATATTCAACTTGAAATTTATGATAATACAATGTTAACGCTAAAATTCGAAATATCTTTTACTGGTGCTTCATTTTTTCCAGAACAATTTTGTTGAAAACTAGCAGTAAACTCTTTCATGGAAAGTAAAAAATTGATTTTACTTTTGAAGCTCACTTTGAAAAATGAAGAATGGCGAATTATCTTGACGAATTAAATGACATTCAGAGAAAAGCAGTAGAAGCGATTGATGGGCCTTCGCTGGTAATTGCAGGTGCAGGTTCTGGGAAGACACGTGTACTAACATACCGCATTGCCCATTTGTTAAAGCAGGGGGCAAAGCCCTGGACTATTCTTGCCTTAACGTTTACCAATAAAGCAGCTCGCGAAATGAAAGAGCGGATTGCAAGTATTGTTGGCGAGCAAGCAGCAAAGTATTTATGGATGGGAACTTTTCACTCCATATTTGCACGAATACTTAGGACAGAAGCCGAGGAGATTGGATTTCCTTCGAACTTTACCATATATGATTCGGCAGATTCTAAAAGTTTAATAAGGACAATTCTTAAAGATCTCCAGCTTGATGATAAAACATATAAGCCGAATACTGTTGCAAATCGGATCTCTTCTGCGAAAAACGGATTAGTAACTCCAGTTGCCTATCAAAATAGTTCACAGCTCAGAGAGTATGATATGAGTATTCGCATGCCACGGATTGCCGAGGTTTATAAAGAATACGAAAAGCGATGTAAATTAGCCGGAGCAATGGATTTTGATGATTTATTGCTAAGGACAAATATTCTTTTTCGTGATCATAAAGAAATTCTTGAGAAATATCAGAAGCAGTTTGATTATTTATTGGTTGATGAGTATCAGGATACTAATTTTGCACAATACCGTATTGTAAAAGAACTGGCATCAGTACATCACAATCTTTGTGTGGTAGGAGATGATGCACAGAGTATTTATTCTTTTCGTGGTGCTCGGATTGAAAACATCCTAAATTTTCAGAAAGATTACCCAAAGCATCAGATATTTAAATTGGAACAGAATTATCGTTCTACACAAACTATTGTGGATGCCGCAAATAGCGTAATCAAAAAAAATACGCGACAAATTCCAAAACGTGTTTTTTCTGAAAATGATCAAGGAAATTTGATTAAGGTAATGGAGGCATTAACAGATAATGAAGAAGGATATCTGGTAGCCAACGAAATTACTGAAACTAGAATGCGGAAGCATTATCGCTATGAGGATTATGCGATTTTATACCGTACAAATGCGCAGTCTCGTATTTTTGAGGAAGCACTACGCAAACGTAATATTCCGTATAAAATATATGGTGGATTGTCTTTCTATCAGCGAAAAGAAATTAAGGATTTGCTTTCGTATTTTAGAATGGTGATCAACTCGAAAGACAATGAAGCCCTAAAGAGAGTTATTAATTATCCTGCGCGTGGTATTGGAGCTACAACTATTTCAAAGTTGGAGAAGGCGGCAGTTGGAAATGGAATAAGCATCTTTGACGTCATTGTTAAAAGTGGGATTGAAAACCTTGCAGGTCTGAATAAAGGAACGCTTTCTAAAATTCAGCAGTTTGCTGGCTTTATAAACCAATTCATAGAAAAGAACTTGCATGCTGATGCTTATGAAATGGCTACAGAAGTAGCTACAAAAGCAGGTTTAATGAAAGACCTGTATAATGATAAAACGCCTGAAGGTATGAGCCGCTTTGAGAATATTCAGGAATTATTGAATGGTATTCAGGAATTTACAATTAATGCCAGGGAAGAAGGTTCTCCTAATTCGCTTGGTAATTATATGGAGGATGTTGCTTTGCTTACCGATCAGGATTCAGATAAAGATGAGGATCGTGACAAAGTTACCATGATGACTGTTCACTCAGCAAAAGGCCTTGAGTTTAAAAATGTATTTATTGTTGGACTGGAAGAAAACCTGTTTCCATCAAATAATTTTGGGAACAACATGAATCCTGAAGCTTTCGAGGAAGAGCGAAGGCTGTTTTATGTGGCTTTAACCCGGGCAGAAGAAAATGCTTTTATTAGTTATGCCAGACAAAGATATCGTTGGGGAAAATTGGACTTTTGTAATCCCAGTCGTTTTATTGAAGATTTAGACGAACAATACCTGGAACTTCCTGTAGAAAAAGAGACCATTAGTTTTGATGAGCCATTGGCATCACAAACAGAGAAAAGAACTTCAGGATTTTCAAAACAAGTTGTAAAGTCTCGTGGGATTCCTATAAATGATCAACCTGGGCTTAATCAAAAATTAACAAAACTACGCGAAGCAAAAAAAGATGCTAAAACCATTGATGGAGATGATCCTCGTGATATACAGGCAGGAATGAATGTTGAGCACCAGCGATTTGGCAAAGGGAAAGTGCAGCAGATTGAAGGCGTTTTCCCAAACCTGAAAGCAACAGTGTTTTTTCAGAACGCTGGTCAGAAGCAATTGTTGTTAAAGTTTGCCAAGCTAAAAATTGTTCGATAGAAACATTTTTAGCTGGAATTCGTTTTTGTTTTAAAGGAAGATTTTTGAAAAAAGATTTGTCAGCATCAGAAAATCACTTAGTTTTGCAATAATTAATCGCCTTCGTATTGATTACCAAGATACAATAGCCTGATCTTATCAACCTTTTGTGATACGATATTTTTTATAGTTAACTTTATTTAAATGGATTATAATTCGAATAGATCGAAGTTGCCCCTTCCTGAGTATGGGCGCAATGTACAAAATATGGTTAATCATATTTTAACCATCGAAGACCGTGAAATGAGAAATTTTGCGGCAAAAACAGTTATTGATGTAATGGGGAATCTACATCCATATTTGCGTGACATCAACGATTTTAAACATAAACTTTGGGATCATTTGGCAATTATGGCTGACTTTGAATTGGATATCGACTATCCATATGATCCGCCTAGAAAGGAATCTTTCCAGGAAAAACCAAAGATAGTACCTTATAGTGAGAACACTATCCGCTATCGTCATTATGGTAAAACACTGGAGTCATTGATTAAGACTGCTGCTGAGTATGAAACTGGTGACGAGAAGGAGCTTCTTATAAAGTTGCTGGCTAATCATATGAAAAAGTGTTTCCTTGTTTGGAATAAAGACACTGTTGATGATGCGAAAATTTATAAGGATCTTGAAGCACTTTCAAAAGGACTTATCAAAAGAAATGATCTGGGATTGACAGACACAAAAGAAATTTTGTATCGCAACAGTCGTGGTACCAGTACTCGTAAAACGAATGTTAGTCCAAGCCGAGGACCCAAAAAACATCGCAAGTCGAAAAACTAACCGCTTCTGAATGGCAACTTTTCAAATTGAAGGTGGGAAAAAGCTACATGGTAGGTTAAATCCTCAAGGTGCAAAAAATGAGGCATTGCAAGTTATTTGTGCAGTTCTTCTTACCAGTGAAAAAATTAAAATCAGTAATATTCCCGAAATCAGGGATGTCCTTAAATTAATAGAAATACTTGAAGAGCTTGGTGTTAAGACTGAGCGTGTATCACAAGGCACTTATCTTTTTCAAGCAGATCAGATAAATCCGGATTACCTGCAAACCGAACAATTTTCAAAACAAGCCACCCGACTACGTGGCTCAATAATGATTGTTGGTCCACTTTTGGCTCGATTTGGGAAAGCTTTCATACCTCAACCAGGTGGAGATAAAATTGGACGTCGCCGATTGGATACTCATTTTGTAGGTTTGCAGAAATTAGGTGCTCAGTTTAATTACGATGCCTTAAATCATTGTTTCACTGTTGATGCTCCGAAATTAAAAGGTAGCTATATGTTGCTCGATGAAGCATCGGTTACTGGTACCGCAAATATTCTTATGGCTGCAGTAATGGCTCAGGGAATAACTACCATTTATAACGCAGCTTGTGAACCCTACTTGCAGCAACTTTGCAGAATGTTGGTTAGTATGGGTGCTAAAATTGAAGGAATAGGTTCTAATCTTTTAAAAATTGAAGGTGTTACCAGCCTTTCTGGTTGCTCACATCAGATTCTTCCTGACATGATTGAGGTTGGTAGCTTTATAGGACTGGCAGCTATGACTGGTTCTGAAATTACCATTCCTAACGCTGGGATTGAGCATCTGGGAATAATTCCAGAATCGTTTAAGCGTTTGGGAATTAAGATTGAAACAAAAGGTGATGATATTTTTGTCCCTGCTCAGGAAGAATATGCAATTGAAACCTTTATTGATGGTTCTATTATGACCATTGCTGATGCGCCATGGCCTGGATTAACTCCTGACTTATTGAGTATTTTTCTGGTTATTGCGACTCAGGCAAACGGGAGTGTGCTTATTCATCAAAAAATGTTTGAAAGCCGATTATTCTTTGTCGATAAGTTAATTGATATGGGAGCCCAAATCATTCTTTGTGATCCGCATCGGGCAACTGTGATTGGCTTGAACAAAAAGCAACAGCTTAGAGGTACTACTATGACTTCCCCAGATATACGAGCTGGTGTTGCCCTGCTAATTGCGGCACTTTCAGCAGACGGGAAAAGCAAAATCTCCAACATCGAGCAGATTGATCGCGGTTATGAAAAGATTGATCAGCGACTTAATGCTATTGGAGCAAGTATTACCCGGATTGAATAAAGTTCAATTCTATTTTTCAAAAATATTATCATTTGCAATCTGTTTTAGCAAGAGTTGTTA
This sequence comes from uncultured Sunxiuqinia sp., assembly GCA_965372405.1. Taxonomy (GTDB): domain Bacteria; phylum Bacteroidota; class Bacteroidia; order Bacteroidales; family Prolixibacteraceae; genus Sunxiuqinia. The sequence continues at coordinate 100,103 of CBDVCE010000002.1, forward strand.
ATATTTCTAAATATGTCAGCTGAATGACAAACCTCTATCTTGTTTTTTGTTATTATTGCTAACGAAAATTTACATCAAAAGAAAAAGATATGAAGAGAAGATTTTTAATTCTGATTGCCATTGTTGCTGGTTTTGCAACTACAGTGATAGCTGGGGATGAGCCAAAAACAGGCATTAATGTAGGAGATAAAGCTCCAGAAATTGTAGAGCAATCATTCGATAGTAGCGAAATGAAACTATCTGACTTGAATGGGAAACTGGTCTTAATTGACTTCTGGGCATCGTGGTGTGGCCCTTGTCGCAGAGAAAACCCAACAGTTGTTTCAGCATATGAAAACTATAAGGATAAAGAATTCAAAAATGGTAATGGCTTTACTGTTTTTAGTGTTTCGCTTGATAACAATAAATCAGCCTGGGGAAAAGCGATTGAAGCTGATAAACTAAGTTGGGATTACCATGTGAGTGACTTGAAGGGATGGAAAGCAAAATATGCCGCAGTTTATAGTGTAGGAAGTATACCCTCAAATTTCTTGATTGATAGCGATGGGGTTATTGTAGCAAAAGACCTTAGAGGGCCAGCTCTGGAGCGGGCACTAAAGGGTTTATTAAAATAACTTTACAAAATTGAATATTTCAGGAAGGTGGTACAGATGTACTGCCTTTCTTTTTTTACTTTTGGCAGCTATTTCTATAAATAAATGCCAAATTGTCTTTTTGTGGCAAATGGCAGCATTTTTGTGAACTGTCAAATCGATAATTTAAACCGCTTAATAATGTCAGAAGAAAATACTAAAAAAGAACAAGAAGTGGAAGATGTAAAAGAAACAATTGAGACTGAAGAGACAGTAACTTCAGAAAAAGTTGAGAAAGAAAAGAAAGAAGATAAAAAGAAATCAAAAAAAGATAAATCAGAGGGGAAAATAAGCAAGCTTAAAAATGAACTTGCAGACATAAAAGATAAGCACATTCGTTTGCAGGCTGAATTTGATAACTACAGAAAACGCACCCTTAAAGAAAAGATGGAGCTTGTGAAAACGGGTGGTGAAAATGTTTTATCAAGTATTCTTCCTGTCATTGATGATTTTGAAAGGGCATTAACTGCTTTTGATGAAATGGAAGACGAAAATCCACTGAAACAAGGGATTAATTTGATTAATACAAAGTTTCATGATTTTCTAAAACAAAATGGCATTAAAGAAATAGAAGCAAAAGAATTGGACTTTGATACCGATCTGCACGAAGCAGTGACTAAAATTCCTGCACCATCAAAGAAGTTAAAAGGAAAAGTAGTTGATGTCATTCAAAAAGGGTATTTGCTGAATGATAAAGTTATTCGCTTTTCGAAAGTTGTAATTGGCGAGTAAACAAAAGGAAAGAGCATCATGACCAAAAGAGATTTTTACGAGATACTTGGAGTAAGCAAAGGGGCATCAGCTGAAGAGATTAAAAAAGCGTATCGGAAGAATGCTTTGAAATATCACCCTGACAAAAATCCAGATAATAAGGAGGCGGAAGATAAGTTTAAAGAAGCAGCCGAAGCTTATGAGGTTTTGAGTAGCCCTGAGAAGCGCCAACGGTATGACCAGTATGGTCATGCGGGTGTTGGGAGTGCTGCTGGCGGCGGCTTTGGCGGACACGATATGTCTATGGATGATATTTTCTCCATGTTTGGCGATGTATTTGGAGGCGGTGGCTTCGGAGGTGGTTTCGGTGGCTTTGGCGGCGGTTCTCGTAGTCGAGGTGGTGGTCGTCGTGTACATCGTGGATCTGATCTTCGCGTAAAAGTTTCGCTCACCTTGCAAGACGTTGCGAATGGCGTTGAGAAAAAACTTAAACTAAAAAAATATAAGGCCTGTGATAGTTGTAGTGGTACAGGTGCTCAAGGCGGATCTGATTATACGACCTGTTCAACTTGTAGAGGAAGCGGACATGTTACCAGAGTAACAAACACGCTTTTAGGGCAAATGCAAACAACTGCTGCTTGTCCAACCTGTAATGGTGAAGGTCAGATTATTAAAAACAAGTGTGCTTCCTGTCATGGCGAAGGAGTTGTGAGAGATGAAGAAGTCGTTTCAATAAATATACCTGCAGGTGTTGGCGAAGGCATGCAATTGAATGTGTCAGGCAAAGGAAATACAGGTAGAAGAGGTGGATTGAATGGTGATTTGCTGGTTGTGATTCACGAAGACTCACATCCTGATTTAATTAGGGACGGAAATAATCTCATTTACAATTTATTTTTGAGTATGCCCGATTTTATATTAGGTACAACTGCTGAAATTCCAACGGTTGATAACAAAGTAAAAGTGAAAATTGAAGAAGGTACACAGCCTGAAAAAATACTGCGATTACGAGGTAAAGGATTACCAGATGTCAATGGATATGGAAAGGGTGATTTGTTAGTACGTATACATGCTTGGACGCCAAAAAAGATTACTCCTGAAGATCGTAAAATGCTTGAAAAACTTCAGCAATCTGAAAGCTTCAAATACACTCCTGGAGCTGGAGACAAGAATTTCTTTGAGAAGATGAAAGATATGTTTGAATAGAACTTATCTACAATAGGATATTAAGAAAGCCGGTTTTAAGCCGGCTTTCTTAATATTAATAAACCCCCATTTATTGTTGATGTATTTTTAAAAATAGTTTCTCCCCTTCTTTTATTTTGAAATGAATACCTTCAATTAATTCACTCCCTGCATAACTTCTGTTAAGATTCTTATTACTTGAAATTAGCTTGTATTTTTTTTCAGGATCAGCAACAAACCATTCAGGGAATTGATTGATCCGGGGATAATCGATTGGAAGTTTCATAATTACTTGATGACGTTTGTAGTCAAAAGCCAATTTCCCTTCCCAGTTTTTAGATGAAGTAATTGCAATTTTTAGTGTTCCATCTTCACTAATCTCAGAACCAAAACGCAGGCCTTTTCCCCAAGGCTGACAATATATGCCTTGTGATTTCCACAAACCATACATGATACTTGTTCTTGAAAAGTTACCATCACCATGCCAGCCTGCAATAATGCCATTTTCTTGTTGCATATTCCACATAACCCTGATTTCACTGTCAATCCACTCTTTTAGTGATTCGATAGGTTCTCGGTTGTATAAGTTTATTCCACTTTCGAGTGCATCAGCATATCCATCATGGCTTTTCCCTTCCCATGGGTAGTTTCTGTATTTTTCGTTTAGAAATCTAATTCCATCCAAAAAAGCCTGTCTGTATTCTGCTTTTTGATCTATCAAATAAACCGAATAGTAGGCATTAAAAATATATCCCCAGTTATCGACAATTTTTTTGTCAACTACTTCCCCCGTGTTTGTATTTACACCATTAAAAAACAGGCCATCTTCATTTCTTCCAACTTCGAGTATCCTGTCTAGTAGTTTATAAAGCCTCTTTTGGTATTGTTTTTTCTTTTCTGGGTTTGTAAAGTGAAGGGTGACATAAAGTTCACTCAGTCCACCAATAACTTCACAGCCATGATCACGAAGTCTTAAATAGTTGATTTCACTTAAGTCTCTCTCTTCCAGTAAATAATAATCACCTATTTTAATTGCCCAATCCAAATATCTTTGATCACCGGTTTTCCAGTAAATACGCGATAATGTTTGAAGCATCTCTCCATTTACTTCCTCCGAAACAGCTTTGTACCAGTCGAGTTGTTCAGACTGTTTCATTACTGAGTATATTTCAGATAAGTCATCAAGCATCTCCATCATCCGCTCGTTCCATGGAGAATCACCAACATATTCGGTAATAGGTAAAAGACCGTCTTTTATGTATTCTGAAGTACCAAAAATTACCCAATTAAGATTGAGCTCATTTTTTTCAAAATCCTTTTTAGAAAATGAATATGTATCAGGAAGAGATTTCACTCTTGAAGTTAACTTCTTTTCAGCTTTTAACATTTCCATCATGTCCCCATCAAGCATTTGTTTGTCTAGCAGGAAGCTAGTCAAGACCATAAATGCATAATTATCTGCTGCTGAATTATGTGGTTCCCAAACATCTTTACGATTACTGAAATTTGTTGGAATTAATCCACTTGAAGCATCTTTTCTGTCATTCCATGCATTCGTTAGTTTCAAACTTCTCGAAAAAGCCTCATTTGCTAATTCACCATTCCTAAGGGCAGCAGCAAAATCTTCTTCATTAAGTTTTGAATTTTTGCACCCCAATGCAAATACAAGTATGAAAAGTAATAATATGGAGTTATTCATCTTCATGTACTTTATCTCTTCAATTTAATCACTTCGCTTCCTGCTAACAAAAAGGCACCTGCACCATACACTTCCCAGCTCTGAGATGTGAAATTTGCACGTGGGTCTGCACCAATTGGTTGCACCCATCCAACTTTGCCATTTCGTTGCACCAAACTATTTAAGCCAATCCAGGCTTTTTCAACCACCGGAAGGTATTTGTCTTTGTCAAGCAAACCATTATTAATTCCCCAAGCGAGTGCGTAGGTGTAAAAGCCAGATCCACTTCCTTCTCCTCCTGGATATGATTCAGGATCAAGCAAACTGGCACGCCAAAGTCCATCTTTTTGCTGAATTGTAGCAATTTTCGCAGCCATTTCTTTGAATGTTTTGGCATACATCTCACGTTTTGGATAGTCGTTTGGAAGTTCTTGCAAAACACGAACAAGTCCACCCATTACCCAGCCATTTCCTCTTGACCAAAAAATCTTTTCACCATTTTTTTCTTTTAGTATCTCTTCCTGATCCCACTGGTAGCGAATGTCACGTGCGAAAAGGTGCTCATTTTTGTCGTACAATAAGTCATAACACTCTTTAAAAAGTTTATCGCTTAATTTCAGATATTTTTCATTATTCAGAGTTATTCCCAATTTCACAAAAGCCGGAGGTCCCATAAATAATGCATCGCACCACCACCAGGTAATAGGTTTCATTGGTTTCTTAATGGGGTAAGGAGTGTCGCAAAAATCATCTATTGTTGAGGTGAAAGGCTCAATCATTTTTTGATCCTTCTTAATGCGGTAAACATCAATATAGCTTTGACAAATGGCATGATCATCCGCATGATGTAAACGTGGTCCTGCTTTCCATTCATTGGTTTCGCCCATTTCAATCATAGCTTTCATTATCTTTTCAGAGCCAGTAGTTTCATAGGCTGCAAATACTCCAGCATAAAAAGCACCGTTGGTCCAATCCCAAAGTTCATGTTTAGGATTTTTTAATTGCCATGAAGTTGCCTTCTTCATTACCTTTTTTATATGTTTCTCCGAAAAGAGCTTTTCAGTATCGCTTGTTTTAGCAAATACCGAGGTCATTAAAAGAAGAATTGTAAACAGTGAAATTAGTTTTTTCATGATCCTTGTGTTGTTTAGTTTGTTTGGTTAAAAATAATAAAAATGCAATCGATTGCAAAAGTGGATTGATATTAAATAATGAATATTTATTCATGAATTAATTATAGAATAACACAGATTCGTTTTGCTGACTTTCAATTTATCACTATTATTGCACTGTATTTAAAAAACAGACATGATTAACAAACAAGTACATCACGGCCATCATTGTAATATCCTAAAAATAGGTAGGCCGTAATTCTTTTGTTTTGTTTAAAAATATTAACCCAAAGAAGGCTTACCATAAGGTAGGCCTTTTTTTATTAAATAGATTATGACACAATTAAGAATTGCAGTTCAGACAAAAGGCAGATTGAATGAAGATTCAATGGAGCTAATTAAAGAAGCTGGCATTAAACTTACTGTTGGAAAACGTAAATTGTTAGCTTCTGCAAAGAACTTTCCTCTGGAAGCATTATTCCTTCGCGATGATGATATACCGCAAGCAGTAGCCGATAAGGTGGCTGACATTGGTATTGTTGGTGAAAATGAAATGCTTGAGAAAAAAGAAAATGTCAAAATTGTTAAACGCTTAGGTTTTAGCAAATGCCGTTTAAGTTTAGCTATTCCAAAATCAGAAGAATATTCGGGTATCGAGTGGTTTAATGGTAAACGTATTGCTACTTCATATCCTGTTATACTGAAGGATTTTTTGGATAAAAAGAATATAAAGGCAGATGTTCATGTAATTTCTGGTTCTGTCGAAATTGCTCCTGGAATTGGATTGTCTGATGCTATTTTTGATATTGTTAGCTCTGGCTCCACTTTGGTTTCTAACCGATTAAAAGAAGTTGAGATTGCTATTCAATCAGAGGCTGTTCTGATTGCTCCTCAAAATTTGTCAGCTGAAAAGCAAGCAATTCTTGATGATCTTATTTTCAGAATGGAATCGGTTGAACGTGCAAAAGATAAAAAGTACATTTTACTGAATGCCCCTAATGATAAAATTGATGAGATTTCTTCAATTCTTCCAGGAATGAAAAGTCCGACTGTTACTCCTTTAGCAGAATCAGGCTGGAGTTCAATTCATTCAGTAATTGCTGAAAATGATTTTTGGGTGATTATTGAAAAACTGAAAGAAGCAGGAGCACAAGGCATATTGGTTGTACCTATTGAGAAGATGATATTTTAATGAATTTACGAACCTTCATATTATTTCTGATTCCTACCCTAATATGGGGATCAACCTGGTATGTTATCAAGTTTCAACTTGGAGAAGTTGATCCATTGGTGTCAGTTAGTTGGAGGTTTTTACTTGCCGGAGTACTTTTAATGGTCTATTGCAAAGTGAGAGGACTTAATCTGAAGTTTAAGACCAGAGAACATGGGCTCATGGCATTATTGGGACTCACTTTGTTTGGACTAAATTACTGGATGGTTTATGAAGCGGAGTTAATTTTATCTAGCGGGCTGGTTGCCATCCTCTTTTCATTTATCATTATTACAAACATCTTTTTTAATGCTGTAATTCTTAAAGGGCCAGTACGAAAGGAAGTAGTTGCTGGTGCAGTGTTGGGAATTTTTGGAACTGTTTTGATGTTTAAGAATGACTTGGTTTCTTTTACTATTGATAATCAAGCTGTAACTGCTCTATTATTGTGCCTCGCAGGAATCATACTGGCTTCGCTAGGGAATATTACATCAGCATACAATCAGAAAATAAAGATCCCAGTCATTCAGGCAAATGCTTTTGCTATGATTTATGGAGGAAGCATGATGTTCCTGACTGCTGTGATACTTGGGAAACCTGTTAGTTTTGAAACTTCATCAAGCTACATATTTTCATTGGCTTACTTGTCTGTATTTGGGTCGATTATAGCTTTTTCAGTATATTTAAAACTGCTTGGTGAAATAGGACCCGATCGTTCAATTTATATTGCTCTGATAACTCCAGCAATAGCCTTAATAATTTCAAGCTTATTTGAAGGTTTCGAGTGGGAAATATCTGGAATTGCTGGTGTCTTATTATTAATGGTAGGGAATGTAATTGCCCTAAAAAACAAATTGCTTAAAAAACGAGTTGAATCATGAAGAAATATTTCAATCCGGAAAAAGAACTTTGGCCTTCAATTCTTAAAAGGCCACTTTTTAATGCAAGTGAACTTGAGGAACAGGTAAAGATTATTTTACAAGACATACAGTCAAGTGGAGGACATGCTCTAAGGAAGTATACTGAGAAATTTGATGGGACTTTTCTAAGAAAGTTTACTGTTTCAAGGGAAGAGTTTGCTGCAGCAATTGAAGTGCTGGATGATGATTTGAAAGAGGCTATAAAAATGGCTGCTTCAAATATTGAGAAATTTCATGATTCACAAATCCCTTCAGTAAAAAAGATTGAAACAACTCCAGGTGTTGTTTGTTGGCAAAAACCTGTTGCTATTGAGAAAGTTGGTCTATATGTTCCCGGAGGTTCTGCTCCTTTGTTTTCAAGTGTTTTAATGTTGGGCATTCCTGCAAAGATAGCCGGTTGCAGTGAAGTTATACTTTGTACGCCACCTGATAAAGAAGGACAAGTTCATCCTGCAATTTTATATGCTGCTCAATTGGTCGGAGTAAGCAAGGTGTTTAAGCTCGGAGGTGTTCAGGCGATTGGGGCTATGGCGTATGGTGCAGATTGTATCCCGAAAGTTGATAAGATTTTTGGTCCCGGAAACCAATATGTAATGGCAGCTAAGCAACTTGTAAGTATTAGCGATGTTGCAATTGATATGCCTGCAGGTCCGTCTGAAGTTGCTATCATGGCAGATGATAATGCTGTCCCTGAATTTGTAGCTGCTGATTTATTGTCTCAGGCTGAACACGGAGGGGATAGTCAGGTTTTACTGGTTTGTAAAAGTTCTACTTTTATTGAAAAGGTAGAAAATGAATTAGCGGTTCAGTTGAATGATTTGTCCAGAAGAGAGATCGCTCAAAAGGCTTTATTAAATAGTCGCTTTGTCGTATTTGAGGATGATGTTCAAATGCTTGAGATTATTAATGAATATGCGCCGGAGCACTTGATTATTTCGATGGATAATTATTCGGAGATTGCTGAAAAAATAATCAATGCCGGTTCAGTTTTTCTTGGAAATTACACCCCTGAAAGTGCTGGAGATTATGCTTCAGGAACAAATCATACACTACCAACGAATGGTTGGGCACGATCATTTAGCGGAGTAAATCTGGATAGTTTCATGAAGAAAATAACCTTCCAGGAAATCTCTAAAGAAGGAATTCAGAAGTTGGGACCAGTAATTGAGAAGATGGCTGCAGCAGAAGAACTGGATGCACACAAAAATGCAGTTAGCGTTAGATTGAAAAGTTTATAAATTATGGATTTAAATAACCTTTTAAGGGAAAATATTCGAAGCTTGAAACCTTATTCATCTGCTCGGGATGAATATACAGGTGAAGCAATGGTTTTTCTGGATGCGAATGAAAATCCATTTAACCAACCCTATAACCGATATCCAGATCCTTTGCAAAAAGAAGTGAAAGAGAAGATTGCAGAGATTAAAGCCTGTAATGCTGAACAAATCTTTCTTGGAAACGGGAGTGACGAGCCTATCGATCTCCTTTTTCGGGCTTTCTGCGAACCTGCTGTCGACAATGTTGTAACAATTGATCCAACATATGGGATGTATCAGGTGTCGGCAGATATCAATAATGTTGAGGTACGAAAAGTATTGTTGAATGATGATTATAGTTTTTCTGCAGATAAATTGCTTCAGAAAGTTGATGACAAAACGAAGCTTATCTTTCTATGTTCTCCGAATAACCCCACTGGAAACCTACTTGATAAAAAAGAGGTTCTAAAAGTTGCTGAAGAATTTAAAGGCTTAGTAATTATTGATGAAGCATATATCGATTTTGCTCCAGGAGCAAGTTTCCTTTCAGACATAAATAAATATGAAAATCTAATCATTCTACAGACTTTCTCAAAAGCTTGGGGAATGGCTGGCATACGTTTAGGAATGGCTTTTGCCTCTAAAGAGATAATAACTGTACTTAATAGGATCAAATATCCTTACAATATAAATATGTTGACTCAGGAAAAAGCAATGGAGCTAATTCTGAAAGAAAATGAAAAGAATGAGTGGGTGAAGGTTTTGATTGAAGAGCGGGAAAAGATTGCTAAACAATTGGATGAATTACCTTTCGTTCAAAATATTTATCCCTCTGAAGCAAATTTTATTCTAGTTAAAATGTACGATGCAAGAGGAGTGTATGACTATCTTGTTGAAAATGGAATCATTGTTCGTGATCGCTCAAAAGTGGTTTTATGTGATGATAGCTTGCGAATTACCATTGGATCTGTAGAAGAGAATGAGATATTGATGGAGAAACTGAAAGAACTTGTTTAAGAGTTACAATACATAGTCTCTTGTGTCGTCATCCTGAACTTGTTTCAGGATCTTATTAATTTTGATAAAGATTCCGAAACAAGTTCGAAATGACGCTATGGGGTGAGAATTAGAAAAAATAGTATAACATGAAAAAGGCCTTATTCATAGATAGAGACGGAACATTGGTTATTGAACCACCAGTTGATTATCAGCTGGATTCTCTTGAAAAACTGGAATTTGTTCCCGGAGTATTTCGGAATATGCATTTTATAGCTAAGAACCTGGAATACGATTTGGTAATGGTTACCAATCAAGATGGTTTGGGAACTGACTCCTTTCCTGAAGATACCTTTTGGCCAACTCACAATAAAATGTTGAAGGCTTTTGAAAATGAAGGTGTGAGTTTCGATGATATTTTAATCGATCGTAGTTTCCCTGAAGACAATGCTCCAACTAGAAAACCCCGAACAGGATTGATGGGGAAGTATATGGATGGCAGTTATGATCTGGCAAATAGCTTTGTGATCGGCGATCGCTTGACGGATATTGAACTGGCAAAAAATCTTGGTTCCAAAGCGATTCTAATTAATGATGGCTCGTTAAAAGAAGATCTTGAAAAACAAGGACTGCAGGATGTTTGTGTGTTGATAACAACAGACTGGGATGATACTTATGCAACTGTGGCAGCACCTGAGCGAACTGCAATTGTTCAGCGAAATACAAAAGAGACACAAATAAAGATTGAACTAGATCTTGATGGGTCTGGGAATGGAAATATAAGTACTGGCTTACACTTTTTTGATCACATGTTGGATCAGATTGCACGTCACTCTGGTGTTGATTTGACCATTCAGGTTAAAGGCGATTTAGAGGTTGATGAGCACCACACTATAGAAGATACAGGTTTGGCGCTGGGTGAAGCTTTTAAAGTAGCTTTGGGTGATAAGCGTGGAATTGAGCGATATGGTTACTGTTTACCAATGGATGATTGTCTGGCACAAACTGCCCTTGATTTTGGCGGACGTCCCTGGATTGTTTGGGAGGCTGATTTTAAGCGTGAAAAAGTAGGTGATATGCCAACCGAAATGTTTTTCCATTTCTTTAAATCTTTCTCTGATGCATCGCTTTCAAATCTGAATATTAAGGCTGAAGGTGATAACGAACATCATAAGATTGAAGGGATTTTTAAAGCACTCGCCAGGGCGATAAAAATGGCGATTAAGAAAGATGTTTTTAATTTTGAGCTTCCGTCAACTAAGGGGGCACTATAATAGATTTTGTAATGAAAAGTATCAAACAACTTCGGGAGAAAAAAAATACAGCAATTCTTTTAATTCATTGTGATGATAAACAAGGGATTCTGGCAACTGTTACAGAATTTTTAAATAAGAATAATGGAAATATCATCTATCTTGATCAGTATGTTGATCGTTTGGAGAAAGTATTTTACATGAGGGTGGAGTGGGAACTTGAAGGATTTGCAATTCCTGCCGAAAAGGTTGGAGAGTATTTCAATACTTTGATTGCCTCGAAACTTGATATGAATTTCAAGCTTTATTTTTCAGAAGAAATTCCACGTATGGCCATTTTTGTTTCAAAGATGTCGCATTGTTTATTTGATATTCTATCTAGGTATACCGCTGGTGAATGGGATGTTGAGATTCCTTTGATTGTTAGCAATCATGAAAAACTGAAACCTGTTGCCGACCGGTTTGGTATTGATTTTCACTATTTCCCAATTAATAAAGAGAATAAAGAAGAACAGGAAGCAGCTGAGATTCAATTGTTGAAAGAGCATAATGTCGATTTTATAGTCCTTGCTCGTTACATGCAAATTCTTTCAGGTGATTTTGTAGACAATTATCCGAATAAGGTGATCAATATTCATCATTCATTTTTGCCTGCGTTTGCTGGAGCAAAGCCATATCATGCAGCTCATGAACGTGGGGTGAAGATTATTGGTGCAACCAGCCATTTTGTGACAAGCGATCTTGATGCAGGGCCTATTATTGAGCAGAATGTTACCCGTTGTAGCCATGTGGATACAGTGAAAAGTTTGATTCGAAAAGGTCGTGACTTAGAAAAGATTGTACTTTCAAATGCAGTATTTAAACATTTGCAACGAAAAGTATTGGTTTATAAGAATAGAACAGTTGTTTTCAGTTAATACTTAAAATAAGAGGGATGAAATATTTGGTGATGATTTTTGTATGTATGGCAACATTAGTTCAAGCACAGGTTTCAACGAAAGTCGTACCTGCTGATTATGGTTATCTTGTGAAAATTGGACAACAGGCACCTGATTTTGAATCGATGACAGCAGATGGTAAAAAGATAAAGCTATCAGAGTTGAAGGGAAAGATTGTTATGCTTCAGTTTACTGCAAGTTGGTGTTCTGTTTGTATTAAAGAAATGCCTCATATTGAAAAAGAAATTTGGTTGAAGCATAAAGACAATGAAAATTTTGCATTGTTTGGAATTGACCTGAATGAGCCAGCAGAAAAAGTGACGAAGTTTGCAAAACAAATTCCTATAAGCTACCCTTTGGTGCTTGATCCAAAAGGAAAAATATTCTACTCGTATGCACAAAAAGGAGCAGGAGTTACCAGAAATGTAATCATCGATAAAACTGGGAAGATTGTCTACATGACTCGTTTGTTTAAGCAAGAAGAGTTTGATGAGATGAAAGAAGTGATTGAAAGACTTTTGAAATAGTACAAAGAATAGTTCCTAAGTTGCAAAGCAACAAAGTATTAAAGTCTATATTGAAGAATGCTTTCTGCTTTTCCAGGAAAAAATATAACTCAGAAATCCGGTTACTCTGGCACTTTGTAACTTTGTTTCTTTGAATCTTAATAAAATGAATTTAGTAATAATAAAATACAACGCCGGAAATGTAGAATCGGTTAATAATGCTTTGGAGCGATTAGGTGTGAATGCCGAAATAACCGGTGATCATGAGAAAATAAAAGCTGCGGATAAAGTGATTTTCCCAGGTGTTGGTGAAGCAAGTACGACGATGGCCTACCTAAAGAAAGAAGGACTTGATAAGTTGATCCCATCTTTGATTCAACCTGTTCTTGGTATTTGTTTAGGCTTGCAGCTAATGTGTAGTCATTCCGAAGAAAGGGATACTCCATGTTTGGGTATTTTTGATGAGAAGGTAAAGCGTTTTGTCCCTGAGCCTGGAAAGGAGTTTATTACCAAAGTTCCGCATATGGGATGGAATAATATTACAAATTTAAAGAGTGATTTGTTTAACGAAGAGCTTAATGAACAGTTTGTCTACTTTGTGCATTCATACTATGCAACAGTTGGAAAAGATACCGCTGCAATGGCAAATTATATCAACCCATTTAGTGCAGCACTCCAAAAAGATAACTTTTATGCAACCCAGTTTCACCCTGAAAAGAGTGGGCCTATTGGAGCAAAAATCCTTGATAATTTTTTAAAAATAAGAAGTTCATAAGTGCCTAAGTTCCATAGTTCATAAGTATTGAAATATGAAAACATACAGAGAAATAAAAGTTTGGCAAAAGTCTACGGGATTGGTTACAGAAATCTATGGATTGACAAAAGTATTTCCTAACCATGAGCTATATGGACTAACAAGTCAAATTAGAAGAAGTGCGATTTCAATACCATCAAATATAGCTGAAGGTTTTGGGAGGAGATCTTAGAAAGACTTTAAACGCTTCTTACAAATTACGATGGGATCACTTTTCGAATTGCAAACTCAACTAGAGATATCAAAGAATTTAAATTATCTGGATAATGATGGATTTGACGAACTCTTTCAAGATTCTAGGGAAATAGAAAGGATGCTTTCTGCCTTTATTCAATCGATAAATGATAAAATCTAACTGAGGTACTTTGTGTCTTTGTTACTTTGAAACTTAAAAATATGAACTCAGAAACTAAAATTACAATAATACCAGCCATTGATTTAATTGATGCTAAATGTGTTCGGCTATCGCAAGGCGATTATAACCAGAAAACGGTTTATAATGAAAACCCACTGGAAGTTGCCAAAATGTTTGAAGATGCTGGAATCACACGATTGCATCTGGTTGATTTGGACGGTGCCAAAGCAAAACATATCATCAATCATAAGGTATTGGAAACCATTGCTACTAAAACCAATTTAGTTATTGACTTTGGTGGTGGACTAAAAAGTGACGAGGATCTACGCATTGCTTTTGAAAGTGGTGCTGAAATGGTAACTGGTGGAAGTATTGCGGTAAAAGATCGGGAAATATTTCTGAGCTGGATTGAAAAATATGGGACTGAAAAAATTATTTTGGGAGCTGATGCCAAGGATAAGATGATTGCCGTTAGCGGTTGGCAGGAGGTTTCTGAATTGCCTATTATTGAATTTATAGAAGGCTATATTGGACAAGGTATTAAGCAAGTTATCTCTACAGATATCGCTCGCGATGGAATGCTCACCGGGCCTAGCATTGACCTCTATAAAGAAATTATGAATGAATTTGAGGGTATTGGACTTATTGCGAGTGGGGGAATAGCAACGATGAGTGATATTCATGAGTTGAACGAAATGGGTGTTCCTGGCGTAATAACAGGAAAGGCTATTTATGAGAATAGAATCAGTCTGGATGAAATTAGTAAGTTTATAAGTGCATAAGTACAATTCAGATATGCACTCATGTACTTCGAATAAATGAATTTAAGAAAATGTTAGCAAAACGAATTATACCATGCCTGGATATTAAAGACGGTCAGACCGTAAAGGGTGTGAACTTTGTCAATATACAGGCGGTAGGTGATCCGGTTGAACTCGGTGCACTTTATGCAGAGCAAGGAGCTGATGAATTAGTTTTTTTAGATATCACAGCAACTCATGAAGGAAGAAAGACTTTTGTGCAATTGGTGAAGCGCATTGCGCGGGAATTGAACATTCCTTTTACAGTTGGAGGTGGAATTAGTGAACTGAAAGATGCTGATGCTTTGCTAAGTGCTGGGGCTGATAAGATCAGTATCAATTCGTCGGCTGTTCGTAATCCGCAGTTGATCAATGATCTTGCCAAGAATTTTGGAACTCAATTTGTAGTTGTGGCTATTGATGCCAAGAATTATGATGATCACTGGACGGTGACTGTCAATGGAGGTCGTATTCCAACCGACAAAGAATTGTTCTCCTGGGCAAAAGAAGCTGAAGACCGTGGTGCCGGGGAGATCCTATTTACTTCTATGGATCACGATGGCACTAAAAGTGGTTTTGCAAATGCCGAGCTTTCACGAATGGCAGATATGTTGAAAATTCCAATAATTGCCTCTGGTGGTGCCGGTAATATGGAGCACTTTGTTGATGTATTTACTAAAGGGAAAGCAGACGCAGGACTTGCAGCAAGTATCTTCCATTACAAAGAAATTGCTATCCCTGATTTGAAAGATTATTTAAGAAACAAAAACATTCCAATTCGATAACAATTTAATACAAGATATGAGTGTTCAATTAGATTTCTCAAAACAAAACGGGTTAGTTCCGGCAGTCATTCAAGACAACAAAACCAGTAAAGTATTGATGCTTGGCTTTATGAATGAGGAGGCCTATGCAAAAACAAAAGAAACAGGACAGGTTACTTTTTTTAGCCGAACGAAAAATCGGTTATGGACAAAAGGAGAGGAAAGTGGAAACTTTCTGAATGTGGTTTCAATCGCTTCTGATTGCGATAATGATACCTTGCTTATTAAAGTGAATCCGGTTGGGCCTGTTTGCCATAAAGGAACTGATACGTGTTGGAATGAAAAAAATGAGGTGAGTGAGCTTGATTTTTTAGTGCATTTACAGGACTTTATCGATAAGCGTAAAGTAGAAATGCCAGAAGGTTCTTATACAACCTCTTTGTTTAATAAAGGGACACGTACGATTACTCAGAAAGTGGGAGAGGAAGCTGTTGAAACGATTATTGGAGCAATGGCAAACGATGATGAGAATTTCTTGTATGAAGGAGCTGATTTGCTTTATCATTTAATTGTTTTGCTTACGCACAAAGGTTATCGAATTGAGGATTTGGCTAAAGAGCTAATGAAGAGACATAAATAGAAATAATCGATATATAATAAAAAAGCCATCAGTCAGTTGACCGATGGCTTTTTTATGGTGAAAAAATCTTTTTTACTTAACAGGCACTTGTCTTTTAAAATCCATTTCTAAAGAGATGAAAGTTTCAGTACGAGCAATTCCATCAACTTCTTGTAGATCTTCATCAATAATTTTTTTCAAATGTTTATTTGTTTTAGTCTGAATTTTAATGAAAATAGCATATTGCCCAGTTGTATAATGGCATTCAACAATCTCCGGAATTTTTCTTAGCTCTTCAACAACTTGTTTGTGAAATTTCGCTTTTTCAAGAAAAATACCCATATAAGCGCAAGTGTTGTATCCTAGTTTGGAGGGGCTTACGATGAATTCGCTACCGGAAACTACACCTAGATTTAAAAGTCGTTGTACCCTTTGGTGAATAGCAGCACCTGAAACTCCACACTCCCTGGCTACTTCCAAAAAAGGAATTCTGGCATTTTTGGTAATGAGCCTGAGTATCTTTTCGTCAAGTTCATCAATCTGCGGTAGAGGCTCAATATAATCTTGGTTCATCATTAATTTTATTAAAAATTACTACTTAGAGTTTGACATGTAAAAGTATTTAAAAATGACAATCTATAATCAAAATTGTTTAAGAACATGACATTTGTGATAATCTGTAAGCATAAGCTATGATATCACAAAACTCATCATATTGATTTGCGAGCAAATGTAGAACAATTTTTTAAATTTTCTAATGATATAGTCTATCCTTAAAAAATTAAGTTTTAGCATTATTTTTTTAAGGATTAATTATGCTTTTGACTCTAGAAAATCACTTAAATCATTTCCACTTGGAGTTTGAAAAACACGAAGCTCAAATTCTGGTAAAATAGCAAGTACATGATCCATAATATCAGCCTGTATCGCTTCGAAATTAGCCCATTCCTGATCTTTGCTGAAAACATAGATTTCAATAGGCAAACCTTTATCTGTTGGTTGAAGGTGACGAATTAAAAATGTCATTGAATCATGAACCATTGGGTGTTGATGAAGATATTCTTCAAGGTATTTTCTGAAAATTCCAAGATTGGTTTGTCTGCGTCCATTAAATGTGTCACCTTCCGGAACTTTCAGTTTTTTATTAAAATCCTGAATTTCTTTTTGTTTAAGCTCAATGTAATCACTTAAAAGATGAAAATGACTCAGCTTCTCCAGTTGTTCTGCATTACAGAAATGCACACTTTTCATATCAATATTGATGTGTCGTTTAATCCGACGACCACCAGATTCCTCCATGCCAACCCAGTTGCTAAATGATTCGGATACCAGCGCGTAGGTTGGAATAGTTGTAATTGTTTTGTCCCAATTCTGAACCTTTACGGTATTTAAGGTTATGTCTATAACTGTTCCGTCAGCATTGTGTCCGGGCATACTAATCCAGTCACCAGGTTTCAACATCTTGTTTGCCGAAATTTGAATACTGGCCACGAAACCAAGAATGGTATCTTTAAAAATCAATAAAAGAATAGCGGCAACAGCACCAAGTCCGGCAATTAGAACAAGTGGCGATTTGTTTATAAGAATGGAGATAATAAAAATAACACCAATAAAAATAGTGAATATCTGAACCAGCTGAATGTATCCTTTTATTGGACGGTTTGCTGCATAAGATGTTGTTTGGTAAATGTCATTTGCAGCATTGGCAAGTCGTATTCCGAAAATTGTAAAAATTAAAACAAAGTAAATACGAGCAGTTCCATGAAGGAGTTTTGTAATTAGCTTTGCGTCTTCAAAATTTTCAAATGAAAAATCAGTTTCATTAAAACTAAAAGCCGAATAAATTATAAAAGCTGAAGAAAGATGAGCAACTGCACTGAAAACTTTTCTTTTTACTAAAAAATCATCCCATAAGGTTTTTGTTTTTTTCACAAATTGGTGCACAACTTTCCGAAGAATATACCTTGTAATTACTTGTGCTGTAAAGGCAACGATAATCAGGATGATAATACAGATGAAAACGGCTAGGTTGTTTGATAAACTATTACTTATTTCAAGTTGTTGAAATATGTCAGTAAACAATTTCAATAAATATTTCATATTGCAGGTTGAATGTTGTAATGATTTTGTGTCTAAATTTACTAGTTAAAAGTAATGATTTTGCTATGATTAAAAAATGTACTTTATTCCTAATCTTGATTACTGTAACTATAATCTCAGGCCAGGCGCAAGTGAGGTTTGGAAGCTATTTTCAAAACCAAAGTTTACGTATTGATTATCTGTTGGCCGGCACAGATACCAGCGAGCAAGTGCTGATCAGGCAAATGAAAAAAGAACCTCATTTTGCAGGATCGCACTCCTTATTAATAGATGAGCGTGAATATGGAACTTATCGTTATTTGGTATTTGATTTGAAAAGTGACTCCCTGATTTTCTCAAAGGGCTTTTGTCCATTGTTTCAGGAATGGCAAACAACACTAGAAGCTTCGGCGAAAACAGGAAGTTATTACCAGGTTGCTATAATTCCATTTCCTAAAAGGGAAATTAGATTTTCTGTTGAAAAGAGAAATGAGCAAGGTGAGTTCATTCCAATATATTCAGAAAAAATTGATCCTAAGAATTACTTTATTGTCAATGAAAATTTATCAGATTATAAGGCTCTAAAAGTTCAAACAAACGGAAACCCAAAATCAAAAGTTGATCTGGTTTTTTTACCCGAAGGATATACGAAAGCAGAGATGGATAAATTTATGCTTGATGTAGAGAGAATGTGTAAATCGATGTTTAAAAATGCTCCTTTCGACAAGCTGAAAGATCAGTTTAATATTTATGCTGTGCAGGTTCCCTCTGTTGAGTCGGGTACTGATATTCCTGGTGATGGTGTTTATAAAAACACAGCTTTTAATTCTACGTTTTATACTTTTGATACTCCCAGGTATTTAACCTCTAGTGATATGAAATCAATTCATGATGCGGCTGCGCTTGTTCCATATGACCATATTTATGTGCTGGTTAACACCGATCGCTACGGGGGAGGAGGCTTTTATAATTTCTTAAGTCTTACTTCGGTTGATCATGAAAAGTCGGAGCGGGTTTTTGTACACGAGTTTGGACATGGTTTTGCCGGATTAGCTGATGAGTATTATTCATCGTCGGTTGCTTATGATGATTTTTATAATCTGGACATTGAACCTTGGGAACCTAATATTACAACTTTGGTTGACTTTGAATCCAAATGGCCAGATTTAATAAAAAAGAATACGCCACAGCCGACACCCAGAAAAAGTGAAAATAGCAAGAAAATAGGAGTGTTTGAGGGTGGTGGTTATTTGGCTAAGGGGATATACAGCCCAATGATGAATTGCCGTATGAAAAGTAATGAAGCAAAGGGATTTTGCCCCGTTTGCGAGCAAGCAGTTAAAGAAACGATTGAGCAGCATTGCAAATAAAACTTCGTTATTCTGAATTCAGTACGGGATGATAATAGCTTTTTAAATTAGTAAACTCAAAAACCAGCGCTGGTTTTAATATAAACCACAGCAGGTTTCATTCAGAACCACACGTGGTTTTAATCAGAATCACACGTGGTTTAATGTAAAACCACAGCAGGTTTTACCTAAAAGCAGGCGTGGTTTTTTCATCTATCGTTTAAAGGCATAAAAAAAGCCCCTTTGCAGGAGCTTTTTTTGAGACTTACTAAAGTTAATTTACTTGCCTTGTTTTTTAGCTTGATATAAATACCCAGCAACTAGTCCAAGTCCACCAAAAAGGAAGATTCCAGATACATAGCTAACACCTTCTTCTAGTCCGGTGTAAAGGTCAAGGATGTTTCCGAAAAGAACACCAATAGCTACACCAACAAAGAATAAACCAAATTTTAATGTTAAGAATTGAGTTGCCATAGGTTTGCCCTTAAATAACTGAGCGTCTGCGCCTTTTTCAATCAAAGCCATTCTTTCCTTATTCCTAATTGTTAGGAATACATAGATTATTGAAAATATAAAGGCGAATGCAAATAGAGGAACCAGAATTGCTACATTCATAACTTTTGTTTTTTGTGATTAATAATTTTCGTTCGCCCTTTTGACGCATTCATTTTTATATGGTTACAAAACAAAGTGTTTTTTTTAGGTTAAATGTTATTGGTTCTATTAGAATACTCGATGTAGTAGCTATTGCCAATTTTTTATTCTTGTAGCGTAATGTATCATACAGGGTAATTAAAACTGAAAACTTTCTCATATTAATTGTAACCTGACTTTAAAATACACGTCAAACGAATAACATGAGCATTCAAACTGACAATTACTATATTGAGCAGGTGCTTGGAGGGAATACCGAAGCATTTTCATTTTTGGTTAAAAAATACCAGGATATGATCTATGGTCTTTCCCTTAAAATGCTTAGGAATGCTGAAGATGCAGAAGAGCTGGCTCAAGATACTTTTGTAAAGGCTTTTCGTTCGTTGAGTTCATATAAAGGAACATCAAAGTTCTCGACCTGGTTATACCGAATTGCTTATAATGCTGCAATTTCGGCAATGCGTAAACGTAAGTTTGAGCTTCTTTCGTTGGATGAACAACGAATAAGTGATCAGGAGGAAATGAAGATTCAACAGCAATTTGGTCAGATTAGAAAGGAAGAATTGTCAAGCTATTTGCAAAAAGCAATTGAAAGCCTTCCGGCTGATGATCAGGTGCTAGTTACGCTTTTCTATTATGAAGAGCAAAGCATTGAGGAAATTGTCCAGATTACGGGTTTGACGGAGAGTAATGTGAAAGTGAAGATTCACAGGGCAAGAAAAAAAATGCATATCTTGCTGAAGGATTTACTTCAGCAAGAAGTTTACAGTTTTTTGTAAGAAAGGAAGTTTAATCATGGATAAAAGAGATGAGAAATTCAGGGAAATGATGAAAAACTACCAGCCATCCAAGGCTCCGGTAGATTTCAGCAAAAAAGTGATGGCACAAATAAATGTACTGGAAACTTCGACGACTGTTTATAAACCTGTTTTTGGAAAATGGTTTATTCGTTTCATGATTGGTGGATTTTTAGCTTTCATCGTTTATGCTATTTCTGGAGGTGCTGCTGAGCCTTCACAGAAGCCTGAGCTAATTGGCTCCTTAATGCAAAAACTTCCGAAAGTTGAATTCAATGGGTTTAGTCAGATAGGACAACATTTGGGTGAATTGATCAGTGGAATTCCTTCTGTGGTAATATTTACTCTGGTAGCTGCAACACTTCTATTATTACTTGATGCATTTATATTAAAACGATTCAGACACTCACTAGCTTCATAAAAACAAACTTCAACTATCATCTTTCCCATCCCTGACGAAGTTCAGGGATCTCATAGGAATATTCTGTGCAAAAAAAGATCCCCATTTTCATGGGGATGCTAATCTTTATAAATTTAAAATGGTAAATCGTTTTTGTCATCACCCGATTCTGGTGGAATATCATCAGCCGCGAATTCCGGAGGGAAATCTCCTGGTGCATCAGGACTAAGACTATCTATTCTCCACGCATTGATGTTGTGATACCATCGTCCGTTAAATTCTCGTGATTCAACAGAAAAAGCTACGTTAACATCAGTTCCAACTTCAAAACTTTGAATCAGATTTATTTTGTCATTGAACAAGGTAAAACATACCTGCTTAGGATATTGGTCATCCGTTTCAATTACAAACTCTTGTTTTTGCCATTCTTTGCCCGCCTTGCTAGTGCCTGAGCTTGCTGGCATGATCTGCTTAATTTTTCCTTTTACTTCCAAACTCATTTTTCAATTTCTTTAAACCCAAAAATAGATAAAAAAATACCCCCTTCCCGTTATTTGGGTAGGGGGTTATAAAAAGTTTTCAAGAATTTTCTATT
Organism: uncultured Sunxiuqinia sp.; assembly: GCA_965372405.1. GTDB lineage: Bacteria > Bacteroidota > Bacteroidia > Bacteroidales > Prolixibacteraceae > Sunxiuqinia. The sequence continues at coordinate 121,726 of CBDVCE010000002.1, forward strand.
CTTCAACAATCTCCAGAAGTTCAACTTCGAAGATCAAAGTTGCATCAGGACCAATATCTTGACCAGCACCACGAGGGCCATATGCCAAGGCACTAGGAATACATAGTTTCCATTTTGATCCAACAGGCATTAACTGAAGAGCTTCTGTCCATCCTGGAATAACACCGTTAACTGAGAAAGTTGCAGGTTCACCATCTAGAGAGCTGTCAAATTCTTTTCCGTCAATCAATGTACCATGATAATGACATTTTACTTTCTGCTCAAGTGTTGGTTTTACACCAGTTCCTTCAACAAGAACTTCATATTGTAGACCACTTTCAAGTGTCTTAACACCCTCTTTTGCTTTGTTCTCAGCTAAAAATGCTTCGCCTTGAACTTTGTTCATTGGACCAGCTTGAGCCTTTAATTGTTGTTTAGCTGCTTGTGCTTTTTGAAATTTTTCCTGAAGGAATCCATTAGCAGTCGCTTGTTCAAAAGTTGGATTTTTTTCACCAATCATTGTATTGATAAATCCAGTTTTCATTAAATCAAAGCTGATACTATCAAAACTTTGGCTTAATGAATTTTTCATTTGTTTTGAGAATTCAGCGTTAACAAATGCAGTTGCTAATACTTTTGTGTCGATAGTGTCGAAAGAGCCTAGAAGTTGTTGCTTCATTCCTTCTGCGTTCAAAAATCCAACAGCATAGCTAATACTATCAGTTTCATTTTTAAGTTCAACTTTCGTTACACTTGGAGTTTGATTACAAGAAACAGCAAAAGTTGCTGCTGCACCAAGACCTAAAATAATGTTTTTAATTTTCATGAATAAATTCGTATGATTAAACAATTTCTAATAATTCTACATCAAAAATCAAGGTTGTGTTTGACCCAATAGCACCACCTGCACCACGATCGCCATAAGCTAGATCTGACGGAACAAATAATTTCCATTTTGAACCAAGAGGCATCATTTGAAGCGCTTCAATCCATCCCGGAATAACACCATTTACTGGGAAAACAGCTGGCTCGCCACGTTGAACAGAACTGTCAAAAACTGTTCCGTCAATTAAAGTACCATGATAATGGCATTTAACCTGATCTTCTGGTCCTGGCTTTTCACCATCACCTTCAGTGATGATTTGATACTGCAAACCACTTGCGGTTTCGGTTACACCTTCTTTTTCCCGGTTTTCGGCAAGGAAAGTTAATCCTGCTTCCAGATTTGGGTTGGAGTTGCCACTCTGCAGTTTCTCCATGAATTTTTGCAATATACTATTAGCGTCTTCTACGTTTAGTTTAGGTTCTTTACCCTCAAAAACGTCACTAAGTGCTAACAAGAAATTTTCGGGATCAATGCTTTTTACACCAGATTGGAGCAAGTTTCCAGAGATGCTAAGTCCTAGTGCATAGCTGAATTCTTCTACCTGGCCTTTAAATTCGTGTTTTGACATATTCGATTTTTTTTAAGAGCTACGAAGATAGATTATTTTTTGTGATATCCATGGTGGTAATCAGGCTTTATCGCCTAAAAGGATTTCTTTTTTCCCGGGAGGTCCAGGTACCTTTTTCATGTTGAATCCATTATTAATCAAAGCCCTGCGAACATCACCTTTTGCGGTATATGTGGTAAATATTCCACCAGTACTGGTTTGTTGTGCTACTTTCTTTAAGATTGATTCACTCCACATTTCAGCTTGCTTACTAGGAGCAAATGCATCAAAATAAATGATATCAAAAGCAGGGAGAATATCCAACTTATAATTTTTTAAGTCACCTTCAATTTTATGCAGATTAAAACCGGGTGTAATTTCTACAAGTTTATTCCATGCACACTCATGCATTTTTTTAAAGCTTTCGTTTAGATCAGGAGATATCATTTCAGCATAATTCAACTGATTATATTCAGCTTCAATAATTGGATATTTTTCAATGCTGAAATATTTTATCGATTTGTTCCCTTTATGTTGAAGTGTTAGTAAGGCATTTAATCCTGTCCCAAAACCAACTTCAAAAATAACAAGTTCATCTTTGTTTGATTTCTTTAATCCATTCTCAATAAATACGTGCATCGATTCCTGAATAGCACCATGAGTTGAATGGAAATGTTCATCCATTTCAGGAAGATATAATGTATGTGAACCGTCTTCTGTAAGTTGAATCTTTCTTTCCATAGTGTAATTAACTGTTTGCGAATTTCGCTATTTTATTTGGGCATCCAGCAATTTGTCCTATTTTTAGCCGAATTCTTAACGGTAAAGGTCATGTTGGTAAAGATTTATGAAGAGAACCCGAATCCACGGGAGATTGATCGTGTAGTAGATGTTCTGCGAAAGGGTGGAATTATTATTTACCCAACGGATACTGTTTATGGAATAGGTTGTGATATTACAAACAACAAAGCCGTTGAGAAAATCGCCAGGTATAAGAAAATACAAGTTGAAAAGTCGAACCTATCATTTATTTGTAGCGATCTAAGTCACATTTCTGATTATACCCGTCCTATACCAAATCATATTTTTAAGCTGATTAAAAGGCATCTTCCCGGACCTTTCACATTTATTTTGAACGCAAGCAGCAATGTTCCAAAATATTTTAAGGGCAAAAAGAAGACGGTAGGAATTAGAGTTCCTGACAGTGAGATAATTCGTGAAATTGTGCGTCAGCTTGGAAATCCAATTCTATCAACCTCGGTTCATGATGAGGATGAGATAATCGAATACACTACTGATCCGGAATTGATTAATGAAAAATTTAGTGATTGGGTTGACCTTGTCATAGATGGTGGGTATGGTGGAAATATCCCATCTACGGTTATCGATTGTACTGATGAAGAGCCAGAGGTTATTAGAGAAGGAAAAGGTGAATTCATTGATTAAATGTTAGTCAATCTTTCAGTTTAAAAGGGTGATCTCAGCTTGGGTTAATTCTTCCAAAAAGCAGGTGAAAATAGTACCAACACTGTAAATAATTCCAATCGCCCGATTAACATCAAAAATGATAAAAACCATTTTCCAACTGGATGAACGTGGTAATAATTTTCAATAGGTCCAACATTCCCCAAGCCAGGTCCAATATTTCCGAGGCAAGAAGCCACAGCTCCCATAGCTGATTCTAAATTGGGCTCAATTATTGTAAATAAAATGGTGCTGATAAAAAAGATGATCAGGTAGATCATAAAGAATGCCAGCACGTTGGTAATGGTTTGGTTATTAACGGCACGTTTGTTAAATCGAACAGGTATGATTGCATTAGGGTGAAGTAATCTCCTAAGTTCGTAATAACTGTTTTTCATTAGTAAAACAATCCGCATAATTTTAATACCACCACCAGTAGAGCCAGCGCTTCCTCCAAAAAAGAAAAGAGCAAATAATAAAATGGACAAAAATGGAGTCCATTTCAGGTAATCGGCTGTTGCATATCCTGTTGTTGTAATAATAGAAACTACCTGAAATAAAGTGTCACGGAATGCTTGTTCAAAACCAAGACTCGATGTTATGAGTAATCCGCTAAATATGATTGCTGTAAAACCTAATATGAAAAGGAAATAATATTTGAATTCTTCATTCTTTAAAACACGATCAAACTTTCCTGTTAATGCAAAATAGGATAGGGTAAAGTTTGTTCCTGCCAAAAACATAAAGAACACAATTACATATTGAATAAATGGCGATGACCAATAGGCAACTGATGCTTGTTTGGTTGAATACCCTCCGGTTGCCATTGTTGTAAAAGAGTGGTTTAATGCATCAAAAAAGCTCATTCCCCCAATCCAAAGTAGAATGGTTTCAGCTAATGTGAAAAGCATATAAATTGCCCACAGGTTTTTAGCAGTTTGCTGAATCTTAGGATTTAATTTATCTGGTGTTGGGCCAGGAACTTCGGCTGCAAAAAGCTGCATACCTCCAATTCCAAATACAGGAAGTATAGCCAATGAAAGAACAATGATTCCCATTCCGCCAAGCCATTGGGTCATGCTTCTCCAAAATAAGAGTCCATGAGGAAGTGCTTCAATATCATTTAAAATAGAAGAACCCGTTGTTGTAAATCCAGAGATTGTTTCAAAAAAAGCATCAGTAAAGGATGGAATTGCTCCGCTTAATAAATACGGAATACAACCAAAAAAAGAAAAGACAACCCAGACCAGACTTACGATGATGAAGCCTTCATGTTTGCCAATTTGTTTTTTTGCATTTTTAGTCAACAGAATAGTAGCAGAACCAACTACAATATTTAATAATGAAGAGTATAATAAAGCATACAAACCACCATCTTGATAAAGAGCAGAAACTCCGGCTGCAATTAGCATTGAGACACCTTCAACAATCAGAAGGAAACCTAGAATCTTAAATATTATCCGAAAGTTGATCATGGTAAACTGAAGAAATTTCTATTTAAAATACTTATCGAGTTTTTTGATTGCTGATGGTAAAGAAAAAATAACCACTTTATCGCCAGGCTTAATTTCTGTATCACCTTTTGCTACGAAAGCTTTTGATCCTCGAATATAACCTCCAATTTTTGCATCATCAGGGAAGTCAATATCTTTAATTGGCGCCTCAGTAATTTTTGTTCCTTCTTTTGCAACAAGTTCAAAAACTTCGGCATCACTAGCAGTAAGGCATTTGGCTTGGGCAACTTCAGCACCAAGCGTGTATTTGTAAATATAACTTGCTGCAATAAGCTTTTTATTTACCAGGCTCCCAATATCCATGCTTTCGGCAATATCCATAAAATCGATATTTTCAACCTCCGCAACAGTTCGGCGCACCCCTACATTTTTAGCAAGGTGGCATGCAAGTATATTTGTTTCCGAATTTCCAGTAACTGCAATAAAGGCATCCATCCGTTCAATACGTTCTTCTTTTAGAAGATCAAGATTACGACCGTCACCATTAATAACAAGTACATTTTCAAAACGATCAGCTACTTTCTGACTTCGTTCTCTGCTTACCTCAATAATCTTAATATTGTACTGATCGCCAAGTCGCTCTATTGTTTTTTGAGCAATTCTGCTACCTCCCAAAATCATAATATTTCGAACAGGGAATATTTCTTTTCCCGAAAGTTCCAGTACCTTATTTTGATATGCACGGGTAGTAATAAAGAAGACAATGTCTCCATTTTTAATAGAATCTTTTCCTGATGGAATAATGGTAGAATGCTCACGATTTATAGCTACTGCCCGTATCTCAGGTTCCATTGAAGAAAGCTCTTCAAGAGTTTTGCGTACAATGGGTGCATTTTCTCTGATTTTAATACCCAATAATAATAATTTTCCACCCGAAAACTCAATAAGCTGTCTTGTCCCTACCTGCTTTACCGAAGAGGCAATCTCTTTTGCCGCAAGGCTTTCTGGATAAATAAGCTCATCAACGCCAAGACCTTTTAGCTTTTCTTTATTCTTTTCAAATAAATATTCGCCATTATTAATCCGGGCAACAGTACGTTTTGCACCCATGTCTTTTGCAAGGATACAAGCTACAATATTTCGTTCTTCGTAAGGAGTGACTGCAATTAAAAGGTCAGCTTTCGAGATACCCGTTTCTTTTAAGTCTTTAAACGAATTGGCATATCCCGTAACTGTCAAAAGGTCAACCTGATCGGATATTTTAACAAGTCTTTCATTGTCGTCATCCATCAAAACAATGTCATGATTCTCCTTGCTAAGCATTTTTGCAAGGTGAGTTCCAACTTCTCCAGCGCCTACAATAACAACCTTCATGTCTGTGTCAGTAAAAATTAAGCCAAGCAAAGTAACATTAAAAAATAAGATTTCCATCGATAAGAGCCCTGTTTTTTTGACTGCGTCAAGAATGTTTAATGTCTTTCAGGAACATAAAGAACTAAAAATCAACAGTAAAGGCTCCATGTTTGTGCAGTAAGTAACTTTTTTCAGATAAATCAATGATCTGTTTTTTCTCTAAGATAAAGATGGATGGTGAATCCAGATTTCTTCTTCCTTCAATCTTCGTATAATTCAATAATAAGTTTGATTTTTGGTTTGGTTCCAAATTCTGATTTGCATAAAAGCTCTGATTTCCAAATTGAATGATGCCGTTCTTAATTATCAAATCATCCATTTTTAGAGAATCCACCTTAGATATATTAATTAGAACTGGATCATTCAATTGAAGTTCCTTTAATGTATTCTTAAATAAGTATCTGGTTGGTTTTTCTTCATTGAAAGATAAAAGGTAATTTTTGCGATTATTGATTAAATGTACTACTCTTTCATTGCTATTATATACGATTATTTTCTTCTGATTGAAAAGTTGATGTTTCATTACTAAACCATCCAGAAGAAAGAAAATCAAAACGATTAATGAAATGAAGAAATAGATTTTTCTTTTCCATTTTATAAAGAAAATACCTGATACGAAGATTAGCACCAAACTAAAAAGTTGAATTGTAGAAATTGATATTCCTTCGATTAAAGAGTAAGGGAAATTCTCAATTTTTGAGAGTAAATAGATAGTTCCTTCAGTTATGCTTTCAAGTAGTTTGGCTATAAAACTTGAAATTATTTGAACGGGTGAAGTCAACAAGAATGAAAACGTAAACCCTAAAATGAGATAGGCTGCTGGAATCACAATCAGGTTGCTCAGGAAAAAATAGACGGGGAACTGATTGAAATAGTATATGGATAGAGGAAACGTCCCAATTTGAGCAGCTATTGAGATACAAGATAGTTGCCAGACTTTCTTTGTTAGCCAATATTTAGGCTGAAATAACTTTTCTAATCTCGGGTAGAAAAAGACAATGGAGAGCACTGCCATATACGAAAGCTGAAATCCAACTTCGAACAATAAATCAGGCTTAAATAGTAATAGCAAAAATGCCGATGCTGCCAACGAATTGTAAATAGATGTTGGGCGTTTTAAGCTGTTGCCAATTAGGATAAAACTAAACATGACCGTTGCTCTTTGAACCGACGGCGAGAATCCAGTAATCAATGCATAACACCAAAGAATACCTGCTATTAGAAAAACGTATATCCATCGGCCAGTCTTTCGTCGTTTAAAAAAGGAAAAGAGCAGGCTCAGGAATAGATAGATCATTCCAACATGTAAACCTGAAACTGCCAGCACATGCATTGCTCCGGTAGCTGCAAAGCGTGATTTTATTTCAGACGAAAGCTCTTTTCTGTAGCCTAATGAAAGTGCAGAAATAACCTGAACAGCTTCATTGCTGTGAATGTGTGTTTTTAGAATTTGTAATAGTCTGTTTCTGAAATTCTCAGCGAGATATATCGGAGACTTCTTACTGTCTTTTAAGACCTGAATGTCATTGTCATTTATAAATGCATTATAGAAATAAGCCTGATGGGACATATAGCCAGCATAATCAAACTCAAAAGGATTGCCCCTGTTTTTGATTCGATGAAGTGTCGTTTCACAAAATAGTTGATTGCCAGCTTTAAGGTTTTCAATTGTTTTTGATTTTCGGGTGTAGATTATTGCTTTCTTTTGTTCCAGAACTGAAGAATCTGCTTTAATAATTTCGACATTTAACTGAAATGAATTTTGCTTTTCTGTTGGTCTTTCAAGCAAAACGAATTGATAGTGACCAGTATGCTTCTCAATAATAGTTTCTTTTGGGTTTAACGAGAAACTAAAAGCCAGCAAACACAAGGCACTTCCAATAAAAAGAGAACTAACAAAGTCGAAAGTGTACTGCTTGTTTTTGAAAAGTACCAAACTATAAACAAGTAAAAGCAAGGAACAAGGTATCAGCAAATAAATAGCTTCATAGAAGTATTTGCATAGCAGGATGCCTGTCAGCCAAAATAAAATGATTCTTACAAATGGGTTGTTTTTAAAGAAACTCACAGCCAGGGATTTTACTGCAAGTTAAGATACTAAATATCAAATTCCAAACTTCAAAAAACAAATGGATCAATTCAACTTTCTGTGCGAGATTCCTTTTCATCTCTAATTGTAACTACACGATTTACATCAAATGGCTTAATATAAAAATTAGTAAAGAATTAATTTGGAATGTGCGGCGCATGTATAGTCACAACTTTAATCAACATTTCTGTTGCGCCTTTTTATCTCATCATTCCTTACCCCGGGTTGCTCTCACTTCATTCGTTTACCCGGGGTTATTGCTGTAATGCCCTTTCAGGGCAACGCGAAATGACGCTGAAAGTGTCAAAGAAAATAGCCCAGTGCAAAGCGCTGGGTTAATTATAGATATGTGAAAATCGTCCGGCGGAATTGGCTGGGACGAAGCGGTTAAGTATCACCGGACGAAAAGCCTGGTGTTATGTAAATAACATTGTTCCGGATCAAATGAACTACTTCCAGAACAGAAGCGCAAATGCTTCTGCGGAATCTTTCACTGCTAAACTTAAAGCGTTCAGAGCTTCTCAAAGAGGAGTCAGAGATATAGCATTCTTCCTTTTCAGATTAGCTAAAATTTATGCATAAAATCATTCTCCCCTCAGAAACTTCATTTGATCCAAACAAATTCCAAAAACCAGTATTTAGTCAGAGTTATCACTATCAAGTAACAGAGGAGTAATTCGATGCAGATTCCGGATCTTCGCTTTGCTTCGTCCGGAATGACTAATCTAATATCCGGTATCCAGTCTCCTTTCTCCGGTTTTCCTTTTCCCTATTTCTTACCAGGAATTCTTATTCGGTAGCTGGTTTCTATTTTTCCTTTTGAGATGGCTACCAGCTTGCTTTTTAATAAACGTTTCTTGAGAGGGGTGAGGTAATCGATAAACATTTTGCCTTCCAGGTGGTCGTATTCATGCTGAATTACTCTTGCCGCAAAACCGCCATATTCTTCAATGTGTTCCTCAAAGTTCTCATCCAGATATTTGATTTTTACTTTCTCAGGACGTGAAATATCTTCACGAATTTCAGGCAAGCTAAGACAACCTTCATTCATTGTCCATTCTTCTCCGTTAAGCTCTAAAATCTGAGGATTAATAAATACTTTTTTGAAATCGGCTAATTCTGGTTCTTCTTCAGCAGCAGTACTGGCATCAATAACAAAAACACAAATCGATTTCCCAATTTGAGGAGCAGCCAAACCAACACCATCTGAATGGTACATGGTTTCCCACATATTTTCAAGAAATTCATTCAGGTTCTCAAAATCTTGCTCAATTGGTTTTGCAATTTTGCGCAAAATTGGATCTCCATATACAGTAACCGGGTAAATCATGATTTAAATTTTTGTTGCTGCATGTAAGACTGTAAAATAATGGTTGCACTTACTGCATCTATTGTTGCCTTATTCTGGCGGTCTTTCTTTTTAAGCCCTGCATCAATCATGGTTTGAAAAGCCAATTTCGATGTAAAACGTTCATCAACCAACTCAAGTGCCATATCTGGATAAAGCTTTTGGAAACGTTTTAAGAAAGGGTTGATATACAAAACGGACTGGGAAGGTTCATTGTTCATTTGTCGCGGATAACCAACTACAACTTTCTCTACCTCTTCTTTTTGGAAATATTCTTTTAGAAAATCCCAAATGTCATGAGCTCGGACTGTAGTTAGTTTATTGGCAATAATTTGCATAGGATCGGTCACTGCCAGTCCCACTCTTTTTCGCCCATAATCAATTGCCAATATTCTTCCCATTTCCCCAAATTTTCAGCAAAAATAGCAATTTTATCGCGACCACGAATAAGTTTTCTTCATATAGCTGTTGGCCGCAAGTCATAAGCATAAAGAAAATTTCAATAGTCATCCCGGCGCAGGCCGGGATCTCCGTCGATTATTATTTAGCAGCAAGTTGCCAGTTTGTGATCATCATTATTAGTAAGTGCAGATTCCGGAATGACGATTAAGCATTGTTTAGAATATAGAATATACAATCTCGAACAATCCAGAACCCATTCCTTAATTGTTCTGTAACTCCCATGAATACAGTGATGTGCAACTTTGGCACAGGCTTTGCAAGGAGATGAATAACTGATTACCGGTAAATGCAGGCACCAGAGAAATTGAATAATAACTTAAAACTGGAAGCCATGAAAACAATTAAAATTAGACTGATTGCATTGCTGATTACACTTGCAGCAGTTACTACAGGATTTAACGCAGAAGCGCAACGAAGAGAATATCGAAGTGACAGGAATGATCGTCATGAACGATATGCAAAAAACGACCGCAACAACAGAGGTGATCGTTATAAGAAGAGCGATAAACGTCATCATGAAAAAAGTGACCGATACAAAAAAGAATATCGATATAATGATAGGAAGCACGCTCAGCAAAAATATGACAGGAATAGAAATAGGCACAATAATTCCAATAAGTATCAAAAAAAGCACCATAATTATAAACACTATAATTACAAGCATAACAAACGGTATGGACATGATTATGACAGGTATTATAAACGTTATAATAACCATCGTTACCATCATCGTAAGTACGGAACAGTATATCGCAAATTTCACAGATCTCCTTACCGATTCAGACATCAGGATTGTGATTATTACTACTACGGTGGACAATATTACAGACACCACCACGGAATTGGTTACGTAAGAGTTGAATTACCCGGACACATTGTATTTGAATACTTACCTGCCCGTTGCGAAAGATTTAGACATGGTGGGCATGATTACTACCGACACGGAGATGTAGTTTTTGAAAGATACAGACATGGTTACAGATTGGCGCCTTCATTCGGTATTCAGTTATCAGCACATTTTTGATGCCGATACGATTTGAAAAGAACTTTTAATTCAAATCAATTTAGGTATTACCACTATATATCAATCAATGAAAAAGGCCTTCCGTTTGGGAGGCTTTTCTTTTGTCGCATAGCCCTGCGGAATGCAGAAAATCCATTCTTTGTTTATCAGTCTCGCACAATGGGGCATGTTCGTTATATATTCCAAATAATACTTTTAACAACCTTCTGTATAATTCATTGAAAAGCTTATTTTTGAGTATTAAGAAATTTCGTAACCAAAAATAAACCTGACAAAAATGAAAAATCTCTCCGGTTTTCTGATTTTACTATCTCTAATTCTATTTATTTCTTGTACCGCTAAAAAGGAAAACAAACAAGAAAATCAATCCCCAAACTTTGTTGTTGTTTTTATTGATGACATGGGCTATGGTGATATCGGCTGCTATGGAGCTACTGGTTTCCAAACACCAAATCTGGATCAGTTGGCTAATGAAGGTATGCGTTTCACCAACTTCTATTCGGCACAGCCTGTTTGTAGTGCTTCGCGTGCTGGTTTGCTTACTGGCTGCTATCCAAATCGAATTGGTTTTTCCGGTGCTTTATTCCCACGTAGTGAAGTTGGAATGAATCCAGAGGAAACGACCATTGCCGAAATGCTGAAAGAAAAAGGTTATGCTACCGGAATATTTGGGAAATGGCATTTGGGTCATCACAAAGAATTTCTACCTCTTCAACATGGTTTTGATGAGTATGTTGGTCTTCCATATTCAAATGATATGTGGCCAATTGGTATTGATGGCAAGCGTTTACCAAAAGATAAAGGCCGTGGAAAACTTCCAGATTTGCCATTGATTGATGGAAATGAACCTGTTGAGTTTATTACTGATTTAAAAGGGCAGGATAAGTTGACAACCCTTTATACCGAAAAAGCTGTCGATTTCATTAATCGTAATGCTGATGAACCATTCTTTGTTTATCTACCTCATACAATGGGACACGTTCCATTAGGCGTTTCTGATAAGTTCCGTGGTAAAAGCGAATTGGGCTTTTATGGTGATGTGATGATGGAGATTGACTGGTCTGTTGGACAGTTAATGGAAACTCTAGAGGAAAATGGAATTGCTGATAATACTGTTTTTATTTTTACTACGGATAACGGACCTTGGTTAAATTATGGTGATCATGCCGGTTCTTCAGGTGGTTTGCGCGAAGGCAAAACCACTAGCTGGGAAGGCGGACAACGTGTTCCATTTATAATTCGTTGGCCTGCTAAAACTCCAGCAGGGAAAATTTGTAACAAGCTGGCATGTGCAATCGACATTTTACCAAGCTTTGCAAAAATAGCGGGAGCTCCTCTTCCCGAAAAAGAAATTGATGGGGTAGATGTGACCGAATTATGGACTGGCAATATGGAAGCCACACCACGTGATGAAATTTGGTTTTACTTTGGAAAGAACAATCTTAATGGTGTACGCAAAGGAAACTGGAAATTAGTAATGCCTCACACCTGGAGATCATACGATGCTAAACCGGGTGAAAATGGACATGGCGGTGCAAGACCTGCAAAAGTTGTGGAGTCGCCAGAACTTTACAACATGATGCGCGATCCGGGTGAGCAGTTCAATCAAGCAGAATACTATCCAGAAAAAGTGGAAGAACTTATGAAAGTAGTTGAGAAGGCTCGTGCTGAATTGGGTGACCTCAATGTTGATATTGCAAAAGGAACTGGAAACCGTGAAATAGGTAAGAGATAAATTGTAAGTTTCTAAATAGGGTTTCATCTAACTAACATCAGTCATTTCATTAATCGTAAAATCTTCAACAGCACCATCAGTTGTCATTTTGTATGTTGCAATATGAGGAGTATTCATATGCTCTAGCCACAACTCACGACTAGCCCAGTTTTCAAAAAACAGGAAAACGTTTTCATTTTCATTATCCTGGTGCAGGTCATAGTTAATGCAGCCATTCTCCTTGCGAGTTGGTTCAATTAACTTTGTCAACTCTTGTTTTACCAATTCCAGTTTTTCGCTTTTGGCTACAATTTTTGCAACTATTGTTAGTTTTTTACTTTCCATGATTTATTTTTTTTGTTCAATTCTTTAGCTTAGTTATTTCTTGCTGTAAAACTAATGATAGAATACTGAGTTTGCAATTGAAACAAATCGTTTTATCCGAAAGTGCTTCAATGGTCTTGCTAAGTTTTATGGGTGTTTTCAATGTGTTGACTTGTCAAATCGCAAAACACCCGCCTGCCATATCCAATTTGTAAACTAAAAAAGGAATCCAATCCCTATAGAACGATTGGAGCAAGTGCATTATTCAATCCCGAATGACTCGGTGCTAAATGCTGGGTCGTACCGACCGCATAAAGAACTAATTATTAACGCCAGTAGTTTATTATGCCTTCATCATTTCTATTCGTAAATGTTCTTGAAAATACTCATTTCTCAATTGGTTAATGGTTTCTTTTACAGATATTATTTTCTCTGCTAAATAGGCTTGTGTACCAGCAAAAGAAAAGCCATTTGTAAAATTCCCATTGGCGGCATTAAATAAAGCTTCTGCAATGCAAAATTGTACTTTCCTGTAATCACAGGTTTTAAGACATTTCCAAGGGCAGTTTATTGGTCTCCGCTTTCCTGCTTGAATTTCTTGAACAAAATTGTTTGTTATAACTCGTCCGGGAAGTCCAACGGGACTATCAATTATGGTTATATCATTGGGAGAACAAGATATATAGTTCTGTTTAAATTCCACTGATGCATCACATTCGTTCGTAGTTACAAAACGAGTTCCCATTTTCACACCTTTAGCCCCAGCACTCATAATATCAAAGATATTTTTTCCAGAGTAGATGCCACCTCCTGCAATAACAGGTATTTCTAATCCGTATTTCTGTTCGAAAAAATCTATTTCACGAACTGTATTCCTTACAATATTTGAAATTGATATTTCAGGATTGTTTAAATCGTCTTTTCTGAATCCCTGATGTCCACCAGATAATGGACCTTCCACAACAATAGCGTCAGGAGTCCTGTTATATTTTTCGGACCAATGCTTAAAAATTAGCTTTGCGGCTCTTGCCGATGATACCTTAGGGATGAATTTTGTATTTGTGCATTCTAATAATGAGTTTTTGATATTTGATGGTTTTTTCAAAGGTAAGCCAGCTCCAATAAATACAACATCAATATTTTTTATAAGAGCAACCTCTAATAAATCGTCAAAGTCAGAAGCTGCTAACATTATATTAACCCCTATTATTCCATTTGTTTTTAAGCGTGCTTTTCTAATTTCTTTTTTTAGTGCCCTTTTGTTTGCTTCTCTCAAGTTCTTCCTAAAATCAGGTTCAATCATTCCAATACCAACAGCTGAAATAACACCAATTCCACCTTCGTTTGCAACTGCTGATGCTAAACCTGACAATGAAACACAAACACCCATTCCTCCTTGAATAATAGGAACTTTAACAGATAGATTTCCAATTTTCAATTCATTCATAACACGATACTTATTTATAAAACGTTTTTAAAAATTTTTCTAAAGTGAAAACTATATACTGAATATGTGATTGCCAAGGGCACTAGTTTAGGGCGGTTAAATAATGTCCAAAAGAACAAATTCCAATAGTATTTCCTATGGGCATCAATAATTCCTAATCTGAAAAAAGAGCGAAAAAATGCCTGGAAATGGATAAAAGTAAGTTTTACTTTGTGTTTATTGTTGGGTGTAAATCGTTTTATAAAATCTAAAACTCGCATGTAATAATTTTTTCCACCGTAAATTCCAGAAAGTACTTTTTTGTAACCATCCAATAATATTGTTTTATCCATTTTTGGTTCAAAATTTAATGTAAAGTCTGTATTATTCCCACTAATTTCACTCGTAATACGTCCTTCTTGTTTAAGCCTTTTATATAGCATGGTTTTTTTTGGAGCGTTTAACAACCCTACCATTGCCGAAATAATCCCACTTTCTCTGATAAAATCAATTTGTTTTTGAAACACTGATGGTGAATCATTATCGAAACCTACAATAAATCCACCACTTACCTCTATTCCATATTCTTGAATTTTATGCACACTTTCGAGAAGGTTTCGATTTATATTTTGATTTTTCCCACATTCTGCCAAACTTGCCAGTTCGGTTGTCTCAATACCTATAAAAACAGATGAAAATCCTGCTTCGGTCATTAATTCCATCAATGTATCATCATCTGATATATTGATGGAAGCTTCAGTTGAAAAAGTGAAAGGATGATTTTTATTCTCCATCCAGTTAATAATTGCAGGTAATAAATCGTTTTTAAGAATCCTTTTATTACCAATAAAGTTATCGTCAACAAAAGAGACATTTTTCCTCCATCCAATATTATAAATTGCTTCCAGTTCATTTATTATTTGTTCTGTCGTCTTCATCCTCACTTTGTGTCCAAATAGAGCTGTTATATCACAAAACTCACAATTAAATGGGCAACCTCTGGTTAATTGCAAATTCATCGTATTGTATTTAGAGGTTTTTACCAAAGTATAGTCGGGTAGAGGTGTTTCTGCTAAATTGGCAAATTTCTCTGACAGATATATGTGTTTTGGATTTCCGATTTTTAAGTCATTTAAAAAACCAGGTAATGTCAGTTCTGCTTCATTTAAAATCAAGTTGTCAACCATTTCAAAATTATCGGGTTCTTCGGTAAATAAAGGTCCACCACAAACAATTTTTTTGTTTAATAATTTACACATCTCAATCACTTCTGTTGCCGATTCTAATTGTATATTCATCGCACTTATAAATACATAATCAGCCCATATAACATCTTTCTTTTTAAGCGACTCGATATTGAGGTCAATTAGTTTTTTATGCCATTCTTCCGGTAACATCGACGAAATAGTAATCAAACCCAATGGTGGGTTTACCGCCTTCTTTGAAATAAATTTTAAAGCATACTTAAAGCTCCAGAAAGTGTCAGGGAATTGTGGGTAAACCAATAAAATATTCATGATAACATGTTTTAGTTGTAAATATTTAAAATGTTAGATACTCTCTTTCTATTTACCTTTTTCATCAAACTATAATTTGAAAAAGTAGTTGCTATAATTTGACAAGCTTCCTGTACAAATTCTCTAATGGCTATATGTGGTTTTGTTTTTTGAAACTTGGTAGGGTGAACAAGGTTTTTCAGGCATACATACCTTACTACTTTGTTCGCTGCCCTGTATTGCATATTTATTAAGGTTTCAACACCATATCCTGTAGTTTTCATCCTTTCTATTATTGGCAGAATATCTCCTTTTTTTAATGCTCTTTGTCCGGACAAGTTTCTGAAAGGGTTTGTTTCAGGATGAATAAGTGTTTTGGTAGGTTGCCCCAATACCATATCGGCTTCGCCCGTTAATACCGGATTCAGTAATACGTGGGCATGTGTAAGCGTAAAATTTGACAAGTCTGCATCAATAAAAACCAGATATTCATTGCTTGCCAGTTCTACACCTTTTACCATAGCAAACCCCTTCCCCATATTTTTAAGGTAAGCGTCTCCACAATAAGGTTGTTAAAAAAAGCCCGTCAAATTTTGATTGAA
>CBDVCE010000003.1:0-119062 GCA_965372405.1 uncultured Sunxiuqinia sp.
CAAACTTTCCTCTATACCCCGAGGCAGAGCCTCGAGGAATTCTCTTGATTAAAATGATACCCGAACTCCAATGTTATAAGTTCTCTGTACCGGATATCCATAATTAGAACTACTTGCGCTTTCCGGATCCATGTAATACTTATTCAAAGGTGAAATTGTAAACAAGTTGGTTGCACTTAATAGTAGTTTAAAGCTCCCTACCGCCTGCACATTTTTTATTAATGTGGATTTTAGGTCATAGCTCAAGGCTAAACTTTTCATACGTACATACCATGCATCTTTTAACCAGTACGATGAAGATGTGACATTATTATTTCCATTAACCCCCGTATGCATACTTGTTCTGGGAAATAAGGAATTTGGATTTTCGGTGATCCATGAATCTTGCTGAATAGTGTACAACTTATGGTTAACTTCGTTTTGCCACATACTACCCAAATAAACCTGTCGATTACTTGTTCCCTGAAATAAAGCCTCTAGTGCAAATCCCTTATACTGGGCTCCTAAATTAACACCATACATAATATGTGGGAAATTACTCTTTCCAATGCGTGTAAAATCATCACCATCAATCCTGCCATCACCATTAAAATCTTCGTACTGAAGGTCGCCAGGTTTAGTTTCAGTAGAACCTAACCTGTGTGGAGCATTAATAATATCGTCCAGGCTTTGAAAATAACCTAAGCTAGTATATGCAGCCTGATAGTAATCTTTTTCATGCGTTTGCCTGGTGTAGGGATTTAACAATGCAGTAGAGTCCTCTGTGTACATTTTCTCCCATAATTGATCGAAATATGATATGTTACCACCAATATCAACTTTAACTTCACCTATCTGGGTATGGTATTGCATATTCAGCTCAATCCCTCCCCTGCGATGGGCCGAATTGGTATTAATCTGAGGTAATGCTTTACCCAATGGAGTGGTATATGTGTCTTTAGGGCTTCCTAAATAACCTGTTGTACGGTAATAAAACCAATCGAACGAACCTGATAATTTTCCTTCTAGGAATCCAAAATCAATACCCAGGTTCTGCGATTCTCTTTCGTACCATGAAAGGTCGTTGCTAACCAGATTACCTTCGCGAAAAGCTGCTTCCCAGGTGCCATCAACAAAATACCTGTCTGTTACCAAATTGTATGCCGATATGTAGGCAAACCTGTCAACACCTGCAGTGCTTCCTAGTATACCCCATGAAGCTCTCATTTTCAATGAAGTAAGAGAAAGTTTTTCCAAAATGGGCTGAATAAATTCTTCTCTGTCAATATTCCAACCGGCAGATACTGATGGGAAGAATCCGTAGCGTTTCCCGTCTGGAAAGTTATCAGAACCATCGTATCTAAAGTTCCCTTCAAGTATATACTTTGAATCAAAATCATATTTCATCCTGCCGATATAACCTATACTCGCAGATTCGTTTGCATTGCCACTGTTGTCTTTACCAACTGCAGCACCAGCAAAAAGTTGGTCTACTGCAGGTGACAAGAAATCTCTTCGTGAAGCACTAAATCCATCATAACGAGATTCGCGTTGTGTATATACTCCAGTCAATTCAACTGTGTGTTTATCCGCAAAAGTGCGAAGATATGTTGCATGTGCTTCAACATCATACAAATATGTTCTGCTCGAAGATTGCGATAAACTAGCTTTTCCTAATTCTTCAGGAGTATTATCCCAAAGGTAAGTTTGCGCACGGTATTGTTGATTGGCATTCCACTGCTTATAAAAACGATTTACCAACTGATAATTACCCAAAGCCTTAAAACTTAAGCCATCTACTCCTGGCACATTCCAAACAAATTCCAAACGGCCATTCACTCTGCTATTTTCGTCATGTACATATCCGGCACCTTCTGCAGATTCTGCGAGTGGATTTTGCCCGGAATTATAATTACCGTCTGGATTATAAAAATTGTAGAAACCCCCCACATTTCTTACGTGGCTCCATATTTCACCTGTGCCCATTGGTGGTTCTGTCCTCACACTTCGTTGAAGCGAAACATTCCCGCTTACTCTTAATCCAATCTCTTTAAAATTTTGACTAATATTTGACCTGAACGAGTACCTGTTTAATCCGTGGTCATTTGCTTTGTAAATACCATCTTGACCAAAATAATCAAGAGACATGTAAATACTTGTTTGATTGATTGTTCCATTTAGTCCAATGTTATGTCTCCGTTGCCCTGAAAAATCTTTTGCAACAACACCAAAAGGATTTTGGTAAGGGTATCTCACAGGATCAAGATTATTTTTCATCGTGTTCAGGATGTCATCACTTATAAGCTGTGGTAATCCATCGTTAAATGAAGCTTCATTTTTCAGAATGGCATTTTCATATGCATTCATGTACTCGGGGATTAGAGTAGGTTGTTGCATTGAAAAGTCACCACTATACGTCAAAGTAATTTTTTCGGAGCCTCCTCTCTTGGTTGTTACAAGCATAACTCCATTGGCTGAATTAAAACCATAAACAGCAGCGGCAGCAGCATCCTTAAGCATTGATATCGATTCAACATCTCCAGGAGGTAGCATTGAAAATTCTTCTTTCGAAGCTCTGATTCCGTCAATTACATAAATGGGTTCGCCACCACCACGAAGTGAGATTGTTGGTAAAGAACCTGGTTCGCCACCATTATCACGAATAAATAAACCAGGAGTACGACCAGCTAAGCCACTAATAACTGAAGTGTATGGAGCCTCAGCAATTGCCTCAGTGGTAATCGTTGATATTGAGCTTACCATTTTCCTTTTAGTAGTTGTACCATAACCAATTGCAACAACCTCATCTAAACCAACTGCATCTTCTTCCATTGTTATATCAAGAATTGACAATCCAGCAACCTCAACCTCCTGAGTTCTCATCCCAACGAATGAAAAGGATAAAACTGCATTATCCGGCACTTTGGAAAGTGAATAGTTTCCATCAAAATCGGTAATCGTACCAATAGTTGTTCCTCTTAGCACAATTGAGACACCAGGCAAAGGTTCTCCTAACGTATCAATTACTTTTCCAGAAATATCATTTTGCTGATTTATGGAACTAACAGACGATAGTGTAGAAATAGCAATCTGTCGATCATTAATTCGGTAGACAACATTTGAACCTTCAAAGATTTCATCTAAGATTTCAGAAACACGCTTTTGCTTGGATTCAATGCTAATCGTTTTGTCAACATCAACCTTTGATGCATCGTAAATAAAGAAAAAATCAGATTCTTCTTCAATTTGATTTAGTACTGTTCTTATCGATGTGTTTTTCAAATTCAAACTCAATCGGTTAGTCTGTGAATAAGAATTTACAGCAAAAACTTGTGCAAAACTTAATACCACAGCAAACAATGTTAGTTTCATGGTTCTTAACATTTTCGACTTCCATAATTCTTTAGCTACGGAAATCCATGAATAATAATTTTTTTTCATAAATTTGTTACGATTTGGATTTAATATTCAAATTAGTTAGTGCCTGAGCCTGAGAAACGAAAGGCACTTAAACTTAGGGAAGGAGGTGTTTTTTGCATCTCCTTTTTTGTCAATTTGTTATTCCTTCATTGGCAAATAAATTTAGTTAAACAACTTT
Organism: uncultured Sunxiuqinia sp.; assembly: GCA_965372405.1. GTDB lineage: Bacteria > Bacteroidota > Bacteroidia > Bacteroidales > Prolixibacteraceae > Sunxiuqinia. Next base: position 3,578 of record CBDVCE010000003.1, read on the forward strand.
CCACTATTTTAGTATTAGTTTTGTATTCACTCCATTCTCCTTTACAAACTGTGCTTTCAACTGACATGTAAATTCAATATACTCAACTATTTCTTCAAGAGTCTCTGTTTTAAACTTGGCGTTAAAAACTGATTTGATAAGACTTTGATTGTTAATTTTAATTTCAATTCCATATTTACGTTCAAGTTTCTTTACGACTTCAGCAATATCAGCATCATCGAAAACTAACAAACCTGTCCTCCAACTGGTAAAGTTTCTTGTTTCAGTTTTGATGATATGAATATTATTATGATTCAAGTCGTAAATTGCCTGCTCCCCATGCTGAAGTTGATGTTTAAATGCTTTCTTTTCAGGGTGTAGTAACTCCACACTACCTGATTCCAATGTCACACTTATCTTTCCATCTTCAGGGTAGGCATCTACATCAAAACGAGTTCCCAGTACTTTTACTTGTAAGTTATCACAGTTGACAATCAAGGGTAAGTTTTTATTTTTCCGAACATCCAGATAAGCCTGACCTTTTAGTTTTAAGTTGCGATTATCAACTGAGAAGTTGTTGTTATAAGTAAGCGTTGTTCCTGAGTTTAACCACACAATAGAGCTGTCGGGCAATATCACTTTCGAAATTTGTCCGAGATCAGCAACCACTGTGGTATATTGAAGTTCTTCATTACCAGCTGATTGTTTTCCCAAATAATGAGTAAAAAATGAGACCGAAAGAATTGCAACTACAATAGCTGCATATCTCAGATATGGATAAAGCTTAAAATCCCGTTTGGGCTTATCCATCCTACTTTGCAATTTCTGGTAGGACTCCTCTACTTGATATGCTGGCATTTCACGCTTCGAAGAAATTAATGCCCAGACATGCTTCGCTTTCCTGTAAAATTCTTTTGCTTCAGCATCTTCATTTATAGACTGGATCGTTTCCTTTTTACCAGCAATATCTGAATTGCCGGTAATCAGTTTAAGTATGTTATCAATGTTTTTCATCTTGTGCTATATCTTAATAAAGCACAAACAAGGTTTTACCCCCCCTCTCATAAATAATTTATTTGAGTAGGATATGGTATTTTGTTCTCTGACAAGGATAATTATGAAATAAACAGATAGGCAGCAAGCGGTAAATAATCCTTTAAGGCCACTTTAAACGATTTTAAAGCTCGGGTAATATGCTTTTCTACAACTTTAACCGAAATATTTAGTTCTTCTGCGATTTCACGATTCTTCAACTCTTTAAATCGGCTAAGCATAAATACCTTTCGACACTGTGGCGGAAGTTTTTCCAATGTCTCTTCTATTATCTTTTCAATCTCTTCAAGTGCAAAGGATGATGAATCAATCTTGTTCAAGACATCTAAATTCAGATTCAGCTCCATTTCACCAATAACTTCACTTGAGAATAGTTTTTGTCGATAGCGTTGATCACGCAATTTATACAGACTGTTATTTTTTGCAACTGTAAATAAATAGGCTCCCAGGTTTGTATCATCTCTTAATTCCAATCGTTTATTCCATAGGGTAATAAAGGTGTCTTGAACAATATTTTCAACAATATCATTTAAAGGAATAAATTCATAAATAAAATAATATAGCCTGGAATAAAATTGATTATATACCACTTTAAAGGCGATTTCATCACCCTGTTTTATACTAATAAGTAGTGTTCTCGATTGCGGCATACAATGAATGCTTAGAAAAAGCAAATCTATAAAAAATCTCAACATATGTATCGATATCAAGAAGAACTATAGCTTAAGATACACTATCCCTTACTTTCATTTTTGAGAAATGCACATTGAAACTATAGCATTTCAACAAGATATAGTGCTCTAATAAATCAACAAATAATTGCTTGCAAAATACATAAATTCAACCCATTTTAGTCCTCGGAGTTCTAGCATACAATATCAATTATAATCCATTGAAAAAAGAATATTTGACAAAGAAAGGTTCAAACGGATATTTTATCTTAAAACACAATACAGGAGCACTGTCGAATAATTTAGAAATAGCTACTCCTCTAAATTATGCTTATTACTAATATCTGGAAGCACTGCTGAAATATAAGAAGTACAGCACAAAATAGACTTTTCTCTTAAATTCTTGTACTATCTTGTTTTCAGGTAGTGCAGAAATAAATTATACTTTGTTCAGATCAGTTCGCTCAATGGATTGTATTTAACTGGTAAGATCCTTCCTTATTTATTGGAGCGGTGCATATGGTACACAAAAAAGCCTTCAACTCTTTTGAGCTGAAGGCTTTTTCTAAAATGTATAAAATTGTTTAATTCAGAATAAATCTTAATTCCCCTCCAGACATAATATCTGCATGATTAATTTTCAACCCATTTAACTCTGAACCATTTAATAGGATCTTATCAAGCTTATTCGAATTCTCGTTGCCTCTTTCTATTTCAACAGAAAATGTTTTGCCATTTTCAAGATTGATAGTTGCCTGATCAATCCACGGAATATTCAAATGATAAACTCCATCAGCTGGATTCACCGGATACATTCCTAAAGAAGCCATTACCATCCAAGCCGACATTTGCCCACAATCTTCGTTTCCACAATATCCATCAGGAGCTGTGGTGTATTGTGTGTCAATAATCTGATGAACAAGTTCACTGGTCTTTTCCGGTTTATTATAGTAATTATACAACCATGGAATATGATGACTTGGCTCATTACCCTGAGCATATTGACCAATCATACCAGTACTAAAGATGGGAAGTTCTTCACCCAGAGCTGGTTTATAATTAAACAAAGAATCCAACTTATTTACAAAGCCCTCTTTTCCAATAATCTCGATCAATCCATCGATATCGTGCTGCACATGAAAGAAATAATGCCAGGCATTACTTTCACAAATAAACTCCGTGTAATCCTTAGCGACAAATGGTTTTATAAAGTTTCCTTTTGAATCTTTAGGACGTAAGAATGTTGTAGATGGGTCATAATGATTCTTCCAATTATTGGCTCGTTCAGCAAAGTACTTATAGTCTTCGTCTTTACCCAGATCTTTGGCAAACCGGGCAATACACCAATCATCAAAAGCATACTCCAGAGTAAGTGATAATGACCAATGCCCTTTTGACTTTCCATCCGTTGGGACATAGCCCAGTTTTTTGTAGTCAGCTAAATCCCAGGCGTTGCTCATAGCAGTTGACTTACAAGCTTCGTAAGCCTTTTCGGCATCAATAGGAATTCCTTTGAAATAAGCATCAACAATTACCGAAACCGAATGATAACCAATCATCATATTGGTTTCATTGCCTGCCATTGTCCAAACCGGAAGTAAGCCAGCCTCATCATAATGCGCAATAAATGATTGGACAAAATCGCCAACCTTACTTGGTGCTACTATCGTATATAGCGGATGAGCAGTTCTATAGGTATCCCACAACGAAAACAGATCATAACGATCAAAACCGTCAGCTTTTTGTACTTCGCCATCTGCACCTTTGTAAAATCCATCCACATCAGAATGCAAATACGGCGTTACAAAACAATGGTAATAATTGGTGTAGAAAAGCTCTTTCTGCTCCTTTGTTCCTTCTATCTCAATGGTTGTAAGCAACTCATTCCATTTAGCTGCTGCCTCATTTTTAACCTGATCAAAATCCCAAGCTGGCAGTTCAGCTTCCATATTCTTTCGAGCACCTTCAATTGAAGCTGATGAAATTGCAACCTTCGAAATCAAGCTAAACTTTTCATCTTTATTAAAATTGATGGTGATTTTAGCATCCTTACCGGAAACTTCTTTTTCAGATAAATTCTTACCACTTAGCTTAGCATTTGCAATCGACTCTGAAAACTTAGCTACAAAAAATACCCGTTGATCTTTTGCCCAACCACTTGATTTTCGATAGCCGGAAATGGTATGTTCATCTTCAATAGTGATCTTTGTATCTACAGGACCATCCCAATTTAATGCATATCCCAGATCCAGGATTACCTTATTGGTTTTATCCGCAGGAAAATGATAGCGATGCATACCCACTCGCGAAGTAGTTGTAAGCTCAGCCATAATATCAGAACTTAACAACTCAACAGAATAATAACCCGGCGATGCAGATTCTGTGTCATGTGAAAACATTGAATAAGGACGATAAGCATCCAATTCAGGCCATAAGTCATCTGAAAACTTATCGTTTGTTGGAAAAAGCAAAAGATCGTACATATCCCCTGCCCCAGTTCCTGAGAGGTGTGTATGACTAAATCCGGCAATAGTCGAATCAGGCCAAAAATAACCACCAATTCGATCCCATCCCGGCAAACCATTATCAGGACTTAACTGTACCATTCCAAACGGCACAACAGCTCCGGGAAAAGTATTCCCAGGCCCATCCGTTCCTGTAAATGTATTCACATAACCAGACAAGTTATTCTCGACTACAGCTACCGGCTGTTGAGTTCTATTACATGAAAACGCCAGAAAGGCCATGACAGCAATTTCCAGCGTTAACATCTTCTTCCTAAATAATTGCATCAGTGAGAAGTTTATTTACAATGAATTCGTTTTGATAAAGTCAATGATTTCATTTTGGTAACCAAATGCCATTCCCACAGCAGTATCTGCAGCACCGTAATAAACAGCAATCTTTACACCATCGCTTAATGCTGCACATGGGAAAATCACATTCGGCACATCACCTGCTAACTCATACGATTCGGCCGGAGCCAATAAATACGGCTGTGTGCGGTACAATACTTTTGAAGGATCTTCAAGATCAAGTAATGCAGCTCCCATAGAATAACGGAAACCATTACAGGTATTGATTACACCATGATAAAATTCCAACCAGCCATCGTCTGTTTTAATAGGCACTGAACCTGCACCTACTTTTGTACACTGCCATGCGCTGTCCTCAAAAGGAGTCACTTTCATTACACAACGATGCTCACCCCAATATTTCATATCCGGACTATAGCTTATGTAAATATCTCCAAAAGGAGTATGTCCGTTATCACTAGGACGACTCAACATGGCGTACTTCCCATTGATCTTTTCAGGGAAAAGAACTCCATTTCGATTGAAGGGAAGGAAAGCATTCTCGCATTGATGGAATGTTTTAAAATCATATGTATAAGCAATTCCAATTGTTGGTCCGTGATAACCATTACACCAGGTCACCCAAAAGCGATCTTCAATCCAGCATACACGAGGATCATATTTGTAATCAGACTCAATCATTTCAGTATTACCAGCCACCATTTCAATTGGTTCGTGGTTAATGTCCCAGTTAACCCCGTCTTTACTGAATCCGGCGAAAATATTCATCTGAACAGCTTTATTATCGCAACGAAATACGCCTGCGAATCCATCCTCAAAAGGCACAACAGCACTATTAAAAATACTGTTGGAGTTTGGAATATAATAGCGTCCAATGATTGGATTTTCTGAGTGACGCCACATTACATCTGTTAATCCTTCCGGCTTATTTTGCCATGGTATAGTTGGTGTATTATTCATAGTTATATATTTTATAGTTTCTATTTAAAGTTATTTATTACTCTTCAATCTTCTTTTCTTCTTCCTTATTATCTGGATTTGCGAATGGAACAAACCATGCAAAAATAATGGCAGGAATGGTAGCTATCATCACCCAGATAAAGAATATTTTATAGCCCAGCCAATCACTCATAAAGCCGCTAAACATACTTGAAAGCATAAATCCTAAGTTCATAATTCCAGATGCAAAAGCATAATGAGCCATCTTGTATTTACCTGGTGCTATTTGTTGCATCATAAAAAGGATTAAGCCTACAAAACCGAAGCCATAACCTAAGTATTCTAATACGACAGCACTACCAATAATATACAAACTTTCGGGTTGAGTCATTGCCAAAAAGGCATAAACAGCAAATGGAATATTAAAAGCACAAACCAATGCAAATATTGATCTTCTCAGACCTCTTGCCGCAATAAAATAACCCGCAAGTAACGAGCCAATTACAAAAGCTGCTGAGCCAAATCCGCCATAAACCAGACCTATATCTTTGGTGCTCATTCCTAGTCCACCCTCTGCAACTGCAGCTTTAAAAAACAGCGGTGCAATTTTAATTGCAAAGCCTTCAGCAAAACGGAAAATAATGATAAAACTAATGTACAGTAAGATATATTTCTTTTGGAAAAAGGTTTTGATTACATCCAATAAAGTTTGAAATCCTTCTTTCATCGATTTTACTTCTTTCGCTGAACCTCCTGAGGGTAACATCTTTGTATGGTATAGAGCTAGCACAATCATTACTACACCGTAAATCCCCATAACGAACATCCATGCATCTAAAACACCGTAAAGCTCCTCCAGTCTACCTGCCAGATATACGAAAACTCCACTTGTTAGAATTTTTGCCAAATTGTAAGACGCCCCTTGCCAACCGATGTACTCAGCTTGCAATTGCGATGATAAAACATCCATATAAACACCATCTGTTGCAATATCGTTCGTTGAGCCACTAAAAGCAACTACCGCCAATAAGGCAATTGAATAAGTGAAATAATCATTCATGGGCAGAGACAAAGCCACCAGACCAAATGTTAATCCGGTAACCAACTGAGTGGCTACCACAAAATGCTTTTTGGTTTTAAACATCTCCATAATCGGGCTCCACAGCCATTTAAGTGTCCACGGCAACATGATTAAAGAGGTCCAAAATGCAATCTTCGCATCAGATATCCCCATACTTTCAAACATCAATACTGATGCAAGTGAAATGGCAATAAATGGTAATCCCATTGCAAAATAAGCACTTGGAACCCAAGTTGCCGGGTGTCGTAATTTCATTTTTTTAGTTGACATATTTTATTGAGTTACAGAATGATTGAATGACTGAATGAAAGTCATCCGATCAATTATGATTTATTTTATAATTTCAAGTTTTCCACCGTTAACTAACTCATCATGTGAGATAAAATAACGATTGTGTTTTTTACCGTTCCTAATTATTTTACGAATATAAGAATCATTACCGCTTTTCTTGATTATCAGCTTTTCACCGGGATAGAAGTTTTGATCCAGTTTAATTTCAACTTCATCAAAAACAGGCTGAGCAATTGCATAATCTGTATTCCCCGGACAAACCGGATACAAACCCATCATGCTGAAAACTACCCATGCTGAAAGTGTTCCGCAATCATCGTTGCCAGGTAAGCCATCAGGTGCATTTTTAAAGTAGGTAGCAATAAGCCTGTTCACTTCTTTTTGTGTTCGCCACTCTTCTCCTTTCACAAAATTGAATAACCACGGATAGTGAATATCAGGCTCATTAGCCATATCGTAATGCCCTTCATCAAACACCATTTGAAGCTTTTGCGTGAACTTCTTTTTGCCCCCCATCAACTTCATTAAACCAGAAATGTCATGTGGAGCACAGAATGTGTATTGCCAGGCATTCCCTTCATGGAAACCCGGACTTGGCTCAAAGTTCTCCCCTTGCTTGGGGTCAAAGTCTTTATAAAAAGAACCATCTTCCAATCGTGGGCGAATCATTTTAAATTCATCTTTGTCAAAATACTCAGCATAACGCAATGACTGATTCAAAAAGCGTTTATAATCATCTTCCTTACCCAATGCTTTGGCAAACTGCGCCAAATTCCAATCAGCAATGTAATACTCTAATGCATGCGATACCGAATTATCAAACTGTTCCATGTAAGGCACGTATCCTTCTTTCAGGTAGAAATCAATATCAGGACGTAATTTGTTTTCTGAACCTTTAGTAGTTGCTGATTTAAACATGGCCGCATAAGCAGCTTCAACATCAAAATCAACCAATCCTTTCAGGTAACTATCCACAATTACAGGGATAGCCGGATCACCTTCCATCACATGTGTTTCGGTGCTGTTTAGTTCCCATTTTGGTAGCCAGCCACTCTCTTTGTACATCTCAACCATGGAGCGAACCATGTCCAACTGCTGTTGTGGATAGGCTAAACTCATTAATTGATGGTAATTACGATAGGTATCCCACAAAGAAAACACGGTATATCGATTTCCTTCTTTAACTTCACCAATACCATAAGAATCCATCAACGGATACTGACCGTTTACATCGTTCAAAATATTGGGATGAATTTGCATATGATAAAGAGCCGAGTAAAAAATGGTTTTCTGATCAGTTGTTCCACCTTTCACAAAAATTCTTGAAAGCGCATATTCCCATTTTTCCTTTGCCTCAGAAGCTGTTTTCTCAAAATCAAATCCAGCCATTTCAGTATCCAGATTTAAGCGGGCATTGTCGATGCTTACATACGAAACACCAACTTTCACCATAATCTCCTCCCCTTCTTTCGTATCGAAAGTCATCCATGCACCAATGCTGTCACCAGCCATTTGCGTTTGGTATTGCTTGTAATATTTAAACTTATCATTGGTAGCCGACCAATTAGCCTCTGCCTTCATAGCAGGCATTTTTTTCCATGCACCAAAACTATCAGCTGGTTTGCTAAAGCGAGCCACAAAATATACGGGACGCTCCGTGCCATCATGATAACAGAAAGTTCCTGTCATTCGCCAGCCTTCAATTTCCTGACTATTTACCACACGAATAGCAGCTCCACTCTCATTCGTCAAGCCTGTTCCCAAGTCAATTAAAATATTTGATTTTCCTGCTGGAAATTTATATTTACTAAGCCCTACCCGTTGTGTGGCTGTAACCTTCGTTGATATGTTATACTTTTCAAGATAATTGCTGTAAATACCTGGAGATGATTTTTGCTTCGTCATTACTGCTCCATACTTGCTGTTATCAGCTGTCAGCTCTCCGGTAGTCGGCATAACTAAAATCACACCCAACTCCGGACACCCAACGCCGCTCAAATTCACATGCGAATAACCTGTAAAATATGAATTATCCCACGAATAAGGAGTTGACCACCAACGGCTGTCTTTATCCCATTTATTAACATCCGATCCACTAACGTTAAACGGCACAACTGAAACCATTCCCTGTGGCACTACTGCCCCCGGGTTTGTTGTTCCAAAATTGGTTGTTCCGATAAACGGATTCACATAATCAACAGGATTATCTTTTTGCTGAGATTGAACAGATTGGCATCCAAATACAAAGGATATAACAATCAGAATAGTTGTCAGGTACTTACTTATCATTGTGTGTTTTAGTTGATGTAAAAAAGACGCTACGAAGTAAACATTTATTTCGTACACAGTAAAATTTTTCTTCATGAATATCTGTTGCAAAAAGTTAACCGTTTTATTAAACATTTAGCAACTACTTGGATTAATTATCAAGACATCACTATTTGTAAAATGAGCCTAAGTCAAATTGTAAAAACATATTTTGGGACTAGTCCCAAACCCATCCGATTGAAAAAGGAAGCCGCGGGAGTACTCCCAAACGTTCCAAAAATGAAAAGAAAGCCTTGGGAGTTATCCTAAACGTAGAAAAAATGTAAAGTGAAGGCTTGGGAGTTGTCCCAAGCACTGCCCAATCATTTGGGGAAGTCTTGGGAGTTATCCCACGCTTTCAAAAACAAAAAGTGAAGCTTTGGGACTTTGTTTTCGTTAAATAATAATGAATAGCTAACCTATTAAGGATTACTACATATCATTCAAATCAACAATTTCTCCTTTAGCCAAATCAACTTGAAAATGATCAGCAGGTGCACCGTTCATAAAATGATGAAAGATGGTTACGAATTCTTTCAAATCGTTATGAATTCTTACTGATAGTTTTGATTTGTCTGCATCAGATTTCATCATGGTATCAATAATTAAACTATACTGATTAATTCTTTCGACACCTATATCTTTTATTGCAAGTTTATCAGCACTGCGCAGACGATAAAAATCAAAAATCATATCAAATCCTGTCCACGACTCATATTCTGCAATGGCAACACCTGATGTATTTATACCGCAATGCTGAAGCAGGTCTTTTCCTGTTGCATTTAAGAGGAAATCACGGAACTCAACAGGCCAGTCACTTCTAAGAAATCGCAAACGAACCAATTCTTTTAAATGCCAGGTAGTATATTCATGATAATTCTTTGAGCTAAGGACATCTTTATTCCATATCCTTTTATAATTGCTGTTTTTAAGATATTCGTACTCCATTTCGTATAATGAAAACAACTCATTAAAACGTGGAACTGAGTCAAGAATAACAGTTTCCAGCTCCATCAAATTGTTATTCTTAATGGTCATAATTTTATAAGCTGGAATATAAGCAGCCAACGATGGAATCTGAATATTCACAAGGGATTTCCCTGAACCGTAATTTCGAATTCCAGTATCGTTAATGTGCATGTGCCCACCAAAGTGAATTTTGATGCCTGCATCGGCAAAGGTTTTTGCCACACTTTCTTGTGGAACTCGGTGCAATTGCATTTTACCTTCACCCATCAATTCCCGAATATGGTCAGAAGCATCATCATTAAATTCAATCATCGGATAATGGCTAAACGTAATCAATGTTTTTCCCATTTCATCAGCCCTTTCAGCAACTCTTCTCACCCATTCAATCAAATGCTTTTTATGGGTCATTACATTATTGTATCCAATGCTTGCACCTCCATAATTTGCAGGATTATCAGGATCAGTTTTTGCTCTTTCTTTAGGTATATAAACATTCGCATCAAGCGCTAAAAACCAAATCCCGTCTATTGGTTCAACCAAATAGCTTACATCTGGAATGGTTGATTTCATTTCAGGCATTTGATACTGTCTTGCTTCTATCTTTGAGCTTTCCAAGGCTTTATCAAAACTATAATCTTTATAATCAAATGAGCTAAATGGTGTTTCCCAATACAAATCACTTTTCTTCGGAAAGAAGCCATAGTCATCTAAAGTATTGATAACCTCATTATAGCCCATACATCTGATATCTTTGGTAATTACAACAGGAAGCTCATTGTCTCTCGGTTTATATATACCTTCCTTACTCATTATAGGCTGCCTTTTTCCGCCTTCTCCTAAAAAGTCTTTTTTTCCATCATCAATTGAATATGGACGAACTGGATCATGATTCCCAGTTGTAACAACGAAATTAATTTCATGTTTATGGGAATATTCATCCAAAATACGCTTCATCCCTCTAACATTTAAAGGCTGTCCATCATCACTAAAATCACCTGGCATTACCACGTATTTTATTCCCCTTTCCACAACATCATCAAGTGCCGCCAAAAAAGCGAAGTAATTTTCATTAAAAAGACGTGTTGAACTTAGCTGTGCCTCCATTGTTCTGGCAAGAACATATTTTCCGTTAGAAGAATTTTGAATTCCCTTATAATCACTATCCTGAAATTCCCCATAAACATCATGCAAATGAACATCAGCCATAAAAGCAATCTGAACACCACTAGAATCGGCTACTTGTTTTGGTGAACAAGAAATAAGACTCAGGGCAAACAGGACAAGAAGTAAGGATTTAAAGAGATTCTTCATCAGACAATATTTAATTAATTATTCATTCATATTTCTTACTATAAAAATGACATTTATAGTTAGTTTCATCTCTATTGAGTAATTCTTCTACACAATTAAATAAGGAAATAGTAACAAAAAAGTTAATTAAAACTTTTGCTACACTATTTATTTTTTGCCTGTCATCTTTTTTTGCTTCCTACTTTTTTCTTTTTCCAATCTTGCCAGCTCATTCTGTTTTTCCATAAACTTCTTTCGAAACTCTTCATCACCCAAATTCCTGAAGGCTTCAAGCACAGGATCATTATTTACTTCAAGATGAGACATTAAAAGGGCCTTAGCTTCTTCAAGCTGATCATTATAATCTGAATTTGCAATCTGATTTGATAAAGCATCCGGATCTTTTTTAGAATCATAGAATTCTTCAGTCACCCGATGTAAGAAGAAATCAACAATTTCGGCAATATCCTCATTAGTCTCTGCCGCTTTATGCATAGCTTTAAAAGTTCGACCATTCATGCTTTCATTTGCAAACTTTCGTTCTCCGTCAGACCAAGGATTATAGATATAGAAATAGTCGGCTGTATGAACTGCCCTCATTGGAAATCTCTTCTTTGAACTTGTAGCCGAAAACTCAGTAAATACGTGATCCCTTTCTGCTTGCTTTTCTCCAAAAAGTACTGGTAAAAATGATTTCCCGTCAACCACTTCAGGTATTGGGACACCTGCAGATTCTAATATGGTTGGTAAAAGATCAATTGTTGAAACAAAATGAGATTGATCCAAAACATCCTTTTCTTTTATATCAGGATGAATAACGATTAAAGGTGTTTTATTGCTATTTAAATAGCAGTTTGTTTTAGCAAAAGGTAAGGCCATCCCATGATCCGACATAAAGACAATCATTGTATTATCCATTTCCCCACTTTCCTCTAAAACCTTTAAAATTGAACCTACCACATCATCTGCTCTTCTCACCGAGCTATAATATTCACTTATCTCAAGACGAACATCAGGGATATCGGGTAGAAAAGCCGGAACAATAACCTCTTCAGGTTTAAAAACTTTCGATGGCATGGCAATACCTTTATCTTTCCATCGTCCACTTTCCTGATCACTTAAAGCAAAAGGCCTGTGAGGATCATGAGCATTCGCATTCATGAAAAATGGTTTTCCATTCTCCTGAGCCTTCTTTATAAAATCAGCGAATTGCTGATAATACAAATCTTTATTTCTACCATAACCCAGTAGGTTGTTATTGACTAAACCATCCTCCGCAAAATCCCAATATGATTGTGATTCTTTTGGACTTGAATGTTTTACCTTACCTAAAACCCCTGTGAAATAACCCGCTTTTTTAAGCTCTTCAGGCAAAAGAGGCACTGGAGCATCTTCTGGAATATGATTAAACCCTGTTACGCCGCTATTATGTGGATACATTCCGGTCATAATAGTTGCACGGCAAGGTTGACAAACAGCAATAGCAACATAAGAATGAGCAAAGCGAACACCAGACTTAGCCATTCGGTCAATGTTTGGTGTTGTATTTGGCACAGGACAATCAAACACTCCTATTGAGTTAAAATTCATATCATCCACCGTAATCAGCAAAACATTCAATGGTGATTTTTTCTCGGTTGAACAAGACCCAAAGCCTAAAGCAAATACAAGCAGCAGGCCGATTGATAAGTTTTTCATAGTTGTAAGTGTTGGGTTGGTTAATATTATTTTTCAGGAATATTCTTGGGCTTTGAATAGTCCCAATTCTTATAATCATTCAAAAGCTCTTCAACTTTCTGAGGATACTTTTCAGCAAAGTTCTTCATTTCAGAAGGATCCTGTGATAGGTTTGAAAGGAATAATCGATCATTTTCATCATTCAAATACTTTCCTTTAGGTGAATGGTCTTTCGGGTTTCCAATCAATTTCCAATTTCCCTTTCGAACTGCCCATTGATTGCCAAGCTGCCAAAAGGCTAACTGGTGTTTAGAAGGTTCATCATTTTTAATAACTGACACCATACTTAAACCATCAATATCACTTGGAACATTATCAAAACTACACAGTTCCGCGAGCGTAGGATAAATGTCCATGCTCATACATAACTGTTCTATTTTGACACCAGCTTCTAATTTTCCAGGCCAACGAATAACAGCAGGAACTCGAATTCCTCCATCAAATAATGAACCTTTTCCACTTCGATAAATTCCTGAATAACCACCACTACCAAATGTTCTTGTTTCGTAAGAATGACCATGATCTGACAAGAAAACTACAATTGTATTCTCCCGAATACCATTCATGTCAAGTAGTTCCAATAACTCACCAATATATTCATCTGTCATTGATACAAAACCAGCATAATCTCGTCTTGGCATTTCTAAATCCTTATAATACTCTCTCCATTTTGCTGTGGGTTGCAATGGGTAATGAGGAGAATTCATCGCATAGTACATAAAGAATGGCTTCTCTTTATTATTGCTGATAAATGTTTCAGCCTCTTCAAGCATTAGCTGTGGGAAAAACTTATCGCGATAAACTTCTTTTCCATTTTGAAAAAGATCATGCTTGTTAGGTCCACTCCAATAAAAGAAATGAGAATGATTATCAATACAGCCACCAAGATGCCCAATACTATATTCAAAGCCCTGCCCAGGGGGTACTGTTTCTGGTAAATGCCCAAGATGCCACTTACCTATTAAGGCAGTTGTGTAACCATTATCTTTGAACATTTCAGCCATTGTATATTCCGAAGTAGGCAATCCTTCTGCTTTTGTGCCCACATTTCCCGGAACGCCAGCTTTTTGTGGCGTTTTCCCAGTCAACAGTGCTGCTCTCGAAGGGGAACAAACTGCTGAACCAACATAAAATTGGTTAAAGCTTACCCCTTCAGAGAAAAGCTTGTCCAGATTAGGCGTGTATAAATCTTCAGCACCAAGACAATTTAAATCACGAGATCCCTGATCATCGGTCATTATTAAAACCACATTTGGTTTTTGCGCAAAAGATGAATTAAGAAAAATAAAAACGACAAGTAGAAAGAGAGTAATTTTTGGAAAATTAGTCATGATAAGTTAGTTGGGTTATTAAATTAAAGAACAAATCTATAAATTAATCCCTTTCCTTTTTATCAGATAATCATTTTATTCTTCCAGTTAACTATTTATAATCCCTTGCTGTTTGAATAAATGCTTTGATATTTTCTTCTGGAGTTGTTGATGGCAGTGCACACCCCGTGTTTAAAACAAACTTGTTGGTTTTAGAAAAGATATCAAGCAACTCAGTAGTTTTCTCACGAACCTGTGCAGGTGTACCCAATGCAAGAATGCCGGATGGGTCAACATTTCCAAAGAATGTTGCTTTATCTTTCATCAGGTCAAACGTTTTTTGAGTATCTGTTTTATAATCTAGCTCTAAGGCATCAGCACCCGTTTCCAGCATGTGATTGACAATTATATCGGTATTACCACAAATATGAATCAGGTAATCAACTCCTGCTTCATGAGCTGTATCAGCCATATTTTTGATATACGGTTTTGCCCATTTCTCAAACATTTCAGCAGGGATCATATCCGGTCCGGCCGGACTGTCCCCGTTTGAAACCATATCACAACCCGTTTGTGCCATCAACTTAATAAATTGCGATGATGCTTCGTTGCAATAATCAAGTAATTCATAAATCAGGCTCTCTTCGGTCAGGTAAAAGTCCAACATCCAGTTCTCAGTACCCCGAATCATACTGGCTAATGAAAATGGAGCCTGGTCACAATTTCCACGAATATAAAGCTCATCGCCATAATGCTCTTTTAATAAGCGAACTGCCTCACACCAAATTTGAACATACTTATAACTGCCAACATCTACTGGCTTAAGGTTCTTAAATTCATCATATGTATCCAGAATCCCTTTATGACTGCGGGCAGGTTCATTTTCTGGAAAATCAATATTCACACCACATGCACCAGCTAATGTAACCGTATCAATATCAACTAAAATTCCATCGTATTGGTACTTATCAATTGATTTAATAAAAGTTTCAGCTATTACTTTTGGATCTTCTCTGTATTGCTTCATCGTTATGCCGGCTTCCCGTGCAACCATCATAAAATTATGAAGCATAATTGGAATTTTATCTGTCGGCTCACCTGCTAATGCAGCTTTCACTCTTTCATATCCATTCATAATATAATGTTTTATAAATTTTCAGATTCAATTTGTTCTAAAGTTTTGTTTTTGGTCTCGAAGAGAAACTTTCGATACAGGAAGAAACTGGAGAATGTCATTGCTGCAAAAAATGCGAAAACATAACCTATTCCAACACCATTACTAAAAAGACCTACTATTATTGGGAATAGAAATTGGATTATTCCAGTTGTCCCCCAATTTAAAAAAGAAGCAACAGCTATTGCTCGTGAGCGAATGTTATTTGGAAATATTTCAGCAAGTAATACCCATACTACTGCACCAACCGATGATGCAAAAAATGCAACATAGCCTACCAACAGGAATAACAATAACCATCCGCCAATAGTGCCTGTAATAAATGCAAATGCAAACAAGCCCAGAAAAATTGTCATTCCCAGCGTTCCGATAAGCAATAACTTCTTTCGTCCAACCTTATCAATAAGAAACATGGCTAAGATTGTAAAAACAAGATTTGTAAAACCTATTGCAACAGTTTGTCCAATCGCTGAGTTAGTTGAAAAACCTGCCTGTCGGAAGATATCTGTAGCGTAATACATAACAGTTCCAATACCTGTAAGCTGAGAAAAAACACCAATCATAATTCCAATATACACCAGCTTTTTATATGGTTTTTTAAAGATTGGCACATTCACCTTTTCTTTATCTTTTTCTATAGAATTCTGAATGTCTTTCAGGATTTCTTCAGGATCGCCAATTTTATTAACCATCCTAAATTACTTCACGAGCTTCATCAATTTGATTTTTCTGTACTAACCAACGAGGGCTTCTTGCCACAAAAAATAGAAGTACCAAAAAGAATAATGATGGTATTCCCATCGAGAGGAACATATACCGCCAGTTATTATCACCTGTATCAATAAGAATGTAATCAATAAAAAAGGCTAAAAGAATACCAATTACTATCGCTAGTTGAAAAGTGACAGTCAACCTTCCTCTATATTTTGCAGGTGAAATTTCAGAAATGTACATTGGTGAAATAACCGATGCTCCACCAACAGCAATACCTCCAATAAAACGACCAAAAATAAAGACTGAAATTGACGGTGCAAATCCAGTTGCAATTGCAGAAATCAAAAACAAAACAGCCATTACTTTTAGCATGTAACGCCTTCCATACTTATCGCCTGGCTTGCCAATAAATGCAGCACCAAAAATACATCCCACAAGTGCTGAGCTAACAGCCCAGCCAACCATCGCATCACTTAGTTGAAAATGAGCTGTGAAAAATGGCATTGCCCCATTAATCACTGCCGTATCAAATCCAAAAAGCAAGCCACCAAGTGCACCAATTAACGTGTAAATAATTATTTTCTTATTCATTGATTTATAGTTAATTGATCAATACGTTCAACAAGCTCTAACATAGCACGACCATTGTGATACGGGCATTTCCAGGGATCAATCTTCCAATTATTTTTGTAATATGGAGAGGGATCATCTTCTGGTTCGATAAGATATGGAACACCTAAGCGGTTAACTTTCGTGAACCACTCTCCTCCTTCATGATCGATTACACAACGATCAATAAAATCCCACGCCAGCTTTACAGTTCCCCAATATATATCATCACCTTTTAGTTGAAACATATTCATAAAACCAACCAAATTCTCTGCTTGTGGCCACCAGTGTTTATTGGTACGAACATGACTTCCAAAACGTGTTGATTCAAGAAACAAACCACCATCTTTATCTACTCCAACGCGAAGAACTGCATCAGCCATTTTCAAGATCATTGGCTTAATTTTCTCAATGATTGCCTCATCTCCAAGAATCTCAGCAGCTTCCCAGATCAACCAGGATGCTTCAATATCATGTCCAAATGAGCAGATTCCTTTTGAGCTTTCGGCTTCAGAGAATTCAGAATTAAAGAAAATTCCCAAATGTCCAGTCTCACGAATGATATTATTAATGAATATTTCCAGCAATTCGGTTAAGCGTTGTTTAATAAGATCACCCTTCCAAACTTTATAAACCGCAGCATAAGCCTCAAGAACATGCAAGTGCGTATTCATCGATTTTGGCTCATTATTATCAGCCATTCGGTTTTCTTCGTATATTTTCCAGTCCCGGGTAAATGACTCTAAATATCCTGGATTATCAGGATCTTTCGTTTTTTCATCCAGAAAGTAGAAGAAATCATGAATGACTTTCATCACATCAGCAGCAGGATTAAACTCATAATACTTGCACAATGAATAAATTACAAAAGCCTGCGCATAAGTATGCTTAATATCATTAGCCACTTCATTATCCGAAGAAAGTTCCATATAAAAACCACCATGCTCTTTATCGGCAAAATCTTCAGTAACGACACGGTATGCTTTATGAGCAATTTCTTCATATCCTTTACCCGGATAAGTTTTTGCAGCAGCAGCAAATGTCCATAAAATTCGTGCATTCAACACACTGGTTTTATTAGCTGACAAAACAGGTTTATTCTCTAAATCAACAGCTCCATAAAAACCATTACCGTCTTTTTCAACGCCATACTTCATCCAGTATGAAAGGATATTGCCATGTAGTTCCTTTTCAAATATCTCTTTATATTCTAATAATTCATTTTTAAAGCTCATACCCTTTTGTCTATTTGTTGTATTTACCGTATTGATCTACTAATTCTCTGACTCTTTTCACTCTAGACTCTAATCCATCAGGGGGAACCTGATCCGCAACCCCCAATACAAACCGAGGCTTTTGAACCATTACTTCTATAACGTGCTTCACATGACGCTCAAATTCTTCCTCGCTTACATTTGGGGTGAAATATACTCCCGGCAAACCTCCCCAAAGTATGCTATTAGAATCACCGGCTAAATCTTCAAGATCTTCAAATTTTAAATCACCAACAGGATGTGGAGTCAATGCCTCAAGTACACTAAAACCAACTGATGCTTCTTCTGCAATCAATCCTCCTAAGGTGCCATCCATATGGATAAATGAATACTTTCCGGCCTCCTTAATCTTGGTAGTCCACTCTTCCTGATAAGCACGCATATACATTTCAAAGAAATCCGGACCTACCATTTCCGAAGATAGATTTTCAGGAATCATTAGTACTTCGGCAGGACTGTCAACAGCAATTTGTGCAGCTTGATCAAAAGCTATTTTCATGGTATCCAATAAATCCTGAAATTCCTCAGGCATTGTCATTGCAGCCATAGTTAAAGCCATCATATCAGCTTCCAAAGCAAGTAAGTGCATAAATGGGCTTTTGGGCAAATAGCAAAGTACTACACCCTGATCTCCAACTTGTTCTTTACGCTTGTGCGCAAAATCATAATCCGGCTCAAAGCGAGTATTCTCATAAATGTGCTTCATGATCGGAATATCAGCCTCTGACTTAAAGAAATGCTCAGTTGGGCCTTCAGTGTAGGACGCAGGAATGTATTCCCAGCACTCACGGACAGATCCTATTTTAGTAATAATTTCTTTGAAACGGCTGTTCCCTTCAGTCCATTCTTTTACCTCACAATTATCAATGATTTGTTTATAAGGAAAATAGCCTTGCAAATAAAAGCCAACACCCAGATCCTTATGCCACTGGACATAATCATCCGACTGTGTAAAACCTTCTGGTTTCTTCCCCATCTTAATCAAAGAATTTGCCCAATAATCGAGATCACCAGCCCATGGAATTTGGTCAGGCTGCTCCCCTTTGAGGATTGTTAAAATCCTTTCTCGTGGTGTCATCTATTTGGTTTTTGGTTTCTGTTTTATTTTAATTTGATGGTAGCAATCTCATACTTGCCCACTTCAACCTTCAAGTTCTTCTTTTTGATTTTCAATTCGGCTTCTACTTCTTCAATCAGGTTCGTATCAAAAGCTTTATTAAATGATTTCCAAAGTGATAGATTAACTTCAGATTTATGTCCATCGAGATTATAAAATCGAATTGCAACACCATCTTCATTTTCAGCCTTCTTCATAGCTGTTACAATGATATTCTCCTCATTAACACCCAAAAAGCTTTGACTTTCTGCCAGACTTGCTGTTGCATATTGCACCGGTGCAACTACAGCAAAAAGAGGCTCATTACTTTCTTTCCCAAAGCGAGTTCCGTTTTTCCAACCCTCTTCATGAGAAGTAATTGAAAATGAAAAACTATGATTTCCTGTTTGGTGATAATCATTTCCTTCACCATGACAACTGCGGCGTGAAGCCAATAAAATAGGCTGCAGAATGGTTCCGCTTAATTCTTTCCCCGTTGGATCAATATAATCCATTCCTACAACACTTGAAGAAAGAGTAAGCCCAAATCCATCACCAGATGCATTAATCCAATTCTCAATTCCTCGTGGATGTAGTTCTCTGCAAGGAGTATCGTATCCAAAACCTGCAATTCCTTCCATTTCGCTTTTACCAACTTCTACAACACCATATGGTACCTCATAAGCAATTTCTCCATCTACAATATTTAAAGGCATTGCCATTCGGTATTCGCGGAACATGGTTCCATCAAAATTATTGACAGCCACATCAAAGTCTATTTTTTTAGTTTGATGATAGATAGTAACCGTTAATTCAGCCACTGCATTCCGGATAGGTTGTCGGTACTTATAAGATGTCAAGACATCTCCATCAGCTACTACAGTCCAGTTGCTCTTATAATTTCCGGTTTTATCAAATCCCTCCATCTCCACCTGCTGTACTTCAAAAAACTCACCAGCACCATTTCCTTCTGATTTCATGGTAAAGATTTCACCTGCTTTAAAGAAGCTGGCATCAATCAATTCTTTATTCAATTGTTTATCAATTAAACTTGAGATTCCACCATCAGTGAATTCAACTTTGAAAAAATCATTTTCAATAGTCGGAGTAAATTTCTTTGCTTCTGTTGTTTTATTTTCTTTCGATAATTTGATGTAATAAGTATCAAAACCAACGGAAGGCACATTTTCAGCCACAAATTTGATTTTAGCAGATTTCAAATAACCATTAGAATCTTTTACAACATCATCAAGTTGAACTGGAATTTCATTTCCCTCTTTTGAATATAGCTTTAATGATTTGGCTGTTACTGGATCAAATTTCATCGAACATGTAACAGGACTCGTGCGCTCCCAACTTAAACTATTAAATACCACAACAGGAGAACCCTTATCTTCTGATACTTTTACTTTGGAGGCAAGTGACTGAATTGAATTATCCAATAAGTTTTTTGCTTTCTCATGAGCATCAGCAAATCGTGTCAGAAAAATAGCATCTGTACTAACGCCGCCTTTCCCTCCCCAGCCATGATCAGGATAAATTTTTGATTCCCAGGCTTGACTGAATAATTCTACCGGATATTTTGAAAATGAACCATCAACCATTGCATTGGCAGTTGCAAACTTCTCTGCAGCGGGCAATAACATATCAGCTTGTCGGCTGTGATCCATTGCCCAATGATGTGAAGGCCCATGAATATAAACCCAGACGTTTGGACGTTCTCCGAGCAGCGTAGGTATTTCTTTAGTTGACTTCCTGATTTGTTTGAAAAACTTATCCAAGGTTGAGAATTTAATTTCAGGAATTTTCACTTTCAATCGCTCACCTTTCTCATTTTCAACTTCTTTCAGATTGTTCCAAATTGCAATAAATGGATCTAGATTTTCAACGGGTTCTTTTGCCCAGATAAACTCAAAATTCAATACAGCAGGCATTACCGTTTCTTGCCCTTGAATATCATTATAACCCGTTGACCACACCAAGGCCTGACTGGCTAGTTCTTTAATTGCTTCTTCATTCTCCATACCTAGAACATTATAAAAATCGATATAATGTCCAGGTGTGTATGTTGTTACTTTTGAACCATCGGGGCTAAGCCAATCAAATACGCCTCGCTCATGACGGCTGATAAACATGTTATCAACCCCTGCCTTTGCCAATAGCTGGGGCATTTGCAAACTTCTGCCCGGCACATCAGAATTGTAATAAGATGTGGCATTGTAACCATCAAATTCATTCTTCAGCCACAACTTCCCCAGATAAAACTGACGGGCTAAAGACTCAGAGAAATACATCTCTTCGTAAGGCTGGGTGTAAGTTGAACCAATCAACATCCTGCCTTCTTTCAAACGTTTCGTAATTTCAGCTTTCTTTTCAGGATGTCTTTCAATGTATTCCTGAATAATTGAGGCTTGCTCAATATCCATTTCAAAACCCGGTTCATCTTCCAATCGTTGCATAAATGGCGTAATCCATTGGGTGTCGCGCATAGCCACACACTTCTCAATCTCATCCACCCAACCCAAATCTTGATGGGTGGTTAGCGAAAGAAGTACACTTCCATCTGCTAACGGAGAATTAGAAACTTTTTTCAATATGTCAAAAGTCTCATTGCTAACTTTTAAAACTTCCTGGCTACTTGCAGAAAAACCTAAGGCAACAAAAAGAATACTTACTATTATCTTTTGAAATCGTTCCATAAATCAATCTCTAAAATTTTAATTTAAATGTCTCAATTGCATATTTCCCAACTTCGAAAGCATCATTGCTTTTACTTATTCTAATTGGTTCTTCTTCTATGATATTGGTTTTCCAGCTTTCTTTTACCGGTTTAAAAAAATCAACTTTTACTTCTGAATAAACTCCTTCAATATCGTAACAACGTAGCACTACATTATTGTCGTCTTCACATTTTTTAATCGTTGAAACCACAACATTTTTCTTATCAACTTTAGCAAAAGAGAATGAATCCGAATTCACACCATTTTGTGGTTTATTTTTAAAAACGAGAACATCCATTGGTTGGTTAGCCTGATCCCCGAATGCACGTCCATCATTCCAATTAAAACCAGAAGAAGGGCTCCACCAGATGCTACCAAACGAAGTAAAGCTAAACTTGAAATGATGGTTTCCTCTCTGAAGATACCAATTTGAGTCACTGCTTCCATTACAACTTCTGCGAGTTGCAAAAAGAATTGGCTGTAAAATGATATCCTTAGAATCATTATTCGCTGGATTAATCCAATCAAATGTTGCAACATCAGTACTGATAGTCATACCCTTATTATCATCCCAAAAGGAAAACCAATCCTGTACCTCACGGGGATGGATCTCAGGACAAGGAGTATCATAAATTTGTTCCGGTTTTGAAAAGCCACCGGGCATTGGCAATTCATCTTTACCTACTTCAATAACCGCCATTGGGCTTTTATACGCAACATTACCCTTACCTGCATCATTATTCACAGGAAAAGCCACACGATACTCACGTGAATGCGTTCCATCAAACCCAAGAATATCAACTTCAAAATCAATCTTTTTGTGATAATTATAAACAATTAGTCGTTGTTTAACCGTGCAATGTTTCCAAGGATGTTGTGTTTCAAGAACTGCACGGACAGGCCCATTTTCAACCAATTGCCAGGATGGTGAGTACTGGCTCATTTTTGCAAAGCCATTCATAGTTGGTTGTTGAACTCTTGTAAACTCACCTGCACCATGACCTACTGATTCAAGAGCAAACACTTCTCCAAACAAGAAATCGCTTTCTGAAACCAGTTCTTGCTGGATATACCTATCCATAATGGAACTTATTCCGCCAGGTTTTAACTTAATGGAATAAAATTGATTGGCTAGTTCTTCTCCATCGTAATCCATCCTTAGCTGCTCATCTTCTCCAGATTGACCTGGCAAAAGGTAATAAGTTTTATAACCATGAGCTGGAACACTTTCAGCAATAAATACAAATTTCAGCCAGGAGTCGCTATCATTATTATCTGCAGCTATAAATTGATAATTAATATTTTTTCCAGCTCCATCAACTAACTTAAAGTTAGAGTCGTACATTCCTTCTGTATTCAAACTAAATGTTACAGGATCATTACGTTCCCATGACAATGAGTTAAAGACTACTACCGGGATTCCATCCTTTTTAAAATCAATATTCTGTGCAATGTTGTTAATAGATTGCTCCACTATATTATCTGCAATCTGTCCTGCATTTTCGAACTTTGTACGAAACAATTTATCGGTAATATGTCCAAAACGACCACCCCAGCCGTGGTCTGCATAAATTCCATCTTCCCAACCTTTTGTAAGTTCTGCTTGTGGATAATTACTAAAATCATTTTTGATCAATGCGTCAAAAGTTGCAAACTTCTCGGCTGCAACCAATCTTCTGGAAGCATATCTGGATGCTTTCAATGCTCTTTCATGTCCAGGCCCATGAATGTACAACCACACATTAGGACGCTCACCCATAATTGAATCTGGCTTACCTGAACGAACAGCAGCCTCAATAGCTTTTGCTCCTGTTGAGTAATTGATGAAAGGCATATCAGATTGATCATTCTCAACTTTCCCATTCCACTCAGCAAAATACTTGTCATAGTTCAACGGTTCTGAGAAATCATGAGAGCTGATGTAAATATAGTCAGGAGACAATTTTCTTTTAGTGTAGTACCCATTCCAATTATTTAGCATTTCAGTAAAAGCAGCAGTTCGTTCTTCTTCTGTTTTAGAATTACGAATCGGACGGCCAGAACATTCATATTGGCCAGGAGTCCAGCAGGAAATATAGCTTCCATCAGGACTATACCAATTATATAGGCCAGGTTCAAAACGACTAAATTGTAGATATTTCACTCCAGCTTTTGCAAACATTTGTGGACGCTGAGTAACCCGGGCAGGAACATCTTCATCCCAGGCACAGGTATAGTTTCCTCCTGGAATCATTTTTTGCAATCTCTTCTTTCCTAAATATGTTTGGCGAATTAAAGCCTCGCCATCATACATTCCTTCATAAGGTTGGTTGTAATTTGCCCCCCACTCTAACTGACCAGATTCAGTAAACTTCTTTATTTCTTCAAAACGATCAGGATGCCTTTCAAGATATTCGTATAAGTTCATTGCATTTTCAACACAAAACTTAAATTCTGAATTTTCGGCCATCCGTTTAAGTGCTGGCGAAATCATATTCACATCCCTGAACTCAATACACTTCTCAGGTGTATCCATCCAGGCAATATCCTGATGTGAAGAACTCACAATGTGGATGTTGCCTTTTGTGAAATAAGAATGATCTTTTTGCTCTTCCTGTCCATATGAAAGAATTGAAAGAGTTGAAAGAACAACGATTAGTAGTGATTTTTTCATTGGTTGGTATATTTGGTTGTTATAATTTCAATTTATAAGTATCAATTGCATTCTTATTAATCTTAAACTTAAGAGAGTTTCCATTCTGTCCGGTTGGCTTATCTTTTTCAGTCTCTTCAATCAAATTCGTTTTCAACAATTCTTTAACTGGCTCAAACAATTCAATATCAACTTCTTTATCTACACCTTCCATTTCTACAAGACGTAGAACAAGTGTATTCTCTTCATCTGCCTTTTTCAGTGTTGAAACTTTAACAAATGGGCAGGAAACGCTCAAAAAGCTTTTCTCTTCAGGAAGATCACCATTTTGAGATTTTTGCTTCAACTTATGAGAAAAACCATGATTGCCCTCAACACCAAAGTGATAACCATTTTTCCAACCTGACTTGTGTGAAGTAATTGACAAGCTAAATTTATGGCCTCCGGTCTGATGGTACCAGTTTCCTTCACCATGACAACTTTTGTGTGTCGATAACAAAATCCCCTGAAGTACTGGATAATCAACAGATTCGCGGGTTGGATCAATCCAGTCAGCCACGGATAAGTCAGTAGAAACGGTCACACCAAAATCTTCATTACTGGCAGTAATAAAATTCTCAATTTCACGAGGATGAATCTCGTTTGACATTTGTCGATATGTACCGCCCCATGACCAGCCGCGTGGAGAGATCTTTAGTTCATCCTGATTAACATTCACAATTCCATTCGGTACATCATAGGTTACTTGTGCAGCTTCCATATTTAATGGGAAAGCAACCCGCAGTTGGCGATTGTGCTCTCCTGTCCAGTCAGGAACTTCCAGATCAAAATCAATTTTTTTAACATGATGGTAAATCCGAACCGTTTGAATAACTGTAAAGTTTCTCATTTTATACGAAGCCTCATAACTCGCATAAACCGATCCAACTGCTTTCAGTTTCCAACTTGCTTCATTCATTCCAAGAGTTTCATAGTTTACCATATTTGGCTCAGTAATCTGCACAAATTCCCCAGCTCCATTTCCTGAGTAACCAAGGCTTAAAACATCACCACCTGCAAATTTTGTGGTATTGAAAATATTTTTGCCAATCTCTTTATCAAACAGTTTTGTAATTCCTCCTTGACCAAATTCTACTAAATAAAATTTATTTTCGTAGAAATTTAAGCCAGTTTCAACATCACTCCCCAAGTTACTTTTACCTTTTTTGAGATAAAATGTTTTATATCCAATCGAAGGCACTCCTTCAACAGCAAAAGAAATGATTTTCTTATCAATCAATTTCTCAATCTGAGATGGAACAACATTGCCATTAGCATCATGTACAAGCCATTCATTTCCTTTCATTCCTGAAATATCAACTTTTACAACACCATTTCTTTCCCAGGAAAGATCATTAAAAACGACGATGCTATTTGACTTTTTCAATTTGATATTTGATGAAAGTGAAACCAAAGCTTCATTTAGAACTCTTTCTCCAATTGAATTTGATTCCTCAAGAGTTGCCCTAAAAATGCTGTCGGTGATTTCACCATGCTTGCCACCCCATCCATGATCAGGATAAATAGCCTTTGACCAACCTTCTTCAATCTTTTCCTGTTGATAATCATTGAGGTTCTTTTCTTTTAATCCTATTACTGAAGAAAAGATCTCAGCAGCTGGCAAACTTACAGCAGCCGATTTTTTGGCCTTTATTGCCTGGTAGTGTCCGGGACCATGAATATACAGCCACAGATTAGGGCGTTCACCGGATATTGAATCAAACTTCGTACCCTCAACGTCAATGGCTGCAAAAAAATCTTCGGCTGTTGAATGACGCAACAATGGAAGATCTGAACCTGACTTCTCAACAATCTTATTCCATTCATTAATAATTGGAGTATAATCTTTGGGTCCGCCTGCATCGGTACTAATAACAACACCATAGTGTGGAGGAATATTTCGTTTGATGTAATAGTCATCCCAATTTTGAACAACCTTGTTCATTTTTTGGAATGCAGTAATCACATCGTCTTCAAAATACTTATACTTCAGCAATGCCCAACCATAATTCCCTGGACTATAAGTCAAAACTTTTGATCCATTTGGGCTGTACCAGTTAAAAAAACCTTCTTTCATCCTACTCACAAACAAATATGGGATTCCAGATTTTTCAAGAATTTGTGGGAATTGGATTGATCGACCAGGAACATCAATATTGTAAGCAACATGAGCATCCATTCCTGGCAGATTGTCTTTTATCCATTTCCTACCAAGGTAGGATTGACGGATTAGTTGCTCTCCTGATTCAAGACCTTCATAAGGTTGTGTGTATGTTGCGCCCCAAGAGAACTGACCGTTTTTATAAGCTTCAATTATACGATCCTTCTGTTCAGGAGAATCTTCCAAAACCTCCATTAAATTCAAGGTTTGCTCCATTTCAAAACGAAAATCAGGATTCTTGTCAATCTGATCTAAGGCAGGAATAATAATATCATGAACCCGCTCATGACGACAGGAATCGGGAGTACTCATCCAGGCAATATCCTGATGAGATGAACAAATGATGTGAATCGTACCTTTTCCGAAATATCCCCAGTCTGCTGAAACTAACGGTTTAAAAAGCTGTTTTGCAAATAACCTTTTTTTTGCTGTATAAAATTTCAATTCACTAGTCTTTCCTACCAATGGCAAAAACAGCTCAATAGTACCTGAATCTGTTTTTTGATAATCAATTTGGTTCTCATTTAAAAAGATTGAGAATCCCTCACTAAGTTCTTTTGAATTAATGCTTGACCTTACAAGCATTTGTTGATTGGCTTCCTTAAACTTATAGGGTTTTAAATAACTAATTTTGATTACTTCCTGTGTAAAGGATGCTATTGAAGATGTTAATAGTATTACCAAAAAAATTGCTACCCGTATCATAGTTCTATTATTTTTCTATTTATTAGATATTTGGTTTTGTGATCATAGCATATTCAAATTACAAAACATTTCTCAAATCGTCAGGCTATATTTCATATCATCGGTACAGAAGTTCAAAGTAAAACTTTTATAAAATAATTATCTTCCATACTTTTGCAACGGTGGATTTTATAAATTATGGAACACTTTCTTTATTCAAAAGCAGAAAAGCATTTAAAAGATATCCCAGTAATTGAAAAATTTTCATTTATCCGGGAGTTTGGACATGAACGCTATGCTGACATCAAACCAAGCTCTTTGAGTTTGCATTACAATAAAGGCATTGAAATATGCTACATAAAAAAAGGATGTTATAATTGGTGGGTTGAAGGTAAAGAGCATTCGGTATATCCTGGTGAAGGATTTGTAACATGCCCATGGGAGTACCATGGAAATACCGATGAAGTTGTTGAATTTGGAGAAATTTACTGGTTAATAATCACACCTGAGATATTCTCAAAAAAAGATGGTTTCTTACTAGGTAATTGGTCTTCATTCTCTCAAGAAGAAAATGAAATAATAGGTAAAGTACTGAGCGATAACAAATATCCTGTCCTAAAGAAAGCAACAATTTTTGAAAAATACTTTAAGCAACTAAATATTGAACTTCGAACTAGAGGATTTGGGTATGATACCAAAATAAAAATACTAATTGAAGAACTAATTCTTGAAGTTGTAAGGATTATTAAGAATAGAAAGATTGAAGTAGACAAAGAGAAAGATTGGATCAGACAGTTAAATCAGTTTTTACAATCAAAAATGAACAAAAAATGGTCACTTGATGAAATGTCTGCTCATTTTAAAATGGGAACAACTTCATTTAATGACAAGGTAAAACGCCTAACTGGTTTTTCGCCACAAAGCTACCTAATACATATTCGGGTGGAACAGGGAAAAGGTGAGCTAATCAAAACAAATAAACTCCTTGCTGAAATTGCACTTGAAACAGGCTTCTATTCATCACAACATTTTTCATCTACTTTTTTAAAACGGGTAGGAATAACTCCAAGTGAATTCAGGAGAAAACACAAAGTTTAGTCAAAAAAAAAGCAGAGATAAATCCCCGCTTTTCAATCTATATTTTTTATACAGGTCTTGTTATTCAGGCAGACCATATTTTTCCAATACAAAATCAATATCCTTATCACCACGACCACTTAGATTTACAAGAATTGACTCTTGTTGATTCTCCTTCGCAAGTTTTAATGCATAAGAAACGGCATGAGCACTTTCCAGTGCAGGTATAATTCCCTCAAGTCTACTCAATTCATAAAATGCATCGATACATTCTTTATCATTAATTGAAACGTAATTTACACGTTCCATATCTTTTAACATACTATGTTCTGGTCCAACACTTGGGTAATCAAGTCCACTGGCTACAGAATGAACAGGTGCAGGTTCACCTTTCTCATCTTTTAACATATACGCATTAAACCCATGCATAACTCCTGGAGTACCATGTGTCATTGTTGCAGCATGATCACCAAAATTCATTGAAAGACCACCCGGTTCTACGCCATAAATTTCACACTCTTCATCATCAAGGAATGCAGAGAAAATACCCATTGCATTACTTCCACCTCCAACACAAGCAACCACTTTATCAGGCAGTTCGCCTGTCATTTCAAGAAATTGCTCTTTGGCTTCAATTCCAACCACTCGCTGAAAATCACGAACCATCATTGGAAATGGATGTGGTCCTACAACTGATCCTATGCAGTATATAGTGCTAATCGGATCTTTCAAATAAGATTCGAAAGCTGAATCAACTGCTTCTTTCAAAGTTTTTAAGCCATGAGAAACAGGTACAACTGTTGCACCAAGAATTTTCATTTTAACAACATTGGGATGTTCTTTAGCAATATCAACCTCCCCCATATGTATTTCACACTCCAAACCAAAGTAGGCTGCCGCTGTAGCCAGTGCAACACCATGTTGACCTGCTCCGGTTTCAGCAATCAGTTTTTTCTTACCCATATATTTGGCTAGCAAAGCCTCACCCATGCAATGATTGAGTTTATGTGCCCCTGTATGGTTTAAATCTTCACGCTTCATATAAATACGTCCACCATATTTTTCGGACAAACGACTACAGAAATAAACAGGTGTTGGTCGTCCCTGATAATGTTTGCGGATACTCCTTAGTTCAGAAACAAACTTATGTGATTTACTGATTGAAAAATATGCATCATTGATTTTCTGCATTTCAGTTTCAAGTATTGGTGGAATAAACGCACCACCGTACTCTTTAAAATATCCATTTTTATCGGGATACGTTTTGAAGTAATTCTCAGCCATTATGATTGATTTTTTTTTTAGAATGGCCTAATTTAATAAAAATAGTTATAGCTTAAAGTTACAAATCCATAGTATCTAAAGTCGTAACAATAGCTTAAAGCAATTTCAGTTTTTAACTTGAAATCAATATCTGTACGAATAAAACAGAAAAGGACAGCAATGTTGATTTGCCGTCCTTCTCTTTAAAATTATGAATATTATTTTACCAACTAACTTTGATAAACTTAGTTTCAAAAGGAAGTAATTTGACTTCATTTACATTTTTTGCTGATTGTCCTAAAACATCAACTTCCTGTAGTTGAAAATTACTGATCCCTTTAACTACAAAATTTGATTTCTCCCCGTTTAACTCCCGGATATGAAAGACTACAGCATCTTCATCAACCAAAGGTTTTGAGTTAATCAACAATACATTCTCCGGAAACTCATTGAAAACTGATTTAAATTTATTGTTTTCAACGGATTTGCCCGCAGGTATAACTCTTCCTAATAATGGTATTCTTGCATTCCATCCAAAATGAGTAGAGAAACTATTTGAAACATCCGATGAAGAAGTAAAGTAATACGTCCACTCAAACTCTCCACGCTGATCAACGGCAAAATTGGTTACCCAATAATTATTCATCGGCCAGCCAATAATATGTTGATTTTGTGGTTTGGCCGCGGCATCATAACGACCAGTGTTTATTCCACCAAATTGCATGAGTGCTGTTTCAGGACTACCAAAAACCAATTGAGAATCATCATTTCTCACCGAAACAAAATTCTGTACGGTGTTCCAATCATTTGATGAGCCCGGTATTTGATCAACTCCAGATTCAATAACCCCACCCTGAACTTCAAAATTGATTTTTCCATTTTCAAGTATAAATGGGAATGCAACATAAATTGATTCCGGATCGGTAACTGGTTTTTTAATTACATTATAAGTAAAATCAATTCTTTTAGTGGTTTTGTAGAGCCTAATGCCGAGCTTAAAACCTTCATCGCCATATGCGGCCATTTCCATCTTTCCTGCAAAGTGCATTTCCTCCCAAATGGGTTTGTCTTCAATTCCTTTAAAATTGAAATTCTCAATTCCAAAACGCTCATACTTCTGCATCCACTTTTTACCTTTCGCTTGTCTTCTTTCTGCCAGATGACCTTTGTTTATTTCACTCCTGTCATCTAATTGTTCATAAATAATTTCCCCAAGTTTCCATGCAGCATCTTTATCAACAAGCTCCTTATCAAGCTCTTTATCATACAAACTTGTAATTACCCCGTTTCCTATGTCAACTGTAATTTTATACCAGTTGTTTTCTAAAATAGAAACCGCATTTTTATTAAGCTCAATTTCTTTTCTCTTGGCATCTTTATTTACTTTAATTCTCAGTTGCTTACATCCAAATGCAGGGACATCATTTACCCAAACCAGCCAGTAGGCACTTCCCCCATGAGGCTCGTAAACCTGTGCCGGCATAATTTTTCCAGTCTCATCAACAATTTTAAACTCCTTATTACGCGGAAGTTGTTGTTCATCAATGTAAACTTTTACACTAGCACTGCGTTTCCAAGCCATTGTGTTAAATACAGCAATACTTGGCACATTTAGCTTCGGAATATATTCCTGCAACAAACCCATTGATTCTTCATTTACAGAACGAGCTCTGCGATGAGCTTCCCATGCATAAGATTCTTTCAATGCTCTTTGTTCCATAGAACCTTTGCAATACGGGTTCCAGATACTTGCATGAAAACCAAAAGTGTGTTCGTCATAAAATAAGATCGCATCGTTAACCGCAAAAATCCGTTCATCCACTTTATCCGGCATTTTTTGTCCGAGAACTTTAGCCATACTTAAAGCTTCCTGTGAGGCAATAATGTCAACATGAGATTCCCTTGATTTACTAACTTCCCTTGCCCCAGAGCCAAAACCATCAGTCCACCAATCTGGCCAGGCAGCGCGATAAACCTCTAGTTCATCAGCATGCTTTTCTTCAATTTCTTCAAAGAATTCGTATGATGCTGCCGTTTTGATTTTAGGCCATTCATATTTCTGGTTCCATTTCTTTATCATCTCACAAGCCTTTAGTGACGGAGGTGAATTATCGGTTGTATAACCCGAATGCTGAATAGAAGTAATATCGAATGGATATCCCAATTCATAAATTTCTGCCAAATATACCAGCATGCTTTTCTCAAAATTTTCAAAATCATCTCCGTGAATCCCGAAGAAGTTACCATGCATATAGTGCTCTGCACGATGTGCCAACATTCTTTTACCAGAAGGCGATTCCCACCAAAAAACAGTTGGTTTATCAAATGGAATTAAAGCCCGGTGTCCATGAGTCCCCATGTTCAGGTATTTTACGCCCAATGTATTGTAGTAATCATTAAAACACCAGCCTATTCCATTTACATCGTTTTGCATAGCTACTTTTGCTTGCAAGCCATGCTTACGCAATTCTTCAAATGGTTTTAAAGAAGCAGCATACGTTTGCTCATCAGGCATTTCATCAAAATTCAGGTACATAGCGGCCAACTCAATGCGACCTTCTTTTACCCGTTGTTTCAGCCTGTCAATTTGCTTTTGAGGTCTTGAAATCAGATATTTTTCCACTGGCCAGGTTACCTCACATGTCCACCTGAATTTTGCCTCATCTGGGTAATCATCGGTTTGATCACAATAATCCAAAGCATAATCAATAAATCTTAAATGCTCAGCCAGAATATCACTTTGCGGACGGGTATATCCAATATCTGTATGTGTATGTTGTACAAAGTTTACGCGCCATTCCCGATCTGGAATAGTCGTTGTTTTTATTGAAGTTGTTTTGCCGTTAACGATCAACTTCAAGTTTGACACTTTACGGCTTTTACTTGCCTTGGCAAAAAAGAAAAAATCATTGTTCCCTTTTCGAAGTTCTTGTCTCTTTACTACTGTACCACCTTGTTTTATAATGGCTTCCGTTTTTTCTTCCCCCTCAAACTCAAACTGACAAAACACTGGTACTTTAGCTGAATTATTTTTCAATTCAGCCTGCAAAACAATTGCTTTTTTAACTACTATATTGTTTGCGACAATTCCAGAAGAACTGCTAAAACAAATGAATAGGAAAGCAATAATAAAATTTAATAATCTCATGATTTTCATTCTTATTGGTTTAATAATTGGTTAGTTATAATTTCGATTAAACGATTAATCTCAAAACAAAATTTGCAATATCTAGTCACAAAATCAAGAAGATCAAGTGATTAATATTTGATTAATTTTTCATGAGCTGGAGATATGTGATTGATCCAATTTTTTCAGAATCAGGTATCTGCCATACAACTTTTTTGTCTTTGCTTACTTCAAATAATGGAATGCCTTTACCTTTTGCGTCCCAACCAAGCCAGTTGCAAACAATCGTATTGCCATTATCAAGCCTGTTTATTCCCAGAATAAACTGCAGTTTCATTTCCGGAACATCTTCTTCAGTTAACTCCCATACTATAGTTCCTGTTTTGTCAAACTCGAGAACTCCTTTTTGCCATGAAACCAATGTATTCCCATTTTTTAAACGTTGCCCCATAAAGACATAACCAGGAGCCTTAAAATCACGAATAATGTTTCCTTCAGCATCATATTCCCGGGCAAGCTTATCACCAAGATGTCCCACAAGGTAGGTTCCATGTGGAGTTTTACGGGCATGCCTTATCATCCAGTGCTTATCTTCGGTTTTACACTTAAGAGGAATGGTTCTTACAATCTTACCTTCAGGATTTAGCTCACAAAGACGCAAAGGGTCTGATTCTGCAATCAAGGTATTTCCGCCGCTCAATCGTTGACAGCTATAGACCTCTCCTTTCGACTTATAATGAAATACCTGCATACGCCCTGGTGTTACTTCAATAACTTCTTTACCTGTTGCAAACAATACATTTCCATTGGGTAATTTTGTTACATCTGCGCACGTCCCTGCATCATGTTCCCAAATAACACGTCCTTGCCTGTCGAACTCTCTAATCTTTTGATCTCCATAATCGGTACAAATAAATTGATGTGCTGATTGCAGCTGCCTGATTAACGGAGGCGCTGATATACAGGATTCGGGAAAAGAATTATCATAAAGAACCGGTTTTTCAACCCCTGGTGGGTAATACCACAAGGACTCCCAGTACCGTTGATCAGTTTTGTAAATATCAATTTGGTCCTTACTTATGTCGAAAGAATCTGGAAGTATACCAAACTTTTTCATTTCACGAACATATTCCTTGCGTGGCTTAAATCCCTTCATATCGAAACGTTTTCTCTCATTAAGCAAATCTGTTGCTGCCTGAATACCTTTAAGGATTGTTTGATACTCTGGATCATTCTTATTCTTAAATACTGCTGTTTGCTCCCTGCTTGTGTCCATTTTACACTTTCCATATCCTCCTGCATCAACAGAAAGAGGGGCTAACAGAATCAATGATTTTTCAGGATAAGTCATGTTATAGACAATATCCCGCATAAAATTTGTCTTCCAGGTTTTATCTCCAACCTCCCATGCATTCACATGAACATATGAGGGATGAGTTGCCAGACGAGAATCATCATAATGACATGAAGCACATTTTTTTTCCAGGACTGCTTTCATTTCCAGCACTTCGGGCAACTCCAGATCACTGTTATCGGTAATTAGATGTCCTTCATTTAATCCAATTGATCCTGTTCCTAAAGCTGCATATGTGCCGGGATAAGTTGCCCCGGTGTTTATCCAATAACGAAGCAACTTAACTTCATTATCCGAAAGTTTAACCTCATAATGGCTTCCATCTATCTTTTTCATTAGAGGACTAGCGGCATCACCTATGGTACGTGGTGCATAATTACTGATCGCCAAATTTCTTCCCATTACATACTCTCCTCTTGCCTTTAAATTATAATAACTGTGAGAATAAATTGGGCCGCGATCTCCGGTTAACAATAGGCCTCCCTTATAATTTTCAGGTTTGTGGCATTCAATGCAATGTCTGTCAAGAATAGGTTGTATATCCCGTGGAAAATCGATGATACCAGGAATATCCTTAGCAGCCATAGGTTTAGAAGGGCTTTTGAGAATAGCAAGTGACCGGCGATTATTATGCAATACAGGAGTATTAGTTCGTTCTTCATGGCATCCAATGCAGCTTGTTACTTCCCCGGGCATAACAGATAAAAAGCTTTGCATGCGTTTCACACTGCTATCATTTTCATCAAGAGCAACAAAAAAGAAAGAGCGGTTGGCAGGCAATTCCATATGAACAGAACCATCAGGTTCAACAGGTACTGTCCCAATAATACGTTCTAAGGTAAAACTGCCTCCCCATGTCAGGGGTTCCATACTCCCTGTAAACTGGCAGGGCTTTGGCAATGCTTCCAATACCAAGAGTTTCTTTATTTCCCCTTTTTTGATCCCTTCCATGTTTCGGCCGTGATAAACATCATTTATAATGAGTGTTCCTGTTCCTTTCGCTAAATTCACCCTGGATGGAATAACTGGCTCACGCTTACGAGCTACCAAAGGACGTGGTTCCTGTAAACTTGCATTCCCGAATTCCTGTGGCAAGCTAAACAATGGGAACTCGTTTCCTTTTAAATCGATGAAAAACATGGCTTTACCGCTTGCCGCGATATACAAGTCTGTGGACAAGGGGTATGGATCACGAAAGTTATTGCCTTTAGTAATAAGCTTCATTTGATTCAAGTCATCAGGACCATTGCCAACACTAACTGTTGCAATATGTCCGGCGTGCTCAGCCTTACCATGTCCGGGAGAGCTACTAAGCAGAATATTAGAACTACCAGGAATCGGTTTGGCATCAATAAAAACATTATTCGGATTTAAATTGCCATAATAAACCATCTGGTTTGTTCCATCCGGATGCATGGTCCACAAATGATGATAGTGTACCTGACTGCGATCAATATATTCCCATCGCGTATAAAGAATACGTCCATCAGGAAGTACCCACGGAGTGTTGTCATGTTCTATATTTGCAGATAACTGACGAATATCTTTCCCATCTCCATCACATCGATAAATGCTTGCAACAGGAACCTGCCAGCAATTCACCCATCTGTTACAGCGACTGGAAACAAATATGATCCCACCATCAGGTAAGTAAATCGGTTCAATATCTGCATATGGGCCATAGGTCAATTGCTTTAAACCGGTACCATCAATATTAATTTCGAAAATATGAAAATGCTCACTCCCAGCCTTTCTCCATGAGAATAATATCTTTTCACCATCGTAATTTACCTGAGGATCGCGAACCGTTCCACCAGGATCATTAACCAAAGTTGTTATTTTTTTTGTGCGGACATTGTATTTGCATAATCGACCCAATTTTCCATAATTTTTGTAGGAGGGATCAAGACAGTAATATCCAAAATTAGCATACCAATGACCCCATATGTGATCATTGGCATCTTCGCGTACAGCGAAAACTATTTCGTCAAAGTTTAGCTGTTCCTTAATTTGTTCCAATTTTGTTCTGGACTGTTTTTCAGAGAGATAAGAAGAACTGTGATTGTTTGCAATAATTTCCAAGGTATTGCTAAAACAAATCAGTAGAAAAACGATGATTATGTTTAATAATCTCATGATTTTCATTCTTATTGGTTTAATAATTGGTTAGTTATATTTTCTATTTATGGTTAATTGTTGAAAAAATGCCTTTTGTATTTATGGGTAATTTCTAGAATATCATTCGACTAATTGATTCTCAAATACCCCACTCCTTATTTGGCTCAGAACCCATCTCTAACTCAAGTTTTCCACCTTTAAGCAATTCACTTGCAGGAAATTTAAAGTCCTTCAATACTTTCCCATTTAATATAGCTGACTGTATATACTTATTTAAACGAGATGCATTTTTCGCTTCAATAAGAAATTTATCACCACGTCCGTAGCGATTACCTAAATCAATCTCAACTTTCTCATACAATGGACTGCCAATCTCATAAATTGGATCAACCCTGCAACCACCATCAGTTTGAAATAATCCAATTGACGCCATAATAAACCAGGCACTCATTTGCCCCTGATCTTCATCTCCCAAATAAGCATTTGCTAATCCGTAGCCATAGTAGCGCTCCAAAATTGATCTGCTCCATTTTTGACTTAGCCAAGGTTTGTCAACCCAATTGAATAAAAATGCAAAGTGCATAGACTGTTGATTTCCTTGAATAACGGGGTAATTCCAATATTGATCGTTTAGTCCGTTGTAGCGTGTTTTGTCACTTTCAGCAAAGCCCCAATCGAGGCGTTCAATAAAACGATCTTTGCCAATTGCTTCTGCTAAAGCAGGAACATCTTGCGGAACAAAAAATGTTAATTGCCACGCATTGCCTTCTACATAATGGTGGTTTGCTCCTGATTTGTATGGATCAAAATCGTTGAACCACTTCCCTTTTGAATCTTTCATTCGGGCATAACCATTTTCTTCATCAATTACATTTCTCCAATAATTACCTCGTTCTAAGAATATTTTATAATCCGATTCTTTGCCTAATGATTTTGCAAATTGGGAGACCGTCCAATCGTCATACGAATATTCTAAAGTATTTGAAAAGCGCCCTTTGTCATATGGCACGTATTTGTGCTTTAAGTATTGAACAAGGTCACGATTACCTGCATAACCGCCACCAACAATTTGCCCGGGAGTCATTTGCATTTTCTTTACCGCTTCATACGCTTTTTCCACGTCATAATCCCGAATTCCCATTTGGTATGCCCCAACAATTAAAGGAATCTCATGCTCAGCTACCATCACCGGAACATATTCCATTCCTGCAGGGCCTTTTGCAAGCCAACCATTTGCATCATACATTGCCAACTGCGACTTAACCCATCTATTAGACCATTCTGGAGTAACTAAATTCCAGAATTGATTCAGGTTCCAGAAAGTATTCCAGAAAGCATCGCAACCTAAAGCAGGCGATGATGGATCATCTAATTTCCTAAGGATTTCATCAGCGTCCATCCACTCTCCGTTCACATCACTAAAAGTGTTACGACTACAAATAGAGCGGTACATATTGTTGTAAAAACGCATCTTCTCACGCTTATCAGTACTTGAGATTTTAACACGATTGAAAAGATCGTCCCAGGTATTAACATTTGCCTGCCTAACCGAAGCGAAATTCCATCCAAAAGGTTTTGTCACTTCTGTTTTCAGATTCTCTTTTGCATTATCAATGCTCACATAAGAAATACCTGTACGAAGCTGAACTATATTATTTTCTTTGGTATCAAATTCAACAATTGCACCCGCATCTTTTGCCTCTTTGATTTTCAATATCTCCGTTCCATCCTGCACACCATTTTCAGTCCAAACACTAAATTTAGAAATTGGCTGATCAAATTCTGCAACAAAATGTACGGTGTATTCCTGAGAAACACCGCCACTCCATGTATTTGGTGAGAGTTGATGGCTGTATCCTTCAACAGTAAACTCTCCAGTTTTCTTTATGTATGCTTCAACAGAATTGTAGCTGTATTCTGCAGGAATAACAAGATCTAGCAGGACACGTGATCCATCCTGATCTTTTGGAAAGGTATAGCGCTGAAATCCACAACGAGTCGTCGATGTTAACTCAGCTTTTATATCATAATCTGATAATTCAACGCTGTAGTATCCAAGTGGCGCTGCTTCTGTTTCTTTATTTATTCTGGAACGATAGCCACCATCGACATCTTTCTGGTCACCAACTTTAGTTTGACGTGGCCCATTTGTTGGCATTGTTCCCAATCCTGCCATTGTCCATTCGTGAATATGTGTAAAAGAACCAATCGACTCAAAAGTTGGTTCATAACCAGCCTGCCAACCATCATTCTGATTATCGGGACTCATTTTAACCATACTAAATGGCATCCACGGCCCGGGAGCAATCATCCATCGAGAGTGAGCAGTTCCAATTTTGGTATCTACATAACCGGCAGGAGTAATAACACCCTTAGGTTGGCGAATTACTTTGCCTGATTCTAATTTAGTACCATCAACCCATATTTCATATTTACTTTCAACAGAAGTTTTAACTGCCGGCATTGGGACTTCAAAAATATATCGACCAGTTTCAATGGTTGCTGCAAAAATTTCTTCGTCATCTAATACAACCATCAATTCAGGTAAACCATTTAAGTGTTGAATGTCAACCAAAAGAGGCTGTGCCATTTTATCACTTAGCTCAATTTCATAATCTGCAGTTTTTACACTTCTTAGATGCACTTTGGTGTTTTCAGTCAACAGAACACTTTTGGGTCCTTCCAGTTTTACCTGATCAAATTTCAACCACGAACCTTCAAGCGTAGTTAGTTTTACTTCATTTCCTCCTTTTGTAATTAAGCCATCCGGCATTGGAATTTCTATTAAATATTCAGAAGAATCAGTAATCTCACCATCAATAGCATTGTTTTTATTAATTACAGGAATTCTATATTTCCATGATTTACCATTGACACTAACTTTGAATAGCGGTAATTTTTCAGAATTACAATCCAGAATATCAATAGTCAGTTTCCAATCACCTGATTTTGGTAGTTCATCCACTCCAAAAAGAACATTCAAAGTGCTTGAACGCCAACCTGATGTTCCCCAGGTACCACCCCAGGTATCATCCGTTCCTGGAATAATATATGGCCAATCTTTTTTAGAATCTGAAGTTCCAATTAAAAAGAACTTGTCTTCCCACCCAAAATCATTATCAATGTATTGTTTGTAGTCATTTGGTGCCAGTGCAAACTCAGCGGCACTATTATCACCTTCTCCAATTTGCCAGATTATTTTGTTCTCAACTGCGCATGCTTGCATATACACACAAGCTAAGAGAAGAAACAGTTTGCTTAGGTTTTTCATATTTATTGATTTTCTTTGGCCCAGTTATTAAACATCTCAATTGACTTAGCTAAAACACCTGCTGATCCTTTAAAATCAGCTGATCCAGCTGGTGTGCCATCTAATTTGTACCATTCGTAGAATCCATCATTTTTCAACACTCGGTCAAACATGGGGTTTGCAAGCTCATAAGCTTCACTTACAAATCCATAAGCAATAAGTTGTTGAATCATTCTTCCGCCAAACCAAGTCCAGTCGCCTCCATTTTGGTAGTCATAAGGAGTGGAAATATTTTGCACAATACCATCTTTAGGGTATGGTGGATAAACTGTTAAGCCGATTGAAGGAGCGCCTGAAAGTTTCACATTTTCTTTCATTTGATTAGCTACTATCAAAATTTGTTCTCTAGTTAATATTCCAGCTTCTATAGCAACAGCCGTTCCACCATGATAGTGAATCGCATTTTCATCGAAACTATCAGGAAAAGGAGATTCATCTATATAGATATGTGGGATAAACTTATTCTTTTCTGAGTCCCACAAATACTTTTTGATATTTGATTCAATCTTCGACTGAAGCTTACTCCAATGATTCTTTTCTGCCGTATCTTCAGTAAAACTTTGCATATTCTTCAGTGCAATGACCAACATAGCATTATCATAGATGTCGATACTCCAATGTGTTAAACTATCAATATCAACAACAGTTCCGCCTTCAACCTGCACATCACCCCAATCAAAAGTAGTTGCTCCTGTAAGCAAACCATATTTTGCTGAATACCTTTCTTTTAACAGATAGTCTATAGAAAATGCTAAGCTGTTATAAACCGTTTTCCCAGCAACTTTTTCCTGAAGAATACTGCTGTCATTTGTTTTCGAAATGTACTTGTATATCGCCTGAATAAGAGAAGTTTCCTGATCTGTTTCTACAGTATTCTTAAACCCGATATGACCTGGAGCAGTAGTTGACTCATAAGTACATGGATCTCCCCATGTAAAAGCTTCTTTTGGCACGTATCCATCTAATAGCTCACCATTCTCCTGCTGAAAATGAAAAAACATAAGCAGATTTTCCCGAATGATGCTTACGTCATATTCCTCACACGACAATTCTATGAACGTATTCAAGTCTCGTGCCCAAACCATTTGATAACCTGATCCGGCATAAAAACCTTTTTCCATTAGCTTTCGTGCCATTTGATCAACCTTGACCAAAGTTTCATCAGCAAGTATTCTATTTGCCAGTTCTTTTTTGCTATGATCCTTAACACTACACGAAATCAGAAAAATTGCTACAATAAATATGCTTAATTGTTTCATTCGTCTTTTTTTTGCTTTATTATTCATTCTGTAAAGTCGGAAATCTCATGATTAAAAAGTGGATGAGATTCCTGTCTTCGCAGGAATGGGTTCACTATTGTTACTTACTTCATAAAAGCCTTTACCACCATAATCTCAGCCTCTGATTCATTAGTGATTTTGTAGCTTCCAGCATCAGCAGGAATCACAAATGTTTCAGCATAATTGTACCGTTTTAAAAGTCCATTTTCAGTTTCAATAAGTATGCTGCCTCCTTCAACCAAACTTAGCACATGGCATTTCCCTTCTGTTTGTACTTCCACTTCAGTTTTTAGATGAAATCGATGTACATCGTAAGTGTGTTTTTCGTGTGTTGGTAAATGATAAAGTTTCCAGTCAGCCCCTTCCTCAAGAATGTATGGATGTGAAATAAGTTTTTCTTTCACATAATCACCTTTTCGGTCGAAATACAGATTATCCATTCCTCTTTCAATATTGATTGGGCGTGGTTTTCCATCCATATCCAGGCGCATCCAATCGTACATTTTAAAGGTAAAAATGTAAGGTGTTGAACTTATCTCAAGCACCAGATTATCAATTCCGGCACCATGAATAGTTCCGGGTGGAATCAGGAATAAATCGTGCTTATTTGAATCCAAAACCTGAACGTGTTTCGTGATATCGATCGCTTCTTTATTCTCAAAACTGTGTTTTAAATCCTTTTCGAATTCTTCAGGATTGATACTCTCCTGAAATCCCAAATAACATTTGGCATCTTTTCCTGCATCAAGAATATAATAGGTTTCTTCCTGAGTGAAATTCTCACCAAAATGCTCCTTAATATATTCCGGACGGGGATGACATTGAACAGATAAATTACCGCCATCGAAAGTGTCTAAAAAGTCGAAACGAATTGGAAATTCAGTACCATATTGCTCATGCGCATCACCTAAAACAGCTTTTCCTTCCTGAAACATTAAGCAGTCGAATGAGATTTCAAAAACCTTATCTGAGCTTTCAAAAACCAATCCATTTTCAGGAACAATTAGCTCAAATGACCAAGCATAATTTGGAACGTCTTTATTCAGTCCATCAATTTTATCCATTACCCATTGACCACCCCAGGCACCAGGTTCAAACCAAGGGCGAACACGAAAAACGTTTTGGCTAATTTCGGTCAATCCCTGTCTCAAATCGTTACCTTTAAGCCAGCTAATTTCATCAGCGCGTTGTTCATCAATAAACACATCAACTTCAGGAAGAATATTTTGCTTGTGCTTATTTAGCACCACCCAGTCCACAAAATAAAAGCGCTTGTACATTGGCTTAATCTCATCTGTCTGGCTCGCTCCAATATTGGTAATTGTTTTTGCTCTTGCACGAAACTGAAGTTCGTTTTTCGGTAAATCTGCATAAATTAAAAGTCCTTCCCAATCAGCCAATTCGGCACCAATACCGTAAATAATATTGATGTCAGATTCCTTGTTTGGTTTCAGGTTTTTTAGTTTCGATAGCTCATAAAAATCAGCTAATTCTATAGTTGCCCTTGTTCCAAAAATAGGATTGTCTCCTCCTAGAAATGGCTCAATTAATTGATTAATTTCAGCTTCAGGTTTTAGAGCATCAGAAACATTTATCCAATTCACCTTTTTGCCTGATTCAGCTATATGTTTTTGAAGTTCATCTTTCAGATTTTCAAATAACACGCCGACATATCCATCAAGAATAACGACTGGATTATCCGCAATTTGTTTGGCCAGACTTTCAATTCCAACATGTATTTTGTCATTACCAATATTATGGTTTGGATAAAGTCCATACTGTCCTTTATTCTCCTTCTCTTTTTCTGCCGGCATTAAGAACTGACCGGTGTTTCTGTAATTAACTTTCAATGTTCTATGTATTAATGTTTGTTTTGTATTTTACTTTGCGGGAGAATTTTCAATTCCCCATTTTTTATTTGGTTCTGCGCCTAGCCACAATTCCAATACTCCACCTTTGGCAAAATCCTCATGCAAAAACCAACATTGGTTTATAGAGTTTTCATTCAGCTTAGCCTTTTGGATGTAATAATTGTCGCTTGTATTATTATGCGTTTTTATAGTGAAATAATCACCTGAATAATAGTCAGGGTTGAGTTTGATTTTAACCTCATCAAAAACAGGACTGGTAATCTCATAAATTGGATTAACGGATTCTGTTCCCTTCAAACTGAATAATCCGATTGACATAAGTGAGCTAACTCCTCCCATTTGTCCCTGATCTTCGTCATGACCGCCATAACCTTTATCTGGAGTTACGCCACCGTATGCTTGTTCGTTTACTTTTCTCACCCAATATTGTGAGAGCCATGGTTTTCCGGCGTAGTTAAATACATGGGCATTGGAGCACCCCGGTTGATTGGCATAGCTCACGTATCCAGCACCATATCCAAATACAAAATCGGTAGGATCTGCTTTCTCAAATGAGAAATTTAATTTGTTGCATAATCGATCATTGCCTCCCATTAGCTTTGCCAGTCCGGCTATATCGTGTGACACAGACCATGTTGCCTGCCATGCATTTGCTTCGACCCAGCCATGTCCACTTAATGGTTCTGTGTGACTCCAGTTACCGTCTGTATCCTTTGGGAACACCAGACCGATTTCAGGATGATATAAACTTTTCCATCCCGTAGATCTTTTCTGGTAATATCTGGCCTCCTTCTTCAACTTAAGTCTTGTAGCCATCTGTCCTAATGCCCAATCCTGAAATGCCCATTCAAGAGTAATTCCCGCATTGCCGGGCTTCCAGCCATTTTTTACGTAAAAGTTTATATCATCACCACCCATCATTCCCCCGGGTTCATGATTTCGTTTCATAACATCATAGGCGTGTTGAATATCCGTTTTTTTCATCAAGCCTTTCATGTATGTACTTACAAGCATATTGGTAGCCGGATTACCAGTCATGATATAGGAATATCCACCAACACAAGCTCCTCGTGGC
Organism: uncultured Sunxiuqinia sp.; assembly: GCA_965372405.1. Classification (GTDB taxonomy): domain Bacteria; phylum Bacteroidota; class Bacteroidia; order Bacteroidales; family Prolixibacteraceae; genus Sunxiuqinia. The sequence goes on from CBDVCE010000003.1 coordinate 47,599, forward strand.
AAAAGCTTACCATTGTCTGCGTATTGTATAAGTGAAGCGGAAAAATCATCTAAAACCTCAGGCCATGCTAATCCCCATAGGGTGTTCAGATTCCATTGGGTTAGCCAAAGTGCATCAAAGTTATACATATTGAATTTTGCAGTTCCATCTGGGTTTTTTGGTAAGGTTCTGACTTTTAACTGCGCATCAGTGTGGCTACCTTTTCGTTCACCATTAGTGTAATCGGGATAATCACCACTGATATCATTAATTTTATGTCTTCCCAATAGCGTATGCCAAAGATCGGTGTAAAACTTAACCTGCTGATTTTGCGTTCCCCCTTTAACTTCAATTTTGCTCATCCAGTCATTCCACTCATTTCTGGCATCTTCTCTCACTTTATCGAAATCCCAGTGATTGCATTCCTGATTCATATTTTCACGGGCATTCTCAATGCTGGTATATGAAATTGAAATTTTCACTTTTATGGTTTCCCCTGCTTTCTTCGTGTACTGAGCGGATACCCCTGCTGTTGGGGCTTCTTTGTAACTATCTTGTTTAATATCCTTATTTACAGCTTCAAGATGATCAATGTCCGATTTCTTAATCTCAGCATCCCAGCTGTTAAGCCTTTCCATTGGTTGATCCAATTGGATGAAAAAATACATTTTCACATTATTGGGACCACCCCATAAACGTCCAACGGTGTTTATAGATCCTTCAATTTCGGTGTCACTTACTTTTTTAACATTGGCTCCTGTCATAGTGCTTGTAGAAACATAGCCACCAAGATTGAATAAGATATTTGCTGTAGCATCTTCGGTGTAGCGCATTCGGTAAAAACTTACCCGATCGGTGCATGTTTGCTCTACCCAGGTTTTATATTTATCAAGAAATACCCGGTGGTATCCCGGTTGTACAATTTCTCCGTCATGCGAAAATTTAGATTTCCATCCATCATGCCAAAGAGAGGGATTAACATTTCCTGTAGTTGGCATAAATTCTACTCCTGAAAGCATCCAGCCATGAACCTGAGGGAAACTAAGAATTTCAGTACTATTATAATTATAGCCACCACCCATTTGGTTTTTGTTGCGGGTTAATGGAGCAGAGCTAATCATTCCAAACGGGCGACTTCCGGTAACAAAAAAGAAGTACCGTCCTCTTGTTGTTTCTATATATGGATCAACCATTGACACTGGATCAAGCTCATCCTTAGTTGATGGGAAGACTTCTATTTCAGAGAATCCCAAATGATCTCCTTCTCCATCAGTTACAACAAAACGTATCCAATTAATATTTTTAGCAGGAAATTCAATTACCCTTGCACTTCCATCGTTGGGTATTAGGTTAACGCTTATCTCACTTCCATCACTAAACTGAAGAGTACCACCTCCCATATGGGATTTAAGATCAACTCGGTCATAAAAAATGATCTTATCAATTAGATGATGTTCTATCCATTCTAGCTTTACCCATGGATAGTTGACACCACCCCAGTAGTTTGTTTTACTATCAGATGCCCATTCTCCTATATCCGAAATTCGGATTAGTCCATCATTTATATTTTGTGGCGAATAATTATCGCTGAGTTCTGAGGAAGCAGTTACTTTTGCTTTAATAGCAATATTGTCCGATCCTGCCTGAATGGTTATGCTTACAATTAGTAATGCAAAAAAGACTACTGCTTTGCTGAGATGTTTTAACATAGATATAGGTTTTGATATAGGATTCATTGAAAGATTTGTTTTTATTTTTCTGTATTCAGTCATAGTAGTTCCCTTACTCATTTATAAGCTTGATGGCAATAGCTTCTTGTTTCACCAATGAAGATCTCAAGTTTTTAGGAATAGAAATATTAAATCCTCCATCAACCGATTTGACTTTTAGTTTTTGTTCTGAGGCCAGTAGGCTGGCCTTTAGTTTTCCTTTCAAATTTATTTGGACAAATATTTCAGAAGGCAACTCTTTCTCATCTTTTGCGGGCATATAAATTGCATAGATTGTGTGATCCCCTTTTGCTGTGTATGCCACCTTGCCATCAAGGAATGGCTCCACTGGATTCGTTTCGTAGATTGCTTCACCGTTTGCCTCCAGCCATTTACCAAGTAGCTCTAGATTTTCGATTACTTTAGCTTCGAATTTACCAGACCCGTCTGGTCCTATACCCAGCAATAGATTTCCGCCTTTGGCCACGATGTTAACAAGCAGGTGTACCAGTTGTTTCGATGATTTGTAATTGTCATTTTTCACCCAGCCCCATGCACCACCCATAGTAATGCAGCTTTCCCACGGTACTAACAATGGTTTTTCAGGAGTTTTTTGTTCAGGAGTTAAATAATTTTCATACTCACCTTCCACCCAGCGGTCAACAACGAGCATTCCTGGCTGTTTGGCACGTGCCTTTTCCGAAATCAGTTTCATGTTAATATCCATATCGTGTGGGTACTTACAGAAATCCGCAACCTTCTCAGTTATTTTTGATTTGGGTAATACCCAGCAGCCATCCAACCAAAGAATATCAACTTTGCCATATTCTGTCGTTAATTCATTCAATTGGTTTTGTGTGAAGTCCACAAATCTTTGCCAGCGTTCAGGATGTTTTGTAATATCATAGGTAGGATTTCTGTCTTTGGGTGGATAATACGGCCACCAGAAATCTTTTGAAGTCCAGTCTGGTTTCGAAAAATAAACTCCCGTTGCCAGTCCTTCTTTTCTTGTGGCATCAAGAACTTCTTTTAAAACATTCGATTTTGGATTTGAAGAAAAAGGACAGGCAGGAGCCGTAACTTTAAAATCGGTGTATTTCGTGTCATACAAACAAAATCCATCGTGATGTTTAGATGAATAAATCATATACTTTGCACCGGAACGTTTAAACATATCTGCCCATTTTTCAGGATTGAAGTTCTGCGGGTTAAACTTTGTAATGGTATTACGGTAGTCATTGCAAAATTTGTAATAGTCGTCGTAACCTTTACGGGTAATCCAGTCCTCCGGACATAATGCCCATGATTCAACTATTCCAAGTTCTGAGTACAATCCCATGTGTATCAATAATCCAAATTTGTAGCCCTGCCACTTATTTAAATTTTCCAGCACTTTCGGATCTTTGGGCCACACATATCCGTGGTCATTTTGCAAATGTCTTGTCAATTCCACTGCCATCGGATCGTCTGTTGAATTTTTATCTGTTTGTGCCAAAGCATTATCTGAAATGATTACAAGACTAAACAATAAGAAAAAACAGCCGCCTATTAATAGATTTGTTTTCATAGTAATTAGTATTTAGTTGGTTTTGTTGTCTTTGTATTTCTCTTGCAATTCAGAAAGCCTTATTTTCATGTTTTTCAGAGTATCAGAAAATTCAGGCTTATCAATCAAATTATTCATTTCCGTAGGATCTTCTTTTAAATCATACAATTCCCAAGAGTCAACTTCATCGTAAAAATGAATAAGTTTATATCGTTCGGTTCGAATTCCATAATGAGGAGTTGCTCCAAAACCTTTTTCGTAATAGTGATAATAAAGGGCATCTCGCCATCTTACATCAGGAGTTTCCCAAATTGATCTTAAAGATTCACCCTGCATATCATCTGGTATTTCAACCCCTGCGATATCTAAAAGTGTTGGAGCAATGTCTAGGTTCTGAACAAGTTTATTTGTTTCTGATTTTCCTTTTATTTCAGATGGAAATCTTATAACTAAAGGTGTTCTCATCGACTCTTCATACATAAAACGCTTATCAAATAAACCATGCTCACCCAGATAAAATCCCTGATCGGAGGTGTAAATGACGATTGTATTTTCTTCAAGATCGTTATCCTTTAGAAACTGTAAAACTTCGCCCACACTCTCATCAACCGACGCAATACAACGCAGGTAATCTTCCATGTATCGTCGGTATTTCCATTGGTCGAATTTGGCTTCATCGTCTTTAACTTTCAAAAATTCGATTTCTTCCTTTTTATACGATTCTTCCCAGCTTTTACGCTCTTCCGGAGTTAATCGATCCAATCTTCGCCAATACTCTTCGGGAGCCCAAAAATTTACGGCACCCGTATCGCATTCATTACATGGAACTTTAAAATCCATACGAATATCCATGTGATCTTTTACCGTGAGTTTTTGCGTTTTCAGCGCTTCTCGTCCATCGTAATCATCATAAAAATTTTCGGGAAGTGGAAAATCTTTATCATCAAACATTGTCAGATTTTTAAGAGCAGGCATCCAACTTCGATGCGGTGCTTTGTGGTGCATCATTAAAAAGAAAGGCTTGTTTTTTTCTTTCTTCTTTAACCACGAGAGTGACAGTTTTGTAATAATTTCAGTTACATAACCACTGTATGTTGTATCTTTTCCATCTTTGATAAATTCAGGATTGTAATAATCTCCCTGCCCCGGCAGCACATTCCAATAATCAAACCCAGTTGGGTGGCTTTTTAAATGCCATTTGCCCACAATTGCAGTTTGGTAGCCATTTGCCTGCATTATTTTTGGTAGTGTTTGCTGGCTCCCATCAAAAACCTCACTGTTTCCTCTAACTCCGTTTAAATGCGAATACTTTCCAGTTAGAATTACTGCCCGACTTGGTGCACAAATAGAATTGGTTACAAATGCTTTATTGTAAATAATTCCCTCGCTGGCAATTTGGTCGATATTTGGTGTTTGAATTAGTTTAGATCCGTATGCACTAATTGCTTGAAAAGCATGGTCGTCGGACATGATAAACAGAATGTTGGATTGTTTCTGTTTTTGAATTGACTGGCATCCTAATAATGTCAAGATGAAGGCTATGATTATTCCAGTTTTAATAAAAGTATTTTCCATGATATGAATGTTTTTATTCTCGGGTATATGGCCATGTCCTCTGCATGGCCGGGATTTTTTATTCAACCCAATTTTTGGTATTTATAATATTTCCAATATAATATCTGATACATAATTCGTAATACCACCCTTAAATTCTGCTCAAGTAAACCCAATAAGCTGTCCTGCTAGTTCCATCTTGGTCAACAAACCAAGTTTGCAAATCTGTGTTTCCCTGCTCCAATGTTAATTCAAATTTGATTGATTTTTCAGTTGGATTTATCTTTTTAGAAACAGCAGCATCCCCGATTTGCACCCTTGCACTGTCTGGCGATATTTGCACAGCATCTTTTCTAAATTCTTTCATTGGCACCCTGCCGCCCAAACCTTCAAACTCATTTATAGCCCTATCTGTTTCTCTTGGCCACCGCCTTAATTCGATTTCATACTTTCCGGATTGTTCGATAAACAATGACCATTTACCGTTTATTTCGCGAGCACTAATAGCACCCGCCATTGACCATTCTGCAGGATGACCCTGACTTGGTGTAATACCAGAAAGAGAAAGTTTAGTAATTGGTTGTTTGGGATTTCCAATACGCACTCTTGCTATTCTTTCTGTAAAGGGTTGGATGTTCATCCAATGATTTTCATAACTATCTTTTAGTTCCCTGACAATTTCTGGATAGCTATCCGCCAAATTATTATTTTGAGCAGGATCACTTCTCAAATCATACAATTCGTTATTTACCAGCCTCCACTTTTGTTTGCAAACTACCGTGTTACCCTCTTTTGGCGCAGCAACATGATAGCCGCCAGGTAAATTCTGGGGCATTTGGCTAAAATAGACCCGATCTTGATTCCAACCTGATGGTTCATCGTAAAGCAGTGGAACCAAACTCTGTCCATCAAAAGATAGTTGTTTATCCGTTTTTAACTTACACAATTCGATTAGAGTTGGAGCAATATCAAGATGTGCTGTAAGTGCATTTATTTTTTTTCCGGGCTGTATGCTACCATTTGGCCATCGAATGAATAAGGGAACACGATGCCCTCCTTCGTAGGGACTTCCTTTTCGTTCTCGCATACCGGCATTGTATTCCTGACTTACAGTGCCATTATCTGTAAGGAATATAACAATCGTATTCTTGTCTAGATTTTCTTGCTCCAGAAAGGTTAAAACCCTACCCACTTGTTCATCAATTTTATCAATTGAACCATAAAATCTTGCCATATCAGTATAGGAATAGGGAACCACTTCGCTCGTATCCATACTGGTAGAATCATATTTTTCCCTGTATTCCGATGGAATATTCCACGGGCGATGAGGAATATTGGTAGCCAGATACACAAAGAAGGGTTCATCTTTATGTTGCTCGATAAATTCCAACGCATGATCTACAAAAGCATCGGTGCCAAAACCATCAGTTTTCACTGGTAAGCCATTTAGAGAATAAGTGTCATCAAACCTATCATTATCCCAATAGCCATCTGCTGCTCCCAGTCCTGAATTTCCAAGCATAAATGAAGTATCAAAGCCCCTGAAATGCGGTGCAAACGGATAATTATCTCCAAGATGCCATTTCCCGAAGTGGCCCGTTGCATAATTGTTGAACTTGAAGATATCAGCAATGGTCGTCTCTTCCTCATTTAGCCAGTTTCGTCCTCCATAGGTATACCACACTCCGGTTCTGCGAAAGTCGCGACCAGTCATTAAAGAAGCCCGGGTAGGTGCACAATAAGGTGAAACATGAAAATCGCTAAATTGAACACCACCCTTACTTAATAAATCTAAATTTGGAGTTTTTAAAGTGGGGTGTCCATTACATGACATGTCCCCATACCCCTGATCATCTGTCATTATTATAATTACATTGGGTTTTAATGATTTTGGTGTTTCTTTATGAGAACATCCAAATGCCATAAACAGATAAAATATCATGGATAATCCTCTGCATTTAATTTTTCGATAAGGCTTTTTTTGCATGCTTTATAATTTAATTTGAAAAATTTATTCCGAATATTGTTAGGTCATAGAACAAGGATTATTCACCTGCCGGCAGTCAGGATTCCGGTCAAATTAGTATAACCCCGATCATAAATACTTAATAACTCTTGATTTTCTTTTCAATTTTTTCTTTGTATTTTTCATCTGCCAGCTGGCGGATAGTTTTTTTCGAATCTTTGTCGCATAATAACCTGAATACAAGCAGCTAACATCGCTTTTATTTGTTTTTAATTTACATTTTTAAGTACTAATTATTAGTAAATTCTATTTGCCTCAATTCAAAATCAATTGAATGACTTTTTTGAACTAGTCCGGGCGTACTCCGTCCCTCAGTAACATATTTGGTTAACAATGATTTTAAGTCTTTAACTATTTCAGGATGTTCTTCATATACATTGTTCTTTTCTTCAATATCATTCTCAATATTATAAAGTTGCCAGGGAGTTGTAATCCCGAACCCATTTGGATTTAAGTATTCACTAACCCAGCCTCCAGATCGATTAGTTAATATTAGCTTCCAATTTCCTTTTCTGATAGCCAAACTACCATTGCCTGCATGATGAACCAGAGCTTCTCTGATAGTATGATCATTTTTCTGCATAAAAGCGGGGAGGATGTTGTAACTGTCTTCACCAGCATTTTCGGGTAATTCATAACCAGTAATTTCTGCAATCGTCTTCAACATATCAACCTGGCAAATTAGCTCATTGCTCGTTTCTCCTTCATTTACTTTTCCAGGCCAGCGAACAATAAAAGGTACTCTATGGCCTCCTTCCCATAACTCTGCCTTATATCCTCTTAAATTTCCGTTAGTCAGATGCCCATATTTTTTTATCGAGCCCCAATCTCCACAATCATTAGTTCCATCTACTCCAACTGAGCCATTATCGCTGGAAAATATTACGATAGTGTTCTTTGCAACATTGTTGTTCTCCAAAGCATTCAAAACTTCTCCAACAACCCAAGCTACTTCATTCACAAAATCACCATACCTACCAGCCTCGCTTTTTTCTTTAAACTGGTCAGTTGGTGCAATGGGTGTATGTGGAGCTGTTAAAGGGAAATACAAAAAGAAAGGTTTTTTATCTGAGCTTTTATCTTTTATAAAATCAACCGCCTTTTCTGCAAGTTTTGGAAGAATTTTTTCCAGCGACCAGCCTTCAGCCATCATTCCATCTTTACTTCCAAAAATCGAATCTGGCTTCATTACAGTAGGTATAGCCACAACTCTATCATTTTCAATAAAAGTATAGGGAGGGTAGTTTGGGACATCAACACCAAAGTAGTAATCAAATCCATGCTCTGTTGGCCCACCTTTTATAGCCTGAGTGTAATCAACATTATATCCATTTGCTTGCATTGCAGTTAAAGTATCTTTGGTGGTGTAGTTCCAACCCAAATGCCATTTCCCAATTGCAGCGGTTTGGTATCCTTTTTCCCTGAGCATTTCAGGAAGTGTTAATCGACTTTTATTTATCAGTGGTGCAGCCCAAGCTGGTAAGGCTCCATGTTTCACCCTTGTCCTCCAACAATATCTTCCAGTTAAAAGAGCATACCTGCTTGGAGAACAAAGTGCATCAGCAGAATGAGCATCAGTGAATAACATTCCCTCATTAGCCATCTTGTCAATATTTGGAGTTGGTATTTTGGAATTTTCATTATAACAACTTATATCTCCATAACCTAAGTCGTCGGCGTAAATTAAAACGATGTTAGGCTTTTGAGATACTACCCTCATTTTGCAACTTGCAAGAATACTTGCGGTAAAAATAATTGAAAATATTATCGTTGTTCGATTGAATTTTACTGCGTTCATTTTTTAGTTTGTAATAATCCCAAAATCATTATCATTTAAATTAAACTGACTTAAAGTAGAAATACTCTTAGCTGGTAACTGAACGGTAATTACTTTATTCTTTAATTGTGAATAAGACTTTATCGGATTCAGTTTAAAGTTCTCATCATTAAGTGTTGGTTTTGTTATTTGATATAGGAAAAGTTCACCTTCAATATGGCTTTCAATTTGGATATCGGCATTAAGCACTTTATTGCTTTTATTAAGAATATAGATTGTTAGTTCTCCAGATGGGCTTTCAAGTGTTTGGCATAAAATATCCGGATTGTCGCTGACCGTTGTTTCAACCACCTTTGAATTTTTAGCATTGAAACGGGTAATAATACCATAACCATAATATGCCACAGGTTCTGGAACTACCTCTTTTAAGTATTCTTTCTTTTCAATATCCCAGGTTCTAATAAGTTGCCATTGACCGTCCAGATCGCCCCGGTTAGTATAACTCCAACGGTTAAAGGCATGAACTCCAACTTCTATTCCTCTTAATATTGATTCCATGTTTGAAAGAGCAGCTTCAAATGTTTTTGGACCAGGATGACTGTCCTTCCATCCTAAATTCATATTTCCTATCTCTGATAAGAACATAGGCTTGTTTTTGCTTTTTGCCCATTGAGCCCATTGAGACAGGGTGTCCTGTTGATGATGATTTAATCCATGGTAAGAATGAATATCATAAGCTCCTATATATTCATCAAAGTCAATTTTGCTAGCATCAAATGCAGGTAAATCGGTCCAATCTGGACCAGAAATTGGAACTACTATTCCTTTTGCATCAAGAGCTCCTCTTACTGCTTTTAATGCTGGTGTTAATGGAGCATCTTCCGGACCAGTACTCCACCAGCTCCCCCAATTCCCTCCAGGAGGTTCGTTCGTAAGGCACAACCATTTTATGCAGGTATAGTTTTTTTTCTCTACTAAGTATGAAACCAAAGTAGAAAGACCTGTGGCAAAATCATCAATTGATTTTGGGGCACTCAACAACGGTTGCACATCAGGATATGAATTCCATTTAACATTGCTCCACATTTGTTGTAGAAACACATCAGCATTATTTTCCTCACACCAATCAAGGATTTTATATAAAGCCTGCATCTCTTCATTGTCCCAGTCAAACTTATTTCTTTCTGGTTCATACATCCTAGCACTTAACTCAACCCTGATCCAATTTATTCCAAGCCATTTGGCATGGTCATAGATTTGGTTCCAGGCATCCGTGTTACTAACAGGAGGATTACCACCCCATGCACTCCCTCTGGAGTTAGAGTAACGTAAAGCCCATTTGTATTCTTCGCTTTCATCTATTTTAGCTTCGCTAATTGCATGCCATGAGGCACCAATGCCACCGGACATCAAATATTTAACATTATTCTTATTGATAGAAATTGTCACATCACTTTCTTGAACTTTGTTAATACATCCTGATAAAAAAAAGACACTTAACAGTATTCCAAAAAAAATATTAATTCTCATGATAAATTATTTATCTGTTTTTACGGCTTCTTCAAGAATTAAAATTGCAATATAAAGCACCCCTGCAGACCCTCTAAAAGTTCCAGAACCAGTCGGCTCATTATCTTTTGTATACCATTCATAAAAGCCATCATTCTTCATTACACGGTCAGTCATTGGGACAAGCTCATCATAAGCTTCTTCTATAAATCCATATTTCACAAGTTGCTGAATCATCCGGCCTCCAAACCAAGTCCAATCTCCACCATTTTGATAACCATATTCAGTCATTCCTTTGTTCTCAAATGCCCATGCCGGATATGTTGGATACATTGTTAAACCGATAGATCCAGCACCTGATGCTTTTACATTAGCAACCATCTTATCAATAGATGTCTTTATTTGCTTTTTATTTAGCAAACCAGCTTCAATAGCAACCGCAGTTCCGCCATGATAGTATATTTCATTTTCATTGAAATCAGCAGGATAAGGAGAACCATCCAGATAAACGTGAGGGATGAATTTTTGATTCGCATCATCCCAAAGGTGCTTCATGGTATTTTCAGCAATTCCATTGCGAATAGATTGCCATTTATTTTTCGATGACGGCACAATTTCCATCATATTATCCAGGGCAATAACCAGCATTGCATTGTCATAAATATCCAGACAATATTTGGTTTCATCGGTGATGTAAACTCCCCATGGGTGACAATGCTGTACATCTCCCCAGTCTGCTGTAGTTGCACCCCAAATAAGACCGTACTTTTCACTCCAGCGGTGGTTTAACAAAAACTCCATTGACCACTCCAAACGCTCAGCTACAGTTTTATCTCCAACTTTTTCACTCAGAAAATCAGTGTCACCTGTCTTTTTTACGTACTTATAAACTGCCTGTACTAATGATGTCTCATGATCAGTTTCAACCGTATTTTTGTGTCCTGCATAATCAGGTTCTAAGTCAGTGAAAATGTATTTATACCCAACATCAGATTGAACCGCTTTACTTTTTGGGATAAACCCATCAATTATATTTCCATCTTCACGCTGCAATCTAAAAAACACAAGAAGGTTTTTCTTTAAGGTTTCAATAGGATACACTTCTGCAGATAACTCGATAAACGTATTATAATCACGAATCCAAACCTCACCATATCCATCTCCTGCATTAAATCCGGATTTCACAATTTCGAGAGCTTTATTTTTTACAAATGCAAAACCCTCATTCGTTTCAATTTTCTCTTTTAATTCAGCACTTACCTTTTGATTGTTCACACAACTGAACATTTGTAAGCTCACTAGTATTACTAAAACTATTTTTCTCATTTTTATCTATTTATGATTATTTCGTACTCATTGATGGTGGAGCAATTTCTATTCCCCACTCTTTATTAGGTTCATTCCCCATCTCAAACCGAAGGATTCCACCATTTGTTAGCAAAGACCTATTAATCCAACAATTCTCAATCACTTCATCATTAAAAAAAGCCGATTGTAAATAGATATTTTCTTTCGAATTATTATTGGTTTCAATTACCAATTCTTTTCCTGAATAGTAATTATTGTCTAGCTTGATTGTTATTTTATCAAAGATAGGACTACCAAATTGAAATGTTGGATTCGCAGCTGCATGCCCCTGAACATCAAACAATCCTATTGAAGCCATTACATACCATGCTCCTAATTGTCCCTGATCTTCGTCTTGTCCGTAGCCATAACCATGAAGTGGTGTTGTTCCATAAAATTCATTGCAAATAGTACGTGTCCATTTTTGTGTTAGCCATGGTTTTCCTGAATAATTAAATAGCCACGATTGGTGCAAACAAGGTTGGTTTCCATGATTATATAATTTTTCAACTCCAGAGAAACTATCAACTTCTTTTCCACCTCCGAAAGTCGACTTTTGGCTTTCAGTAAACGTTTTCTCAAGTCGTTCGTTAAATAAATCCTTTCCAATTGCATCAATTAAACCAGCCTGATCGTGTGGCACATACCAAGTGTACTGGTATCCATTCCCCTCTTGAAATCCTTTCCATCCTTTCATTGGATCGAAGTCTTTCATGAAGTTTCCATTCTCAAGCTTTGGTCTGATAAATTTCGTTTCAGTATCAAAAATATTCTTCCAGTACCCGGCTTGTTTCATAAGGATATCAGAATCATTATTGTGTCCCAGCGATTGTGCCATTTGAGCTACTGCATAAGAACTAAAGGCAAATTCCAGCGTATGTGAACATCCGAAATTAAATGTCCATCCATTTGAAATTTTGAAGTCAATGGAAGGAATGTATCCATCTTTGACGAAATAGCTAAGGTCATATTTGCCGTTTCCTGAATTTCGTCCTTCATATTCCAATTCGTTTTTCAGGGCTGCTTCATATCCAGTCTTCAGATCAAAATCGCGAATCCCACAATTGTATGCAGAGGCCATAAAAAGTGCCTGAAAATTTGTTTGTACTCCATTTGTGTATGCTCCTGCAGCCATACCGTCGTGCAACCAACCTGAATTTTTATAGAAGTCGATGTTTGTTTGTACATAGTTGCTCATAAAATCAGGATAAGCCAACGACCACACCTGACCTAAATTCCAGAATGCTCCCCAAATTCCATCAGTATTATGATGATTGTACTTTGGTTTTCCATTTTCATCTAATGGAATTTGAGCAATTGTATTGTCATGCTGAATATATTGCCCGTTAACATCACTTGCCAGACCTCTACCTAACAAAGCATGGTATAAGGCAGTGTAAAACTTCACCCGATCTTTCTCTTCTCCTCCTTCAACTTGTATCTTCCCTAATTTCTGATTCCACTTTATATTTGCGGTTTCCTTTACTGAGGCAAAAGTTTGATCTGTACTTTCAGTTTTTAGATTTATTCTTGCATTTTCAATGCTGGTGTATGATAATCCAACCTGCATTTCAATTTGCTCATTGGCGGAAGTTGAAAAACTTAAATACATTCCATTTTCGATGGCATTGCTTTCCTTTGCTCCCTCTGAAATCTGTTCATTTACAAAAGTTCCAAATGATTCTGGTTTTTTATCCGTCTTAATTACAAAGTACATGGTCACTCTATTATCAGGATCACAGAAAGTGAGATATTCCGGTAGGGTTTCAATGTAACCTTCTACCTCGTAATTGTCTGTCATCCTTACAAAAGCATCGGTAACTGTTTTACTTTCACCTTGCATATGACCAACGTCAATAATTAAATTCGATCTGGTAGATTCAGGGAAAGTATAGCGATGAAATCCAACTCGCTCAGTAGCTGTTAGCTCTGCTTTTATTTGATAATCTTTTAATTGAACAGAATAATAGCCGGGTTCAGCAAGCTCAGTTTCTTTATCGAAACGAGAACGATAGCCATCATCAGGCTTTTCCAGTGTCCCCGGAACAGTTTTCAATTTGCCAGTTGTTGGCATTACAACTAATCCACCAATCTGAAACTCATGAAAATGCCCAAAACCTTCAATTGACGTGTGTCGATTATCGTATCCCTGAGGTAGCCAACTTCCTGGCCCATTATAAGCATTGGTGTGTGGTGCCAATTTTGCCATACCAAATGGCAATGCTGCTGGAGTATAAAAAAACCAGCGACCATGAACTGAACCAATTTGTGGATCAACATAAGAAACAGCATCAAATTGGGATTCAATATTTTGGTTAGTAGCACAATTTGTTAAAAGTGCTACAACTCCAAAAATGATTAACAGTCTACTGAGTTTTTTGTCTACTAACATAAAGCGAAACGAATAAAATGAAACAAATAGAAACTACGAGTACCATTACTGAAGCAGTTACAGTGGCAATATCGGCAATCCAGCCCATTAGTGGAGGCAAAACAGCCCCACCGGAAACGGCCATAATCATTAATCCTGAAATCTCATTTGCTCGTTCGGGGAAACGTTCAACTGTTAATGAAAATACGAGTGGAAAAATATTAGCAATACCTAATCCAATAATGAAAATAATGATCAGAGCTATTAATTCTGTTGGAGCAAAAACTAAACCAATAATTGAAAGTAATCCTAATACTGAAGACCAGATAAAAAACTTACGAGAAGATAGCTTGGCAAGCATAATAGCTCCTCCAAAAGTTCCTAGCATCTTGCCAAAGAAATAAAGGCTTCGGGCTGATTCAGCCAATGTTTGTTCAGAGCTAAATTTCCCCAACAAGAACTGACCAGATACTGCATTAACACCAACATCAATACCTACAACAAGAAAAATGCAAACAACCATAACAACAACAAATCCATTCCCCAGCAATTTAAATGAAGAAGCGAAAGTTGCTCGTTGCTCTGTATTTTTAGTTTCTTCAATTTTTGTTGAAGCCAACCATGCTACTGTTAATATTGAGACTACACCAAATACAATAAATAGAATTTTCCAGTCACCATATTGTGCCGCAAGCCAACCAGCAAGAGGTGCTGCCATCATTGATCCAACAGCTTTTACAAATTGAGAAAGACTCAAGAAACTAGATCTTCTGTTTGAAGGAACTACATCTACCAATAATGGATTTGCAGATACTTGTACAATCGTATTTCCAATTCCTAGAAATGCAAAGCCAAGTAGTACCATCTCAAAAGTGTAAAACATAAATGGAAACAAAAGCCCAAGAGCAGTTATAACCATTCCAATATTTAAAACATTCCTTTTTCCAATGCGGTCTTGTAGTACACCTATCGGAACTGATAAAACAAAAAACCAAAGAAACACAGCAGAAGGAATCAACTGTGCCATGGTATTGCTCAATCCGAATTCAAGTTTTACACGGTCTACTCCAATACCAACCAGGTCGCAAAAACTCATTACAAAGAAGGCCATTAATACAGGAGTGACCAGTTTCAGGGAAATTTTTGATTTAGGCATTATATAAATTTTAAGATTTTTACATTTTCTTCAGTAAGGGCAGCACCTTTGCATAAAAAGAATCATCAACCAAAGTTGCACTTCCAATAAATGAGGCCGTTTCTTTCAACTCTGAAATGGAGATATTCATATCCAAATTTTCTTCTTTCAGATAGTTATTCAGGCTTTCTTCAAAAAGTGGATATGCTCTGGAAATATTCCCTCCTATCACCAACATTTCAATTCCAAATTTCAAAATCCAAGGCTTCAGAAATTGACCCATTTTCGAACCAAATTCATCAAAAAGCGATTTAGCAATAGGATCAGTTGCAACAAGGTCAGCCAGCTGTTTTACACCCGGAAGTGATGTACCTGTTCTATCCTTATATCGTTTTAAGAAACCACGTGTTGAAAAGTAATCATCAGCAATTCCATCCTCAAAAGGAATATGCCAAACACAGCCTTGTTCAGGAACTTCTTCCCCATCCAATACTGGTAATCCTTCTCGAATAAAAGCTGAACCAAATCCAGTTCCTAAAGTAATAGACAATGATCTGGATACATTTTCTGCTTTACCAACACTATCTTCACCAATTGCAAATGCAGTGGCATCATTAATAAACCGAATTTTAAAATCTCCAGGGAGATTTAAATATTTTCTGAGTTCAACCGGAACATCTAATCCATAAGTATTCTCATACTTACCATTTTGTCCTGTAAACAAAGAAATTCCTTTTTCATAGTTAAAAGGTCCAGGCATTGCAAATCCTATTCCTGCAATTTTATCGATGCCTGCAAGTTCCATTGTTTTTTTAATGGTATCTCCCCAAACTCCAATTATTACTTCAAAGCTGGCATGGTTATCCAAATCATTTTCAGCAAGTGTATTTTTTAAATATTTCCTTTTTGTCAAATCAAAAGCCGCACAACTAATGTGACTTCCTCCTACATCTACTCCAATTGCAATTTCTTTATTCATCAGTGGTTTATCGTTTAATATTTATTGTATAGGTAAATTTATCTGCCCTATAAAAGCCCATATTATATTCCAGAGGCCTCTGTCCGGGATCAAGTACAAATCGTTCGCGAACCAAAACCGGTTCTCCTTTTTTAATCTTCAACCGTTTAGCAGTAATAACAGATGCTAAACGAGCCTTAATCTTCTCGTTTGAAAATGTTGGTACAACATGAAAATCCTCTTCAAGAATATCATATAATGGACGCGAAAAATCTTCGTCTCCAGTTAAGCCAATCTTTGGATGAAAATAACTTTCAAAGTATACAAATGGTCCATCATCATCTCCACGTAATCTGCTCAATTTAAGTACAGGCTGATTTTCTTTTATCTCAAAAAACTTAGCTATTTTTTCAGTAGCCTCAACCCATTCAGTTGTTAGCAAATAATTATTAAACTTCACCCCTTTTTCGTTCATTTCCTGGGTAAAACTATGCCAATGCTGAAGATGAGTTGTCACCGTATTTTGTGCAACTTTCGTTCCTACTCCTTTTTTTCGGACTAATAAACCCTCGTATTCCAGCTTATTGGTGGCTTGTCTCAATGTATTTCTGGAAATGCCTAGCTTCTTAGCTAAATCAACTTCCTTAGGCAAAAAACCACCATTCTTAAATTCTGGCAATTCAATTATTTCACGAAGTAATTTTTCTACTTGCGCATGCAGTGGCATCGGACTTGAATGGTCAATTTTTAAATTCATTTGTTTATATGTTAGAACATATAAAAGTAATTAATTATGCCTCACTTTGAATTAAAATAATAAAAATCAATTCGATGTTCATATGTTTGAACATGTAAAGATAAAAAAGTTATTAGAAAAGAAAAGTGAATTAAAGAAAGAGTCTTCGTTAATTATCTCACAATTTGCAAAAAAACAATCTAAATCTGTTGATCAAAATCTTATAACACGGTAAACTATTATCTTTTACGATATGCACTTGGCGTAATTCCTACCCATTTTGAGAAAGTTGAAGAAAAATGCTGTGATGAATAGAAACCGCATTCTAATGATATATCAGTGAGTTTCTTGTTCGAATTTTTCAAAAGCTTTTTAGCCTGTTCAATTCTCAAATAAATCAAGTAATTCGCTGGCGTATAGCCAGTTTGTTTTTTTATGAGATTTGTAAGTGTTGTAATGCCAACATTATTACTTTTTGCTAATTCATTTAAAGTCCATTTTTTTGAAATGTTTGCATTAATCATTGAATCAAAATTTGAAAACCAATTGTGAGTTTCAATCTGCTGATTTTTACGATTTTGAATTAACCGCACAGTGGTTATAATGAATTCTTCGACAAGGCTGCAAACACGTTGATGATAACCAAAATCTAAATGAGTAAATTCATGCTGCAGCTTATCGAAAAGAATTTTTAAGCCTTGCGCCTTTTGCAAAGTATGCTTTGAATTACTGGATAATATTTCTCCAATCGTTTTATTTTCTTCAGGAGTAAATCGAGACCATTCGCCAAGGCTGAATTTACCTTCTGATGTAAAAATGTTAGGCTTTATTACTATCCAGTATAACTCACCCAAATCTACTACATCACGTGGACTACCATGCTCCTGCCACGGACAAGTCACAAATCCATTCCCAGGAAAAAGCAGATAGTTCTTATCCCCTACAATCCACTCGTAACGTCCTTTTGTCACATAGCAAAATTCAATGCCTTCATTAAAATGTAAGCCAAGTGGTTTTTGCCTGATGTCTTTATATTCTTCAAATCCGAAATCATTAATAAAATCAAACTCCTCGAGTATAAAAGAATCAGAAGCATCACGATCAGTTCTGGAATAAAAAAAATGCATATTTATAATATCTTTCGCCGTAAAATTATGGTATCTTTTTATTTTGTAAAAATATTTCTTTGTTATTCTGTGATAAAAAAAATGAAGTATTGAATAAAAACTTGTTTTCATTCACAAGAAACCAATAAATCAACCGAACAATAACACAACAAAATGAAAAATATTTTCATGAAACAAAACTTTAATTACATCCTATTTTTTTGTGTTTTCGCAATTTCATGTTCCCAAAAGGAAATTATAGTTTCTGATACAGATGGCGTACTAGGCAAATCGAATGCTCCTGCAACTATAGAAATAAAATTGAATGAAGCACAACTTATTGCGCTTGATGCTGGGAGTTTAGTTCTAGAAAAAAAATCTGGTGAAATTATTCCAGTACAAAAAGAAACATCAGCAGAAGGGCATAAAACGAAACTGGTTTTTATTATGCCTGAAGGCGATGCTGATACTCGTACGTTTAAGCTTCATGAAATTGAATCTCCAGTTGATGCTTTAATGACCACAACTCTTGATAAGAATACAGGTCAACTACTTATTCAGGAAAATGATAAAAAGGTTTTACAGTATAATTACCAAACAGTTTTTGAGAAAGATGTGGTTCGACCACAAAGCAAAATAGATACTGAACTAAGTTTTGGCAAAGTTGGTGGTATATATAGAGATAAGTATTTGAAGGCTCATCCAAAAACCAGTAAGGACACTGTAGTTACAGGAAGCATCTACTCAATTCCCCGAAGTGATTATATCCATCCATTGTATGGTTTGGAAGAAGAAATGTTAAGCTCCGATTGGCCTGATGGCGGACACCCACATCATCGTGCAATATTCTGGGCATGGCCTGAAGTTGAATATGGTTCTCAGTTAGGTGATATATATGCCTTGCAGCGCGTATTTGCCAGACCAACAGGTAATATTGAATATACTTCTGGAACAGTCTTTTCTGAGATTAGTGCCGAAAACCTGTGGATGTGGGAAGATAAAGAAGGCATTGTGAGAGAGCAGGCAATAATAAGAGCTTACAAATCCAATAGTAAAACTAGAATTATCGATTTAACCATTAAACTAGATGCTTTAAAAGACAGTGTTACAATTGCAACTCGCAATACAGATAGTTATGGTGGATTAAACATTCGGATGCAGCATCCGGAGAAACAAGACATTTCATTTTTCACAGATGAAGCTGAAAAATCTCCACGTCGAGCATGGTCTGATTTCAATGGAGTTTTCGAAGGAAACAACTCCACTTCAGGAATGATGATATTGCAGCATCAAAATAACCCCGAGTATCCGGGTGATTGGCAGGACTACCCCGGGCTTCACTGGGTACAACCAACATTTCCAACAAAAAATACAAGATATGAGCTAAGCAAAGAAGAGTCATTAATCTTACGATTCAGACTTATCGTGCATGCTGGAGGCAAACCGTCAATTGATACTTCAGAGAATAATTGGGATGCATATCATGCTACAAATGCCTCAATTTACAGATTTCAGGAAGACAATAAATAGAATTCTTATTCAATGGATTTATTAAAAATAACATATAGAAATACAACTAACCTAACTTAATATATCATGAAAAGAAAATCATCATTAACCAGGCGAAAATTTGTAAAAACGGCTTCAGTTACTGCCTTGGGAGCTCCACTTATAATGAACTCAGCTTATGCCATAGGAAAGACAACAGCAAATAATAAAATCAATTTGGGTATTATTGGATGTGGAGGTTTGGGAAAAGCTAATTTGTTTGCAGCAGCCGCACATCCCGATGTACAGGTTGTAGCGGCCTGCGATGTTTGGAAAGAAAGACTTAATCCAATTACTGAAAAGTACAATTGTAAGGGATATACTGATTATCGGGAATTGCTTCAGCATGAAGGACTGGATGCCGTAATTATTGGAACTCCAGCTCACTGGCATGCATTACAGACTATTGAGGCAGCGGAGGCTGGACTGGATATTTATCTGCAAAAACCTATGACTATGCATATGGGTGAAAGTATTGCAGTGCGAAATGCGATTCGCAAACATGGAGTAATTAGTCAGATTGGAACACAGATTCATGCCTCCGAGCATTATCGTAGAATGGTTGAATTAGTACGTTCAGGTAACCTGGGTGATATCAGCACTGTCAGAACTTTCTTTGTTATGAACGAAGCACCAAATGGAGTTGGGCTTGGAAACAATACCATGAAAATTCCGAAAGGAATGGATTGGGACATGTGGGTTGGACCAGCACGAATGCAACCCTTTAATCCTAATTTAGTTAAAAGCGCGTTTTATCATGGCTCTTGGATGGATTTCAGTGGTGGCTGGACTCCGGGAATGGCTCCACACATTACCGATTTACCAATTTGGGCGCTGGAATTAGGCTACCCAACTGAGATTAACGGAATGGGTGGAAGATACGCCACAAAAGATGATGGAGATGCTTACGACAATCATGAAGTTTCATGGAAATATCCAAATCTCACAATGACATGGATGTCATCATTAACAAACAGCCATGGATGGGCTTTTCAGGGAATGGATAAAACAGGCAAGGGATATGAAACAGGAACAGGCAGACGATTAGGTATTTATTTTCATGGAACAAACGGAACCTTAATGACTGATTATAGTTCGCATATTTTAATTCCTGAAGGCGAAAGAATGGATGGCATGGAAACTCCTGCTAAATCAATAGCACCATCACCTGGTCATGAACTCGAATGGATAGAATGTATTAAATCACGAAAACAACCATCATGCAGTGCCGAATATCATATTAAAGTTGATATTCCAATTGCATTAAGCGTATTGTCAATGAAACTGGGACGCTCCATCAAATTTGATCCAGAGACAGAACAAATTGTAGGTGATAAACAGGCAGCGAAACTTGCTGTTCCTGAATATAGAGGCTCATGGAAATTTCCAAAAGAATACTTGTAATCCTTTAGGCTCAATAAACAAAAAATAACTACATGACTTATAATAATCGTAGAAGTTTTATAAAAAAAACGGCTATTGCCTCCATTGGAGCTACAGTTGCTGGAAGCTTTACCAACAGTTTTGCAATTTCTGATTCGAACAAAGGAAAGCGAATTGGGATGATTGGACTGGATACCGGTCATTGCATGAGCTTTACCAAAAAGCTAAACGATCCGTTGGCTGATAATAAGTACGGTGGATACAAAGTTGTTGCTGCCTATCCAAAAGGGACTGAGCTAATTAAAGAATGGAAAGATAGAATTCCTGAGATCACGAAGCAGATAAAGGGGCAAGGTGTTGAAATTGTTGATTCGATTGATCAATTGCTCTCAAAAGTAGATGTTGTGATAATTACATGCATTGATGGAAATGAGCATTTAAAACAAGCGCTTCCTGTATTGAAAGCTGGCAAACCACTATTTATAGATAAACCTTTTGCAGGATCTTTATCTGATGCCTATTCAATTGTTGAAGCCGCCCAAAAATATAATACTCCTATGTTTTCAACGTCATCGTTACGTTACGTTGGAGGAGCTCAAGATGTTGCTGATGGCAAGATTGGGAAAGTACTTGGAGCAGATACTTACAGTCCTGCACATTTGGAAGAACATCATCCGGATTTGTTCTGGTACGCAGTCCACGGGGTGGAAATACTATTCACTATGATGGGTTCCGGATGTAAAAGTGTAAAAAGAACTTTTACTGAAGATACAGACGTTGTTACTGGATTATGGGAGGATAATCGCATAGGTACTTATCGGGGCATTCGATCAGGGAAAGGCGGTTATGGAGGAACTGTTTTTGGAGAAAAAGGTATTGTGCATCTTGATGACTACAGTGGCGACAGCGCCTTGCTTATAAAAGTTGTTGAATTCTTTAAAACGGGAATTACTCCTGTAACTCATGACGAAACTCTTAATATATTTGCCTTTATGCAAGCTGCTGATGAGAGTAGAAAAAGAGGTGGAATTTCTATTGATATTGAGTCGGTAGTTCGAGAAGCAAAAAAGAAAAATTATAAATAAACAGATATGCCACGGAAATTATTTTTGTATACGATTGTTGCCGCATTAGGAGGATTACTTTTTGGTTTTGACACTGCAGTAATCAACGGGGCACTTCCTTTTTTCAGGGAACATTTTCAGCTAGATAAAGTAATGGAAGGATGGGCCATGAGCTCTGCTATTTTTGGCTGCATTGTTGGTGCAATTGGCATTGGACGACCTGGCGATAAATATGGTCGTAGGTACATGTTAAAAGTAACGGCTTTCTTATTTCTGGTTTCTGCAATTGGAACAGGCATGGCAAATAGCATTACCATGTTTATTTTCTTTAGAATAATAGGTGGATTGGCTGTTGGTGGAGCATCTGTTTTATCGCCAATGTATATTTCAGAAGTGGCTCCTCCAAAGTATCGTGGTCGTTTCACTATTCTATTTCAATTGTCGTTAGTAGTGGGTATTTTGGTTGCCTTTGCAACAGATTTAGCTTTAATCAATACGGGAATAAATAACTGGCGATGGATGTTTATGTCTGAAGCATTACCAGCAGTAGCATTTTTTACACTTCTGTTTTATGTTGGGAGAAGTCCGCGTTGGCTCGTAAAAAAGGGTTATCTGGAAGAAGCTAAATTGGTAATAGAGGCTACAAATGAAGGATCGAATACCAATAAATTGTTAGAGGAAATTAAAGATTCCATTGATGGCGAAGTGATGGAGCATTTCAAATACCTGTTTAAGAAACCATTCCTAAGACTCGTAATTATTGGATTATTAATAGGAATGTTCAACCAGTTTACCGGTATTGCTATTGTTATGATTTATTCAAGTGATTTATTTCGGGCAGCTGGTTTTGCAACTGAGTCGGCCATATTGCAGACCGTTATTGTTGGAGCAACAAACTTAGCTTTTACTATTCTTGCCATGTTCTTTATAGATAGAATTGGACGTAAATTCATGTTGTTAATGGGCTCAGTTGGAATGACGATTTTCCTAAGTGCATTCTCTTATATATTCCTGAATGATGTTGGTGGTTTTATGCCCCTTGTATTCATGATTAGTTTTGTAGCATGCTTCGCATTCTCACAAGGTGCGGTGGTTTGGGTATTATTTTCAGAAATGTTCCCAAACAATATTCGCTCACGGGGCGTTGCAATTGGCTCGTTCTCGCACTGGGTGTTTTATGCCATGCTTTTATTCTTATTTCCGGTAATACAGAAATCCTTCGATAGCAATAGAGGAATCGGATATGTTTTCGCATTTTTTGCTGTATTTACTTTCATCAGTTTTTTCTTTTACAAGAAATACATAGTTGAAACAAAAGGTAAATCATTGGAACAGGTTGAAAAAGACTTTCTAAAGAAATAATATAAAACATTCAAATATGAGCGTACCAAGATTATCTCAAAAAGACATATTGTTTTTTCAGGAAAACGGATTTCTTGTAATTCGTGACTTTATTGAAGAAAAAGAGCTTGAAAAATACAGACTCATTTATAATGATTTTATTTCAGGAAAGATTGATGTCGGTGCCAACCGCCGTGACTTAAAAGGTGCAAATGGAAAAAACAAGAAGGAGGGTATAACTCAGATAATGGTTCCTTCAAGATATCTTTCCGAATTATTGGAATCCGAATATTACAGAAAAATTACAACTGTGGCACAGCAGCTTTTAGGTGATGATCTTAAGATTGATTTTGACATGTTGATCAACAAATTGCCATATAGTGACAGCCCTACTCCATGGCACCAAGACTGTGCCTATTGGGTTGATATGCCAGATAAACGAGCAGTTAGTGCTTGGATGCCACTTGATGAAGCAACACTGGACAATGGCTGTATGTGGTATGTTCCCAAATCACATCTACAGCCCATTCGCAAACATGAATCAACTGCAAAAAACGGAGCGCTTACTTGCGATGGAAATGAATCTGAGGGAGTAGCCATTGAGCTAAAGCCAGGTTCTGTAGTATTGCATCACGGCGCCACTTTGCACTATAGCAGAGGCAATACCACCAATACTCAGCGCCGGGCAATGATTGTAAACTTAAGGCCTCAAAGTATGATTGATTTTGAACGTGAGCGTGGTTTTGATCATACAGGTGAAAATAAGGTTAGAAATAAAAGTTGATGTTTTTAATAAAATGCCTGATATAAAATTGTAGAAAAGGGAAAAGTCTACTTCATAATAAACCTTACATTCTCTTCAGTTGGACATTCTGGAGAACCTTTAAGATCACATCCTGTTGAGCAAGCGCCACATTTTCCAGCTGGCACTTTTGATCTTTTAAAGGGCAATGTCAAGTAGATCTTATACATAGCAACTAAAACTGCTACGATAACAATAAAGTATGTGAATAATTCTTGCATCCAATTAGTTAAATAGATAAACCAGTTATTTTGTTCATAAAATCAGAAAAACATTCGTGCAACTATTAGCGTTAAAAATGAAAGCAACCATGCCAACCCTGTAGTATAAAACATGACAAAGAGTGCCCAGATTAGTTTTCCTGATTCATTTTTAATAGCGGCTAATACACCAATACAAGGGAAATAGATTAGAACAAATACCAAAAAAGCCAAAGCAACCGGAACAGTAATTACCTGATTGCCTTTGTTTTTTCCAGATGTATAAGTTTCGTTTTTTAGTTTCTCTGTTAAACCAGCAGGTTCATTTCCTTCATCAATCTGGTACATCACCCCCATCGTACTTACAATAATCTCCTTCGCAGGTAATCCCGCAAGCAAACTAACACTCATTTTCCAATCGAAACCTAATGGTCTCATTACAGGCTCTACAAGCTCACCAATACGCCCTAGGTACGATCTTTGCAAACGAACGGATTCCATTTCAAGCCTCAGTTCATGAATTTCTTCCACATTCTGGCTCTTATCCATTTTTGACAATTGCTCAATTTGTGAAGCTATTAGAGTTGTCTCCTTACTTTCTCTTGGGAAATATCCTAGTGCCCAAATAATAATCACTCCTATTAAAATTACGCCACCTATTTTCTTTAAATATTGCCACGATTTATCCCACATATGAACTGTAACATTTTTCAAAGTAGGCATACGATATGGTGGTAACTCCATTACAAAAGGAGTTTCTTTATTTCTGAAAAGAGTTTTATTAAAAATCTGCGCTGTTACAAAGGCAAGAAAAATGCCAGCAAAATATATTCCCCCCAGAACTAATCCTGGATTACTTGGGAAAAAAGCAGAAATAAATAATACATAAACAGGCAAACGCGCACTGCACGACATAAAAGGAATAATCATCATGGTTAGCAAACGATCACCAGGACTTCTTAAAGTTCGTGTAGCCATAATAGCTGGGACATTGCATCCAAATCCCATTACCATTGGAATGAATGATCTTCCATGCAAACCAAAAGAGTGCATGATTTTATCCATAATAAAAGCAGCTCTGGCCATATAACCCGAATCTTCCATCAATGAAATGAAGAAAAAAAGTATCAAAATATTTGGAAGAAAAGTCAACACACTACCTGTTCCATCAATAATTCCATCAGTCAGCAAATCCCTTAGCATTCCGGGGTTCATTATTCCAGCAACAAATCCACTAAGTCCTGCAACCATATTCTCGATCCAAACCATTGGATAGTTTCCCAATTTAAAGGTCACATAGAAAGCACCGAAAATGAGGAAGATAAAAATAGGAAATGCAAAAATCGTGTGTGTGAGTACCCGATCAATTTTTTCTGACTTTGAAGTGGCTGGATTCAGATTTTGTTTAAATGTATCCTTTAATGCTCCTGCAATAAAGCCATATTTAGCATCAGTTATTATTGTTTCACTGTCTTCATTATATAGTTTCTCAATCCTTCGACTTTCAAATGAAGTTACCTTTTTTATATCATCAAAATTTGGATATTTTGACAAATTGAAAAGGGTTTCATTGTCTTTCTCAAGTAACTTAATCGCCATAAACCGAGATGAAATCTTATCAGTAATGGGTCTGTTTTCCTTAATCTTTACTCGAATTCGATTAATAGATTTCTCCAACTCCAAACCATAGTTAATATGAATATGGCGAACAATTGGATCACGATCTTCATAGACATCAATTGTCTTCTGAAGCAATTCATCTATCCCCTTTCCTTTTGAACTTACAGTTGGGATAATTGGAATTCCAATCATCTTACCAAGCAGTCCATAATCAAACTTATCTTCATTCTTCAACAACTCATCATACATATTCAAAGCACAAATTACTTTGATATCCATATCAATAAGCTGAGTTGTTAAAAACAGGTTACGTTCAAGATTCGATGAATCAATAACATTAATAACAATATCAGGTGTTTCCTTCCAAATGTACTTTCTAACATAGATTTCTTCTGGAGAGTAAGCAGTTAAAGAATAAGTTCCAGGAAGATCAATCAGATTAAACCGGTATCCATTCTTTTTAAAACTGGCTTTTTTGGCATCAATCGTTACACCGCTATAATTACCAACATGCTCCTTGGCTCCTGATAAAAAGTTGAACAAAGTCGTTTTCCCACAATTTGGGTTACCAACAATAGCTATATTAATTTCACGTCCCTTTTCTGTTGCTGAACGCTTCAATATCTCCTGATCGATTACTCCCTCAAAGTTAGATTTGATTTGTTCCCTAGTCTCAGTTAGCGAAACAACTTCAATCAAATTAGCTTCTGATCGACGTAGTGTAATATTATAATCGAGAATTCTAAATTCAATGGGGCCTCTAAAAGGTGCATTCTTCACAACCTTTACTTCCTTCCCCTTCACAAAGCCCATTTCTGTAATTCTCTTCCGAAATGAACCATGTCCAAGAACTTTCGCAATAATTACAGTCTCATTATTTGGTACCTCTGAAAGCCTCACACCCCTAATCTTGAAATTATACTAATTTAAATCAAATAAAAATAACGATGCAAAGATATCTAAGTTTTTAAAAAATCTTTCAAAAAATAAAGAAAACCCATGCAACCTATAAACATTCGTTTAACTTTGTACTATTAACGATTTATGATGGATGATAACAACCTAAAAAGAATTCAGGAGGCAATAGATTCTCTTCCTGATAATTTTAGTATTCTGGAAGAACAAATTGATGTAGAACTCCAAACTGAGTATTTTGACACTGCTCGCTCGCTAAGAGTAGAAGAAGCCCCAGAAAATCTGATAGAAACGGCTTTAATTATGCTTAATGACGACGAGACTGAGCATGAGCTAAAAAAAGAGATTCTTATAAGACTTGCAGGTTTAGATAAGGTTGAAGCTTTCCGGATTGTTGAAAAGTTTCACAAAAAGGCTGATGGCGAACTAAGATCTTGGGCTGTACTTGCACTTCAGGAAAGTCGAATGCTGCTTCAAAGTTCATTACTTGAAGAGCAACAAGTTTTTATTTCAACAGGACTGGGAGGAAAACATCAAAAGATTCGATATTTCGTTTCAGTCATGAGTCATAACATCGATGAAGATTTCACAGTTACTCAACAGAAAATAGTAAAAAGCGAACTTGACTTTTTCCTAAAAGAAAATGAAGGCGAATTAGAGGAAGTTCAATTTGAAACTGGTTTTGCATTATCTCTTTTTCTTTTTCCTTTAAAGCAAAACCTTCATCAGGTACTTAGTTCTTTCATTCGGGAATGCAACCAATATGGAGATTTCCTTAAAGATGACATTATTATTACCAATGTAAAAGCATTATCAGCTAAAGAAATTCGCACATTTCTAAAAAATAACAAGAAAGTTTCTAATGAAGAAGAACAAAATTAATCTGGCCTTACAAGTATTACCTCAGGCCGAAGGAAAAAACAGCTACGAATTAGTTGATTGTGCTATTGAAGAAATTGAAGCCTCTGGCTTATCCTATAAAGTTTGCCCTTTTGAAACCGTTATTGAAGGTAAATTTGATGAAATTATGGATTTAGTCAAACGAGTTCACTTGGTTTTAGAAAAGAATGGCACGGAAAAATTAATGACATATATTAAGATTCAAACTGTCTTTCAGCAAGATGTAACGATTGCCGATAAAATGGCAAAATATGAAGACTAAAATACTTTTTGATACTTGTTGTTTCTAATAGAAAAACCTTTATATTTGCAGCGCTTTACAGCAAAACACGGACCTGTAGCTTAATTGGATAGAGCACCTCACTACGGATGAGGAGGTTGGGAGTTCGAGTCTCTTCAGGTTCACCAGAAAAGAAAAGGAGACCTTACAAGTAAATAACTTGTGAGGTTTTTTGTTTTTTAACAGCCCCTCTTTCATGAAATTGCAGAAACAATGGATCAGATTGAGGATCATATGAAAACTCCGGTGGATTAATCTTTTTCAAGCATAAACTTCAGCTACTCCATACAGTAAGAATGAGATATTGAGAGCTACTTATTTGTTGCAAACTATGGATATTGCAATTAGACTTTAACATGGCAGCGTGAAATAAAATATTGAGCCTTCATCAGGTTTTGAGTCTACCCACATTTCACCCCCGTGTATTTCAATAAATGCTTTTGATATAGATAAACCCAATCCTGCACCTTCATAATTTCGCTTAGTTGAGGTTTCTGCCTTCCTGAACCGTTCAAATATTAATTCGCACATTTCTGGGGGTAACCCAATTCCTGTATCTTTTACATAAAATTCAAACTTTGAATCTTTCTTTATACAACCTAATACAATTTCACCAGCATCGGTAAATTTGATAGCATTATTTACCAAATTACTAATAACTTGTACAATCTTTTTTTGGTCTGCCAAAATAATGTGATCTTCAATATCTTTTTCAATAGTTAATTTAATTCCTTTGGCTTCCACAGCAACGCTAAAAAAGGAATACATTTCATCAATTAAATCATCAACCTTTATTGCTTCAATATTTAGTTTTATTTGTCCTGCTTCAATTTTTGATATACTAATTAGATCGTTGATAATTCCTAACATCCGATGTCCGCTTTTCTCAATGATACGTATGTATCTCAATTGCTCAGCACCTGAAAGATTATCAGATCTTAATAATTCTGCAAAACCCATAATACCATTCATTGGAGTACGAATTTCATGGCTCATGTTAGCCAAAAAAGCTGTTTTAAGCTTATCGCTTTCTTCTGCTTGTTTCTTTGCTACATTTAATTCTGTATTTATATTTTGAATTAGGTCAAGACTTTCTGCTAGTTCCTTATTTCTATTTTGTAATAGTAATTCTTTATTCTTTATACTGTTTAACAATAAAGCAACTATCCATATCGCTAATAACTCCAAAGTTAAGTTGACAAGCTCCATCCATGACTCTCCTGCTTCTTCAATAAAGAAAAAAATAAAAATTATAAAACTCGTAGCAACTATAGAAAGCGTTATCGTAATTCTCTTTCGAGGTATATACCACCCAAAGAGTATCAGTAATACATAAAAGATACCTGAAACGACTACATTAGGCAGGCTTAGATCAATAAAGAAAAACGTAATGGATAATGCAGCTGCATATCCAATCAGCCAGGGATGGACATGATCTTTGGTTAAAATTTTATGCTTATACTCGATTAACCAGCTCAATACAGTAAAGCCAACACCTAAAATCATAAAGCCAAAAGCGGTATGCACAGCCATTCGGGTTAATTGCCCCCACCCATATGTTTCCTCCATTCCAATTAAGTATCCGACAAAGGCTACCAAACCAAGTCCAAATATTAATGAGCCCAAAACTCCACTAGCTTGTATTAGACGCACTTTACGCTTATTTAACAAGGATGCAATGGAGAAAAGCAGAAAGCAAAGAGCTGTATTTGGCGCCATACGGCCCGGATGTGAGGTTTTAACAAGAATATCATGCTCTTTAAACAACTCATCAATCTTTATGTCAATTTTAGTAATATATTCGACAAGAGTCAATACTGCAATTAATCCCAGAACAATAGCAGCTATTTTTGCGACATACATTCTGTCGATATTTAAAAGAAGTAAAATACAGCCACAGAGAAAAAAACTTAAGGCTGTATTAAATTGCATAGGCACAAATAACGGATGTATTTGAATAAGCGTAACACTATTCACGTACCAACCAAACAATACAAGTAATCCAATCAACAAACTAAAGCTTGATGACAAAAAAAGAATAGTTTTTAATGAATTTATCTTACTCAACTGTACTTGTTGTTGTTTTGATTAATACAAGGTACAAAATTATTTAACAACATGCATAATCCACTAAACATCAACAAAAGAGCAGCACCTCAGTGCTTTTTCATATTGATGTAATTGAAAATCTCACACCCAAATAAGCACAAAAGCTATATAAAGCACCAACAATCTAATCCAGCTCAATGCCAAATATTCATCATCGTCATAACTCAATCTGACCGTTCGAAATCATTAACAGATTCTTTTAGGGATAGACCGCTCTAAAAGAGCATTCTTTTGTAAATTTGCAAATCAACTAAGATTACAATTAAAACCAAACACATGTATAATTTCGAATTTAGAAACCCAGTGAAAATTCTATTTGGGAAAGATCAGATTTCAAAAATTGAGAATGAACTTCCAAAAGACAAAAAGATACTTCTTACATATGGAGGTGGAAGTATTTTCAAGAATGGTGTGTATGATCAAGTCAAAGCTGCCACAAAAGGTTTTGACATTATTGAGTTTGGCGGCATTGAGCCAAATCCACACTACGAAACATTAATGAAGGCTGTTGAGATTGTTAAAAATGAGAATGTAGAATATTTGCTTTCTGTTGGTGGTGGTTCAGTTTTAGATGGCACTAAATTTATTGCTGCCGCAGCATTATACGAAGGAGAAGACCCTTGGGAAATTTTAGCCAGTGGAGGGAAAGTAAATAGTGCAGTACCAATAGGAGCCGTTCTTACCCTTCCTGCAACTGGTTCTGAAATGAATGGAAACTCTGTAGTTACCCGTGTTGAAACTCAGGAAAAGCTTGCTTTTGGCTCTCCTGAAGTTATGCCTCAGTTTTCAGTACTTGACCCGGAAGTGATCTATTCCCTACCCGATCGTCAAGTTGCAAATGGAGTAGTTGATGCATTTATTCATGTCACGGAACAATACCTCACCTACCCTGTCAATTCTCCAATCCAGGATCGTTTTGCGGAAAGCATTCTGCTAACATTAGTTGAAGAAGGTCCAAAAGTACTTGCAAACCGAAAAGATTATGATTCGGCGGCTAATTTTATGTGGAGTGCAACAATGGCACTAAATGGACTTATTGGCGTTGGAGTTCCACAAGACTGGGCAACACACATGATTGGACATGAACTAACAGCATATCACGGAATTGACCATGCGCAAACATTGGCAATTGTTCTTCCGGGCATCATGCATATTAAACGTAAAGAGAAACAGGAAAAAATCCTTCAATATGGTGAACGAATTTGGAACATCAAAGAAGGAAGTACTGATGAGAAGATCGACATGACCATTCAGAAAACCATTGAATTCTTTGAATCAGTAGGCATTAAAACAAAACTACCTGACTATGGAGTATCGACTGACACGATTGAAAAAATTGCTAATCGATTTAAAAAACGTGGGTTTAATATTGGCGAGAAAGCTGATATTGATCCAAATCAAATAAAAGAAATACTGGAAAACAGATTATAAAAAAAGAGCCCGGCGTCAAACCGGGCTTTTCTTTTCAAAATAAATCTTCAGATTGAGCACCGCCAAACAACAAAAAGATCACAGTATTCTATATAAACATCATCACGATAAGTGAATTGAATTCTAAACACCGCAAAACTAATTACTCAAACTCTAGATTTAACATCAGGAGGAGCAGATTCGTCATTAAGCTTAACGGATTTAACTACAAGAGGTGCGAATTTAACTCCGTAAGTTGTTGGGACATAAACGTGATTAGTAAATTGCAATCCAGACATTGCAATTTCAACACCACAATTAAAGAATTAAACATGCTCCGTCGAGAAAACATTATGAAGACTAGCGAATTGAACTCCATGAAGAGAGAATTGAACTCCACGATGAGCGAATTTGATTCCGAGACTGCCGCATTTTCAGTCACGCCTGCCGAAATAGCAGTCGCAACTATTGCATTGCATATGCTATTCCTTAATATGTTTTCCTGTTATCCGGTCAAACTTATCCGGAGTTGGAGTTTCAGGAATTATATCTCCAGTATCAGCTATCCATTTATCAAGAACATCACTCATTTCAACTAACACTTTGGCATAAGCGGGATCAGCTGCGATGTTATTCATTTGATATGGATCTGCTTCCAAGTCAAACAACTCCTCTGCACTTCTTGGCGCAACAAAACAATCCATCTGTTCTTCAGTAAGTTTTCCTTCACTTTTTAAACGAATCATTTCCTGATACGTAATACTTCGAACAGCATCAGCAGGAGGGCTAGCAGTCAGCTCTGGAAAT
The DNA here is from genome assembly GCA_965372405.1 of uncultured Sunxiuqinia sp. GTDB lineage: Bacteria > Bacteroidota > Bacteroidia > Bacteroidales > Prolixibacteraceae > Sunxiuqinia. Next base: position 79,731 of record CBDVCE010000003.1, read on the forward strand.
GCATTCTTCACATAGAGATATTTTTTACTTCTCACCTGACGCTCATATGACTGATAATCGTGCCAGTTATGCTCGGAATAGGTATATTCTCTTGTTTCTACATTTGGATTCATTAAAACTTGAGAGAATGATTTTCCCTGAAAAACCTCAGGCACTTCACCACCAGCCAGCTCCACAAACGTTGGAGCAATATCAATAGAACTCACCATGCTCTCTGAAATAGAACCTGGCTTTATTTTCTCTGGCCACTGAACAATAAAAGGAGTTTTCACCCCACTATTGTACATCCTTGTTTTGCATCTTGGAAAAGGACGACCATTATCTGTCATATAAATAACAACCGTATTATCATATTCTCCCTGACTTTTAAGCTCACTCATTACTTTCCCCATAAATGAATCCATCCTGGAAATCTCATCATAATACAAGGCTAAATCTTTCCTTGTCGAATCATTATCTGGCAAATAATCAGGAACAATAACTTCTGATGGATCATGCGGTTCAGGAATTGTATTTGGAAAATAAATACGATGAGGATCACTTGAAGCCAACCACAAAAAGAACGGTTTATCTTTTGATCTATTCTGAATAGCCTCCACCCAATGCTCACAACCCGACTGACTTGTTTTGTGATAAATGGTATCAAATTCAGAACGGTTTGGCCCGAGATGCCACTTACCAGCTGCGGCAGTATAATAACCAGCCTTTTGCAATTCTCCGGCAAACAATATCTTATCCGTGGGTAATGGCATATGCAACTCCTGAGCCTCGGTGCTATGAGGATACAAACCTGTTAGAATACTACACCTGCTAGGATACAGGAACTGGTTGTTAACATGGCATTTGTAAACCGCATCCCCTCTTGCGCTAACCGATCAATATTTGGTGTTTTTATAGCAGTATTTCCATACGCACCCGAGTCATCCCAGGCTGCATCATCAGCAATAAATACAATAAAATTCGGCTGCTTCACTTCTTGTTGACATGCGACTAGACAAAACACGAAAAACATCCCTATCCAGATGTTAAAATACTTTTTCAATTTTCTCATGATTTATGGTTTTTAGCTTAGTTCGTTCTTTGCGGAATCAGATCCATCTCTTGCTCCCATGCAAAAAGTGATTCTTTTAGAGTCTTGCTTTTTGCTACTTCAGCACCAATCAAATTATTAGCCTCTCCTAAATCTTCTTTCAAATTAAAAAGAAACTCACCCTCTTTAGTAACAAGATATTTCCAATCACCTTTTCGAATTGCTTTTTGTCCTCTGTATCTCCAGAAAAGATTACGCTCAGCCAATGTTTCATTATTCAAAAGATGTTCTTTCAAATCAATTCCATCAAACTCAACAGGATCTTCATTAATTCCAGCAATTGATAAAATTGTTGGATACCAATCCATACTAATCACTGGCTGATTTTTAACCTGACCAGCCCCTACTTTACCAGTCCAGCGAACAGCAGCCGGCACACGATGCCCACCTTCCCAAAGAGTAGCTTTATGTTGCGCGAATGGCTTATTATTTCCAAGTTTGGGAACTCCTCCGTTATCAGAACAAAAAATAAACAAGGTATTTTCATCTAAGCCCAGTTGCTTAATTTTATCCATTACTCGTCCTACATTCTCATCCATCACTTCGACCATTTCTTTGTAGGCTCCTTTTTTATCCTCCCGTGAGCCATGTCCATCAAACTCAACATTAGGAAAACGATCGGCTTTATCATTCCTTCCCTGATAAGGCCAATGCGGCGCTTCATGAGCAATATAAACAAAGAAAGGTGCATCTTGATTTGTATCGATAAAATCAAGTGCCTGATCAGTTATCAAATCAGTCACATAACCTTCTTCATAAATTGAATCAGCCTGACTCCACCAGTCGTAAATACCGGCATTATCGTAATGAGATATAAAGTCAATATTTCCACTCACATAACCATGAAAACGATCGAAACCATTATAGATAGGAAAATACTCTTTTTGATAACCCAGATGCCATTTGCCAAAAACTCCCGTTTTGTATCCGTTTTGCTTTAAAGCATCAGCTATTGTAATTTCATCAACCGACATACCCGTTGAGCGGGTTTCTCCTTTAACGTAAATCACACCTTCCAGCCCGGCACGCTGTTGATAACGACCAGTTAAAAGTGCAGCACGAGTTGGAGTACATACAGAACCATTGGAATGATAATCTGTAAATTTTATGCCTTCAGCGGTAAGTCTGTCAATATTTGGAGTTTTATATTCCGTATTGCCAAAACAAGCAATATCTCCATACCCCAAATCATCGGCCATAATCAGCACAACATTTGGTTGTTTAATATTACTTGTTGTTTTTTGACAGGAATAAAAAGAAAATAAAACGATAATAGCCAAAGCATGGCTACAAAAAAATTGTGGCTTTTTCATAATTCAGATAAGACAAGGTTTACAACAGCTAGTAAAGATATAAGAATCAAAAGCCTGATCAAAACGCCAAGTCAATAATTGCACCCATCATAAAAATAATCTGAATTACGAATTAGCTTTAGACCTGATATTTTGTAATCAACTGCTGATTCTTCTTAAATTCACTTGGCGTACATCCCTTTTTCTTTTTGAATATTCGGTTGAAGTTTGATAGATTATTAAACCCGCACTCGTAGCCAATTTCGGCCATCGATTTTTCAGATCCAGTGATAAGTCTGGTGGCATTCCCGACGCGTACATCATGAAGAAAATCAGAGAATGAACGCTGTGTTCTTTTTTTGAAGAAGTGACTAAAGGCAGTTTCTGACATGTTTACTAAGTCTGCGACTTCTTTTAATTTTACCTGACTGGTATAATTTTCATGAATATAATCTGTAACTTTTTTAATTCTCCGGCTCTTACTATTCTCATACTTATTAACGTATGATGAACTACTCAACAGTTTCTGATTTCTTGAAATTGATAGATCATAAAGTATTGACAACAGTTCTAAGAATGAATCAAAACCTGACTTATCACACAATCCAACCAATCGTGTTCTAAAACTCTCTATAGTTTCTTTTGAAAATTCAATACCACGATATGATTTATATAGAAGCTCTTTAATAGGTGTCATTAATTTTCTATTGAGCGTAGCATCCGATAAAATACTTTTCTGAAACTGAATGGTAATTACACGAACATCATCATGATCATTATCTCCGGACCATGCATGTGGAGTATTTGGACCAATTAAAACCATATCCATATCTGAATACTCCTGTATTGAATCGCCAACCACTCTTTTACCACTTGAATTAAATACAAAGTTTAATTCATATTCTGGATGATAATGAACTGGGAAATCGAATTTTGCATGAAAATTATTAAGAACGATGAAAAAATCCTCATCAGTCAACGGTGTAATTTCTCTTTCAATTGTATTCATTGTTCAGTATTTAAATTCACATATTGCATATAATTGAAATCTTTACAAAGATATAAACTATTTTTGATTCATAATATCATTACCTATATAATCTATTCATATTTCTTATTTTCACATACTTAAAACATATCAATACAAGAATTTACACAATTAACACTCATAATAATATTATATTTCAGCATAATAATACTTGATACAAGCACATATAAGGTCATAAATTTGTCACGACAATTATTATTCTGATTTAACATGTACTTATGAAAAAGAACAAACTTTTATTCAAGCTAGTACTCATTTGCTTTTTTGCTTTAAGCTTCAGCAATTCATTTGCTCAGAAATTTGAAGTAAAAGGTCAGGTGAAAAGCAAAAATGGAGAATCCCTCCCGGGCGTAAACATTGTAATTAAAGGTACGACTGTTGGGACAATCTCAGACATGAATGGTCAATACATAATTAATCTAGATGAAGCTGAATCTACATTAGTTTATTCATTCATTGGGTTTCAAAAACAAGAAATCAAGGTAAACAGTCAAAACACAATTAATGTAATCATGACTGAAGACATGACAGACCTTGACGAGGTTGTGGTTATTGGTTATGGTACGGTAAAGAAAAGTGACCTGACCGGTTCAGTAACTTCAATTAAGGCAGAATCATTGGAAGAAACCCCTGCTGCTTCAGTTGACGCTTTATTGCAAGGAAAAGTTGCTGGCGTACAAATCACGCAAACGTCAGGCGAACCTGGCTCAGGCGTGCAGGTAAGAATTAGAGGAATGAGCTCACGCCAGGGAAGCAACAGTCCATTGTATGTAATTGATGGCTTTCCATATGGCGATGCTGGAAACTTAAAACAACTAAACCCAAATGACATTGAATCAATTGAGGTTTTAAAAGATGCCTCTGCTTCTGCAATTTATGGATCTCGTGGAGCTAACGGTGTAATCATCATAACAACGAAAGGAGCTAAAAATAATGAAAAAGCAAAAATTAGCTTTAGCTCCCAGATGGGTATTCAGGTTGTTGATGAATCAAAATTCGACTTGATTACTGACCCATTAACATACGCGGTTATAGATAATGAGATTCGCGAAAATGATACACGTGGTGGAGTTAATCCAAGATACATTGGCTCAAAAGATGAAAGTGGATTTTACTTTCCTTCCCTTACTGAAATTGCTGATGGATCATGGCCACACAAAACAAACTGGGCTGACGCGATTATGCGCAATGCCGTTACTCAAAACTATAATTTAGCAATATCTGGAGGTTCTGAAAAAACAGCCTATACAGTATCAGCTAATTATTTTGATCAGGAAGGTATTGTTATTGGTAACGACTACGAGAATTACACATTCAGAGTTAAACTTGATCAGATTGTAAAAAAGAACCTGAAAGTAGGTACAAACATTGCAATGAGCTATGTGAACCGAGACAAGACACAATCTAATTCAGGAATTGGCAGAAATCCAATTTTCCCTATTTACGACGAAGATGGTGGATATTATAAAATTGGCGCAACTGATTTTTACAATCCGGTTATGCTTGCCAATGAAATTACAGATATTTCTGATGAATACGACATTAACGCGTTAGTGTTTATTGATTGGGAAATCATAGATGGACTACACTGGAAAACACAAGGAGGAGCAAAGTTAGGACATTCTGTTGGCGATTACTATGAGCCACGCACTACCTGGACTGGTGATCTTTTTAATGGAGTTGGGAAAGTAACCAATTATACTGGCTGGACAGCTTTGGTTGAATCTTATCTCACGTATGTGAAGACGTACAACGAAAAGCATCAGATTACTGCAATGGGCGGTGTAACGAATGAGGTTAGCCAGGCAAGAGGCTCAGAACTAAGAGGTGAAGGATTTGTAAACGACAACCTGAAAAACGAATTGCTAACTTCTGCATCTGAAAGAAAATTAAGTAATTTTTTAAGCAAACAAACTCTACAATCATTCATTGCTCGTTTAAACTATGCGTTCAACAATAGATACTTAATTACTCTTACAGGAAGAGCCGATGGGTCTTCAAAGTTTGGAACAAATAATAAATGGGCTTTCTTCCCTTCAGGTGCCGCTGCCTGGAAAATGCATCAGGAAACTTTCATGCAAGATCAGGAATTGATTTCCACTCTAAAAATTCGTTCAAGCTACGGTTTCACAGGAAATCAGGCTATTCCAATCTATGGAACACTGAACCAGTATGGAATGAGAAAATACGTAAACGGTAGTTCATTAATTAGCGGATACGGACCATACGTCATTGGCAACTCAGGATTAAAATGGGAAACAACTTCACAGTTTGATGTTGGTTTCGACTTAGGATTCCTAGGTAACCGAATAATGGTTAATGCAGATTATTACGTAAAAAGATCAACTGATTTGTTGCGCCAGAAACAACTACCATTTTCGTCAGGATTTGATAATGTTTGGGTAAACGACGGTGAAATTCTTAATAAAGGATTTGAATTAAGCGTTGATGCGGCAGTTCTTGAAAATGATTTTAAATGGAATATTGTTGCAAACATAGCACACAACGAAAACGAAGTAGTTGACATTGGCGAAGAAGGTGAAGGAGAAGGCGTAAGAACAGGTGGATACCTGGAAACCTTCAGAGACTATCCAACCCGTTGGAGAAATGGACAGCCAATGAATGTGATTGTAGGCTACCGTGTTGATGGAATTATTCAAACTAACGAAGAAGGACTTGCAGCCGGTCTATCTGGAGAAGAAGCAATGCCTGGAGAATATAAATATGTTGACATAAGTGGAAATGGCGTTATTGATGATGAAGACCAAGAGGTTCTTGGAAACGTTCAGCCAGATTTCATTTTTGGTATCAACAATGAATTCAGATATAAAAATTTCGATTTAAGCATTCAACTAAATGGCGTTATAGGAAGCGACCTGATTAACTTAAAGAAATTTGAAGGCTCTAATAGCTTAGGACGCTGGACTGCTGACAACAAGAATAACGATTACCCAAGTCTACGTGGTGGACGACTAAATAAAATGTCTGATTGGTGGATAGAAGATGGTAGTTATTTACGAATTGCAAACGTAACACTGGGCTACAATTTACCAAATGAAACTATTCCTTTTATCCAAAAGGCCAGAGTTTACTTTAGCGGATCAAACCTCCACACATTCACAAACTATACTGGATTCGATCCTGAATTTTCGGATGGCGTAGATTATGGAAGCTATCCAAAATACGCAACATACACTTTCGGACTAAATGTAACATTTTAAGAATTTAAATTGATTTAATGATGAAGACACTAAAATATATAATTCCGATTGTTGCCTGCATTGCATTGCTAGGTTGCTCATTGGAAGAAGAGCCATACGGCTTCCTTAACGAGGAGAATTTCTACCAAACAGGAAATGATGCCGAATCTGCACTACTCTATGCTTATGCTGTGATGCCAGAATTGGGATATTATTCAAGATTCTATTACTATGTAGCACATTGCTCAACCGAAGAATTTACACAGAAATCGGATGCAGGTGCCGGTCAGCATGAGCTGGATGGATATATCACGAATAACTCCACTGAAGATTTAAGAGAAGTATTTCGTCACGCTTATATCTCCATCAACAGAACATTTCCGATAATTGAGAAAGCCCCCGAGATATCAATGAACGAGGATTATAAAAATCAAATCATTGGAGAAGCACATTTCCTTCGTGCATTAAATTACTACAACCTGGTAAGATTATTTGGTTCTGTTCCATTACGCAAAGAGGCTATGAGTGATTTCAATTCAGCAGGACAAGCATTTGCTCCTATTGAGGAAATATACACCTATATTGTTGAAGACCTCACAACAGCTGAATCACTAATGGACAATGTTGCCCGAAGAGGCCGAGCAAACAAAGTTGCAGCTCAAGGCTTATTAGCGAACGTGTACCTATTCATTGCATCAGCTGCAGAATCGGGATTAGAAGGCTATTCTTTTGGAGGCTCACAATATTACACGATGGCAAAAGATTACGCCAGCAAAGTAGTTAATGATCAATCTCAATATGGCATTGACAATAACCTGTTCAATATTTTTGATCCAGAAACTGAATCAAGCCCTGAATTAATTTTTAGCATTATAGCATCAAGGGTTGAAATTGGAGCAACAAACATGCAAAGCTTGCTTTCTACTCCATACGTCTCTCCATACTTCCAGCTTCCTGCAGAACAAGGCGGATACCAAATTGGTTTTGGCTGGGCACATGTTCTGGTTGAGATTCCATTCTACAATTCTTATTCAGATGATGACTTAAGAAAAAGTATCACATTTGCCGATTCTTACACAACAGAATCAGGCGAAGAAGTCACCTACCCAGATGGAGGTTTATCAAGACCATTCACAATTAAATATCTTGATTCCAATCGTACAGGTGGAGAAGATAGTGGAAACAGGATTCCAATCATCCGCTACTCAGAAGTACTTCTTACTTATGCTGAAGCAAGTGGACTAACACAAGAGGGAGTAGACGCCTTAAATCAAGTTCGTACAAGAGCAAATCTAAATGCATATTCTTTAAGTGATTTCTCAAGCGACTCAGACTTCAGAGATGCTGTTTTACAAGAGCGCACATGGGAATTAGCCTATGAGTATCAACATTTATATGACTTAAGAAGAACCGGCAAAATGGAAACGGTATTGGCTAACCAGTACGGTAAAAACCTTCAAAAGAACATTTACTTCTTTGAAATTCCATTTGAGGAAGTTGACCGCAATCCGGAAGCAAGCAATTAACATTTAAACTTTACAATCATGAACATTATCTATAAATTTTTCACTTTGCTGATTATTGCAGCTATCGTTTTCAGCTGTACCGAAGATGAGTATATCAGCAATCAAAGACAGATACTTGCTGTTAAGGTTGATGGACAAATAGGCATGGCAGATGTCCCAACTTCAATGGAAGTGAACGACACTGTTAAAATTCTTGTCACTGAATCTGTTGACATCTCGAACCTTGCACCAAATATTGTTATCTCTCCCGGAGCAAAAATTAACCCGGCTTCTGGTCAGGCAGTAGACTTTGCTTCAAATGGAAATAAATACAACTACACAATTACTGCCGAATCAGGAGTAACCAAAGAATGGGTAATGGTTGTTGAAACATTTGACAACCCTTTGAAAGGAACCTGGACAATAGAAACCTTCGAAATTTACTGGGATGACTGGTTTGGTTGGGGAAATGCAGGAACTTTACCTTTTGTTGATATTTTTCCTGAAACAGCACCTGGTCTTGATGACATCATCGTTATGGGTCCAATTGAAGACTTAACGGACGATGGCGCTGTGTGGGGAAACTACGAGCGTCAAGCTGGACCTGACGGAGAATTTGCAAGCTGGGTTTACACATCAACCGGTACCAACTGGGGCTTTAAGTTTGACAAAGTTCCTGCCGGAACAGGTAAATGGTTTATCAATGTAGATGGATCCATTACAATTGTCAGCGATAGTGGCATCACTTCAAACATGAAAAAGATTGAAACTACATCCGATGGCAAACTCAAACTATTCACCAATCCGGGCGATCAAGGCTGGGACATCGACTGGGGCGATTACTATGGCAATAATTACAACAAATTTATTGCTGCCTGGGATGTTTGGTACACACTAAAAAAACAGTAAACATTGATAAGTCAGGATAGCACCTAGTCGTTATCCTGACTTATCAAAATCACAAAAATATGGCTAGTTATAGAATATCATTAATTTTCTTCTTTTGCATGATTTCAACCCTGATGGCATGCAATGAAGATAATACAACCCCAATTACAGAACCTGTAGATGATGTTGTTTTAATCAAAACTTCAGAGGTGATTAACAACGCTTATATTGGTAACGGTGCTCAATGGAATGCATACCCAAACGCGTATTTAAACTGGGATTCTCCAATCTCTGATTCAGACTGGAATAAAATGTATCAGCGATTAGACTTTATGAAGCCCAAACTAATGCGGGTAACAATTGCAGCAGGATGGAAATATGCGAGGAATGGCGCTTACGATCCTGATTTACAGATTGAGCCATTAGGGAAAATTCTTCAGTATTGTACCGATAACAACATTACAGTAATGTTTGGTGACTGGGGTGGCAATATGGTTGATGCTTCAAAAAATACAATTAATGAAGAAAATCTAGCTGATGCTGCAAAATATGCTGATTACCTAATCAACAACAAGGGCTATTCCTGCATAAAATATTACAACATGGTTAATGAGCCAAATGGAGATTGGTCATCAACAAATGGTAGTTATGATTTATGGAAAAATGCCATCGTTTACTTCTACAATGAATTGGAAAATTTGGGGCTCACCAACAAACTAAGCATTGTTGGACCCGATGTTGCAATCTGGGATAAAAACGATGTGCCCTGGGTTACAAATTCAGCAAGTGAACTAGGTGATAAAATTGGATTGTACGATATACACACCTATCCGGGTCAAACAGAGGTTCGTAATCATAGCTATTCTGATATGATAAAAGCCTATATCGACAAAGTTCCTGCAGGGAAAAAGATGGTAATGGGAGAACTTGGATTTAAATATCCATCCAACTCAGAAGCATCACTTTACAACGAAAACAAATCAAGAGCTGAAGCAGATGAATTTGCTTCAAACGAAGATGGGAACATGTTTGTTAAAGATTTCTTCTACGGAATTGATATGGCTGATGCAGTAATACAAATTGCCAATTCGGGCTATTCCGGAGTTGTGGCATGGATGCTCGACGATGCCATGCACAATACCAGAGGCGACGGTGGAAAAGATTTGAAAACATGGGGTTTCTGGAACATCCTAGGCGAAGAGATTTTTGGAGGCGCAAAGGAAGAAGAGCTGCGTCCATGGTTTTATTCCTATTCACTTTTATCCAGATATATGCAAACCGGATCTAAAGTTTACAAAGTTGAGTTACCAGATAAATATGGTTTAAATGCATTAGCTGTCAGCAAAAATGGCAAATACATGATTGCTGTATTGAATAGCGGATATCCAACTTATCAAATAAAGCTGAAGTCTGATAATGAAATCATTCTCAATGGAGCGAAAAAGTTTGTTTATTCCGACTCCGTTCGACCAGTTGATTCGAATGACTTTCCTACTCCGGTAGAAACTGGAATCTCTCTAAATCTGGGCGCTGGGCTTAATATGGATATTGCCGGGCAAAGCCTGACCATTTTTACAAATTTTGATTATTAATAATAGTTAGCGTTTTATTATGCGAAGAAATAAATCCAATATACTTTTTGAATCAGTATTGATTATTCTAATTCTTTTTCTTTTCAACAATTGCACAAATAGTAAGATTGACAACTCAAAAAAGACATCAGAAATAGAAAAAACATACCCGCCAGAAGTAGAAAATTACAACTATATACTGGGGACACAAACAATTGACCCTGCATATAAATTCACAGAAGAAACCGGACTTGTTGAGTCAGCTCGTGAAATTCGCAAAATGGGATCAAACCTATTAAAAATTGCGTTGGCTTCTGGTGGCAATAAATATAAAGACATTAGTTACAAAGCAAAATCACTTCAAGACCTGGTTGAAAATGAGCCTTCATTCAGGAAAGTTATCGACATGGATTTTACCTACTACATGTTTTGGGCTTATGGTTCTGAAAATTTCACTGACGGACTAACAGATGAAGAAGCCGAGCAAGAATATAAAGCAATTTATGATTTAACAACTTACCTGCTTAAGCAGTACAACAATACAGGTAAAACATTCTACATAGGTCACTGGGAAGGTGATTGGCATTTGGTTAATGATCCCGAAAGCATGTGGGCTTACGACAGAAAAGATGTCCCAACAGAACGTATTCAGGGAATGACTGACTGGCTAAACATTAGACAAAAAGCGGTTGATGATGCTAAAGCTAAAAGCAATTTTACAAATGTAGAAGTATACCATTACACCGAAGTTTGTCTTATACCTTATAACGATGAAAGTTATCCGAGGATTACAAATAAAATTTTGCCTTACACAAATGTTGACTATGTTTCATACTCGTGTTATGACGCCACAAAACATGCATTCACGCATGACGATGTAAAAGAAAAACTGGGAGCAGCTTTGGATTATATTGAACTTAATTTGAAACCAAAACCCGAAATTAAAGGAAAACGAGTCTGGATTGGTGAATATGGCTACCCTGTTGGCCGTGGCGAAGATGCAGACCCAAAAACTTCGGAGCAACAAGATTCAAGAAGCAGAAATGTAATCCAATATGCTATGGAATGGGGATGTCCATTCATTTTATACTGGGAGATATACAACAATGAAATTAAAGATGGCAAGCAGAATGGCTTTTGGATGATTGATGATTCGGGAGCAAAGCAGCCTATCTACAACACACACAAAGATTTTTACAAGGAACAAAAAGAATATGTAAATGACTATCTGGAAATGAATGGTCACTTACCTTCAGATGAAGTATTCAAGGAGCAAGCTCTCAAATATTTCAAAAACAAAAAATAACCAACAGGAAGTGGGAGAATTTTAAGCAGAAACACATTAGACACTGATTAACATTCAACTTGAGATGAACGAATTTATTTTAAAGAAATCATGAAACTAAAAAAGCACCCGAATAATCCAATATTAAAACCAAACCCTAAAAACAATTGGGAAAACCTTGTAGTTTGCAACCCAGGCGCATGGTATGAAGATGGAAAATTCTATTTATTATACCGAGCAGCGGGCGATGACAAAGAGCACATTATAAGAATGGGCCTCGCAATCAGTGAAGATGGAGTCAACTTCACAAGACAGTCAGACAAACCTGCTTTTGAACCAAGCTCTGATGGCCCGGACATGGGAGGTGTTGAAGATCCACGCATCGTTAAATTTGATGATGAATTTTACATCACCTATGCATACCGTCCAGTTGCTCCAGGCCAATACTGGAAATTTGAGCACGATGTAATCTGCCTGCCAGATGCAAGCTGCAACGCACCTTTGGTTTACAAAAACAATATTGCAAATTCAGGACTGGCAATGACCAAAGATTTCAAAACATGGAGACGATTAGGGAGAATGACACAATCAAATCTTGATGATCGTGACGTGATTTTGTTTCCTGAAAAGATTAATAACAAATTTGTAATGCTACATCGCCCAAAAGAGTGGATTGGAGCTGAATATGGTTGTGATTTTGCATCTATGTGGATTACTTTCTCTGATGACATGATGGTCTGGAACAATCCAAGCAAACTTCTTTTAAGTGGCCGGGAAGGAACCTGGGAAGAAAAAGTTGGAGGCAGCACTCCCCCACTTAAAACAAAAGATGGCTGGTTGGTTCTGTATCATGGTGTTGAAAATGGAGGACAAGGCTATTACCGGGTTGGTGCACTACTTCTTGATCTGGAAGATCCTACTAAAATATTGGGTAAAACCGAAGATTGGATAATGGAACCTGAACATGATTACGAAATTGAAGGTTTTTATAAAGGCTGTGTTTTCCCAACAGGAAATGTAATTGTGGATGATACTTTATACGTTTACTATGGTGGTGCTGACAAATATGTTGGGCTAGCAACTTGCAGCGTAAAAGAACTGATTGATCATTTAAAAAAAGCATAAGAAATGAAAGCTTACTTTTTCATTACAGCTATTCTTATTTTGAGCTTTAGCTGTAAAATAAAAGACAAAAATCTAATTCACATCTATCCAGATCAGATTATCTCTAAAGATTTTATTGGGAATGGAGTACAATGGTCTGCTTACCCTCATGCCGATTCAGAAGATGCGGAATGGGGTGATTTAATGACTGACGACAAGTGGGAGATGAACTTTAAAAGGCTTGACTACATGCAACCTAAATTATTTAGGGTGCTTGATCAGGCAAATTGGAGATATCTGACTGGATTTGATGAAAATAATAATCCAATTCTTGATTTTAACACACCTGAGGTTAAAGCGCTGGAAAAAATCCTAGACTATGCTCTGAATAATAATATCACGGTCTTATTTGGAGAATGGGGAACTCCATTTATGGTTCATGATACAGATCAGGGACACACCGATAAATTCACAGGAGCTAATGATCCAAAATGGATAAATATTATAGTCGAATTTCTGGATTATTTAATCAATACAAAGGGATACACTTGCTTGAAATACTACAATCTGGTAAACGAACCAAACGGATATTGGGCAAGTACTGATGGCGATTTTGAAGAATGGAGTGAAGGGGTTAAAATGCTTACTGAAGCTTTAAAAAGTAAGGGACTTTCAGAAACTATTACTGTTGCTGGGCCAGATGCTGTTGCGCATTACGACAATCCAAGATCGGACTATACCGGTGTTGGTTGGGTAGAAGCATCATCTAAACTAATTGATGACTACATGGGCATATATGAGATTCATGCATACACACAATACGATTTAGTTCGCAGTGGTGAATTTCAAAATTTCTATAGCAAAGTAGCTGACTATGCACAAGCAGTAGACAAACAGATTATATTCGGAGAGATAGGTTTTGACCGCAACGGCAAAGAAAATCAGGCGAAAGCGGCAGCTGATAAATTCGCAAGCGAAGACAGCCAAATGGATGTTTACAACTATAGTTATGGAATTGACATGGCTGATGTTGCAATTCAGATAATGAATGCCGGATATTCAGGAGCAGCAGCTTGGGACGTTGATGATGCGATGCATACAGCTGGTGACACCGGAGACAAAAGCCAACTTAAAAGATGGGGAATGTGGAACAGTTTGGGGACTGAAATCTGCGACAACCCAGACGATGAAAACATTAGACCCTGGTTTTATTCCTGGTCATTAATGTGCCGCTACTTCCCTACTGGCAGTACGATAATTAAAACTGACAGTACCGGAATTGATGGTCTCCGATTAACTGCAGGCATTTATAAAGATGATATCACTATTGGGGTTGTAAATAATTCTGATCAAGAAAATGAAATATCACTTTCAGTTCCGGGCTCAAAAACCTTCAAGCAATTCTTATATGTAAAAGAGGGTCGAATTATTGACTCAAATAATTTCCCAATTGCTGCGAAGAAGGATATTATCTCAGAAAGTATTATAAAATTGAATGTCCCTGCAAATAGTTTTATCTTACTAACGTCTTTAAAATTCTAAATAATTTTCTCTGATATGGATTCAATTAATATTAGTGCTGTAGATTTTATCATCCTGGGAATCTATTTTATTGGAATTGTTTGGTGGGCATTAAAGCATGGAAAAAGTAAAGACTCCACATCATACTTTCTTGCTGGAAGAAACATGACATGGCCAGTTGTTGGTTTATCTTTATTTGCAGCTAGTGTTTCTAGTTCTACACTTATGGGACACTCAGGTGAAGGATTCATTAGTGGAATTGCTGTATTTAATTACAACCTGGTTTCAATTCTTGTAATGGTATTTTTTGCCATGTTCTTTTTGCCATTCTATATTAAATCAGGAATTTTCACAATGCCTGAATTTCTGGAACGCAGATTTGACGGTAGATCGAGAACTTATTTTTCCTTCATCTCAATTATTGGAAACGTTTTTCTTGATGCTGCAGCTACCCTTTATACCGGAGCACTAATTATAAAAATGATTTTACCTGAAGCCGATTTATTCTGGATTATTGCTGGAATGGCTATTGTAGCTGGCAGTTATACAATCATTGGAGGTTTATCGTCAGCAATAAATGCCGATTTAATTCAGGCAATTATTCTTATCGTTGGGTCAACTATTTTATCATTCTTTGCTTTTCAGGAAATCGGAGGATGGACTGAATTTCACACCATGTTTAACGAAGGTGTTTGGTTAAAACTAACCCGACCTATGGATGATCCAACTGTTCCATGGCTGGGAATGCTTGTTGGAATCCCAATCCTCGGATTCTATTTCTGGGGAAACAACCAGGTAATGGTACAACGTGTACTTTCAGCCAAATCAATTGATCATGGTAGAAAAGGTGTTTTGTTA
Organism: uncultured Sunxiuqinia sp.; assembly: GCA_965372405.1. Taxonomy (GTDB): domain Bacteria; phylum Bacteroidota; class Bacteroidia; order Bacteroidales; family Prolixibacteraceae; genus Sunxiuqinia. The sequence goes on from CBDVCE010000003.1 coordinate 95,093, forward strand.
GTTGGATTTCTATATCTATTTACCCTTTTTATTTTTATCATTCCAGGCCTAGTCGGAAGAGGTATCAATCTTTTTGGAGTTGATAATCTACCTTTAGATTTAATTAGTGGAAGTGATTTAAAAGAAAGTTTTGGGATCAATACCGATCAGGTTTATCCTCGATTAATCGTTCGTCTACTTCCTGTTGGATTGATAGGAATAATTCTCGCAGCAATGATATCGGCACTAACTTCAACATTGAGCGCAACATTGAGTTCTGTTTCAACACTTTTCACAATGGATTTCTACTCCAAAATGGACAAGGAAGCAGATAGTAAAAAGCTAGTCAGAGTTGGCCGAATTACTTCAATGGTAGTTTTGGTCATAGCTATATTATGGGCTCCATTCATTGCCAGATTCGACTCTTTAGTTTCGTATTATCAGGAAATACTCTCCTATCTTGCACCACCTATTGTTGGCACATTTTTTCTTGGTCTATTTTGGAAACGCTCAAATGGAATTGGTGCTTTTTCAGGCTTACTTTCAGGCTTGGTAATTGCTGCAGGAATGATGGTAGCTAAATATGTTATTGGAGTTGAAATTGGAATGCATTTCCTTGTATTGGCTCCCATTATCATGATCATCAGTATGCTTGTCAATTTCACTGTCAGCTACGCCACAGAAGCTCCGTCAACCGAAAAAGTAAAAAATAACACTTGGACAAAACAGCTTTGGCACGAAGAATCAAAAGAATTGAAAGAGCTTCCATGGTATAAAAACTTTAGAATTATTTCAATTATACTAATCGTTGCTTGTGTTCTGATGTATTTAATGTATTATTAAAGTGAAATAAAACCATATTTCATTTCCAAAATACGTACAGATGAAAACAATATTAATATTTCTTTTCCTTCTTGCCAGCACATTATACGCTTCGGCAGCACATGTTGACACAATAATGGTTCGTAGCAGCTCAATGGATAAATCTATTGCGAATGTAGTTATAACTCCTGACCTGTATAAAACTCAAAAAGAAGCATTCCCTGCATTATACTTGCTTCATGGTGCTTTTGGAAATCATAAAGACTGGGTTTCTAAAGTTCCTGAAATAAAAGAATATGCCGATCAATATAATATCATAATTGTATGTCCAAACGGAGGATTTAATAGCTGGTATTTCGATAGTCCAGTAGATGAAGATTGGCACTATGAGACTTACGTATCAAAAGAACTCATTCATGCAATTGATGAAAAATACAATACCATTAAAAATAAAAACGGACGAGCAATAACCGGTCTGAGCATGGGCGGACACGGAGCTTTTTATCTTTCATTCAGACACCAAAACATATGGGGCGCGGCCGGGAGTATGAGCGGAGGAGTGGATATTCGACCATTTCCAAATAATTGGTCAATGGCTGAACGATTAGGCAGTTATGCTGAAAATAAAGATAATTGGGAAAATAACACAGTTATCAATATGCTTTACCTGCTTGATGGCAAAAGCCTTAATCTTATTTTTGACTGTGGTGTTGATGATTTCTTTTATGATGCAAACTTGAGATTACACAAAAAAATGCTGGAAAGAAATATTTCTCATGATTATATTGAACGTCCGGGGAAACACAACTGGGAATATTGGTCCAATGCAATCAAATATCAATTGGTATTTTTCAATGATTATTTTAATCAAGCAACTCTCTAGCTGTTTCTCGAGCTGTTTCTGAATTTCGGTCACCACTCAACATTTGAGCTAGCTCCTCAATACGTTGATCATCATTGAGTTTTCGAATTGACGTATAGGTTTCATCAGCTTTATCATATTTATAAACCTGATAATGATGATCACCCTTTGCTGCAATTTGTGGCAAGTGCGTAATATTAATTACTTGCATTTTATTTGATAGAATCTTTAAAATATCTCCCATTTTAACTGCCGTTTCACCAGAAATACCAGTATCAATTTCATCAAATATTATGGTGGGTAATGACTTACTATCAGTAATCAAGCTTTTAAGAGCAAGCATCAAACGAGACATTTCACCTCCAGAAGCAATTTTAGAAATTTCTTGAGGATCTGAATTTTTATTGGCAGAAAATAAAAAGCGAACTTCATCAATACCCGTTAATCCAAAATTATTTAGCTTATCTATTTGAACTGTGAACTCAGCATTATTCATATTTAACTTCTGCAAAACACCAACCACTTTATTTTCAACTCCTTCAGTAGTTGCTATTCGTCTTTTACTAAGCACTTCAGCCTTTTCTATGAGCAAGGTATGTTGTTTTTCAAGATCACTTTTCAGGCGAACAATCTCATCCTCGAAAGAAGCAACTTGATTGATTTTTTCTTCCAGACCCATTTTAGTTTCTAAAAGTTCATGCACACTTTGAACCCTAAACTTTTGTTGCAGAGAAAAGATTAAATCCAATCGCTTTGCAATTTCCTGAATTCGTTCAGGACTATGCTCAGTTCCTTCAGCGATTGAATGACTTTCACTAGCCATGTCTTTCAATTCCAGATAGCATGATTCAAGTCTTTTATGAATTGCTTTTGCATCTGGTAAATAATCAACCAACTTACTCAGCTGATTCAAATTCTCTTTCAATTTTGGAAGCACAGATACTTCCCCTCCATCAAGTTCATCTGTTAATTGTTCGAAAGACATTTTTATTTCTTCGGCATGCTCCAACGTAGCCTGTTCTGTTTCTAACACCTCCTGCTGCCCTTCAACTAACTGGGCTTCTTCCAATTGATTATGTTGAAATTGAAAATAATCCAAGTCGGCTCTTGATTTTTCAGCTACTTCTTTTACCTCTTTTAATTGAGATGAAGTTTTTCGCCATGCTTCATATACTTTAGAATACTCAACGAGTAGGTTTTCATTTTGAGCAACCAGATCAATCAGTTTTAATTGGAAAGAGCGGTTGTTTAATTCCAGATTTTGATGCTGAGAATGAATATCGATCAACTTCAATGCTAGTTCCCGAATTACATCAAGAGTAACTGGTGTATCATTTATAAAAGCTCTTGATTTGCCTGATGGTATTATCTCACGGCGCAAAATGGTTGTATTATCATAGTCTAAATCCTTATTATTAAAGAAATCTTCGAGCTGATAATCCTTAATAAAAAAGCTGCCTTCAAGAGTACACTTTTTATCTTTTTTGCGCAAGACACTTAAATCAGCACGTTGCCCAAGAATTAACCCTAGTGCTCCAAGGATAATTGATTTACCTGCTCCGGTTTCACCTGTGAGAATGTTAAAACCATTTTCTAAATTGATCGAGAGTTGATCAATAAGTGCATAATTTCGAATTTGAAGTGATTGCAGCACAAGTTATATATTAGTTTAAAAACTTTCGGCCTCTTTGATTTTCTGATATTTACTTCCGTTTGACGGATCAACCTCATTTAAAATGGTCATTACCCTGTTTTTCTCATCAGGATAAGATTTTGAGAAAATATTGATTAATTCATCTGCTTTAGCATCAAAAAATATTCTCAATATATACACATCTGGACGGGTACGAAAGACTTTCTGAATAGATTTGAGTGATGTCGCAATTTCAGCCCTTCCCTGTTCTACTTTATCACTCATCATATCAATCCCTTCCCGATGATATCGATAAATGCATGATCGGAATGGAGCATAGGATTTATTTAAAAGATTCTCTACCAACCAGTAGCGATTACGTTCACTCTCAAAGGCTTTCCATCCTTTCTCCCGCGCATTTTGTGAATTATTTACTATTTGCTGTGCCTTTTGGTAAAATTCGGTTCCTCCTTCAGGCGAAAACGAATCATAATCCATACCTAAAATGATATAAGCATAATAGGCCAAAATATTTGTTAGATTATCTCGATTTGAAGTTTCATTAAATTCCAATGTTTGGTACTCAACGTACTTAGCCTGAAAGTCGTTATCTTTTATATTCAAAAGAATAGTTTCATAAGAAGAATTAAAAGCCGGTCTTCTCAATTGTACCTGAATACTACCCTTAAATTCGTCTGACGAAATCTGCTCATCTAAACGTATAAAAATATTGCATTCAATACGCTCATCCATTGCATACACATGGTCGGTCCATTTACGATTATTCATAAACTCGTACAAATCGGCCTGCATGGTACGAAATACATTGCGGTTTGCTCCTTGAATTTTCTGGGCAGATATACTAATATTACAACGCAATTCCTGTGAATTGCCTGCAAATACAACAGAAACAAGAAATAAGAAAATTAAACTCAGCTTCTTCATAAACAGAAATCTTTCCGGTGAAGTAAAAATAATGATTTTATGCAGAAGTCTTACAATTTTGCCAACTCTTCGGCAATCTTTTCAACAATATCTACAGCAACTTCTGTCTTCTGTTTTAACTCAAATTCCTGAGCTTTATTGTCTTTAGAAAGGATGGTAATTTTATTGGTATCGACTCCAAAACCTGCACCTTTATCCTGTAATGAATTCAATACAATAAAGTCCAGATTTTTCTTTTGAAGTTTTCCTGCAGCATTTGTCACTTCATCCTGAGTTTCAAGAGCAAAACCAACTAACAGCTGATTCTCTCTTTTTATTTTACCAAGTGTTGCTGCAATATCTTCAGTAGTCTTTAGTTCAATGGCAATATCAGCATCTTTTCTTTTTATTTTTTGAGAAGACTGACTCGATGGACGATAATCAGCAACTGCCGCACACATTACAGCAGCATCAACATCATGGAAAACTGATTTTGAGGCTTCCAACATCTCAGAAGCAGACTCAACATCAATTCTTTTAATATTTGGATGATTAACAGACAAACCAACGGGACCAGCAACTAATATCACATCAGCTCCCTGACTAGCAAGTTCTTCGGCAATGGTAAATCCCATTTTGCCAGAAGAGTAATTTCCAATAAAACGTACAGGATCTATTTTTTCGTAAGTTGGCCCGGCAGTAACCAAAACCTTTTTAGTCAGAAGTTTTTTTTTTGAATCGAAGAAATTAACAACTTCCTCTACAATCTGGTCAGGCTCCATCATTCTACCTTTACCATGAAGTCCACTGGCTAATTCTCCAACACCCGGTTCAAGAATTACATTCCCAAACGATTGAAGTGTTTCCATATTTCTCAAAGTAGAAGGATGGGCAAACATATCCAAATCCATTGCAGGAGCAATATAGACTGGGCACTTAGCAGACAAATAAGTAGTTATCAACAAATTATCTGCGACTCCAGAAGCCATTTTACCAATAGTGGCAGCGGTAATTGGTGCAATCAACATCAGGTCAGCCCATTGTCCCATGTCAACATGAGAGTTCCAGGTACCGTCATTGGCAGCAAAAAATTCTGAAGCAACAGGCCTATCCGATAAAGCAGACATGGTTACCGGGGTAATAAATTCCTTCGCTGCGGGAGTCATAACAACTTGCACCTCGGCACCCTCCTTCACAAGTCCCCTTATAAGTATAGCCGCCTTATAGGCAGCTATACTTCCGGTTACACCTAATATAATATGTTTTCCTTCGAGCCTCATAAAAGGCTTATTTTATTTATAATCCTCCGCGATTTTCTTTTGCAGGATTACGATGATAAATCTGTTTTTGTTTCAATTCTTCGTAAGCAATCAAGGTTGGTTTTGGCAACCTTTCGTAATATTTAGAAATTTCAATTTGCTCACGGTTTTCAAAAATTTCTTCCAAATTATCTGTATATGATGCAAATTCCTGAAGCTTTTGGTTCAGTTCTTCTTTCATTTCAGATGAAATTTGGTTCGAACGTTTTGCAAGAATCATAACAGTTTCATAAACATTTCCTGTTTGATCCTGCAAGTCATTTAAATTACGTGGAATGGTTGTGATCTCAGCTTTAATCTTCTTAAAATCCATATCTATATATTTGAATCGTCTTGATAATTTAACAGCTTAGCTGTTGTGTCATAATACTTTTGAGCCTCCTTTAAGTGTTTACTTTCAGGAAATTCATCCACAAAGGTAAAATATTCATCCAAAGCATCGCTCAATCGTTGCTCTTTTTTTTCTTCTATACTCTTGATTGCCAATAAATATTTTGCACGAAGAAGCATAAACATGAGCTCTTCGCGGTAACGAGTATCAGGAAATTCTTTCAAAGAATTTGATAATGCAATTACAGCAGCTTTGTAATTTTCAAAGTCGTAATATAGTTTTCCAGTCAAAAATGACTTATAAACCAGCTTGTCGCGTAACTCAATAATCAAACGGTTTGCTTCTTCAACCCTCTCATTGCTTGGATACAAGTTAATGTATAACTGAAGCGCATCAATTGCCTTCTGAGAAACTTGCTGATCAAGCCGGGGTTTTGGAGAATCTTCGTAATAACAGAAACCAATCATGAATTGACATTCTTCAACAAATTCACTTTTGGGGAATTCTTTGGCTAAAGTACGATACCAATGACCTGCCATTAAATAGTCTTTCATTTTATGATGACTCTTGGCATAATAGAAATATATTTCATCGGCACGACTGGTACCTCTATAAATATTTACTAGTTCTCTTAAAAGCCCGGCAGACTTTACATATTCCCCGTCTTCGTAATACTCGATTGCTTTTTTATACTTGAATTCATAGTCTGTACTTTTAATGATTTTATTATAATCATTACAAGAAGTACTCAACAATAAAAACAGAAGAGCGATAATTGTTATATTCTCAAACTTTTTTAACATGGCGCAAAGATACATTTTTCATTTAAAAAACCGATCGGCAAAATACACAAGAAAATGGTTTGTTCCTTATGGTTTAATATAATTTAACAAATTTGTAGACTTCTTAAAATAAATTACTTTTGCATTGTTAATTTTTAAAGCAATTCGAAGTGGATATTTTTGAAAAATTTCGTTCAAATAGAGGCGATCTCGGGAAACACATGGAAAGAGCCCATGGATATTTTGCGTTTCCAAAACTGGAAGGTGAAATCAGTGCCCGCATGAAATTCAGAGGTAAAGAAGTTCTTACCTGGAGTTTAAATAATTATATCGGACTGGGAAACCATCCTGAAATTCGTAAAGTTGATGCAGAAGCTTCTGCTGACTGGGGACTTGCCTACCCAATGGGTGCAAGGATGATGTCAGGTCAAACTTCAAAACATGAGGAGCTGGAAAAGCAACTTGCAGATTACGTTGGCAAACCAGATTCTTTCCTTCTTAACTTTGGTTATCAGGGCATGGTATCTATTATTGATGCTGTTTGCGGTCGTAAAGATGTAGTTGTTTATGACAGTGAATCTCATGCTTGTATTTTAGATGGAGTACGTCTACACATGGGTAAACGCTACGTTTACCATCACAACAATATTGAAGACCTAAGAAAACAATTGGAACGCGCTACTAAACTTGCGGAAAAGCAAGGCGGTGGTATACTTCTTATTACTGAAGGTGTTTTCGGAATGTCCGGCGACCTTGGTAAGCTGGATGAAATTGTTGCTTTAAAGAAAGAATTCAATTTCCGTCTACTGGTCGATGATGCTCATGGTTTTGGCGTAATGGGTCCAACAGGAGCTGGTGCTCCTGAACATTTTGGGGTACAAGATCAAGTTGATCTTCACTTCTGTACATTTGCAAAAGCAATGGCCGGAATTGGTGCATTTGTCGCTTGTGATACTGACGTTTGTAATTACTTACGCTACAATATGCGTTCACAAACATTTGCTAAATCACTTCCAATGCCAATCGTCATTGGTTCTATGAAGCGTCTGGAAATGCTTAAAACAATGCCTGAACTTCGCGAACAGCTCTGGATAGTTGTTGATGCACTTCAATCAGGTTTAAAAGAAGCTGGATTTGATTTGGGTCGTACAAACTCTCCGGTAACACCCGTATATATGAAAGGTGGAGTTGAAGAAGCTGCAAATGTTGTTATGGATTTACGTGAAAACTATGGAATTTTCTGTTCGGTAGTTGTTTATCCTGTAATTCCAAAAGGAGAAATCATTTTACGCTTGATCCCAACCGCAATGCACACAGTTGAAGATGTTAAAATTACAATTGATGCCTTTAAAATAGTACGTGACAGACTTGAATCTGGAGCGTATGCAAGTAGTGAAATTCCAGATATGGCTTAAAGCTATATTCTATCAGATATTAAGAAAGCCAATCATCAAACGATGATTGGCTTTTTCTTTTCAATATATATTTTTGAATTAAGAACTCTTTTCTGACAAATATCTTTCTGCGTCAATAGCTGCCATACAGCCGGAGCCAGCAGCAGTTACTGCTTGTCTGTATATTGAATCCTGCACATCACCACATGCAAAAACACCTTCTACATTTGTTTTAGATGAACCCGCAATAGTTTTAATGTAACCAACCTCATCCGTATCCAAATAATCTTTCACAAAATCTGAATTTGGTTTGTGCCCAATTGCCAAAAAGAATCCATCAATTTTTATCTTCACTTCCTCTTCATTGGCTTCACCTTTATTTTTCCAGAGTGTTGCACCTTCAACTACCCCATCACCAAACAATCCTTTAGTTTGATGTTTCCACAAAACTTCAATATTTGGAATATCCATTACACGCTGTGCCATAACTTTTGAAGCTCGTAATTCATCACGACGAACAATCAAGTAAACTTTATTAACGATACCTGATAAATAAATAGCTTCTTCAGCTGCGGTATCTCCACCACCAACAACGCCTACATCTTTTCCACGGTAGAAAAAACCATCACAGGTTGCACAAGCTGAAACACCACTACCTGCATATTTCTGCTCATCGTCAATTCCTAGATATTTTGCAGTTGCACCAGTTGCTAAAATCACGGTTTCAGCTTCAATAAGCGTTTTTCCATCAATCCATACTTTATGAATATCTCCTGAAAAATCTACTTTCGTAGCATATCCAAAACGGACATCAGTTCCAAAGCGTTCAGCCTGCTTTTTAAGATCTTCCATCATCACTGGCCCTGTAACACCTTCAGGATACCCCGGATAATTTTCAACTTCTGTTGTAGTTGTTAGCTGACCTCCTGGCTGTAAACCTTCATACATAACCGGACTTAAATTAGCACGGGATGCATAGATTGCAGCAGTGTATCCAGCAGGACCAGAACCAACAATCAAACATTTAACACGTTCAGCCTTTCCTGCAGGTTCTATATTTTTGTCTTCTTGTTCCGAAAGATCTAATGATTTAAACATGACGTATATTCTTTAAGTTTTTTTCTTCATACAAAACTACACTTCATATACATATTTGCAATATAAAATCAATCAATAATAATGAAGACAACATAGACTAAGACTATAACTAAAAAATTGGAGAATTAAATCAAATCCTTTTGGATAAAATCATTCTTTATGTATTTTTGCAGCCACATAATCGGGATGTAGCGCAGTCTGGTAGCGTACTCGTCTGGGGGGCGAGGGGTCGCAAGTTCAAATCTTGTCATCCCGACATGTAAGAGATTGATAATCATTAGATTATTGATCTCTTTTTATTTTCCACCTTTTCTATTTCATCCTGATTCTATTCATTTTACACTATTTGTGTCAACCGGTGTGTCAACCAGATTTAATCATGAACACATCAATTTCAGTTATCTGCTACACCTCTAAAACCCTTGCTAATGGGGAACATCCGTTAATGTTAAGGGTAATCAAGAACAGAAAGCGAACAATGAAGAGTTTAGGCATTTGTGTCAACCAAGATCATTGGGACTTTACAAAGAATGAGCCTAAAGCCAGTTGTCCAAACAAAGAACATATTCTCCAAATAATTCTGGACACCAAAGCGAAGTACCAGAAAATGTTACTTGAAAAGAGAATTAACGGGGAAGAATTCACTTCTGATTCATTAATAAAAGACTCAACTAAGCAAAAGAAAAACTATTCTGTAGAAGATTTTTACCAATCAATAATAAGTGATTTGAGAAATAATGGAAAGATTGGAAATAGCTACGCATATTTAAACTCATACAACTCGTTAAAAAGCTTCAATAATAGTAAAAAGCTCAATTTCACGTTCAATTATATTGATACTAATTTTCTTAAACGCTATGAGGACTGGCTAAGAAAAAGAAATATCAAAGAGACAACTATCAGTTATAACTTCAGAACACTCAGAGCAGCGTTTAATAGGGCAATTGATGAGAAGCTTATTAAAAGAGAAAAAAGTCCATTTACTGAGTTTAAAATCAGCAAATTCAACACTAAGACAATCAAAAGAGCATTGAGCAAAAAAGAAATACTTAAAGTAATCAAATACGATTCAACTGGCAAATCAGATATTAGAAAATTAGCTCATGATCTGTTCTGCTTCTCATATCTCTGTTGTGGAATTTCATTTGTAGATATATCTAACCTCACAAAAGATAACCTCACAAATAACAGGTTGATCTACAAAAGACAGAAAACAAACGGATCAATAAATTTTCCAATCTCAAAAGAGGCTATCAAATTAATCAACAAATACAAGGAATACTGTAAGGATGCAACATACCTCTTCCCTATCCTACACACAGACATTCACAAAACACCAATGCAAAAAAGTAATCGTGTTCATAAAGTTTGTCACAATGTAAACAGGGAGCTTAGATTGATTGGAAAGGAATTAAAGATAACCTCAGAACTAACAACCTATGTAGCCAGACATTCTTTTGCTACCATTCTTAAAAATTCAGGAGTTAATATTGCTTTGATTAGTGAAGCTCTTGGACATTCAGAGCTTTCAACTACTCAAATATATCTGGATAGCTTTGAAAATTCACAAGTAAAAGAAGCAATGAAACATTTGCTTTAAATAATTATCCGTCTTGAATAGCAATGTTTGAGGCGGATAGTTAACTTTACAAAATAGAAGAACTTAATAATATACTCGTAATTGGATGAATTAATTAAAATATCGGAAGAACAACTCATTTCAGTTCAAGTCGTAAAAAGCATTTTTACTGTTTATATTACTCAATCAGAACAAACAAATAAAATTGATGTAACAGGGGTTTCTGTAATCCCTCGGTTTTTGGAGGTAAAACCAAACAATATAAGAAACTCAATCATTAAAAAGGAACAAGTCAAGGGTGGCTCTGTAGATATCGAAGAAAACATCAGAAAGGGAATTTATTTTATCAATATAAGTGATTACACATCGGAAGAAATAATTTTTCTTTCTAAATATGTTGTAGATAAAATGTTCTCAGAGATATGGGGATTATTAACAGTAAAAGAATTGAAGCCTTTTCAAATTTCATTAGAAAATAGAAAGGTCAAAGAAATAATCCTAGAGGAAAATCCAGAACTATTTATAAACGAAAATGAATTTGAAAGTTTTTGTAAGCAATATGGACTTTCTGTTAAAGATTTCATTGAATATGCTAATTTTTCAGAACTAGAAATAAAGCTTAAAGAAATAGAGGCAAGATTTGAAATGGAACAGTTTTTTGCAAGACGTTACTTATTTTGCTCAACACTGATAGATAAGCTAGAAAATAGAATATCTGAATTTACTCAAAATGGAAATAAGATTAATATAAACAGGTTAAAGACAGTCAATTCTTGGATTGAAAGAATGAGGATTAATCTAACCGTAATGAAAGAATTTACTGACTTCCAGAAACTTTATGATATGCCTAAGACAGATAAAAATATTGAGATTAGCAACTCGAGTAATATCAACATTATAGGTGGTGATATATCAGATTCACAGATCAATCAGGATAATAATTCAAATACAAAATCAGAATCAAAATTTTCTAGAAGAGTTAAAATTTGGACTTTGATATTTGCTGCAATTGGAATAATAATAACGTTATTAATTAATTGGGATAGCATACTCAATTAAAAAATAATGGACAACAAAATATAAAATGAATATTTACGAGTTTGCTCAAAAAATGTCCGAACTGCAAAAAAATGCAATTCCTTCATACATTACGGAATTACGAAAAATCTCAGAGCGTTATAATTCTCAACAAGGTACAACAATGACGATTTTAACGGATTTTCAACTAAACTATCGCCCTCTGAAATTAGTTTTACCGTCAGACTATCAAAGTGATTTAACTAGCAGCTTGAAAGGACTTAATAGAATCGCAGAAATACTCAACTCGACTATTCCAGACCTATCTGCATTCGAATATAACCTTGAAGATTTTGCTAAAGAAGAACAAGAAGAAAGTAGAATAATCAAGTTAGTTGATGATACTAAAATTATTCTAAGAGACATTTATGAAAAACATGAATTAATTGACATTGTAGACCCACGAGATTTTGAAAAAATAGTTGCAGAACTATTACATGATAAAGGTTATGAGGTTCAATTGACCAAGCAAACACGTGATGGAGGATATGACGTTCTTGCATTAAAAAAGATTGATGGATTTCCATTTAAAATTCTTGCGGAATGCAAGAGACATAAAAAAGCAATTGGGATTGAAATTATTAGAAGTTTCAGTGATGTAATTAATCGTGAGAATGCAAACAAAGGCGTGATTTTCACTACATCATATTTTTCTAAACCTGCACTTGATCGCCAAACCGAAATGGGAACAATATTAGATTTAAGAGATAGAGGTGATTTAATTGAATGGATTATCAAATATCACGAAAAATAATCATTAGTTGATTTAAATGAAGATTTTACGATGGTAGAACCAATAAAAATTAAAAATTTCTCAGACTATATTAGGAGAGTTGAAGTAACAGCTGACTTAGATGGTTTTTTTATGTTGTTTAGAGGGCAGGATGAGGATAACGAATTATTACCCGCAGTTTCAAGAGAAAATCCTTCGATAAATACTACAGGGAAAGAAAAAGAAATCGTTGAAGAATTTAAGAGAAGAGCATTCAATATGGCTCACACAGATAAGTTAAAAGATTATTGGGGTTGGCTTGTTTATGCTCAACATTATGGACTGAAAACAAGACTTCTTGACTGGACGACAAATGCTTTAGTTGCCTTATTTTTTGCATGTTATAAATATACTGAGTCAGATTCATTTGTTTACCTTTTAATTGCAGACAAAAGCATGAGGCTGAATAAGGAAAAAGATAAATCTCCCTTTACAATAAGATCAACAAAAGTGCTACAACCTCCTCAAAATAACGAAAGAGTTGTAGCTCAATCTGGTTGGTTTACTTCGCATGCTTACTCGGAGAGTGATAAAAAGTTTGTGAGTCTTGATAGAAACAAAAAAACAAAAACAAGGATTAAGAAATATCAGATTCCTAATGACCTGAAGAATGATTTTATGAAGAAGTTGGACAAGTTTGGAATTAATCATCTATCAATGTTCCCTGATGCAGAAGGACTTTGCAAACAAATAAACTGGGAAAATGAATATTTGCAAAATATGTAACATTAACGAAGCAAATCAAACAGGTGCACATATATTCCCAGCTTGGATGATTGCTTCTGCATTTGATGAAGATGCTAGGACAAGAGATAATGAAGTTATACATACATTTTATCCATTAGAGTCTAAACTACCTTATTTTGGGCGTGAAGTTGATCCTGATAAAATAGAAGAGAATATTGGTCGGGAATTAACTGAAGAGGAAGCGACAGGACAGAAAAGTGAACTAATTGTAAGCTATATCTGGTGTCGAATTTGTGAAAAGAAATTAAAAATTGTTGAAGATTATTTTTTAGAACGAGTTGATAGATCACTCTGTGATTTTACTGATTGTGAGAAAACTGAAATTAGGATACTGGACGAAGTTAATATTTATTTGATTCGCTTATTTATCTATTCTCTTATCTATAGGTCTGTGATTACTGAGCTAATGGGGTTTCAACTTGATAAGAAAACTAGTGATAAACTTAATTATTTTTTGACCACATATATCAAACTTGACCTGAAAGCAACTATCGATTTCATAAAGAATTCTGGAAAGAAGAATGAATTATTGGAATATCCTATTAAATGCCTAAAAACAGAATATGAAAAAGGGAAAACAACAAATTTCGTATTTATTCATAAAAAATATGATAAGCCATTTTGTTTTATTATAAATAGATATATCATTCAATTCTACACAAAGGAAAAGCATATTAGATTCACCCCATATGCTTTTTGGGGAATTACAGATATTATATCCAAGATGGATAGTTTTATAAATTACCGAGAGTCAAAGTTTCAAATTGGGATGATTAGTCTGGAATTATGGAATGATATTAAATCAAAATTTGTTAAGCATCATTCCTATCATAGAATGGAGAACTATATTTTGATTTACAAGAAAATGTTTAAAACTGAGTTTGGACGAAATCCAGATAAATCGCAGATAACTAGATTTTTAAATGAGCTGACAAGAAACAATCATAAACTTGGGGTTAAATACACTGTGGAAAATATTGTTGAGGCAATGAATAAAAGTTTAAGGAGATAAAATATTCATCATCAACAATGAATCATATTAGCATAGCTGAGGTTGATTTTCTTTCAGTAACATATTTACTCCTGATTTGCAGAAATTGATATGATTAAGGTAAATTTTGACATCTTAATTTAAGAATGAGGTAAATTTTCATTTCTGGCTTATATAGACAACAATAATTCAAAAAATAGTTCACATTAAAACGGATACTCTGAACTCCTAATTACCCAAATTTATTTAGATAGCTTTGAAAATAAGCATTTTAACGATGCTATGAAACATTTGCTCTAATTATTATTAACAGTTAATTGAATATTCGTAAATATTATTGATAAATTTGTTAATAGCTGAAATGTCAGCAATTTATTGAACATTCCGTGAACGTAAGGCATTCTTCTTGAACTCAGAATTCACCAATTTCAAGACATTGTAAATAAGGTTAGTTGTTCTGGTAGGCTCATAAAGGACTAATTCTTTCACCAATTAAAAAATGAACACACTTATAATTAAACAAACATGTCTAAAATCCCATTGCATCGATTTAATCGTGTGGAACTATCAGAAATAATTCCAGACAAAAATTTCAGGAACAAATTATCTTCTAAGGGATATGATAAAATTGATAATATCCATCAAGTTTTAGAACTGGATTTATCTGATGCAAAAATTGAGGATTTAACAGGAATTGAATATTTCAAGTCCTTAAATAAATTGATATGTTACAATAACCAACTTACAAGTTTAGATGTTAGTAAAAATGTAAATCTAACAGAATTATGGTGTAGCGACAATCGGATTCAGGAATTAGATGTAGGCAATAATTCAGCTATGGAATTGTTATTTTGTGCAGACAACAAGCTTAAGAAGCTAAATATTCGCAATATTCCTAAATTAGTTAAACTAGATTGTAAATGGAATAAACTTACAGAACTTGATATTCGCAATAATCCTAGATTAGTTTTACTAGATTGTGAAAGCAATAGATTAACGGAGCTTGATGTTAGCAAAAACCCTGCCTTGGAAGTCTTATTATGCGGAAACTATAATTATATTGCTAATAATGAATCATATACGGACAATAGGTTTTCGACGCTGGACTTAAGCAAGAATGGCTTATTAAAAAGATTGATTTGCAATGGAAATGGATTGTCAGAACTCAATATTTCAGAAAATATAGCCTTGGAAGAGATTGAGTGTGCCAATAATAATATTGGAACGCTAAATATCAACAACAACACCGCTCTAAAATCATTAGATTGCTGCAACACTCAAATTACGGACTTAAATGTAAGTGATAATACTGCTTTAACCCATTTAGATTGTTCCCATAATAAACTAACAAGTTTAGATGTAAGTCATAATACTGCTTTAATATTTTTGATATGCGGTAACAATAATTTATTAGCTCTAAATGTTAGGCAGAATAAGAATTTAAAAACTTTGCGTTGTTACGATACTCAAATAACTAGCGTGGATATCAGCAGTACACTTGTAACAGATTTTTTTTGTATGGGCAAGAGATTTGCTAGTGTCAAAATTAATCAAAACCAGATTCACATCGCTGAATATTACAAAGAGCATTATTCATTCATAACATTCTCAATTACTTGTGATTAAAACGAAAAATAAAAGTTGACAATTTGCTAGATAACTATCCTTTAAATCTAATTCATCACAATTAAATTATTTTCAAAATGAAAAAGTTTCTAATTCTATTACTCGTGAGTTTTATTTCAGTAATAACATTAGCAGAACATGGAAAACCATGGGATGTTACGGACGACTATGGCTCAAATACCGGTTCAGTAATAGCGTTAATTATATTCTTCTTACTCATCATTATTGGGGCATTACGCAGCAGATTCAAGGATAGAAAATGATAAATACAAAAATGTTGAATTAGCAACAGGTAAACTAAAAATTACCGTCTACGAGAGATATTCTAAGTCTACTCTAAAAACATAATATTTCAATTAATTAAAAAAGTGTTGCTACTGTTAAAAAAATCCTTGGATTCGACAGGTAATGTTTAGCTAAACATCCGACTATCTTTATTTGAAGCGAAGATGTAATATCGTTAACAAAATAATTCCTGTTGCTTTATTTGCTAGATTCTCTATTTGAGACTAATTTTAACCTCGTAATTTAAGAATGAGGTAAATTTTCATTTCTGGCATATATAGGCAATAATTATTCAAAAAAATATCCCATCTTGAGATTAGAGAGTTAAACACACCCGTAAAAGATAAATCTCACATGGAGACCAGAACAATAAAAATCAATAAAGATCAATACCTTACAGACGTTTTTAAGGATGAAGGATACGAATTCAATGCTATTCCTGCAAATTGCATACTTGATAAAACTATTCCTGGGCTTGGAGCTACTTACAGCGAAATAGTCGCTAAGCGGAATTCAATTATCATAGAACCCAATATCCCCGTAATTCTTGGTAAAACGGAAGGAAAGAAGGAATTACTTGCGGTTTATGAAAAGACAACTGATAAGCAAATTAAGACATATCTAGCCAATAAAAAGATAGAGTTCAAAAAGTTTCTTTGTACTCCTGAAAGTTATATTAAAGTTCGAAATATTGCGGCTGATCCTGAGGTTGTAGTTAATATTTACCAAGACTATTTCTGTTTGTTTGATGAATGTGAGAAAATTACTCAGGATATTGATTACCGTGATTTAATTGCATTACCAATACAAGATTTCTTTTCATTTCAGAATAAAGCTTTTGTTTCTGCTACTCCATTAGATGTAAGGGACAAAAGATTTGTACAAAAGGGATTTTTCAAGCTCAAAATTGATCCTCAATATGAATACAGGAAAGATATTGAACTGATTGTTACTAATCGCTATGATAAAACTGTTATAGAAAAATTGGAGGAACTCAAAGATAGTGAGTGCATTTGTGTGTTTTTGAATTCCACCAATGGTCTGAATAAGATTATAAACCATATTGAGCAGTTAGGGATAAAAGATTATAGCGCATTTTGTTCAAGCAAAAGTGTGTTGAAGTTTAAAGACAGAGCTATTAAAAACAGCTTTGAAAATCTGGAATTACCATTAGCAAAATATAACTTCTTCACATCTCGTTTCTTTTCAGCGGTTGATTTTTATGTAGATAAGAAACCTGATATTATAATCCTTACAGACTTAAACGAAGCAAAATATTCCAGAATTGACCCTGTAACAAATGCAATTCAGATTTATGGGAGGTTTAGAAATGAGTTTTCAGACGGTAAAAAATTCAACTCATTAACTCATATCACCAATGTTGATGAGACTGAAATAGTTCTATCTATAGATGATATTGAGTTATATTTAAAGGAGGCTGAAAATGTCTATGATGCTTTGCAAGATCGCCATAATAATGAAACTGAATACGCTAAGAAATTGCTTTTATCTCATGACCTCACAAAGATTACTTTCAGTAAGTTCCTAAACAAGGATAAATCAAAAAACTACTTTGCGGTTGATAATTTCTATGATGATGAAAGGGTGAAAGGTTATTACTTATCTGCTGAAAATTTAGAAGCTGCTTATTTTGCTACTGATCATTTAATTCCACACCTTGAAGTTAAGAATGAACTTGTTGGAGATAGGCAACTTTTGAGATATAAACGTTTACGATCTAATATTGAATCCAGAAAACTAATTGTTGAGATATTAGATTCACTCAATGATCGGGAGGTTGAATCTTCCGTTATTGATTATGCAATGAATGAGTTTCGGAAGCATGAAATAAGAGAAAAAGCAGAGGTTGCAAATCATATCATTGATGCTTATGAGAAACTTGGTGGGGAAGCCATTAGAAATGTTGATTTTAAAAAAACTAGAATTGATGCACTTCTAAATAATTTTGAGAAAGAACAGAATCATAAGAAAATGTTCTCCCTTGAAGTCAGAGATGCGATTAATAGTAAACTATCCGAGCATACAGAATATTTGTTAGCCGATACAATTGATGCAATCAAAGACGTTTTTAATGTTTACGGAATTACTGCAAAGGTTAATCTTCCTACCATTAAAAAATATTTTGGGGCTGATAAATTAAAGGGGAAAGGTAAAGAGGGATATATTTTACTAAGGAAATTTCAGCCAGATGAAGAATTATAAATATTCGTAAATTGTAGAAAAAACTATTATGCTGTTTGACTACCTTAAAATAATAGTAACAATATCGTTGGCTGTAGTTGGCTGGACTATTGGTCACTATTATACGAATAAAAGAATTCGTGATCAAAAAAGAAGAGATCTTTCTGTTGAACACCTTATAAATGCTTACCGCATTTTGGTTAATGATATATCTCATAGAGCTGAAACACCAGAAAGAGATAGAAAACTTGAAGATATTTTATCAGACATTCAACTTTTCGGTTCTGAATATCAGGTGAAAATAGCAAAAAAGTTAGCAGAGGATGTTGCTAATGGAGGTGAGTTTTTGCTTGATCCATTAATTAACAGTTTGAGAGATGATCTACGGAAGGAGTTACATCTTTCAAAGATTGATGGAAATGTAAAATGGCTAAGATTTAGTAAGGATGAAGTCAATTGAAAGAACTCCAAAACAGAACGCAAAAAGTAAAAAATCATAACAAAATATGAGAGAATTTGATTTTAAAGAATTTCGTCAAAACCTTCAATTAGACTTTGATAAGGTAAGAGCAACACTTGAGAATATTGAAGATTTTACTTTTAACCAGATGCATCATGATGGATATGCTTTAGATACAGAGTTTCTCGAAGATTTGCTTGAACAAATTGCATTAAAATTAGAATTTGCATATGATTTCATGGGATTAGAAAAAATGTCTGTAAAGCTTAATGATGAACTTAGAGAATTCCACGGGAATTTCCATTATACCTTACAACATGGAATTATTGATATTGTCTATTCACCAGTGGATGTAATTTTACAAAAGCATTTTAATGCGATCACTTCACATCTTAAGGTAGAAGATTCAGATAAGGAGATTGAGGATTCCATGAATTTACTGGAACGGATTTTAAGAGGCACAGCAAAAATCCTCAAAGATGGTAATATTGAACCATCGAATGAAAATGAAGTCAGAAATGAAGTGTACAGAATTTTAATTCATGTTTTTCCATTTACTGTACGTGAGATTCCTATCGCTAAGGTTTCTAAATCATATAAGCCAGACATTGGAATCAAAAGTTTAAAATGTGCGGTAGAATATAAATTTGCAGATAACGAAACAGAAGCTAAAAAAGCAATTGAAGGGATATTTGCGGATATACAAGGTTACGAAGGTTCTGAAGATTGGAAGACATTCTATGCTGTGATTTATATGACTGATAATTTTATGACGCAAGACCAAGTAGAAGCAGAATTTAAATTGTCAAAAGTGCCTTATAACTGGAAACCTATTGTAGTTTATGGGAAAGGTGGACGAAAAAGAAAGAAGTAGTTTAATTAATTAACAATATCAAATAGCTATATTTGCATAAGGTTGAAGAGTCAACCAACTTATTAAGAAAATAACGAAAGCGTTTTAATATTATCCTGTTTTAGAAAATCGCCAGTTTTTAAAGAACACAAGGATGATAGCAATTTTGCTTCACGTCTATATATTATGGGCGTGGGGCTGTTGCTTATCTTGTGTTCAGGTGTCTGGCGATACCTCTAAAGCGGATAGGTTAGCAGTTCCCACGCTTTTTTTATATGAAATCCTGATCTTAGGGAACGGTGAAGGGCAAAAAAATAAACCATGACAAATTTCAGAATCATTTTCCTTTTCTTAACCTTAATCTTAGTAGTCCTATTTGGATGCAGTAAAGAAAATTCAGATGAAAATCAAGTAGTACAAGAAAATGGCTCAATCGAATTTCCTTATCTCATTCAGGACAAACAAGATTTGAAAGATTATCGAGACAAAATAAACAACGACAATTCAAATTATGGAGACAAGGCTTATAAATTAATAGCTGATATTAATTTCGAAGGAGAGCATAACTGGATTCCAATTGGTCTAAATGAGAATAGTGCTTTTAAAGGAATATTTGATGGTAACGGGGAAAAAGTTGAAGATATCAAGATTGGTAGTGCTTCTACTAAAATTGAAATTCAATATGCTGGGTTGTTTGGATATGTTGAAAGTGCTGAAATCAAAAATTTAGAGGTTCATTGGAGTCAGATCAATGCTCGTCCAAATAGTGGAGGTTGCAGTGGTGGTGGAATTGTTGGCTATGCTTCTGGAAGCGATATAGTGGACTGTAATTCAAGTGGCGATATTAGCATTGATGGTAGCGCAGGAGGGATAATTGGAAGAGCCAATAATTGTAATATATTGAATTGCAGTTCCTCTAACGGAATAATTACTGGGCTAACTGGAGTTGGAGGCATTGTTGGTAGTGGTGAGAAAAGTAGCATCAGCTTTTGTTCTTCGTCTGTTGAAGTTATTGGACATAACAATACAGGAGGAATTGCAGGAGAAGCTGAAAAAATAGAGAATTCTTATGCTACAGGTTTTATTTCAGGAATACAACATTGTGGAGGAATAACAGGAGAGGCATCCGAAGTTATCAACTGTTATTTTACAGGCTCTGTTTCAAGTAACCCTGAAATTAACCATTATGGAGTACCCCATCTTTTGGGAGGCATTGCTGGGAAATCAGATTTAATTGTTAATTGCTATTCAACTGGTTCAATTTATGCAATTACAGAATCAAGCTCATGGGGTGCATATGCTGGTGGAATTGTTGGAGAACTTACTGGTGGAGCTGTCATAAATAGTTATTCATCAAACAGTGTCATAACATCAAGATCACCAAAAACATCATACTCAGGAGGGATAGTTGCTATTAATAATGGTAATCGTGGGAAAATAATAAATTGTTATTCAGCAAGTGAAATTAAATCAAGGACAACATCTGCATTAGAAAGTAAAGCCCAATCATATTCTTGTGGTGTTATTGCTCATATTTCTTTAAATGGTTGTGAAATACAGAATTGTTTAGCCTTAAACAATCAAATAATGGCAATTTGTGCCACAAACTCAAATTATGCTCATGCTAACCGATTAGCAGGTTATTCAGTTAATTATTATACCTCAGCCTATAAAAACACTGATATTTCTAGTAGTTCTGCATCTGATAAAATGAATGTTTTAATAGGGAAAGATGATTTCAACCTAATATGGGTGACTGATTTCTCCGATACAAAAAAGCATGGCAATGAGCTAGCTAAAAATCCAGTTGATTTATTGAATAGTTACGTTTCAGCTAGCTCATCATATAACGGAATACCTTTGTTAGAATGGAAAGTTCAATCAGAGGATAATAATAGCTATCCTATATTTGATGAATAGTTCCCTCTATGTTAGGGAGCTTTCCCTCGATGGTTTAAATAAAATGACTAATTTATAAGTTATGGAAGCATTAGAAATGATTGAGTTTTTAAAACAAGGGTCTATTCGTGTAGTTGGTTCAAATCAATCTGTTTATACGATTAATCATACTAGTAATGATACTGTAATTTATTTCTGGAACAGCGGATATTATAGTTCATTTTCTAATGAGCCAGAGGGACGGAATTATAATTCATTATTGGAAAAGCTTTCGACAATCATACGAATTGAAAAAGAGATGGACTCTGAATATTATCCGATTTGGACAAAAGAAGATGGGATCATACAGCAAGGTGAAAATTTTGTACGATTAAAAGGAAGATACTATACGGTCAGATTTCTTGAAAAATTGATTGATCAGATTATTGATTTTAAGAAGATTAATATATAGGTCAACAGAATGAAAAAGATTTTTTCTTTGTTAATGGTAGCCATGATTTGTTTATTTTTTATACTCATTCGTGGCTACCTAAATGAATGGGAAGTTTTCAGAACTTCATATCAAAATTACTATTATCCTTTAACTGGATGGGAGGAGTTCCTAAGCTCATTATTTCTCTTTATTCCTGTCATTTTCATTGGTTGGATGCTTTGGGTTAATGGAAAAGAAAAAGTCTTTCAAAGGCTCTCAATGTACTTGGTTTTATTTGTAACGTACATTGTAATTCCGGTTTCAATATTGATTGGGATTGTGTTGATCGAGGAATATTTAGGGATCAATCTTACTCCGTTCCAAAATAAATATGGTGCAATTGCATTTTTCATACTGGTTACTACTGTGTGGAACTATTTACTTACAAGGGTTGAAGGGTTGAAGCTTTCACCAAAGAATTTACTTCTATTGTTGTTTTCCTGTGTTTTAGTTCCTTTTTTCACAATTGGGTGGACAATTTTTTTACAATTGTTTGTAAGCGGTTCATTTGTTGAGGATGAGCTCTTCAATGGTGGATTTGTGTTTGCGTTCATTTTATATGAGGGAACTTACTTTTTGTGGTTGAAATCTAAACTGAGATTTACTTAGACTCTCTAATTTAAAGATGGGATATTTTTTTACTTCTGGCTTATATTGGGAGGAAATATGTGAATTTTTATCCCATATTGAGATTACGAGGTTAAAATCATGATTCAGGGGAAAATCAGTCACCACATAAAATCAAAAAAGCAATACATTAATATATGCTGCTTTTCTAATTAATCCCCCAGGACTAAAACTTCATAAAGGATAATACTAAATAAGGAATTTATATATAACCTGTTAATCCCAGGGGACAATCTGGGGAAGATTTTTTTTGTCAATCTCTTTCATTGCTGCTTCTACTCGCCTTTCAGAACAAGCCCTATGATGCTGAACAAATAGGTTCTTTTTGTCCTTGTTGAGACCTTTAATCCAATTATATTTTTCTTCATATGAGGGATGGTCTGTCTCATTTAAGGGACAGTCATTATTTCTTTCTCCATGAGGACATGCATATGCAATGCCATATATCATATAATCCATTCAACCTAATATAAATTCATAAACCATTCTAAAATAAAATCATGAATCTTTCGAAGTAACTATATTTCATACCCTTTGGGGAGTAAATACCCTACCTAATTCGCTGCCTTTTTTCAAACAAAATATCATCTATGTAATATTGGTTTAAACCTTGATGTGTGCTATTTTCATCTTATATTAAGGGTTTAAAATCACACTAGATTACTGATAATCAATGATGATTATTTACCAGAATGAAGAATCAAGCAATGAGGCTCTGAACCATTTTACAGGGAAACAAGCGTTCTAATTTTGGGATAAGGAGAAGAAAGCCTCAAAAAAAATTAATTTTTATTTTGAACGCTTATGCAGCGTCTTCTGCTACCTCCCCATAGGGATTAAATAGGAAAGCAACTTTGATATGAAAATGATCAAAAGAAATTCCCTTTATAAAAATCAACAAAAATATTCTCATATGAGCAAACCACAAAGAAAAGAGGCTCTAAAAAGTCTAAATAAGGTCGAAAGAATAGTTTTCATACCTTTAGAAGTAAGAAACAGCACTCACAGCCAGTAATCCGTTTTACTTGCTAATATGGGGCTGTTACGAGTTGAAATAATTTTACAAATTGAAATATTAATACATTGTTTAACCTTACATCGATTGAAGCATTTGTGTCAACCATAGCGTCAACCAAATAGAAAACAAGAAAATAAAGCATTGAATATCAACCTCTAAAGTCTGGTAGCGTACTCGTCTGGGGGGCGAGGGGTCGCAAGTTCAAATCTTGTCATCCC
>CBDVCE010000004.1:0-112093 GCA_965372405.1 uncultured Sunxiuqinia sp.
ATGATAAAAATCCATATTTAACAGTCGCGACTTAAACGCCTATACCTATAGATTTAATTGCAGGATTATCATTAGGGAATTGCGTTTTCCCTTTTGTATATTTTCGAATATTTCTATTCAGGATTGATCAAGTAAGCAATCCCCCGATTCGATGAGTAGGCTCAATCAATAAAACCAATTTGCCCATTCTTAAACCTTGTATGGCTGCTGCAATACCAGCTGCTGGGGAAGCACTCTAAATTATGATGTCATATTTGTTTTGATATTTTGCCTCTGAAAGAGGAGCGGTATAAAATATGAGAGCAGTAATAAAATTATTAAGTAAGTCTTTATTGTAATCATGGGTTTTAGTTTTAAGTATTAATAATATTTTCGAATTAATTTCTTGAAATAGAAGAGAGCAAACTTATAATTTACTGTTGATGAAAATGGTTTGAAATGAATTCAAGAACGCTTGGTAAAGCTGTTCGCCAATATGTCCAATTGTGGCCTCCATCCCTTATCCTGAATTCGTGTGGAATCCCTTTTTCCCTCATTGCAATATGGACAAGGCTATTTCCTTCGTACAGGAAATCATCATCTCCGCAATCAATATACCAACGTACTTTTTTGTATTGATCTTCAGGCATGTTTTTAATAAGATATAAAGCACTGTACTTATGCAAATAATTTTCAGCTATTGAATCAGTAACATTTTCGGCACGCCCCCATTTTTTAATAAATTTTTTGGAGTCTCCCTTTGTAACAGGCCTTGCTGATGCGCTTAAGGGGCATGCAGAAGAAAACATTTCCGGATGGTGCAGTGCATAAATATATGTGCCTCCGCCTCCCATCGACAAACCTGCAATTGCGCGAAAACGTTTTTCGGGCTTAATACGGAATTTTCCCTCAACAAACGGGACAAATTCTTCAAAGAAAAAATCTTCATAGCGCCAATCGCCGTTTATTGAATTGAAATATCCTTTATAGCCAGTATTAGCGTCAGGCATTACAATTATCATAGATGCTGCAACTCCTTCTTCAATGGCTTTATCGGCTATATGCTTTACTTCTCCAAATTGTACCCACCCGGTTTGATCGTCACCACTGCCATGCAACAAATATAAAACAGGGTAACTACGCTGAGAGGTTTCATAATCAGGAGGTAGGTAAATGGCATATTTCCTATCCATATTCAATATCGTACTTTTCATTGAAAGATCATCTATGACCTTTCCGCCCTGAGCTATAAGAGATAACGACAGGCTTAAAATGCTTAATAAGAGTAATAAGGTTTTCATTGTTATTCAGATTTATAAATTTTAATCGTTGTAATATTCAAGTTCCCTTTCAATAGTTTTTTCCAGGTTATCATTTTTGTATTGGACAAGGAAGTACCAATTGCCTGATTTGTCGTATTTGTATTGATACTTTTGATTTATTAATACCCCATCCTGCAATAGGGAATTGGTCTCAGCAATATTCCCGTTTTTTTCAAATTTGTTTTCTGATTTTTCTATTAACTCACCGGAAGCATTATAAATGGCCTTTTCAACCAGCTTATTCCGCTTATTATATTTATAATATATTTGTTGAAGCAGGCTGTCATTGGTGGTAAAAAAGTATTCTTTTTCTTTTAATCCTTTTTTACAGTATTGGAATGTTTGCTTCCATTTTTTATTCCCCAGAGAATTATTGTGGTTTTCCTCAATTAACCTGTGTCTTTGATCATACTTATAGGCAACTTCACTTTCAACCTGGTTGTTTGAGGCATATACTACCTCTTTGATTAAATTTTCAAAATCATCATAAAATAATTCCGAACGAATTCCGGATTGCCCTTTATTATGTATCAAACTGGTTGATTTTAATTTCCCGTTTGCCCCGTAATGATATAACAAGGTATACGAAAGGCTGTCGTTTTGCACATAACAATCACGGGAAACTTTCCTCTCATTTTCGTATTTATAAATCCATGTCCTTATTAAAGACCCATCAGGATTGAAGCCAGACTGTTCAATTATATTTCCTTCCTTATTAAAAAGAATTCGAGTAGAGTATTTCCCGCTTTGGGAATAGGTTTTTTCTTTAAGCAATTTGATATTCCCTTTCAAACCCCACCTGCCCAGATCATTTTCAGGATTTTTTTCATTTAACCTGTTTCTACAAGAAAAGCAAACAATAAGAATTAAAGCAAAAATAAATACCCAACCTTTTCTCATCTGTAAAGATTCTTTTTAAAGTAAAATGTGCAAGTCTAACTTTTCAGGATTTTGTAGTTGCCTGACAGAAGCCTTGATACAACTACCGTTTCGCCTAATTTTTATATACACTGTTTGCCAATAGTTTTATTCATTTACAATTACTAAAATACGTTCTGTAATATCTATAGCAGTAGTTATATTTGATAAATCTGAATATAATTCTCCATTTGCCCCAGAATGGTGTCCGTGACCAACTACTTCCATTAAATAACTTTTTCGATTGTCATCATTTAAGTTAATAATAGGAGTACTGTAAATTAATGAGGGCTGTCCTACATAACCACTCCCACTGTATATTTCATTATCAGGGAAGGCATCCTTATTGTAATATTCATTCCAATCAAATGAGCGATTTACTTCATATAGCACTTTAAATTGATGTACCGAGGTATTCGATAATTTTGATTTTAAAACATAGTGGCTTTTGGGTGTAGCTCCAGTTATCCCATCAAATAATGCAGTTTCAGGAGTTGGTAAGTTAATTCCATCAACCTCAACTATATTTCTTTTATGTGACCAATATGGAATAGCTTCTGGCCGCCTCACAGAAACCCTTGCCGGTTCCCCTTCAATCTCTTGCCAAAATATACCTGTAGCAATATTTTTGGTAGCATAAAGTGTTTCAATATAATTCCCTGAAGTGTCCTCTATCCAAATTGCCATTATTGAATAATAGTCCTTTATACCTTTGGTTACTTCAATAGTAATATTCTCACCAACAATATTTTTATTCGTGCCAAAGACTTCATACTTAATTTCTTTAATCTCATTTCCTATATTTTGCCGTGAACGGTAATATTGGCCGAATTCATATATTTTAGTAAATGGCTTTATATTATAAAAAACTCCCAATACAGTAAACAATATTATTGCCACACTCATTAAAAGAGGGGGAGAAAGCTTTATTAACCACTTTTGCTTTATACTATATTTCTTTAATGGTTCCCAGTTATTGAATATATGAAAAATAATAAGCAGAAGAAAAACAAATCCAATTGTTGTGTGAATTGCAGCAGTCGTATTGGAATGCCGAGATAAAAACATCAATCCACTGGTAATAGTTAAAGTTATTATTGACCCTCCTAAAAACAGGCTTACAAATTTTTTCATTTTCATTTAATTTTTGCCAACATATAAATACAAACAATTCCGGATTTAAAATCAGGGCAAAAAAAACATTCCCCTAAATATGGCTACACAATCATCTATAAAAAAGAACTGTTCCTGATTCCCGAAACAGTTCTTTTGGTATAGTATTAATAATTAAATCCTTTACGCTTATACAATGCCACATTATAAGAGGCATAATCATGGACAGATAACTCATCTTCTGTCATTAAAGTGAAATGGTATTGTCCTGAAGTAGGCCATGAGAAAGCAGGGCCGCCTAAAACTTTTATTGCTGAAAAACCCGCATACTGGTCAACAACCTTAAATACCCCTTTAACAACACTGCCATCGGCTTTCCTTAGTTCAAAATTTGCCGCACTGTTGAGGTCCATATACACTTCTTGTCCCATGTAATCAGCAAATCCCTCATCAGAAGGTTTTACCATCCACCATTGAGGGGTTACACAGTCTGGCATCCCATTCCCAAAGACTAAGCCAGTTGGATGGTCGGTAGCCCAAACCCAGGTTTTTCCCGGTCCGCCGCCGGTTAACATTTTCCATGCAGGGTCGGTATCGAAAAACGCATTATCGTTATTATCGACTGTAAATTCGCGCGAGGTAGTAACTGAACCTCCTTCACAAAATGCAGTAAATTCAACTGTATAATTTCCTGCAAAAGGTAGATAAACTTCAGCATATATTTTGTTAGACCACCCTGTGCCCCAGTCCCAATAAGGAATAATCCCGGTTGTATTATTTTTCAACACAACGGTATTAGAACCGGCAGGTTGCTGGATAATCTCAATATCCAATTGATCTTCGGTCAGGATTTCACCTAAGTCCTGGCTGTCTTCGATGGTTTCGCAAGCTGTAATAATTAAGCTTAACCCGAGAAGGTAATATATAATCTTTTTCATATTTCCTAATTTAAATAATTGATTTAAAACATTATATCACCTGAAACTGTCCAACCCGAATTTTGCTCCAGTACTCCCTGCGAGAGTTGTATCTCGTTATTGGGAATCATAAGGAATCCACCGGTTTCATTAATCCGCTGATCAATCAGGTCAAAGAATCCTTGCCCCCTGTCTTGATTGATCGTTGTTTCGACAGTCATGTTATAGATGGTAGCGCCATCCATATTTTGTTTTAAGATAGTACCGGCGCCACTGCCATGCCACCTCAATACATCAAAATAGCGGACACCTTCGAATGCCAGTTCATGACGGCGTTCTAACTTGATGTTTTCCAGGGTGGCCGGTACCGAAGGCAGGTTGACCCTGTCCCTTACAATATCCATATACTCCTGCGCTTTACTGCTTCCTAATTCAGCCCCCATCAAATAAACATCCGAGAGGCGGATTATAGCAACGTTCTGAGCATTATTGATCATAAAATTATCCGATGTATTATACATTGAGACACTGTAATTCCTTTTTTTACCATCAGTATCAAGAACATTAATACCGACGTACTTTTTACCAAAATACCCTGTTTCCTGCCATTGCATATCAGCTCCCCAAACGTATTCATCAATCCCCTCGGAGGGGTCATCAACTTTTAGTATCGAGCCTTGTTTTCTAATGTCGTCATCGAGCCATGACAGGTATAATTTTGGATTTACCGGTGCAAATCCCCATCCTCTTGCAAAAGGCACCTGAGCTGTTCCTTCCCTCATACCACAGAAAAGGTTCACCTGGTTACTATGAAACGTCATTTCACCCCACGCTGTTGATATAAGTGGCGCGTAAATAACCGAGAAAACCGCCTCGGTGTTTCCTCCTTCATCACCAACCCATTGGAGGTTATTGTCTTTGGCATAACCATAAGTATCCTGGGATATGGAGTATGTCCAAAGATTCCTAAAATCCGGGACTAAAGAGTGCCCGCTATTGGCGATACAATCGTCCACCCAGCCAATCACCTGTTGTTTAGAAATGGAACCTCCTTCTTCTGGTAAAACAATCTCAGCCTTTTGGTAATAACCCGTATAGAACAAGAAAACCCTTGCCATATATGCTTCGGCAGCCCATTTTGTCGCCCTGCCAAATTCAGATTGCGCTACCGCGACATTAGGCAGGTTATCAATGGCTGTTTTTAAATCCAATGCTATTTGCCCATATAATTCATCTGCGCTTGCTTTGGGAAGGTTCTCAGGATCTGTTTTAAGTAGCATCGGAACAGACCCAAACAAACGAGCCAGGTTGAAATAAAACATCGCCCTTAAAAAACTTGTTTCTCCAATAACCCTTTTCTTTTGTTCTTCAGATTCCCATACCTCAACATTGTCGAGAGCGGACAGAAGAGAGTTGCACCTAAATATTCCCTTGTAATTATGGCCCCATGCATTGGAGTGCTCGTTCTCGCCGGTTACTCTGAAAACATTGATTGCTTCCGGAGCCCTGTCGTTTTGACCCCCTCCTCCAAAACGGTCATCCGACATCAGTTCTGAAAGCAATAAAATATTACCGAAGCCGCCAAATGAAGGCAAAACAGAATAAATACCCGTCAGCAACTGATTTGCATCGGCAGGATTTTTTGGGAAATTAGAAGTTGTTGTCTGAGTCAGGTTTTTGGTATCGAGGAAACTTTCGCTACATCCTGTTAAAAACAGGATAATAAGTAATAATGAGATTATCTTTTTCATAATGATTCCTTTTTAAAATTTAACACTAAAACCAACCATATAAGTCCTGGGACTTGGATAAAACCCAATGTCAACCCCATTCGCCCAACCAACTCCATTGTCATTTGTACTGGTTCCTATTTCAGGATCCATACCGGAATAACCCGTGAATGTGAAAATATTCTGAGCGGTCAGGTATAACCTGAATTCCTGGAATGAAGCAAACTTTAAATGTTTATTAAAATCATAACCTAAAGTTATGTTGCTGATTCTCCAGTAGTCGCCATCTTCAATATCGAGTTGGGAAGTATACTGGGTATTAATGGATGCGCCATTCTGGACACGGGGAATCCTGTTTGAGGTTCCTTCTCCATGCCAACGGCTCAGGTCTTCAGCTACATAGTTACCCAGGGGCGAACTGGAATCGCGCCATTTCCGGGCAATTTGATTGCCTGCAACCCCGTTTGTTGCAACGGAAAGATCAAACCCCTTGTAGCTGCAATTAAAGCCCAAAGAGAATATTACATCGGGATTAGGATCGCCTATCATTCCTTTATCCTTGTCATCAATAACACCATCATCATTTATATCGACAAAAATTACATCTCCGGGTACTGACGCAGGTGATATTACCGTACCCTGCGAGTTCTTATAGTCTAAAACTTGCTGTTCATTTTGGAATATTCCGGCTGTTTTGAACCCCCAGAAATAACCTATAGGAAATCCTACCTGGGCACGAGCAACAGTTGGCCCATTCCCCCAGAGTTTAACACTTGCTGCATCAATAATCCCCTGGCTGTTATCAATACGGGTAACTTCGTTTTTGTTATACCCTATGTTTGCATTTATGCTATAATGAAAATCACCGCTATTATTTTTCCAGTCGAGACTGAGCTCAACACCTTTATTGCTGATATCGCCGCCATTAATATATGGAGCCGTAGATACCCCCCAACTTGCTAATATCGGAGCCGGAACTAACCAGTCTTTGGTCTGTTTGTAGTACCAGTCTGCTGCAACGCCAAGCTTGTTGTTGAAAAAACGGGCATCAATACCTATATCTAGCTGCTCTGAAGTTTCCCATGTAAGGTCTGTGGTAGGAAGATTACTGGGATAAGCCCCGGATGACGGGCTGGCTTTGCCTTCACCAAAGTAATAGTTTGCTGGCGATGTAGGAGAGTTAAATGATATTAAGGACATATATTGGAAGGGCGGGATACTCTGGTTCCCGTTTTGCCCCCAGCTGGCACGTAACTTTAAAAAACCCATTGTTGATGCAAGGGATTTCATAAATGGTTCATTCGACACAACCCATCCTGCCGAAGCCGATGGGAAATACCCCCACCTGTGCCCAGGTGCAAAATTGGACGAACCGTCAGCACGCATAACAACCGTTGCCATGTAGGTTTCTTTGTAGTCGTAATTAACACGCCCGAAATAAGATTGCAGTATATACTCCCGATGAGGGCTTCCACTAATGGAAGCAGTTCCATCCTGAGTATTATTGGCATTTGCAATATATGCATGTTCGTAGTCATCAAACTGATTATTCAGATTGGTTACTGCAAGGTCTTCACCAAGACCACTTTTTTCGGCAGAAGTTCCTGCCATAATGTTTATATTATGCATCCCTCCAATACTGAAGTCGTAGGTTGCAGTATTTTCGAAAACCCAGGAGTATCTGACGTTCATGTTTTGATTGGTGATGTCTTCTGTCCTTCTACTATAATTAGACAAACTATAAACCGGTTGATAGCTCCTGAAACTTGAAGTAGCTTGCGAAAATCCAAAACTACTCCTGAAAATCAAACCCCTAATAGGTTGTATAGTGGTAAAGACATTTGCATTTAGTCTATTACTCTTTGTCCCGTTATATCCTCTTGTATACTCCATCGCTCCAACCGGGTTTCCGTCATTTAAGTCCCAGGGGATAGCATAATGGTATTCCCCCACGATGTCGTTCCCGTTTTCATCCCTGCCATACAACGGTAGGAAAGGGCTAGTTTTTATCGCATTATTAATATCGTTCCACCACATGTTCCCTGTCCCGATACCATGCCTGTCGGTATAAGTAAAAGAGAGGTTTTCTCCGAATTTAATGATGTCGAGTTCTCCTTTGGAGTACAATACATGTTCGGTATTTACCCTGAGGGTATACCTGCTATATTCCGACTGGACAGGATATCCGTAAATACCTTCCTGATCGGTGTAAGAAAGGCCAATAGAATATATTGACTTTTCCGAACCTCCGGAAATATTCAGGGTATGGTTCTGTATCGGGGCATCTTTATTCTCCATTGCCTCTAACCAGTTGGTACCATTCCATGTACCATTCTGAATTCTATCCCAATCGCCGGGAGCCAGCCATTCCGCAAAGTCATAAGGCCTTAGCCCTGCATTAACCTGGGCTTCGTTTTGAAGTACCGCATACTCTTTAGCATTTAATAAGGGGAGCCGTTTGTAAACGTTCTGTATGCCATAGTATCCGTTATAGGAAATCATTGCCTTACCGGGTTTCCCTTTTTTTGTTGTTACCAGTACTACTCCGTTTGAAGCACGAGCACCATAAATTGCCGCAGAAGCAGCATCTTTTAGTATATCGATAGTTTCAATATCAGCAGGATTCAGGTAATCAATATTACCTCTGGAAACCCCATCAACAATGTACAATGGTTGTGAATTCCCGGTAGTTCCAATACCCCTGATATTTACTTTAAAGCCTGCACCTGGTTCGCCTGACCTTTTTATGATGCTCACGCCTGCAACCTTGTTTTGCAAGGCTGTAATTGGAGAAACCGTGTTCATTCTTTGAATATCTTCACCTTTAACCTGTATTGTAGAACCGGTAAGGAGTTTCTTTTTCTGCACCCCATAACCAATAGCTACAACTTCTTCAATACCGATGGCATCAGCTACCATGGTAACGTTAATTGTAGATTGGCTACCAACCACAAATTCCTGGCTTAACATCCCAACAAATGAAAATAACAAGGTTGCGTCACCAGAAACATCTGCCAGTGAAAAGTTTCCGTCAAAGTCGGTAATCGTACCGCTCATTGTTCCTTTGATGACAATGGATACACCGGGTAAAGGCTGCCCATCTGAGTCTGTTACATTTCCAGAAACAGTATTTTCCTTTTGTTGCAGTACAGTTTCACTTGGAGATAAAATGACAATCTGGTTCTCCATGATACGATATTTCACGCCAGACTCGTTAAACAGTTTGCTAAGCACCTTATCTATTGGTGCATCTTTCAATTTTAGACTTACTGATCGCTCTACATCGATTAAGTCAATATTATATAAAAAGGCATAGTCACTTTCTTGCTCTATATGACTCAGCACATCAACAACAGTAGATTTTTCAAAATCCAATGTTAATCGTTGTTGTTGAGCTTGACCTATCCCGGCAAATAGCTGAAATGCAGAAAGTAAAATAATAAATACAGATAGTTTCATCGCAATAATAATCTTACGTAAGGATTCCCATATACGAGAATCATACAATTCATTTTTTTTCATAACTTTGTTTTGTTAATTACTTGATTTGATAGTAGTAAACACATGTTGATGGCGGAGAGTGTAGCAGCACTTTTCGCCATTAGTTTTTTTCACATAGGCACTCGTTTTAAGTATTTAGTTTTTCTTTTTAATTCTTACGGTTACCCCCTCAAAGTTTTGAGTTGAGCTTGACTTTTCAATTTTATAATCGATTGGTCCTGTTAATGACATCAAGTGCAAGAATTGCTCTAGCCCAACATCCTTAATTTTTCCGTTGTACCTAAACCCAGCAAGCTCTGTATCTTCCAAAATAAACTCACAGTTATACCGATATTTCAATCTCTCCAAGATTGACTTTAAAGGTTTCTCTCTGAAAATATAATAACCGTCCTTCCAACTGGTGAATTCTTCAAGCTGAGTATTCTCAATTTTTAACTTATTTGACTGATTATTGTACTGAGATAATTGTCCCGGCTTTACGAAATACTCTTTGTTTTGATGCAGGACTGAAACTTTACCTTCAACAAGTGCCAAGGTCACATTATCATCATCATAGGCATCCAGATTAAATTCGGTACCATAAACCTTAACTGTTGGCCCAACATTCTTAACCATAAAAGGAGCCTTTGATTTTTCGATTTCGAAATAGCCCTCCCCTGTTAATTCAACCTGTCTCATATTATCAGTAAATCTTGCCGGATATTTTAAGCTTGAACCGGAGTTAAGCAAAACAATTGAGCTATCTGGTAATTGAACTGTTACTTTTGCCCCCATAGCTGCCTCAACAGTATGCATAATTCCAGACTGCGCATCTGCTATGATTTGATTCTCTTGCTGGAGCTTGTTGTTCTGATAAATTAAGTAGGCAGAGAAAAGCAGGATAGGAAGAAACAATACAGCCGCAGCGTATTGAACCTTCGAAAGTAAAAATTGGATTGTTCGCGTTTTAGTCTGTTTCCCAATTTGGGATTCTACTTTACTCCACTGCTGTTTAATTTCAGAAGTACTTTGCTGTCCTCCTTTAAATCTGATAAGCTGTACAGTTTGGATAGCTTGTCTCAAAGAATTTTCAGCTTCTGGCTTATTCTTTTTCCAGTCTGCCCAGTATTCTTTATGAAGCTGATTGCCACTTTTAACCCATTCAATAAATCGGTTATCTTCAATCAGTTCCTGAACTATTTTTTCTGTGTTCGTTTTCATCTATTCTATGTTCTATATCTATATAGAGCAGATTTAGAAAAGATATACTCAGTGAAAAATGATTTTTTTGAGATTAACTAAAACGTTCGGTGGATCTTAATCAAAATAGAGTCAAGAACAAAGAATCAAGAGTCAGGATATTTAGATGAAAGGTTAACCAAAAAAATAGGTCATAATTTTCTCAGACGTGAGAAGATCGTCAGAAGGAAGACCTCAACATCTCCCCAATCGGCAGTAGCATCATTGGGAATTATGTCTCGAATTTTCTGTAGTGCACGGAAAAGAAGATTTCGGGTTGATTGAATATTCATTTCCAGCATTGTTGAAATCTCTTCCATTGGGAGTTCATGATAAAACCGCAACATGATTACTTCGCGCTGTCTTGAAGATAATTGCTCAAAACATGTCGCGAGTTGATTAGATAATTTGCCAGAGCTTTCCTGATGAATCATAAACTCTTCGGGAGAAAAGGCAAACTCAGTTTCCTTCTCATTTTCATCTGACTTAATAGATAGTTGTTTCTTTGGGTTTCGTAGAATCTTGCGGCGAAGTGAAATCAATAAATAGGCTTTAATATTCCGAACTTCGCCTAAATTGGAACTGCTCTCGGCAATTGTTACAAATAAATCCTGAATGGCATCTTTTACCTTTTCCTGATCAGGAATAATTTTAATGCCATAGTAAAACAATTCATTGTAATGTTCATGAAATACTTCCCCTAAAGCCGATTGATCACCGCTTTGTATCTTTTCCCAAATAGTCTTTTGGATCGATGATATGTCGTTTTTAGAGGAATTCATTGCGATAAAGATAGAGATATTTCCAAAACTTCATTCTCACCTTCCTCTGGAGATCAGAGAGGCAAAGGGATGTCATCTTTCCAAAAAGATGACATCCCTTTGCAAGCTTTCTATACCTCCACCAATACAGTCTTAACAAATCCTGAGATTCTTTCTTCCAATGATATCTCCAGTTCAAGTGCTTTAACAAAAGCACTTCCGATGATTGCTCCACTAGCATATTTACATGCATTCTGAAAGGTCTCTGAATTTGAAATCCCAAAGCCAACAACACGAGGATTTTTAAGTTCCATTTGCTGAACTCTTTCAAAATATTCATTCTGAAATTCGTCAACACTATTTTTAATTCCAGTAGTTGATGAACTTGAAACCATATAAATAAATCCACTTGAGGCCTCGTCAATCTCTTTAATTCGGGCTTCAGAAGTTTGTGGAGTAATTAGTAAAATGTTATGCAGTCCATACTTTTCAAATAGTTCCTGGTATTCTTCCTGATAAACCGATAAAGGCAGGTCAGGTAGTATCAATCCATCAATTCCAACTTCCTTACATTTTTTGCAGAAATTTTCTACCCCAAACTGAATAACAGGATTTACATAGCCCATTAGTATCAATGGAATTTGCACCTGTTGGCGAATGTCATTCAGCTGCTCAAATAGCTTCTTAACACTCATTCCATTTTGCAAAGCTATAGTGCTGCTATTCTGAATGACTGGCCCGTCAGCAACAGGATCTGAGAAAGGCATGCCCACCTCAATAAAATCGACTCCATTCTTTTCCAACTCTGTTATAATAGGCACTGTATCTTCCAATTGAGGGTAGCCCGCAGTAAAATAAATGGAAAGGAGATTTTCTTTTCTATTTTGAAATAGTTCGTTGATTCTGTTTTTCATGATTGTAAATGTTTTATAAATCCATTATTAGGTGAGCCGTCATCCCGAACTTGTTTCGGGATCTGTTTCTGGTTGAGCTTTCCTTGCTCGATGGAGATCCTGAAACAAGTTCAGGATGACTCGGTCTATGGGTTATTAGTACAAAATCCTAATATCCAAAGTGATCTAAATAAGTTTCCATGTCTTTGTCTCCTCTGCCCGATAGATTGACCACCGTAATTTCTTCCGGCTTCATCTCAATCTTTTTAAGAACCGCTAATGCATGAGCTGATTCAAGTGCAGGAATGATGCCCTCCAGTTGTGTAAGCTCTAAAGCCGAATCCAAAACTTCGTCATCGGTTGCCCAAAGGTATTTTGCACGTTTAGTTTTATCCAGATGTGCATGCATCGGTCCAATACCCGGATAATCCAGTCCTGCTGAAATTGAATAAGGTTCAATGATCTGGCCATCTTCCGTTTGCATGACCACTGATTTAGAACTGTGCAATACGCCAGGTTTGCCTAGAGTTAGCGTTGCTGCACTTTCATCGGTGTCAACCCCTTTTCCTGCAGCCTCAACCCCTATCAGCTCCACACTTTCCTGTTCCAGAAAATGATAAAAAGCCCCGGCGGCATTGCTTCCACCACCAACACAGGCAATCACACGATCGGGCAACTCACGCCCCAAATGCTCATCCAACTGCATTTTAATTTCTTCACTAATCACCGATTGAAAACGGGCAACCATATCAGGATACGGATGTGGCCCAACTACCGAGCCAATAATATAGTGCGTGTCTACCGGATTATTAATCCAGTCGCGCATGGCTTCGTTGGTTGCATCCTTTAAGGTTTGATTTCCGGATATTGCAGGAATCACTTCAGCTCCCAACATGTGCATCTTCTTTACATTTGGAGCTTGTCGTTTTACATCCAACGCTCCCATATAAACAATACACTTCATGCCCATCAGTGCACAAACGGTAGCAGTTGCCAGTCCATGCTGCCCGGCTCCAGTCTCTGCAATAATTCGTTCTTTACCTAATGCCTTTGCCAGCAATATTTGCCCGATGGTATTATTTATTTTATGCGATCCGGTGTGGTTTAAATCTTCCCGCTTCAGGTAAATATTAGTCTGATACTTTTCGGAAAGACGCTTTGCAAAATACAAAGGAGAAGGTCGTCCCACATAATGCTTCAGCAGATGAATAAAATCCTGCTTAAAATTATAGGAGTTAATAATCTCCATGTACTTCTGCTGCAACTCTTCAATATTCGGATGCATCATTTCAGGGATAAAAGCCCCTCCAAACTCACCGTAATAACCTTTTTTACTGACTTGATAATCCATATTTATTTCTTTGTGCCTGAACAAAAACCAAGCTTAATCATTAATCTTATTTCTAATCTTCTGAATAAAAGAAGATACTTGTGTTGTATTCTTTAGTGCTGGTTCAATTTCAAAACCACTATTTATATCGATCCCATAAAGGGCGGGATGATTATAGTCGAGTACCGCCTCCAAATCAGCAGGGCCAATTCCACCACTTAAAAAGAATGGAACATCTAATTCATAGTTTGCCAGAATATCCCAATTGAATTTCAAACCTGTACCTCCGGGAAGCTTTCCTTTGGTATCAAATAAAAAATAATCAACTGCATCCTGATAAGCTTTAAGCTTTGAAAAATCAAAAGTATTATCAATTGAAAAGGCTTTGGAAACTGTTAAGTTTTTAGCCTGAACATGCTTACAATATTCTGGTGATTCTGATCCATGTAACTGTGCAATCTCCAAGCCAAATGTTTTACATATTCGAATAACATCAGCCTCTGTTTCATTGACAAAAACTCCTGCCTTCATAATTGCAGAATCTACCTGAGTGAAAATATTAGGGTCAGGATTTTCTCCAACAAAGCGTTTTGATTTTGGATAAAAGATATAACCTAAATAGTCGGGACATGACAAAGCTACTCCCTGAATATTATCAGACTCTCGCATTCCGCAGACCTTTATTTTTAATCCTTCATTCATAGTTTTGCAATAAAGTCAGCACAGGCTTGTCCTGGATTTTCTTCTTTCATGAAATTCTCACCCATCAAAAATCCTTTGAATCCATGTTTTCGCAGGTAGGCAATATTGTCAATAGATGACAAACCACTTTCTGAAATTTTGACAACATTATCAGGTAATAATTTGCTCAAACGAACTGAAGTTTCAATGTCAAGCTCAAAGGTTTTAAGATTACGGTTATTAACTCCTACCAAATCAACCAATGAGTTCAACTTCTCAATTTCCTCTTCGGTATGCACTTCCACCAAAACTTCCATTTTAAGGTACTTTGCAACTTCAGTAAGTCTTTTCATTTCATTTTTTGAAAGGCTTGCTGCAATCAATAAGATCAAGTCAGCTCCATGGGCTTTAGCCTCATAAACCTGATACTCATCCAGCATAAAATCCTTTCGTAAAATAGGAGTCTTGGGGTTCGAAAATCTAGCTTCTGCCAAGTTAGAGAATGAACCTCCAAAGTATTTTAAATCAGTGAGCACCGATAAACCTGAAACTCCTGCGGATACGTAATCAGCTGTTACTTCATCCACTTCAACCTGATCGTTAATGATCCCTTTTGATGGTGATTTTGTTTTAAACTCAGCAATAATTCCACTGGCTCCTTTTGCCTGAAGTGCCTTTTTTAATGAATTGCATTTCCGTGCAAAGAATGGAGATTTTTTCATCTCCTCAATACTAATTATCTTTTTTGCCTCTTCTATTTCAAGGCGTTTATGCTGATTAATCTCGTCAAGTATCGTCATTTCTTATCCAATAAATTTAATAAATGCTTCTAATGCGCTTCCATCTTTTAAGGAATCAATTGCCATTTCCACACAATTGTCAAGACTTCTTTCGGGATGAACAGTTTTAATGGCCATCGCTGCATTGGCCAAAATGGCCTCATCCTGTGCTTCTGTCCCTTTTTCATTTAGAATCCCCATAAAGATTTTAGCAGCCTCTTCAATCGTTTCACCTCCGTATAAATCTTCTTCTTTCCATTGCTTAAAACCAAAATCAGTAGGGGCTAGTTTTCCAACTCCCATATTTGAAATATAATCAACATTCGCCGTCAGTGAAATCTCATCAAAGCCATCTTCGCTATGCAAGATCGTGTAGTTTAAATCTGTTTCCTTATACACGCCATGATAGAGATTCATTACATCTGTACTGTAAACACCAACCAACTGATTTTGTGGTCGGGCAGGATTAACCATGGGCCCAAGCATATTGAAAAATGTCTTTAATCTCAAAGAAGCCCGAATCGGTGCCACATATTTCATAGCCGGATGAAAGAGTGGAGCATGTAAATAGCAAATATTTGATTTCTCCAGATCCTTCTTTAGCTTATCAGGATCATTACTGAATTTGTATCCAAAATGCTCAATCAAATTGGATGACCCGCAGGGAGAAGAAACCGCATAATTACCATGCTTAACAACCTTCACTCCAGCTCCTGCTACTACAAAAGCCGCCAATGTTGAAATGTTAAAGGTGTTTTTACTATCACCTCCGGTTCCACAAACATCAATCGTGTTAAACTCAGACAAGTTAACAGGTACGCATAGTTCAAGTAAAGCTTCACGAAAACCGGCAAGCTCCTGAGACCGGATTGGCCTCATCATAAAAACAGTTAGGAATGATGCAATTTCGGCTTCGGAATATTTCCCATTCCCAATTCCAGTAAGTGTTTCTTTGGCCTGCTCTTTACTCAGAATGTTTTGAGCAGTCAGATAAGTCAAAATTTCTTTCATGATGACGAGTTTAATGATTCAACCAATTTTCAATAATTTTTTCTCCCAAGGGAGTTAAAACTGATTCAGGATGAAACTGCACCCCATGCACATCATACTCCGTATGTTTCATCGACATAATCATGCCTTCAGCATCTTCACAAGTTATCTGAAGGCAAGCAGGTAAGTCTTCCCTTTCAACTATCCAGGAATGATATCGTCCGGCATCAAATTCTTCCGGTACATCCTCAAACAAAACTTTATCCTCTTTGGTTTGTCTTACTGGCGTTGAAATTCCATGCAGTACACGATTCATATTGGTCAGTTTTGCTCCAAAAACCTCACCAATCGCCTGATGCCCCAAGCACACACCCAGCATGCTTTTTTTAGAAGCATATTCCCGGATAATGTCTAACAACAAACCTGCTTCTTCCGGAATACCAGGTCCAGGAGAAAGTACAATTCTATCGTACTTTTCAAGATCGGCCAATTCCAACTCATCATTTCGAATCACATCAACCGACTCGCCGGAAATCTTTTTGATGGCATGCACCAGATTGTAAGTAAATGAATCGTAATTATCAATAACAACTATCTTCATGATTCCTTAGTTTAAATATCTTTCGCCATTTCAATGGCTTTTTTTAATGCCCCCAACTTATTATTTACTTCCTGAAGTTCGCTCTCCTCTTTTGAGTCAGCAACAACACCTGCTCCAGCCTGGTAGTATAAACAGTTTCCTTTGCTCAAAAATGACCGGATCATGATTGCATGATTCAATGTTCCGTCAAATCCAAGGTAACCAATACAGCCACCATAGTAACTCCTACGCTGATTTTCATAGTGATCAATCAGCTGCATCGCCCGGTGTTTTGGTGCTCCCGATAAAGTTCCGGCAGGAAACGAATCCCCTAGCACCCGAACCATGTTTGTATCTTCAGGTAAGCGCCCTGACACTTCCGAAACCAGATGAATCACATGCGAATAAAACTGCACTTCACGAAAAACATCAACCGTCACATCATCTGCATTCCGGCTAAGATCATTACGAGCCAAATCAACCAACATCACATGTTCAGCATTTTCTTTTGGGTCTTCACAAAGCTTTGCAGCAGCGATTCTATCTTCCTCATCATTTCCCGTTCTTTTAAAGGTGCCAGCAATTGGATTAATGATTGCACGACCATCCTGAATTCGCAACTCAGCTTCCGGGCTTGAACCCATAATTTTATAATCGCCATAATCAAAAAAGAACAAATAAGGCGATGGATTGACTTGCCGGAGTGCTCTGTAAACATTGAACTCATCACCTTCAAAATTTTGTGAAAACTGACGACTCAGCACAATCTGAAATACGTCTCCACGGTAACAATGCTCTTTACCTCTTGTGACCATTCCCATATATTCTTCATTGCTGATATTCGATTTCTCCTCTCCTTCAATCTGAAAACGGGAGGTCATGAAATTCAGATTTACCAGTAAATGCTCTATGTAATCCAGTTGTGATTTCTCACCATCCTGTAAGTTTTCAATTAAAAACATCTGGTTGGTATGGTGATCAATAGCGATGGTAAACTGATAGAATGAATAGTGAATCTCCGGGATTTGATATTCATCCTTTGCAGTCGCATTGATTTCAATTTTCTCAAAATACTTGATGCCATCATAACTGATATAACCAAAAATTCCGTTAACGGGTACCTGCTCATTCTCTTCAACCTGAAACGATTTTAAGAACTGATTCAACTGCAACTCTACATTATCTTCTTTCGAAACAGGCTTTGTCTCTTTCTTTCCACCTGGCATTTTTATTGCAATTTCATTTTCATGTACCTGAAAATGAGCAATGGGATTGAAACAGATTAAGGACAACGCATTTTCTTTTCCTCTGTAATCCGAACTTTCCAGTAAAATTGATTTGGGGTAAAGTGTCCGAATTCTCAGATAAACACTAACTGGCGTAACCATATCAGCGAGCAATTGCCTTACCGTAGTTTTAAATTGAATTTGATTCATCTATATATTTTTAATTTTTTTGCATAAAAAAAGCGGCTTACCGTGTCCGATAAGCCGCTTTTTTGAATCATGATAACATGATAGCTACTCCCATCCACGATATTGTGAAAAGTTGCTTTGCCACCACCAATTTTTATTCATCATTCTATTCATCTTATATTATCTTAAAAATACCAATATGGCTGTTAACTTCTTAGTAAAAGAAGACCCCACCACGGAAGCCATATTGTATTTATACCATTATCGTTTTGAACTTTAAGCTGTAAAAGAATAAATTTTTAAAATGAATAACAAGCTTTTTGTATTGAAATCTTCATTAAATAATTGTTAGCCCCCTCAGAAAAAGTTCATAATCAATAAAAAACAAGATTCAGAATCAAACAACCCAAATCCAGCTTACTTATCCATGTGAACATCCATTTGTGGAAATGGAATGCTAATCCCAACTTCATCCAATGCGATTTTACCAGCCTCGTAAACGTCAAAATAAACATCCCAGTAATCTTCGGGTGTTGCAAAAGGACGAACAGCCAGATTTACTGAACTATCTCCCAACTCACTCACTCCAATAAACGGAGCAGGATCTTTCAGCACTTTTGGATGACTGGTTAAAACTTTCATCAACACATTTTTGGCATCTTTGATATTTGCATCATAAGCAATCCCAATAGTCAGGTCAACTCGAATATTTCCTTCAGTACTCAGATTCGTAATGTCTCCATTTGATATCGCACCATTTGGGATGATAATCGTTTTATTCTGAGGAGATAAAAGAATAGTCACAAAAATATGGACTTCCTTAACTGCTC
This sequence comes from uncultured Sunxiuqinia sp., assembly GCA_965372405.1. GTDB lineage: Bacteria > Bacteroidota > Bacteroidia > Bacteroidales > Prolixibacteraceae > Sunxiuqinia. Next base: position 18,958 of record CBDVCE010000004.1, read on the forward strand.
CAAGATGCCCTTGAGCCTTAATTACATCCCCAACTTTGTAAGGCTTGAAAATAAGAATCATAACTCCTCCAGCAAAGTTTGCCAATGTGCCTTGCAAAGCAAAACCAATAGCCAACCCTGCAGCCCCAATTATGGCAATAAAAGAGGTAGTTTGAATACCAATCATCCCCGCCACACTAATTAAAAGAAGTGCTTTTAGCCCAATGTTGGTCAAACTGCTAACAAAACCAATTAGTGAGATATTCATATCTTTGGCTTCCATTAGCTTTCTGGTAACCCGGGTAAAACGGTTGATGATCCAAAGACCAATAATCAGAACAACAATGGCCGATACGATTTTTGTTCCATGAGTCAAAATAAGCTCATAAGCTTTGTCGATAATGTGTTGATAATTTTCCATTTGATTATATTTTAAGTTCTAAACAAAATTCCATTTAAAAAGTTAGGGGAATATCTGGATAAAGTCAAGTAATATTTTCAATTGAATTGATTCTTGATATATAAGTGGTATTGTGGAGGGCGTATGACTTATAAAAAGGGAAATGATTTGCTAATGATAAGATTATATAGATTAAAAACTGTTAAAACTTCTAAAAACGTGAAACAAAATGAGCCACATAGACGTATTTAACATTATACTTTGCATTTTAGCGTTTGTTTGATGATTTAGTAGGGTTGATTGGTTGATTAAAATGCAAAGTTCTCAAGGTAATTTTAGTTGTTTGTTTAGAGTGAAGCGGTGGATTCCCACCGCTTCTTTATTTAATTAGCAAATTCAATAACGACCGGCAACGCTTCTCCCGAAAGCGTTTTCAAATTCTCAACTTCGTAATACATCTTCAAAACACTTGCATTTTCCAAACTTTCTGACACACCTTCCAATTCGATTAAGGTTGTCTTATTTGCTTCTATTGTAATTTGATCAGGGCAATTGAATCCAATTGAAGGTTGACGTTGTTTTAGTTTAAACGTAATATCACTTTCATTCTTAAGAAGCAAATGCTTTACATCATGGTTTTTCAACGCTAAAGGCTTATCTGTTAAGTCTAATGAATTAAAAAATAAGGGTGTTAAAAATTTCCTGTCTCCCACTAATTGATTGTCAAAATAAGCAACAGTTCGTCTATCAATCATAGCCTGTTTAACTCCTTCTACAGACCGTTCAGTTGCAAGAACCAATGTAAGTGGTCGTTTTTTGCCATTTATAAAAGTCATACTTGTGGCTCCATGAACATCTGAGTTTGCAAATAGAGTGAGGTTCTTTTCCTTAGCCCATTTCAAAGCTTCAGGATAAAATTTTTCATGATTAAAAATTTCAATTCCCTGCATGATTCCTTCGTTGTATAAACGAGTATGTTCTTTCCACCAAAGTGTAGTATCTGGCTGTTGGGCTTTCCACCCCGGGTGGTTCCAAAAAACGAAAGCACCCTGATCTTTTGCCTCAACACATGCTTCCCACCAATCATCGCGCTCAAGTAAATTCGCATTTTCAATAAACAAGGCATTCAAATGACCAGGAGGCATTTTTCGGGTAATTTCGGCTGCTTGTACTAAAACTATTCCGAGACGATCTGCCATTGGTTTTGCAATTTCATACGAACGATTATGATCTGCCTTTATATCCTGCGAATGTGGAAGATATTCTAAGTGATCTGTAATCGAAATTGCATCCAGTCCTTCAAGCCAGGCTTCCTGAACCCTCACTGTTGGCCAAACATCACCATCAGAAAAAACAGTGTGCATATGAAAATCACATTTCAAGGTCAGGTAACCGGGGATATCCGGAATATTAATTTCTGTTCGGTTTTGAGAAAAGGAAAAATTTGAAAAGAAAAAAAGAAAAATCAGAAGTAATAGGTTAAGTTTCTTCATGGTAAATTGGTTAAGTTTCGGATTACAAACTTAAAACATCTATCGCAAATAATTAAAAGTTATAGACTTAAATTACTCTGAATTGCAAATTTGGGGAGTGAAAATGATTTTATTTCTTCTTGGTAATTGGCTTGACTGGCTTAACAACAATCTCATGCCGGCAATTTGGACAAATGTAAATTTCGCAACCTGTACAAGCAAAACAATTGCCACAATCTCGCTGCAAGCTTCCTTTTTCAAAAGATCCGTTACAATGATTACAAATTAATATTTCTTCTTGCTCATCCATTTTTTAGTTGAAGTTTTGCCTTGGTAACAGATAAGATTTTCATTAAAGCAAATAAAACAACCAATGTGAAAATAATAGAAGCTCCGGAAGGAATATCGACATAAAACGAGATTAGCAAACCTGTGAAAGATCCTAAAAATGCAAAGAGGGCAGAAAACCCAATCATCTTTTTAAAATCTTTGGTAAACAAATTTGCAGTAGCTTGTGGTAAGGTGAGCAATGATAAAATAAGGATAATCCCAACAACTCTGATGTTCAAAACAATGGTTATGGCAATCAAACTAATCAATAAGTAATTAATCAATCCAACCGGTAGTCCTGTTGTTCTGGCAAAATCTTCATCAAAAGCTATATACAAGATTGTTCGATAAAACAATGCAAAGACTAACAACAGAATAAAGGATAAAGCTCCCATTAACCAAATTTCAGTAACTGTTACTGTAAGGATGGAGCCAAAAAGATAACTCATTAAATTAGGAGCATAACCTGGAGTTATATGAATAAAAATAATACCAATAGCCATCCCCAATGACCACCAAATTGCAATACTGGAATCTTCACGAACTTTTGCTTTTTGAGTAAATAGTTGTATTCCCACGCCAGATAATACAGCAAAGATTGCTGCTCCAACAAGCGGGTTCCATCCTAAAAAATAACCAATACCAATTCCACCAAAAGACGAATGGGTAATACCTCCACTAACAAACACAATTCGTCTTGAAACAATATAAGTTCCAATAATCCCACAACTTAATGCAGCAAAAAAGGATGCCAACACAGCATGCACAAAAAAATCGTATGAAAACAGATCAATGATGGTGTTCATGGTTATCGTGGTTGCTTAAAACAGTATGAGGAATATCTCCATGTGTTATAATTTGTAAAGGACAATCATATGAAGCAAGCTGCTCAGTAGATATCACATTGCTAGGATGATAGTGAAGATGAAGGTTTACACAAGCTATGGTTTTTACGTAATAAGAAATCGTACCCACATCGTGCGAAACCAATATAATTGCCATGTGCTTGTTTAGCTCCTTCAACTTCTCATACAATTCATTTTCAAATTGATTATCAACAAAAGTTTCGGGCTCATCCAATATTAAAAGATCGGGTTGATTCATTAATGACCGGCAAAGAAAAACACGTTGCATCTGACCTCCGGAAAGTTCACCGATAGCTTTATTCTTTAACTGAATAATACCCATCTCTTCCAATAAGCTTTCAGCATAATTAGAATCTGTTCGGTTACTTTTAAACCAGTTAAATTTATTTCCATCTGATTTGCCGGAACGTACCACATCTAAAACCGTAATTGGAAACCTTTTGTCTACCTGATTAATTTGTGGCAAGTAGCCCAACTTATTCGCAGCTATATTAAATTTAATTTCACCATCAGACGGTTCTACCAATCCCAGAATAGCTTTAATTAATGTTGTCTTTCCGCCTCCATTTGGACCAATCATGCCAATAAAGTCACCTTGCGTTACTTCAAAATTGACTTTACTCAAGACAAGTTCCTGGTCAAATCGAACATTAAGATTACTTATTTCAAGGAGTTTCTGGTTCATTTTGATACCTCTACAATTTTATCAGCTATAACAAGTATTTGCGCTCCCCAATTCTCTGTCAACGGATCAAGTTGAACAACCTTGGCTCCAATCTCTTTGGCAAGTTGATTTGCATTGCCTCTATCAAACTCTTTTTGAATGAATATTGCTTTGAGATTATTTGCTCTGCCCATATCAATCAATTCACTCATGTATCTTGGAGAAGGATCTTTTCCTTGAACTTCAACTGTGATTTGCTCTAAATCATAATCACGTGCCAGGTAAGTAAAAGACGGATGGAAAATCAAAAACTTGCGATTTTCAATATCTTCAAACTTCTTTACAATAGAGTTGTGCAATTCATCAATTTCCACCTGAAATGCTTCATGGTTCGTTGTAAAGGTTTCTTTCATCTCAGGAAAAAGTTCGACTAATGCTTCAAATGTTAGCTTGACAATCTTTTTAACCTCTTTGGGCGACATCCAAATATGAGGATCAATTCCATTTAAATGAACATGGTCACCATGTTGAATTTTTTTTGCAGCAACTAAATCAGCCAAAAGTGATGTATCAAATACTTTTAGTTTTTCATTTGCCTGACTGATTTTCTCGTGCCATGAGGCTTCAAAAGCAATATGCCCAATTCTTAACCATGCTGATGATTTTGAAAGTGCTTTCATCTGTGATGGCAATAACTCATAAGTTGCTGGGCTTGCACCTGGAGGAATAAGAACATCAACATCAACAAAGTCGCCTGTTATTTTTTCAACAAAATATTTTTGCGGAAGAATACTAACGGTGACATTAGGTTTTCCAGATTGTTTCTGGGTTCCACAAGCAACCGCAAATAGCAGTAAAATGAATAGAAGTTTTCTCATGATTTTGGATAAATCTTTTGCCAAAGATAGTTAAACGATAACTTTTGGAATAACCATTAAAGCTATCTTTTGTTGAATCGCCTTCCTTAAATACTTAGAATTATTTTTTCAGCTTAATCTTTTTAACCTTAATCTGGTCTTTATCAGGCACCGGGTCATGCCCATGAGTGCCCCATGGATTGCATTTGGCAATTCGTTTAGTAGCTAACCAAAAGCCTTTAAAAGGTCCGTGAATTTTCACTGCTTCCAAGGCATACTGAGAACAAGAAGGAATATGTCTGCAAGACGCAGGAGTTAACGGGGAAATTGCATATTTATAGAAATACACAGGTATTAAGAGTACCCATCCTAACAACTTCAAAATAAATTTAGCGACACATTGCATAACCCCAAGTTTTGAGTGGGCTAAATTAATGAAAAGTTTGATTCTGAAATAAACAGTTTAATCCTGACACATTGGAACCGTTCGAATTACTTTATGGTCTTCCAAAAAACTTTCCCATTCCTGCTGCTCAAAACTTACGTCATTGCCATTTACATCATACACGTTGCAATAAACACATGACCAAATCTGGCAGTATAAATGGTAATAATTTTCACCCTTAAACTCAATTATATCAACTGTGCAGATATCACACATATTATCACTACTCTGCAAATCATTAATAGCTTGTTGTAGCGATTCTGGAAAAGTTTCTAAGCCTAATTCTTCATCTTTGTCATCATTGCAAGCCACAAACAACAAATTCAACAATATGCACAAAATAAGAAGCTGCCTCATGATTTTTTCTTTTAAAGATGAAAACTAAACTCCAACAGTTGCGTTAACCTTTTTGAAAATACGAAATCATGCCTAAAGCACAGGAATATCAGAAAAGAGAAGTTGAATTGTTGGAGGAAGTTGTAATTGGGAATGAAGAAATCTCACCTGATGTATATTTGCTTTCTATTAAAAGGAAACACGACTTTCAAGCTGGCCAAGTTATGAAGCTAGCTGTTGATCTTGACCAACCACCTCGCATTTACAGTATTTGTAGTGGCAATAATGAAGACGAGCTTCAGATTCTTTTTAATATTAAAGATGATGGCTACCTCACCCCAAAACTTTCAACATTAATTCCTGGCGATCAAGTATTAGTTTCGAAACCTTATGGAAGTTTTATCGGAACTTCTAATCCTGCTTTTTGGATTGCAACCGGAACCGGGATAGCTCCGTTCTACAGCATGCTAAAATCTGGACAATTTGATGTCAAAACACTAATTCATGGATGCAGACAATTAAATCAATTTTATTTTGAAGATGAATTGGATTATGCATTGAGTGAAAAATACGTAAGATGCTGTTCTCAGGAACAATCTTGCAATGTTTTCCCGGGAAGAGTTACCGATTATTTGAAAACACTTTCTCATTTTCCGAATGATCACTTCTATTTTTTATGCGGAAAAGCATTGATGGTTGTTGAAGTCAGGGATTTTTTAATTGAGAAGGGAATTCCATTTGAAAACATTATTGCTGAAATTTATTTCTAATTTTGCCGAAAAGAAAGAACAATGTCTAAAGAAGCACTTTTTGGAAAAACCTTAAACGAACTGCAAGAGTTAGTTTTAGAATTGGGATTACCCAAATTCACTGCCAAACAGCTCACTGATTGGCTATACAAAAAAGAAGTGTCTTCAATTGAAGAGATGACTAATCTTTCAAAAAAAGCCCGCGAAGTTCTTTCTAAAAAATATGACTTTGGTTTAATTGAATCGACCAAAGTGCAGGAAAGCAAAGACGGCACTAAGAAATACCTCTTTCCTACAGCTCATGGTCAATTTATTGAAACAGCCATGATTCCTGACAAAGACCGCAAAACTGTTTGTGTCTCTTCGCAAGTTGGATGCAAAATGGGATGCCTTTTTTGTATGACTGGCAAGCAAGGTTTCCAAGGACAATTAAATGCTGGGGATATTATTAATCAGGTTCGTAATATTGCCGAATGGCAAGATATTTCAAACATCGTTTATATGGGGATGGGTGAACCTTTTGACAATTTGGATGAAGTGCTTAAAAGTACTGAAATACTCACGGCTGAATGGGGTTTTGCAATGAGTCCACGACGCATAACCGTTTCATCCATCGGAATTGTTCCTGGCTTGGTTCGTTTCTTAAATGAAAGTGAAACACACCTTGCAATTAGTCTTCACACTCCTTTTCACGAGGAACGTCAAAAGCTGATGCCCGTTGAAATAGCCTATCCGCTAGAAGATATTTTACATGAAATAAGGAATTGGGATTTTGGTCGCCAGCGACGCATTTCATTTGAATACATTGTTTTTAATGGGCTGAATGATACTCCTGCTCATGTTAGAGAGATGTCTCGTGTTTTGGAAGGTATCAAATGCCGCATTAATCTCATCCGCTTCCATCCAATTCCTGGTACTCCATTAAAAGGGACAGATGAAAATACCTTGCAAGAATTTAAAGATGCCCTCAACGCAAAAAACATCACTACAACTATCCGAGCTTCTCGTGGTCAGGATATCTATGCTGCATGTGGATTGTTATCTACTAAAGAGCTGGGTAATAAATAGTCACATAGAACTCTGACCCGCTTTCAGAAAACTTTATTATCCTATTTTGTACTTTTATGCATGCATTTTAAATGAGGCATTAGCTCAGTTGGTTTAGTCCGTCAGCTGCCGGATGACAGGATAAAAGTCACTGGTTCGAATTCAGTATGCCTCACTTTTTAAAATCAGATAATAAGTCTGTTTTTATTATACATCCCAGAAATAACACCATTTAAAATCCGGTTTGAAGAATTCATTTATATTTACGCACTCAAACCAATAGCCAAAAACTAAATGCCATGATTAAACCAGCTTTCGTATTTCTTACCTTTCTTATATTAATCAGCTCATGTGCCACAAACCAGCCTAAATATAAATCAACTACGCTTGAAGCTAAAGACATAAAAGCCTACTGCATAGATTTTAATTGGGGAGATGGAGGCCCAAATGCTTTTGCAGCGCCTGGGTTATGGGCAGATGCCAATCCTGCCGAACATGTAAAATGGTATAAAGACCTGGGTGTAAATGTAATTCAAACATTTGCGGTGTCCTGTAATGGTTATGCATGGTATAAAAATGGGTTTGTACCTGAACAGCCCGGATTAAAGCATGATTTTCTAAATGAAGTTGTTCGCTTAGGACATTTAGAAGGCATGAAAGTAATGGCCTACTTCTGCGTGTCATCAAATACGCGTTGGGGATTGTTGCATCCCGAAGAAAGCTATGGTGTCCCAGCTGATGGGCACATCCCTCTAACATTAGATTATTTGGACTTTTTCGGAAAATCAATTCAGGATGCTTTGGCAAAAACAGACATTGACGGATTTATGATCGATTGGTTATTTCATGGGCCAATTCATCCGGGGAAACGCTTAATGTGGCTGCCATGCGAACAACAAATGTGGACAGAATTGATGGAGTCAGAATTTCCGGGCAAAGAAAATATTAGTCAGGAACAAGAAGATGAGTTTGCAAGACGCTCCGTAGCACGTTGCTGGGAACATATTCATCAGTCTGCAAAATCAGTAAAGCCAGATTGTACGATTTGGCTAAGTTGCTATGATTTAAAACACCCCCAAATGAAAGGCTCAGAAATATTTAAAGAAATAGATTGGCTGATGAATGAAGCTGGAGATATTGAAACAGTGCAAGAGGTAAAAACACTTATTGGCAAAAACACTAAACTTATAACGTGTTTGGCAAATTGGAACAATGCCGACCCTAAAGAAGTGGTTCCTGCTGCTCAACAAATTGGAGTTGGATTATACGGATTTACCAAACCTACTGAAAACTCATTGCTTCCATCAATGGCAAAATACCTTACCAGTCCTATTGATAGTTTTAAAGGAGATGAGAAAAACATCGCAACTTTGGTACGAGCATACAAAGGTGTTCCTCTCGATTTTATTGAGAAGAAATAAATTCAGTAGATTTCAAAAATGCAACTCTTTTAACTAAGCTTCTCCGTTTTCTGAATCAATATTGTTTCTTTCTAATGAGTCCTCATGGATTCCACTCTTTTTATATCTTTGTAATGGATCGATCAATAATTGTTTTTCAATGAAGCAAAACAGTTTCTCAACACGAATATCTTTTATCTTAGGTTTTCTGCTACTTCTCAGCTCTTCTGCATATAGTCAGGATGTAGTTTTGAGGCATTACGATGAAAGCATTTTTGTCATTTCGAATTACTCCGGGATTGATGTTTCAACCAAGGAGAGACGCTCTGTTCAGCAATTGCTCGATCAAAATATTGGTGGTTTTCGTTTTTACATTCGATGGGAAAGACAAGAAAATCAACTGATGCTGGTGCATGCACGGGGATATTCAACTCCACTACTTGAAGAGCTTACAAGATTACGACAGCACCTTGAAAATAAACCTGACAAAATATTAACTCTCTTTTTAGACTTCAACGTCAATGTTAATGAGTTAATATCACTATTCGATAAATCTGGTTTAAGTCAATTTTTGTATGAGTACAAAGAAGGTCTCGGTTGGCCTACCTTAACAGAAATGGTAGAAACAGGCAAACGGCTTGTTGTCTTTGGTATGCAGGAACATCGAAATAGCCCTGATTGGATGCATTATATCTGGAATCATGCAGCTGAACCTTATTTCTCAATTTTGGAGGTGTCTGATTTTAATACTGAATTTTTAAAAGGAGATTCAAAGAACAGTTTGTTGATTTATAATGATTTCAACTTCCCTCGTTCAAAAAATAGAATTGATGAATCATTCTTTGATACTTCCCGAAATCCATACTTAATTGAACATGTAAAAAAAACATGGATGAATACTGGAAAAACTCCAAACTTCATCATGCTCGACACTTATGAAAGTTGGATTTTAAATGTTCTATATACACTCCGAAGTTTTAAAACAATAAAAGGAACTTTATCATTCAACTCGAAAATATTGAATTATGTAAGTTGGGAAGGAACAAATAGTTTGACCAGCGGTAATTATTGTTTTCCTGTTGGCCCGGGAGAAAGTATGACTTTGACTCCACAAAGTCCGGGATATCGGTTCATACCAGAATCCGTCACTTTTGACGAACCTGAAAGAAGTCAAGTTCAACATTTTGCTGCAACTCCATTTGAAATTACAGAGAACCTGGAGGTTTACTGCAATTTTGAAAGTGCCGCGAAGGATTACAGTATAAATAACTTTAGCAGCAAAGAAATTGGGATGCAGTATATAACTGACCCTGATCGTAGTTTAGTTGCGAAGTTTGATGGGAAAGGACATATTGTATTACCAAAAGCTGAAGAACTAAAAATTCGAGATCATGATTTTACTATTTCTGCATGGGTAAAAATTGATAACTATCAGGAAAACAAAAGTGATTATTGCGTTATAGGCACATCCAGTAATACTTATCAACAAGGGATTCACCTCAACATAAGGCACAAAAAACCCTATTTTGGATTCTTTGCAAACGACCTTCAAGGCAAAACTAGAATTGAAGCCAAAAGATGGCATCATATAGTTTGGAGATACAATAAGCTGAATGGTGAACAAGCCATCTTTGTTGACGGGAAATTGGATAGTCGTTCATTAGGTCATCCCACTTATAAAGGGCGAGAGAATATTTATATTGGTTTAGCTTATTCCGAAAGCTCAGCAATGATTGGGTTGATTGATAATCTTTCCATCTGGTCCAGAACGCTAAGCGAAGAAGAAGTTTGGAGCTTAAGCCGCGAAGTCGTTGAATTGGATCCTTCAAGAAACATTTTTGTGCGTTACCCTTTGCTTTCAAGAATGGGAGCTATAATTCTAGCAATCGCTGTATTGATTTTCATTTATTTGAAGTTGCCACTTAAGTCATACAGAAAACGATTTATTTCAAGGGAAACATTAAATGAGTTGGAACAATCTGGCGATGATTATCCTGAGAAAAATTACATTCAGCTTTTTGGCGATTTTAAAGCAGTTGACAAAAATGGTGATGATATTACAAATCAGTTCACACCGAAACTGAAACAACTGTTTCTCTTAATTTTAGCACACTCACAAAAGAATAAAAAAGGAATCTCAACTAGAGAACTTTCTGAAATACTCTGGCATGGAATGTCCTATCAGAATGCAAAGAATAGCCGTGGTGTCACTATTCGCAAACTAAGAATTATATTGCAATCACTTGAGGATGTTGAGATCATCTTCAATGTAGACTGTTGGACAATAAACTTCTCTAAAAATGTGTATTGCGATTATGTAGAGTGTTTTAATCTGCTTGCCGAATACAAAGATTCATTACCTGGGTTTTATCTTGATTTCTACAAAATCATTAGGGCTGGTGAAGTTTTTAAGGGAGAATCACATATCTGGCTAGATGACTATAAGGGTTATATTGGAAATAACATAATTGACATCCTTATTAAGTTCATTAATAAACTTGATATTGAAAAGGATAGTGAACTAATATTGAAGCTGGCTGATCGAATTTTAGTAACTGATCCAGTAAATGATCAGGCCATTTCTTTTAAACTAAAAACACTTATTTCTCAGGATAATCTTAACACAGCAAAGTTCACATATGAAAAATTTGCTACACTTTATGAGCAAATGTATAGCGAAAAACTCGCCCTGACTTTCGAGGATCTTATAAAATCATAAAATATTACACAAATAGGTTAATTTTCTTTTTAACCCATCTACAACCTTAATCTATAGTATATTGTATCTTTCAATTTGTGAAGTATTTTGCAATATTAACCCACTTGGTAACCCCGCAATAATCGACTCATAAGCGCCAATTAAATCAAAAATAACTGCCTTGCCATACATTTGGATCAGCTTAAATGCAAAAAACTATTAAAGGCGGAGATGAAATTTAGATTTAAAAATCCATTTAAAGGAAAAAGAGCTTTTCTGTGGCTGATTGCCCTTGGAGCAATAGGGTGTGTTATCGTACTTAGCTTGGGGAACAAGGTAGTCGAATATACATCCACAGATGATTACTGTATGTCATGTCATGTTCACCCCCACGCTGAACAAAGTTGGAAACTTGGAGCACACTATAACAACAGTGCTGGTGTTGTCGTTCATTGTGTAGAATGTCACCTCCCACCTAAAGGACATGGATATTTGCTTGCGAAAGCCAAACATGGATTTAAAGACGTTTATGGAGTTCTTTTTAAAGATAGTGCAGATTTCAACTGGGAAGAAAAGAGTAAACTGGAAAATGCCAAAGAATTTGTCTACATAGAATCTTGTTTAAAATGTCATCAAAATCTTTTCCCGGTAACTCTTTCAACTGAGGGGGATGATGCTCATTTAACGTACCTAACAAGCAACGATGATCTTCAATGTATCAATTGCCACTTGCATGTCGGACACTATGATCCAAATGCAAAACATGAGCATAATGCAAATTTTGGCAACTTGCCTGCTGTAAATAAAGATATATATACCGAAGCAACAGCTGTAACAAGCTTTACAAGCTTCAATGAAAAAATTCCTGGCTCAAGCATTTCATTTAATATGGTTGCTGTAAATGGTGGGGAATTCCTAATGGGAAGTTCCGAAAAAGAACCATTAAGAGATAATGATGAAGGTCCCGTACATAAAGTTAAACTTGATGATTTTTGGATGGCAGAAATTGAAGTTAGCTGGGATGCCTATTTAGCATTCTTTAAAGCTACATCGTCACAAGGTCGTAAAGAAGCTGTTGAAGAAAATGAAGTTGATGGTATTAGCGGGCCTACTCCTCCGTGGGGTGCTCCAGATCAAGGATGGGGAAAAGGGAAACGTCCTGCAATTACAATGAGCTGGCATGCTGCCAATACATATTGTAGATGGCTTACTCAAATCACCGGTAAAAAATATCGTTTGCCAACCGAGGCAGAATGGGAATATGCAGCACGTGGTGGCACACAAACAGCATATCCGTTCGAGGGTACTCCAAAAGATTATTCTTCACAAGGTTTCTTTAACAAGTTATTTGGAGCTGACACAACAATCATTAATACTTATACAAATTATGAGTTAAACAGTGAAGGAAGAACAAAAGCACCAACTGACGTAAAAGCCAACCCTTTTGGACTTAAGAATATGCACGGTAACATTGCCGAATTCTGCCTCGATTATTACTCGCCTACAGTTTACCAAGAAGATGCTAAAAAACTAGCAGTAAATCCTCGTGGTCCTAAAAAAGGAAGAGCACATGTTGTTCGTGGAGGTTCATTTAAAAGCGATGCGAAAGATATTAGAAGTGCCGCACGTGACTACACAAAGACAAAAGCATGGTTGACCACTGACCCACAAATGCCAAAATCAATCTGGTGGTATTCAGATATAATTGGAATTGGATTTAGAGTAGTGTGCGAAGTTGATAATACAATAGAAAAATAAACAAAATACTGTCATGACTGATAAAGCAAATAATATTAACAGAAGAAGATTCCTTGAATCTACAGCACTTGCAAGCGTTGGAATTTTAGGCGCTGGAGCTGTACTTTCATCCTGCAAAAAAGAAATGGATAATGCAGCGCTGGGCTTACCTCCAATTTTAACGGCTGCCCCTAAAGGGAAGAAACTACGTGCTGGCTTGGTTGGAACTGGAAATAGAGGAACAGGGGCTGCAATTAACTTCATTAGTGCTGGACCTGATTTGGAAATTGTTGCACTTGCTGATGTTTTTCAAAACAAAGTGGACGCTTGTAAAAAGCGTTTTGCAAAATATAAAAGACCAATTGATGATGATAAATGCTTTGTAGGTTTTGATGCTTACAAAAAGCTGATGGCTCTTGAAGAAGTTGATGTTGTATTATTAGCTACTCCTCCACAATTTCGTCCTGAACATTTTAAGGAAGCTGTAAAACAGAAAAAACATGTATTCCTTGAAAAACCAATGGCCGTTGACCCGGTAGGTATTCGTTCAGTTATTGCAACAGCTAAAAAAGCAAAAGCTATTGGATTAAATGTAGTGACTGGAACACAACGCCGTCATCAGCAGGATTACGTTGAAACATACAAGCAAGTAGCAAACGGTGCAATTGGCAAAATCGTTGGTGCAAAAGCATTTTGGAATCAAAATCATGTTTGGTTCCGTACTCGTGAAGAAGGCTGGGATGACATGACCTACATGATCAGAAACTGGAATAACTTTTGCTGGTTAGGTGGAGACCATTTTCTTGATACCCATGTGCACAATATTGATGTAATAAATTGGTTTGTTGGAAAACATCCTGAAAGTGCAGTGGGTTATGGTGGCCGCGCTCGTCGTTTAACCGGTGATCAGTACGATTTCTTTAGTATTGATTTTGATTTTGGAAACGGGTTAAGTTCACATAGTATGTCTCGTCAGGTTGACAACTGTGCCAACGGAACTGGTGAATTAGTTGTTGGTACAGAAGGATACACAAACTGTCGAAATACGATTTGGAATCACGATGGAAGCGTTAAGTGGAAATTTGAATATCCAAAAGATGAAAATGGTCAGGAAATGACCAAAATCAAAATCCCACCATACGTACAAGAACATATGCACCTTGTATATGCCATAAGAACGGGAAAATACGTTAATGAAGCAGAACAAACAGCAATCTCAACCCTAACAGCAATTATGGGAAGAACCGCTGCATATACCGGCAAAAAAGTTAGCTGGGACGAAATATTTAAATCAGGCATGGATCTCGGTCCAAAAGAAATGAAATTTGGTCCTGTCGATATGGAATTTCCAATTCCTGTACCAGGATCAGCACATAAAGCATAACCTAAACCAACTAAATCTTTTAAGTAGTCGCAGTAGTAGTAGCTGCAGTTGAAGGCATAACCTAAACCAACTAAACCTTTTAATTTGTAGTAGTAGAAAGCTCCGGGAGTAGAAATTTAATTTCTCTCTCGGATGCCTTCAACAAAAGGGTTATTAATGCTTTAAAACAAAAAAGATGGTTTCACTGGTAATACCCATATTTAATGAAGAAGAACTAATTGATGAATTAGTTCCCAGAACCATAACTGCACTTGAAAATTTCACAAAAGATTTTGAAGTTATTTTTGTTGATGACGGAAGTGTTGATTCAAGTCTGGAGAAACTAATTAACTACCAGAAAAACGACAAACGTATTAAGGTCATATCCTTTTCGAAGAATTTTGGACATCAGGCAGCATATACTGCCGGGCTTGAATACTCCAAAGGTGAACTCGTCGCAATGATGGATGGAGATTTACAAGATCCTCCAGAGCTATTGGCTGACATGTACAAAAAGATTATCACTGAAGACTTTGATATTATAAGCGGAAAACGTTCAGCAAGAAAAGGAAATATCACTAAGAATATCTTCACCAATATATTCCATTCCATCTTTAAAAAGATGGCAGGTGTTGATGACCTTGAAAATGCAGGCAACTTTTCGATGATGAACAGAAATGCTGTAAATGCATTAATTTCATTGAAAGAACGTGTAAGATATTTGCCTGGACTTAGAAGCTTCATCGGTTTCAAACATGGCTACATTGAGTATGTGCGTGAAGACCGCTTTCAGGGCGAACCAAAAATGTCAATTGCAAAGCTCATTGTTCTAGCCAGTGATGCAATCTTTTCATTTTCAAAACTCCCGATCAAAATTTGCTTAACACTTGGTTTAATTGGCACTATCGTGTTTATGCTAGCTGGGATCTATGTATTAATTGCGAAAATTTTAGGCTTCGCTCTTTTCGGATGGTCATCAACTGTTTTAAGCATCTATTTTCTAGGTTCAATCCAACTCATATTCTTAGGTGTAGTTGGCGAATATGTCTATCGGATCTATAAAGAATCTCAAAACCGCCCCCTTTATTTCATTAAGAAAGTTTACGAAAAAGAATAAACTGAATGAAAAGTAGTATCTCGAAAATAGTCTTCTATATCCTTGCATTTCTTATGCTTGGAACTCTGCTGTTTATCAGTAGAGATGCTGGCATTTCGGGCGACGAAGAAGTTCACTACAAACATTCAGAAAAAGTATACGATTATTTTGCAACCTTAGGTAAAGACCAAGATGCCTTAAACACCCCTAAAACCCATTTGCAATACTACGGGCAATCGCCCGACAATATTGCCACAATATTAATCCATTGGTTCAATATTGAAGATATTTATGGGTTCAGGCATTTATTTAGCAGCTTTTTAGGATGGCTTGCCATTTTTGTCACAGCTCTTTTCGCTATTTGGCTAAAGGGCTATCGTGCAGGCATCTTTGTTCTCTTGCTATTTACTGTTTCACCTCGTTTTATGGGTCATTTGCAAAATAATATGAAAGACATTCCTTTTGCTCTAGCTTATATTGCCGGTGTTTTTTATACACTGAAATTAACCTATGCCAAGTTCAAACCGCAATCTTCAAGTTTAATTTTTTATTTGATAGCGAGTATTGCTTTTTCCGTCAGTATTAGAGCAGGGGGAATCTTATTGGTGTTTTATCTCCTTTTTGCAGGATTTTTATTCTTGCTTTTCGATTTTATTGAAAAACGAAACTTAGATTGGAGAACTGCACAGAAATTGTTTGTGCGGCTTTTGGTCATTTCATTTTTGGGTTACCTTTTTGGACTCATTTTATGGCCTTATGCCTTACAAAATCCACTTCTTAATCCTTGGAAATCGTATCAGGTAATGACAGATTTCCCAACAACAATTCGTCAAATCTTCGATGGCGAATTCATTTGGTCAGATTTTCTCCCCTGGTATTATTTGCCAAAATATTTATTAATAACCATCCCTATTATTGTGTTTGGAGGAGTTGCCTTATTTTTCCTCTATCTAAAAAGGATAATGGGGGGAAATCACAAAGTAACTTACACATTTTTGTTATTCTCGATTCTATTTCCTCCAATATTTGTCATATTGGTTAACGCCAACTTATATGGAGGATGGAGACATCTTCTTTTTATTTACCCAGGGCTAATTGTCATTTCCGCTTTGGGTATCAATGAATTTTACAAACGAGTTGAAAAACGTACTATTAAAATTGTTGTTTCAGCTTTGTTTGGATTAATGCTAATTCATCCGATTGCTTTCATGGCAAAATCACACCCCTATTATTATCTTTATTATAACCAATTTGTAGGAGGACTTAATGGTGCTTATACGAATTATGAAACTGATTATTACTACCATTCAATGAGAGATGGTGCTGAATGGCTTAAAGATCATCTAAAAGAGAACCGGATAAATAAGAAAGTAATCGTTGGAGGAAATTTCCAGATCTCTCCTTATTTTTCAGAAAAAAAGAACATTAAATTCAACTATATCCCTTATATCCATAGCCAAGATAACAACTGGGATTATGCCATATTTGCAAACAGTTATATTCATCCCGAGCTATTGAAGAATGGCAGCTTCCCTCCTGAGGGCACAATTCACACTATTGAAGTTGATGGTGTGCCAGTGTGCGCCGTGGTAAAAAGAAAGTCAAAAGATGGGAAACGGGGGAAGGCAGCATTTCTTAAAAAAGATTATAAAACAGCGATTGAACATTACAATGAAGCTCTAAAAAGTTACAAGAAAGATGGGCATCTATATTATAGAGTTGCAAAATGTTTATATTTGTTGAATGAAAAGGATGAATCTCTAGTGACTGTAAAACAAGCACTAAAAGTAAATCCTGTTTATGAGCCAGCATTAAAACTGGCTGGAACTATTGAAAAAGAAAAAGGAAATATTAAACAAGCGAAAGACTATTTTGAGAAATTGATTGAAGTAAATAGGAAATACTTCATTGCGTATGTCGAGCTTGCTGAAGTTTATTTCCCGGAGAATCCAAATAAGGCACGTGAACTTTTAAAAGTTGCATTAGAACTTAACCCAAGGTACAGACCAGCGATTGAGTCACTTGCAGATACTTATCAGGAAACCCATCCGGGAATTGTAGATAAATACAGGGAATATTTAAATTCAATGAGATATTAATTAAAGGTTTAAAACGATGAAAAAGTTATTGATGCTATTTGCAGTTCTTGGACTGTTTGCTATTGGAAACATGAACCCGGCTATTGCACAGGAAGATGAAGATCTTCTTGCTGTTGATGATACATTGTCTATTGACGACATGGATCCTGTTTTTTATGAAGAAGGTGAATCAGAAAAAGGGAACTTATCAATCATCCTAATTGTTGGTGGTGTATTAGTTGTTGCTGGTGGAGTTTATTTCTTTACGAAGAAAAAGAAAAAATAAACTTTGACAGAAATCCGGTAATTGTAGTTATTTACCAAAATACAAAAGGAGTTGTGATAAATCACAACTCCTTTTGTATTTTACATCAAATAGCTCCAAATTATTATTCCATTTCAGGAGCAAATATCTCGTGAAAATCAGTTGAAAGAACTCTGAATTCAGTTCTTCTATTAATAGCTGTAGCAACTTCCTGTTGCTCAGTCTCTAGCTCATTAATGAATTCTTCAGTCAGTTCATCATTACGTTTTAGGAAATCGTAATTCTTCGCCATCGTTTTAGTAATCTTTTTAGGCCAGGTTTCACCATATCCTTTTGCAACTAATCGATCAGGATTAATTCCTTTATTAATCAGATAATCAACAACCGACTGTGCCCTCTTTTGTGAAAGATCAAAGTTGAACTGATCCGAACCAATGTGGTCAGTATGGGACATCAACTCAATGGTAATGGTTGGATTCAATTCAAGAATTCCAACTAAGCTGTCTAATGAGGCCAAAGACTCTGGCATAAGTTCCCAACTGCCAAACTCATAGTTTATATTGTCAACGCGAATTGGCGCATCAGTTGGAGTAAGATATAAATCGATCCTGAAATCTCTGCTATCTTCCAATCCAATTGTTGTTTCACGTCTCTTATCATTCAGGAAATTATCCTTAAACCCGGCAAAAATATAATCAGTTTCAGGATTTAGTTTCAACTGAAATTTACCATCTTCAGCTCTTAACTTGAGGTTTGTTCCATCAGTACCAATAATTCGCACACGTGCTCCATCCAAGCGTTGATTCGTTTCTTTATCATACACTTCACCTGAAACACGAAACACTTTAGGAGGCAAGTAGAAGGAAAATATATCATCGCTACGAGATCCTTTACGATTGGATGAAAACATTCCACGCTCTTCTTCTCCTGGAATAAACGACATTGCAAAATCATCACCTGATGAGTTAACCGGGGCTTTCATATTTTGGATCTGCCACTCATCACTTTCATCTTTTTCAGCTTTAAAAATATCCAATCCCCCCATTCCCATATGATAATCTGATGAAAAATAAAACTCTCCATTTTGACGAACAGTAGGAAAAACTTCATTCCCTGGAGTATTGATCTTGTCTCCTAAATTTATGGGTTTCTCATAAGAACCACCATTCTTTCGTGCCATCCAGATATCTTTCCCTCCAAAACCTCCAGATCGATCAGACACAAAATACAGAGTATTCCCATCAGGCGAAAGTGCTGGATGAGCTGATATTAAACTATCTCCTAAAATTTCAATTTTCACAGGTTCAGACCAATCTCCGCGAGACATTTTTGCAGAATAAAGCTCTGTTCCCAGATTATTCATTTTATCGAAACGGGCGCGGGTGAAAATCATTAAATCTCCATTCTGAGATAAAGCTGCTGCACCATCTTCATCTGGAGTATTTATTATTCCTGACTCATCAATTAGCTGTGGTTCTCCCCATTTTTGACGCTGAACCTGAAATTCAGACCTGAATAAATCTGCATTGTATTCTCCGGTAATTGAACTTTCTCGTTTCCCTGTAACATCTTCACGATTAGAGGTAAGCAAAATCTCATTGTCCTTATTCCCCACAAAAACAGTTGCATAATCACTGTATTTTGAATTAAGTTCTCGCACTGCATTGACTACATATCGACTCGGATTTTCTTCCCATTCCTGCACATAACGGCAGGCATCCATCCCATTTATTGCCCGAATATCATCTGGCACCGAATCAAGGTAAATCTGATAAAATTCAACAGCCTCTTCAAACTTCTTAGTAGCCCTTAAACAATCGGCATAATATAAATTGGCTTCAAAGTTTGGGTGTCCTCTTCGAATTGAATTTTTGTACCAAATAGCTGCTTTGGCATATTCCCCAATTTTAAAATATGCATCAGCTAATTGATAAGCCATCTCCATCTTTCGCTTTAAATCTTTATCCTTCCGATAAGCTTTTCTGAACTTTTCAGTAGCACGGTGATATTCACCAATTTCGTAAGATGTTAGCCCCGAGCGATAATTCTTTTGGGCTGAACAACCAACCAAAAGTGCAAGGATGAAAGAAAAGCCGACTACGGCTAAAAACGTTTGTCTCATGAATAATGCTTATTAAGCCAATAAAAGTACGCAATTTTGCTTGTTATGGAAAAACGAAAAACTAAAAGATAAAGTATAGCGGAAGTAACAAAATAAATGAAAAAGGATGGCAACCTACTTCAGGTCATTACCATCCTTAAAATCATTCCGATTTAGTGTGCAAAAATCACTTCATCTTTTCGAAATATAGCTTACGTAATTTCTGTAAGTATTCTAAATCAATTTTATTCGAATAAATCCTGGCAACTTCATGCATTTTCCCACCATAATAAAATGATCCGGCAGCTGCATCAAACTTACTTTCTTCCCAGTTGTATTTTACTTTATTAGTCAATTCATTGAAAGAATCCCAATCATAATATTTCGGTATTTCAATATAAGCATGGTATTCTTCCTTATTATCGATAAAAATACCATCATCAATTGCATGCATATTAAAAAACTTCACCACCTTTATTTGGGCTTCATTTTCGTAACTCTTCTTTTGTTTCTCAATGAATTTCAATCCATTTTTCTCATAAGCGTCCTGTAGTCTCCCAACCTGATCGTAATTATTTAAATGCCTAACACGTAACACATAATAAGTGTGGTCATAAATTCTTAAGAAACCTTTTCCAGCATCAAACTCTTCATCAAATTCTTTTTCAACCTTTTCGGTTGCACGAATAATTTCCTCAAGTGGATAATGCTCCTGAAGAACAAGATACATGTAGAGCGGCTTCGTATTGTTAAAAGGAGTCTCATGGTAATATCCCGGGAAAGGTTTTAAAGCTTCGAATACAAGCGAGCCTGGTTTAATTTTTTGGTCAATGGTAAAAACAGGTTCCTCCTTAGTTATTGTACCGAATACTTCAATGTCGTTTTTTGGCTTCATAGTGTTATTTTTGTGGGATTATTATCTTCGTTGATTAAATCTTTTTATGAACGCTGAAAAAACTGTATTGGTTGAACCCATTGGAGAAGTTAAGTTGGTAAAAAACAACCGTTCACGCTATATGCGCCTTCGCGTAAATTCAAATGGACAAGCACAGGTAACCATGCCAGTTTTATCTTCTGAAAAGAACGCCATTCAATTTGTAAAATCCAAATTGGAATGGATACATCAACAACAAAAAAAGATGAAGGCAGGTTTAACCCTGTTTACTCCTGAATCAAATTTTCAAACTAAATTTCATAAACTAAAGCTTGTAATTACACCCCATGCAAAACTCACCAACCATATTGGCAATGGAATTCTTCAAGTAAATATACCTTCAAAATTCGACATCCAACAGCCGGAGATTCAACAATTTATCAAAAACATCATAATTAAACTGTTGCATCATGAAGCAAAAATATATTTGCCCAAACGGCTATCGGAATTAGCAGCGATGCATAATTTTAGTTTTCAAAAAGTATTTGTAAAACATGTGAAAACGCGCTGGGGAAGTTGCTCTTCGGTTAACAATATTAACTTAAATATTCATCTAATGAGATTGCCTGATCATTTGATTGACTATGTTTTGTTGCATGAACTCACCCATACAAGAGTTAAAAACCACAGCAAAACATTTTGGGAAGAGCTTGAAAAAAGTTGTCCAGGTGCAAAATCATTTAATAAAGAATTGAAAAACTATCAGGCCGATCTGTTTTAATGAACTATTTTAGCAAACAATGAATTGGAATTCACTCATATCTACAAGACGCTTAGGCTCAGAGTCATCTGCAAAACAACCGGAAGCTATTAGCAGGACTCAATTTCAACGAGATTATGACCGCATAATTTTCTCTTCTCCATTTCGGCGAATGCAGAATAAAACACAGGTATTTCCATTACCGGGCAGTATTTTTGTTCACAACAGACTCACCCACAGCTTAGAAGTTGCAAGCGTTGGACGCTCTTTAGGCAATATTTTCTCGGAAAAATTAATTGCGTCAGGTGAAAATAACCCACTACTCCACGAAATTGGAGCAGTAGTTTCCACCGCCTGCCTTGCTCATGATTTAGGAAATCCTCCATTTGGACATGCAGGAGAAGAAGCCATTTCAAATTATTTTAAAAAAGGAAATGGTCAGAAATTGAAAGAAGACGTGAGTGAAAGCGAATGGAGTGACTTTGAGTTTTTTGATGGAAACGCAAATGCTTTTCGAGTATTGAGTCATCAGTTTAATGGTCGTCGTGAAGGTGGTTTTGCACTTACCTATACAACCCTAGCCTCCATTGTAAAATATCCATACGAATCGGTTGGAATTAGCAAATCCAAGTTTGGCTTTTTTCAATCTGAAAAAGAAATCTATCAAGGCATAGCCAATGAACTTGGGATTCTGCAAACATCAAACGATCCCAAAAAATTCATAAGACATCCTCTCGTTTTTCTGGTTGAAGCTGCGGATGATATTTGTTATCAAATTATGGATTTGGAAGATGCCCACAAACTGAAGATCTTGAATTACGAGAGAACCAAAGAGTTATATTTGAATTTTTATGATCCAGTTAAAGATCAATCATCCATCCAAAAAATTAAAAAAACATTTGAGGTAGTTACAGACCTGAATGAACGAATTTCATATTTGAGAGCAGGTGTAATTAATAAACTTGTGCACGAATGTGTCCAGATTTTTCTCGAAAATCAGAACAACATTTTTGATGGAACATTTCAAAAATCACTGATCGATCAACTTTCCGGCAACAATAGAAAGGCTATGCAGGAAATTAAAGATTTATCGATTAAAGAAATATACAGGCATCGGTCGGTTGTCGAAATTGAAATATCGGGCTATCAGATAATAGGAACTTTACTTGATACTTTTGTGCAAGCTGTACTTTCGCCAAAAGAAGGTCTTTCACGCAGGTTACTTTCCATGATGCCAATGCAGTTTCAGGGTGAGCACCAAAACACTTACCAAAAAGTACAGTCCGTAATTGATTTTGTTTCAGGAATGACTGATTTATATGCGCTTGATTTATTCCGAAAAATTAATGGAACGAACCTACCATCTCTAGGTTAAATCACTGAAAATCTTAGTTGGAAAAAGAAAAGGACAGCATTTCAAATTGCTGCCCTTTTTATCAATATCTGGTAAATGAATTATTTACTTAATTCACTTTTAAGCAGGTTAACATTATTCTTTAGTCGTTCTATCGTTTCATCTTTGGTTTGCATTTCAACCTTTAACTTCTGAACCTCTCCTCTAATTTTTGCCAATTTCTGAGCCAATTCCTCCATCTTTTGATCCTTCACCCTCATCTGTCCACCAATACTTTTATTCTCATCTTTTTGGCGTTGCAAATCAAATTGAAGTTCCGACAAATCTCCTTTGACATTATTTAATTTCGTTTGCAAGTTCTTATTCTCATTATTGAGTGATTCAACTTTTCCTTTACTACTCTCGACATCTTGATTTAGTCTCCTCTTTTCATATTCAAAAGCATACAACTTTTCTTCAATACTGGCATCTTTTTCTTCGACATTCGATTCAAGATCATTAATTTGCCCAGTCAGCTGCGTAATCATCTGATCTTTCTCAGCATTATTTCCCAATAAATCCTGCTTCATCTGCTCAAAATCAGCAATCATTGTCTTAATCCGACCAGCCTTGTCATTATTTTCAGATGTAAGCTCACGAACCCTTTTTTCAGCCCTTAATTTTGAAGACTCCATATCAAGGTATTTCTTTTTAGAAACACAGCCTGAGAGTGTTAGCGCAATAATGACAATCAAAAGAATTAATTTATTTGTTTTCATGTTTATTATATTTTAAGATTCTACAGAAGGAGTATCCAGAATAACTTATTTGTAGGATCTTTTTTATACTTTTAAAATAACGTTTCTACTTAAAATATGTTATCCGATTGGTAATTTTTAATTTCTTTAGCCGTTGTATAAAAGTAGAAAAAACGTTCAGCATAAAAAATCTGATTATAGAGCTTACATGTAACTTTTAATCTTAAAATGACATGTGATGTTGCGATTTAGATTTTTTGCGTGTTACGTATCGATATTGAAAATAATTAAAGATCATATGAAAAATACTATTGTACTTATATTTTTGTTCGCCTCGCTTGCAGTTTCAGCACAAACACAGGTTCTAAAAGGTCGAATTGTTGATTCTGGCACTCAAGCCGGAGTTGCTTACACCAACATTGGAGTAGAAGGAACTTTTTACGGAACAGCAAGTGATGCTGATGGTTTTTTTGAGTTGAAAATTCCAGAGGAATTTCAAACAGAAAAACTTTATATTTCAGCAGTGGGTTTTAAAAATGAAATTTTCGACTTAGTTCAATTGACTAAAAAAGATTTCAATTTGATTAGTCTGACTGCCCAAACATATGACATTGCGGATATTGATATTGCGGCTCAATCACGAGTGTTATTCAGGGTGGTGAAAACTGCCTCGCAAAGCATTTCTAAAAATTACATTAACAGCACTTTGGGAATGAAGATTTACTATTCAGAAAAGGTCATTTCTGGAGGACAAACCAAATCTCGTGAAGCAGTTGTAAATATTTACGACAAAAATGGGTATCGCCAACCGAATGTTGTTGATGCATTTGAAAGTCGTAATTTCAAATTTGCACAATCTAAGAAGAACTTTGAATCTTATTCTTTTTCTACAGGATCAACTGGATTTGAAGAGCTTTTAGAAATGGACGTTGTTCGTTCTGCCAGTACAATTTTAAATACCAAGCTCTTAAATGATTATGATCTTCAACTGGAAGGAACCAGTGTTTTTGAAGGTGATTCAGTTTGGATTATTTCTTATAAAACAAGTGAAATGGATTTGGCACATACCGGAGACTTTTATGCAACTAAAATTGATGGCAAGATATATATAAGCAAATCTGATTACGGAATTATTCGAAATGAATGTGCCATTGAAGCTGACAAGAATAGTTCTCAAAACCGATCATTGTTTGCAAAAGAAAACGTTCAAGAAAACGTGAGATACCACTTTACAGCGACTTATAAAAAGCAATCAGGAAAATATGCATTGGCTTATCTGGACTGTCAGAAAACATTTACAAATGCTAAAGGCCAATCCGTTTCAACAAATCGAAAAGCAAGTGTTCTTGATGTAAGCACAACACCTTCAAAGATTTCAGGTAAAGATTACTTTGAAGACGCTGCTTATATTGATAGTTTCTGGCGAAGTTTTAAGAAACCTTTTTAAGTGTTATTTCTTCTTTGGATTAAAAAGCTCTTTTTCGTCTACCTTTTTAACATCTGTACTATCTTTTAGGATACGGCTGACAATATTATAAGGTCCGGTGATAATTTCATCGCCGGCTTTAATTCCACTTACAATTTCAATATTCATGTTATCCTGAATGCCAGTTTCAACAACCTGTTTGTAAGCAAATCCATCTCTCATCACAAAAATAACTTCATCCTTCACCTTATCCTTTTCACTCGATTCATCATCTTCCTCCTCCTTTGCAAAACGAGTAGTTACTGCCTGAATTGGAACCGAAATTACACTATCGCGGGTTTCTGTTTGTATATCAACAGTAGCAGACATCCCTGGTCGAAAAGGATATAAATTCATTGACGAACTGTCAATTAAATCTGTATAAGAATCTTTGAGAAGCAAAACCTTCACATCAAAATTAGTTACCTGATCGCTAGCTGCTCCCATGGTATTTGCAGAATTAGCAATCTCAGTAACCAAACCTTTAAAACTTCTTTTCAGATAAGCATCAACCTCCACTAATGCTGTATCCATTTTAGAAACCTTTACAATATCATTTTCATTCACTTCAACTTTAACCTCCATCTTGTCCAGATTAGCAACTACCATCATTTCAGTACCGGCATACATATTTGTTCCAACAACGCGTTCGCCCTGTTCAATATTTAACTTGGAAACTGTACCCTCAATTGGGGAATATATTTTTGTTTTAGTTAGCTGTTCCTCAGCTTCAGTAACGGTTGCCTCGGCAGATTTAACAGAAAATTCAGCAGCCCTTACTTCAGCTTCAGCAACTTTAAAAGCAGCCTGAGCTGTTTCAAAATCTGAAACGGGAATTGCTTCTTGCTTATACAATGTTTTTGACCGGTTATATGCCAATTCACTCTCAATCATCCTTGCCTCTGCCTGAGCCTGTCTGGCCTTTGCAGAATTTAAACTGGCCTTTGCTCTGTTAAGAGAAGAGATGTACATGTCTGGTTTAATGACAACCAAAAGTTTCCCCCGTTCAACTGCATCCCCTTCCTCAACATATAATTCAATAATTTCACCTGATACATCAGGGCTAATTTTCACTTCAGTTTCGGGCTGCACTTTGCCATTTGCTGTAATCACCTCAGTAATGCCGTGACTTTCAACAGTCTCAGTTATAACTTTAACTTCAATATCTTCTCCAAACCAACCTCGTTTTTTCCCAATAACCAATACGATAATAACAACAACTAAAGCTCCAAGATAATAGGGTAAATACTTGTTTTTTTTCTTTTGTTTCATGAAAAAATATTTGAATTATTGATTACGAGATTATAATGGTATTGCTAAGATGATTCAATTAAAATTGTCATCTACATTTAAAAATACTTGTTCTAAATGATGTATTTATTCCTGATTGACTTGCTTTAAGAATTCCAATTTAATGAACCTATTTAGAGGTCGTTGAATTCTAAGATACCACAAAACAAAACCAGAAAGGCTAATTATAATGCTGAAAATAACAAAATACCCCATGAAATACTTAATATCATTTTGCTTTTCGAATTGATCTGCAAGGATTTTATTCTCAAGACTAATTTGCTCAGTTCTTAGATCAACACCTTTACGAATTTCAGCAATTTTTCCGTTCAACATTCTTGGATCTGAAGAAATAACTGAATCATTAAGGTTAACAATCTCGGCTTCTTCAATGAGTTTGATATCATTAACCATGGCATCACGCTCATGATTCAGTACCAGGAGATTCCTTCTGATTTCATTTATTTCCTTATTATTATCATCAAGTTTCAGATAAGGAAATAAAACACACGTAATGAACAGAAGCAAGCCAAAGAAGGCCATAAACTTGTAGAGGTGACTGTTTGGAGTTGTCATTTTTAACGACTTTTGGAGGTTAATAATTAGTAATTAAAAACTATAGCACAAGTTATAAAAATTATCTTAAACCAAATTTCACTACAATTTTTATTATTCTGAATCTAATGGAATCAGAATTTTCACTCTATTTCACTAACAGCTTAGCAGTTCTACGGCTTTTTTGTTCAAGAAGAACTTTCTTACTGCTTTTCATCTTTTCAAGAGCTTCATCATTATAAAAACGAATTGTTGCCAAAACCAAGCCGGTATTATAACGAACCTCAAAATGTTTGCTTAGCTCCTCTACTAAAGCTTCCAGACCACTTTCTGGCTCGTCAATTGAAAGAGACAGATCAATGGCTGACTGCTGAATAATATTGACCTTAATTCGTCTTTTCTTGAATAAATTAAATACTTCATATAGCTGATCAATCCCAATAAATGAAAAATCGTTTGGCGAAACAGTAACTAAAACTTGATTCTTTTTAAGAATATAAACAGGCACTAATTCCAGTTTATGTCCTACTTGGTGAATGACAGTCCCTTCCTGCTCAGGAGCATCAAATGGCTTAACGAACAGTGGAATATTTTTATTTCGAAGTGGTTTTATTGTTTTAGGATGTATGACTTTTGCACCCGAATATGCCAACTCAATTGCTTCTTTATATGAAATTTCTTCAAGTTTTTCAGTATCTGTAAAATCATCCGGATCTCCATTCAATACTCCCGGAACGTTTTTCCAGATTGTAACACTATCAGCATTCAATGCATTACCTAAAATTGCTGCCGAGTAATCAGAACCTTCTCTCCCAAGCGTAGTTGTTTGATTTGTTATTGTAGATCCAATGAAACCCTGAGTTATGTATAATTCTACATCTTCGAAATTGAAAGTATCATTGATCAATGTTTCTGAACGTTCCCAATCAACAACTGCTTCGCGGTAAGTATCATCCGTTCGTAAACATTTACGAATATCAACCCATCTATTCTGAACTCCTTTTTTATTGAAGAAAATTGAAATAATTAAGGTCGAAATTAACTCGCCATAACAAACCATCTGATCGTATTCATAATCAAAGTCTAAAGAAGGTTCTATTTCTAATCTCTCTTCAAGATTATTAAAAAGCTCATCAATCTTGTTTCTTTCACTTCCATTAAAGTCCAGATCCTTAATAACTTCGTAATGATACGATTTAATCCTCTCTAAAAGGTCTTTTGCTTTATGATCACGTTTGAAATAACTCTTAACTAAATCCTCCATTGCATTGGTTGTTTTTCCCATAGCAGAAACAACAACAGCCTTTTTCCCTGGAAACATTTCAGTAATGGATGCAGCATTATTAATGGCTTTTGCAGAGCTTACAGAAGCTCCACCGAATTTGAATATTTTCATCTGAATAACTTATTTGACACATAAACGACCAGATAAAAATATGGAATTCGCTGATTAAAACAACTAAATATTATCAGCTTCAAGAATCAATTTCAAAAAAAATAAATTACTTCATGGTGAAGCGCTGATTCTTAAAAATGACCTTTGACCAGTAGATGAAAGGCGTATCTGCTGCCGCAACAACCCATTTTAAAACGTAGGTTGTAAAGAAAATCTCCCACAACATACCCGATTCAAATACACCATAAAAGGCAATTAATGTGAACACTGCGCTATCCATAAATTGAGATACCATTGTACTCAAATTGTTTCTTAACCAAATTTGCTTGTCTTTTGAGAACCGTTTTCTCCAGAAATGGTAAGCCCAAACATCGTGGCGTTGTGAAATAAGATAGGCACATAAACTAGCAACTGCAATACGAGGCATTAGCTCAAAAATGGTACTCAATGCACCGTGGCTTACGCCAGCAAATTCATCTCCTTCCAAAGGTTTAAAGTACAAGGCCAAATTCATCACAAGCGTCATTGCAATCAAACTAAAAAAACCAATCCACACGGCTTTTTTTGCTTCATGCTTGCCGTAATTTTCAGAAAGGATATCAGTAACTAAAAAGGAGGATGCATAAACAATGTTTCCCAAAGTGGCCACAAAACCAAAAAGCTCAATGGTTTGTATGACCTGAATATTGGCAATAATTACAGAAATTGGAATCCACATGATAAGCCCTTGCTTACCAAACAATTTGTAGGCAGCAATAATTAAAAGGAAATTGGCCAGCAACATAGCCAGCCATAACAATTCATTTTGCATTTTTCAAGTTCTGTCCACAGGGTGATGCCACCTGCAAGTGGTTATACTTTTTATTGTTTTGCCAAAGTTAGCAAAAAGAAAGATGCCAACCGTCAGTTGACAATTGGCATCTTTGCTGACTTTAACAAGTCAATATAGTTTTAGAATGAGAACCCAATCTCCAATTCAATTTGGTTCATTCCAATTTCTATAGTTTGTACAACACCAGTTTCAGGATTTGGAGCATCCATCGGATTTGGTCCTTTAACGGTATTATCCAGTGCATAATTTATAGACAAATGAAGTTGTTTCCCACCTTCATTCTTTCTTCCCCTCTTTCGTTTTCCTAGATCTTTTGTAAAACCAGCAGAAATTTGGGTTGTAATAACACCCGGCGCTAAAATATTAAACATTACCTCTGATTCAGAAATTGGGTTATCTCCAAATGAAGTACCTCCACGGAAAGTCCATGTATCGACACCTGAATAAGACAATCCTAGTTTTACAATATTGATATCCTGCCATCCAAAACCAGCACCTGATGCAGAACCAAGAGGAGCATTGAAGTTCTGTCCAGTCATCATTGGGTTAGATACAGATTTCACATCTGTGTAGTTGATCCGTTTAAAATCACCCATTACTGTAAAGTCTTCAGTCATGTCCCATGCTAAACCAACTGTCCAGCTTGAAGGAATATCAAAATCACCATCTTCAGCAAACAAACCAGCATATTCTTCAAATTCGCTCATGTAAACTTTACTCTGATAAGTAGCTCCAATACTCAAAGTCTCTGTAATTTTTCCTAAATAACCAACTTTGAATCCATACCCAAAACTATTGGATATTCCATTTCCAGAAAGATTAGCTGCATCTGCTGACATCATACTAAAACCTACTAAACCATCTGCCTCAAAATACTGATATCCTAAAGTTCCGGTAACACCAACACTATGGTTTTCAGAAATCATTACTGAATAGGTTAAATTAGCAAACATTTGAGCCAAATTAACTCCTGTATTTTCAGCATCAAAGTCACCAAATCCACCTGGAGGAAAATCGGTATTCATTCCACCATTCCCAAATAAAGCAACAGAAAAACTGGAAACATCATTCACCATCCAATTTGCTCCCATAGAAGGAATTGGGAAAAACTTGGAATCACTAGGTACAGTTCCAGACTTAAGACCAAAGGTACCATCAAACCCTGATGGATCACCAGTGATTGTAAACTCACGGTTTGGATTAAATAAGCCAACGCCAATGTGATATTTTTTCCCTAGGTGAACCGCACCTGCTGGGTTACCATTAATTAATGATCCTTGATAGTATGCAATACCTGCTCCAGCAAAACCTTTATTAATGGTACCGTAACCTGTACTAAAATAACCATCAGTTGCATTTGCCGCAAAGCTGGTGAATCCAATTATAGCAATGAATAATAAAACTCGTTGAAAGAAATTCGTTTTCATATGTTTAAGATTTGATTTGTTCCAAAAGTATGAACAAGATTTTTTGCTTCTATTAGGTTTGACTTGATATATATCATAAGGTGATCTATATTCAAATTTACATATTTCTATCAAATATCATTTATCCGAATGAAAAATATTGTATAGCTGGAAAGATAAATGAATTAACACTCTGCTCTTACCCTTTCAATAGTTCATTCATTTTTGCCTTGTCAATAATTTTAATTGTCCGTCGATGCACTTCAATTAAGCCCTCCTGATCCATTTCACCCAATGCACGTCCCAATGATGGACGAGTAACAGCAAAAAATTCAGCCAACTGCGATTGCGAAAGAGGCAGCTCAACTATTGCTAACCGGTCTCCTGCAAGTTCAAGTAAATAGTGCGCGATCTTTTGTCTGATTGTTTTAAAAGATAAAAACTTAATCCGTTGTGAAAGAAACTGTGCCCTTGAAGAAATTGAGTTTAGGTAATTTGTTAAAATCCGTTGATCCTTCTGAAGTAATTTCAAAAATTCATCCCTATCAATGCTCAATAAACTAACTTCATTATTAGCAATTACTGTTACCGGGAATCGGTTATTTTGTCCAAAAAGGAATGCCGCAGCTAAAGGTCGAGGAGCTTCAATATCTTCAATTTTAATTGTTTTACCTGTATAATCGGCCATCTCTCCTTTTACACTTCCCTTAATTACAATAAAAAGGTTGGTGCATTCATCTCCTGCCTGAACCACCAATTCGTGTTTGTTAAAATGGCGAACCCTATAATGAACATCTACCATTAACTGCTCTACTTTAAGGGGAGGAAGTCCTTTGAAAATAGGACACATTGAAATCAAATTATAATCGATCATATAAAATTAAGCGTTTGTAACAATTGATACATTTGGATTAACGCTGGCAAGCTACATTTGTTTTATCAAAATTCGAAAAAGATGATCAGAGAAATTATAAAGATAGACGAAGAATTGTGCAATGGTTGTGGGCTGTGCATCCCAAATTGCCACGAAGGAGCACTGCAAATTATTGATGGAAAGGCCAGGCTTGTGAGTGAGTTGATGTGCGATGGATTAGGAGCCTGCCTTGGACATTGCCCGGAAGGCGCTCTTGAAATTGAAAAGCGTGAAGCTGAAGATTATGATGAGGTTGCCGTTATTAAGCAAATGATTCCGAAGGGTGAAAATCTGATTATAGCTCATCTGAAACATTTGAAAGATCATAATGAAATTGGCTTTTTAAAAGAAGCTGTTGGTTATTTAAAAGCCAATGAATCGGAACTTGAAGTTGATGTTCGTGCAATTATTAGTGAAGTGCATAACAGTCAGCCTGAGCCACAAGCAGAATCCGAAGGTTGCGCATCAGGCGGATGTCCAGGTTCAGCACCCGTAAGTTTTGATAAGCCTTCATTTGTAATGGCACCAGAGGTTTCAGGAACTGCAACCCAATCTGAACTTCAGCAATGGCCAGTACAAATGCATTTAATTAATCCTGCTGCTGCTTATTTTCAGGGGGCAGATTTGCTAATTGCTGCCGACTGTGCTGCTTTTAGTCACGGTGATTTTCACCGTACATTTTTAAAAGGAAAAAAATTGGTTATTGCCTGTCCTAAACTGGATCAGGGAAAAGATATTTACGTTGAAAAGATTCGTCATCTGATTGATGAATCAAAAGTAAACACGATAACTGTAGTAATTATGGAAGTACCCTGTTGTGGGGGATTATCTCAAATTGTTCAAATGGCAGTTCAGCAAGCCGGCCGAAAAGTTCCGGTAAAGCAAATTGTCGTTGGCATAAAAGGGGATGTGTTGAAGGAAGAATGGGTATAAGAAACTGCCGGGAGTAAAAGCTTCCGGCTTTTTTATTGCCTCACCCTAAAAATTAATAGAATAGGCTTTAGTAGATTCAGTTATCCTGAACTTGTTTCAGGATCTAATTCTATGACAGAAATTCCAATCCGGCAGCTACCGGACGGAATGACGAGAGACTTGTATGGAAAATAAAATATTAAAATAAATTTTAAATTATAATTGAGAGATGGAAGACATGTTTTGTTATCAGTGCCAGGAAGCGGCAAAAGGAGTTGGATGTACCATTAAAGGTGTTTGTGGAAAACCAAGTGATGTAGCAAATTTGCAAGATACATTGATGTTTGTTTTAAAAGGTGTTTCGATTCTAAACACAAAATTGAAAAGTGTTGGAAGAGCAGACGAGAAAGTAAATAAAGTTGTATTTGACGGCTTGTTTAGCACCATCACAAATGCAAATTTCGATCATACATCATTTGTCATTCGCATAAAGAAAACTTTGAAACTTCGTGATGAGTTGAAAGGGAAAGTTGCTGATGCTGGCTTGCTAATTGGCGATCATGATTCACTACACTGGAATGGTAAAACTGCTGAAGACTTTGAAGTAAAAGCAAAAGAAGTTGGTATTTTAAGTGAAGCCAATGAAGATGTTCGTTCGTTGAAAGAATTGATCATATATGGATTGAAAGGTTTAGCTGCTTATGCTGAACATGCTTATAACCTGGGATATCAGGAACAAGAAATTCATGACTTCCTGCAAGAAGCACTTGTTGCGACAACTCAAAATTTATCTGTTGATGAGTTAGTAAACCTAACTCTTAAAACTGGTGAATTTGGTGTAAGTGTAATGGCTTTGCTTGACAAAGCAAACACCACTTCATACGGAAATCCGGAAGTAACAAAAGTAAATATTGGTGTTCGCAATAAGCCAGCAATTCTAATTTCAGGTCATGATTTAAAAGATCTTGATGATTTGCTGAAACAAACTGACGGAACTGGAGTTGACGTTTACACGCACAGTGAAATGTTACCTGCTCACTACTATCCTGAATTTAAGAAATACGAAAACTTTGTAGGTAACTACGGAAATGCATGGTGGAAACAAAAAGAAGAATTTGAGTCATTTAACGGACCAATTCTTTTCACCACCAACTGCATTGTTCCTCCAATGGAGGACGCTGGTTACAAAGATCGTATCTATACAACCGGAGCAAGTGGTTTAACTGGTGCTCTTCACATTCCAGATCGTAAAGAAGGTGAGATGAAAGATTTCTCAGCAATTATTGAACATGCCAAGAAATGTGCTGCTCCAACTGAAATTGAAACTGGTGAAATCGTAGGTGGTTTTGCACACAATCAGGTATTCGAATTGGCTGAACCAATTGTTGAAGCGGTTAAAACCGGTGCTATCCGTAAATTCTTTGTAATGGCAGGTTGTGATGGCCGTATGATGAGTCGTGACTACTATACTGAGTTTGCTGAAAAACTTCCAAAAGACACGGTAATTCTAACTGCAGGTTGTGCAAAATACCGTTACAACAAATTGCCTTTGGGTGATATTAATGGTATTCCTCGCGTAATTGATGCAGGACAGTGTAATGACTCCTATTCATTAGCCGTAGTTGCTCTGAAACTGAAAGAGATTTTTGAGTTGGAAGATATCAACGAATTGCCAATTGCATACAACATTGCATGGTATGAGCAAAAAGCCGTAATTGTATTATTGGCACTACTTCACCTGGGTATAAAAAACATTCACCTGGGGCCAACATTGCCAGCTTTCCTTTCACCTAATATAGCATCTGTATTGGTTGAAAACTTTGGTATTGCAGGAATTACTTCAGTTGATGAGGATATGAAATTGTTCTTAGAGCCTGTTGAAGCTTAATCAAACCCAGCGACCAGACTTAGACAAAAATAACACACCGCTGCTTGCGGCGGAGTTGTTCATAAGATCTAACCTTAAATTACTTAAGGGATTGATTCATGAAAAGGGAAAGAGAGGATGTCCATTTGGGCATCCTCTCTTGTTTAAAGGATTAAAAAGTATCAGAGTATATTTCTATTCACAAGAAAGAAATTTGAAAGTAAAAAAACCGCCCATAATTGAGCGGTTCTTTCATACTTAAATAAATATCTATTTATTCTTTAATTTCTTTTTCATATGACCAGCCAAAGGACAGACCAAAGATATGATACACCAATACAAAAATCCCAGCAGCAAAAATAGTATCGCCAATAACGCGTAACCATTTTAAAGTAGCCATAAATGGTAACTGCATAAATTCTGCTGATCGGGCATACCACAAACCATGTTTTACACTGGCCCATGTTTGAGCTAATCCAATTGGGAAGACACTAATAAGCACCATCAGCAATAAGCCAATATTGATTGCCCAGAATGCAAATTTGATAGTTCCTTCTTTCCATGTAAGTTTTAAGTTCATATCTCGTAAAACGAAAAGCATCAAGCCAATTCCAAGAAACCCGTACACCCCAAACAAAGCGGTATGAGCATGTACAGCAGTCGTATTTAGCCCTTGCATATAATAGAGTGCAATTGGCGGATTAATTAAAAACCCAAAGATACCTGCACCCAAAAAGTTCCAGAATGCAACTGCAATAAATGAATAGATTGGCCATTTATAAGCTTTCACCCAATCTTCCGTACGAGTCAGTTTGATATTGTGGTAAGCCTCAAATCCCATGAGAATAAGAGGTACAACTTCCAGTGCACTAAAACTTGCCCCCAGTGCAAGTACAGCCGTTGGTGTTCCTGTAAAATACAGGTGATGGAAGGTTCCCAAGATGCCTCCACTTAGAAATATTATAGTTGAAAAGATGACTGTAGAGGTGGCTATTTTGACTCCAATCAACTGCATACGTACAAACAGGTAAGCAATAATAACAGTTGCAAATACTTCAAAGAAACCTTCAACCCAAAGATGCACTACCCACCAACGCCAATACTCTGCAATTGCCAGGTTCGTTTGCCTTCCCCACATTAGCCCGGCTCCATAAAATAAAGCGATGGCTGCAGATGAAATTAAAAACATAATGAGAAGATTCCGAGTTTCTGTGCGTTGTTTAATTGCGGGTAAAATCGCCCTGCCCATTAAAAACAGCCAGATAAATAGACCAATAAAAAGAAATGCTTGCCAGAATCGTCCCAGATCAACATATTCATATCCTTGATGACCAAACCAGAAATTTTCAACTAATCCTAATTTCTGCATCACACCCATCCATTGTCCGGCCAACGATCCTACTACAATAATCAATAATGAAATGAAAAGTACATTTACACCCAGTGCTTGAAATTTAGGTTCTTTGCCTGAAATCGCCGGTGCAAAAAACAAGCCGGTAGCTAGCCATGAAGTGGCAATCCAAAAAATACCAATCTGCACATGCCAGGTTCTGGTGATAGAATAAGGTAACCACTCTGCCAATGGTATCCCATAAAATGCAGTCCCCTCAACACCATAGTGTGCAGTAATAATACCAGCAATAATTTGCACCAGCATTAAAATAGAAACAACCCAGAAATATTTCAAGGTAGCTTTCATTGAAGGAAACATCTTCGTTCCCAAAACAGGATTAACTTTCGGAATATCCACATGTTCTTCCCTGTCACGGCTTACTGCATAATACCAGGACATCCAGCCAATACCTGCAAGTAAGATAATAACACTAAATCCAGTCCATAAAAGAAGTGCACTTCCAGGTTTATTTGCTACCAATTGTTCCGGCGGCCAATTGTTTGTGTAGGAAATATCTTGTCCCGGACGTTCTGTAACGGTTGCCCAGGTAGCCCAGAAAAAGAACGCATTCATCATTCTCATCCGAGCTTCATCTTTTATTGTATTTTCAGGAATCGCATAGGCTTCACGTAAATCAGCCTCTTCAACTCCATTCATAAATAACCTTGAATAATGTCCACCAACCTCCTTAAATGCTAATGCCCGAAGATCAGAAATTACTATATTGCCAGTGGCAACATCGTATGTGTTTGTCCGCATTTCTTTTTGGACTCGTGCTTCAAGTGCAGCCTTCTGCTCAACATTGAGCGACTCATAATCTTTCCCAAAATCAGCCTGACCCCAATAATTCAACATGAACATCGCTTCCCTGTGAAGCCAGTCTGCAGTCCAGTCTGGAGCCAGATACGCACCATGTCCCCAAATAGTTCCCAGCTCTTGACCACCAATGGACTGCCAAATATTCTGCCCATCTTTAATGTCTTTTTCTCCAAAAACAACTCCTCCTGAGGTCGTTACTACTTGTTTTGGAATTGGGGGAGCCTGACGATAAATTTCCCAACCATAATAAAGAAGGACTGAAAACGATATAATCATTACCGCTCCAAATCCATACCATAATTTCTTTGTGTTCATAAAATTCTGATTTAGAAGATAAATAACTCTTTTAATCCTATTGCAAGTATAAATAAATAAATTAGATTTGCCAACTAGAAGACCTTTATGTCCTCTTTTAAAAATATATCATGATTAGAATTGAAACACCCGTAGGAGAAATTGCAAAAAAATATTTTCAAACAGTAAAAGTATTTGACGATTATCAGATTGACTTTTGTTGTGGTGGAAAACAGAGCTTAGTAGAAACCTGCAAAGAAAAGTCATTAAATATGACAGAAATAGTTGAAAAACTTGAACAATCGATTCGCACATCGACTGACGCACCTCAGTTTGACACAATGCCTTTAGACGAACTGATTCAGTATATTGAAAGCAAGCATCATACATACGTCCGAGAGCAAATTCCCTTGTTAACGAAGTTACTAAATAAAATTGCGGAAGTGCATGGAGAGATACATCCGGAACTGATTGAGGTGAACGCTCATTTTAATGAATCTGCAGGACAGCTAACAATGCACATGCAGAAAGAAGAGATTGTACTGTTTCCTTTAATTCAAAAATTACTCCAGCTAAAAAATAAGAACAAGAGCATGAGCATTTTATCAAGTGCGTCAGTGGTTCATCCAATAGCAGCAATGGTGCAGGAACATGAAAACGAAGGAGCTCGTTTTGAAGAGATCTCACGATTAACTAATAATTATACGCTTCCCGAGGGTGCTTGCAATACATTCAGTGCAGCATACGAAACGATACAGGCCTTCGAAAAAGACTTGCACAGGCACATTCATTTGGAGAATAATATATTGTTTCCAAAAGCTGTAATTCTTGAAGAAGAAGTTGTGAAATAAGGCTAAATTTGTCTGCAAATAAAAGATACATGCTTTCAAAAACTGTAGAATATGCGATCCGTGCACTGGTATACATTCAGTTGCAAAACTGGGAAGGGAAACGTCCTGGGTATAGGAAAATTGCACAAGAGATTGAATCTCCTGAACATTTTACAGCCAAAATTCTGCAAATATTTACCCGCTTCGAATTAATCAATAGCATGAAAGGAAGAAATGGTGGTTTTGCTTTTGATGAAACCATGAAACCACTTCAACTATTTCGTGTTATTGCAGCGGTTGATGGTGAAAAATCGTTTAACAAATGTAGTTTCGGTTTTAAAAGCTGTGATGTTAAAAACAAATGCCCTTTACATGACGAGTTTTCAAAGATCAGGGAGAATTTTGAGTCGATGGTAAAAAAAGAAACCATTCAGTCACTTGCACAAAGAATAAGAGAAGGGAAGGCTGTATTGACTCAAAAAGTTCAATAAAACTTAATTCCTAACACCTACATGGCAAGTTTATTTATAACTCTATATTTTCATTAATGAATAGAATTCCGGAAATTCTATTATTGTTTGTTCTCGTTTGGGGATGTTCTCAAGACAGTGATGTTTTGCCAGAAGTTGAAGAACCAAAAAAAAATGAATTACTAATTGCTGGTTATCTTCCCAGGTATGGAATGGATATTATCGACATGAAAAATCTTGAGCTAATTAATCGACTCTATTATTTCTCTATTGAACCTGATGAATCTGGCAATTTTGTTTCAGAACAATCTGAAATTGATCATCTTCAATTATTAAACAATGAGTTAAATGATGATCAAGAATTATTTGTGGTTTTGGGAGGATGGTTTGAATCGGAGAACATACATACAATGGCGGCAACAGCTGAAAGTCGTAAAAACTATGCCATCGCTCTTCTTCAATTTTGCAAAGATCATTACATTGATGGAGTGGATTTAGACTGGGAAGCTTATCCAAAATCAGTAAACGATTCTCATTACATTGAATTGGTTAAAGAGCTTTACAAAACACTTAATCCAAATGGAATTAAATTTACTATTGCTATTGACATTGGCCATTCCGAACGAACACAAAAACTCATTGGTTTTTACGATCAGGTAAACCTCATGTTTTATGGGAAAATGGATGAACAAGGAAATCATGCTACCTTGAATCAGATGAAAGAATGGTTGCCCAGATTTACATCAAAAGGAATTACTAAAAATGAATTAATTATAGGAGTTCCGTTTTATGGGAAAAGACTCGTTATAGATGGAGATACATCGCCCAGAGCAATAACTTACAGAAAAATTGCGAGTAACTCACAACCTGCTTATGGTGTCAATCAGTATGGTAATTACAGTTTTAATGGAAGAAGCCTACTTCAACAAAAAACTGAATATTTAATGCAGGAAGGATACCTGGGTATTATGTCGTGGGAGCTATCG
Organism: uncultured Sunxiuqinia sp.; assembly: GCA_965372405.1. Classification (GTDB taxonomy): domain Bacteria; phylum Bacteroidota; class Bacteroidia; order Bacteroidales; family Prolixibacteraceae; genus Sunxiuqinia. The sequence goes on from CBDVCE010000004.1 coordinate 57,994, forward strand.
CAAGATGTTTCTGTTACTTCTGATTTTTCGTTACTAAAAACCATATACAACACAGCCAATAAATAGGAATTGCATTCAAATTCTACGAAGCATAAACACCAACATAATCGGGTTGAGACAACAGATTGTACTTTTTCCGATAAGCACTTGGCGTAGTTCCTGTAAGGCGTTTGAAAATTTTTCGAAAAGCACTTAGATCATCATAGCCAACACTTAGGCAAACTCGTTCAACGGATTCATGCTGTTCTATTAAATATTTTTTAGCAGCCTCAATTCTAACACGTTGAATATATTCCAACGGACTGTTGCCAACAGCTTTTTTAAAACGACGAATAAAATTTCGAACACTCATATTGGCTTCCATTGCCAATCTCTCAACTGATAAACTCTGATGAAAATTACTCTCTATCTTTTCCTGAATTTTCTTTATTGAATCATCAGCATGATCTTTTTGAAGTGTAAAAATGCTATAAACGCGTTGTACCGAATCATGCAAATGGATCATGAAAACCCGGGTAGCAATCGTTGCTATATCCTTCGAGACAAATTTTTCAATCAAATAAATAATCTGCGACGTAAATGAAAATGCTCCTCCGCTAGTGTAAATCCGTTCCTGATCAGTAATTATTTTATCATCCACCAAGGTGATTTGTGGAAATAATTGCAAAAATAAATCACGCCCAAGCCAATGCGTAGTTGCCATCTTTCCATTCAACAAGCCAGTCTGTGCCAAAAGAAATGCTCCCATACAAATACTTGCAACCTCTGCTCCTTTTTCGTATTGTCCTTTTATCCATTTCACTAAATCATTTTCTTTTGCCATCACCTTCCCTATATACTCAAAATCCATGGCAGGTATAATTATCAAATCATAGCACTTACTTCTATCTTCCCAACGTTTCATCCCTTGCACAAAACCAGCAGGTTGATTTTCATCAGTTGATAAAATTTCAACTTCAAAACGAAATCGATTTTCAGGATCGAACTGTTTAATCATTCCGTTTGTTCTGCTTAAAATATCGTAAGGACCAAAAACACTACTTTGGACCACTCCCTCGAAACTCAATATGGCAACTTTCATTTTTTTAAATTTTGCTATTTGGCAAATATACCCCTTTGATTGTCATTTTAGCCATTTTAAATCCGAAAAAATGAACAGAGATTTGTACAAACGTTAAATTTTATAAACAGTTAAACAATTAAATTATGGAGAAGAATGTTGTAAACTGGTTCGAAATTCCAGTAAGTGATCTTGAAAGAGCAAAGAAATTTTACACCGCAGTTTTAGGCAAAGAACTTATGGACATGGATATGCCAAACGCAAAAATGGCTGCTTTTAAATGGGTTGAAGGTGCCGAACATGCAACTGGAGCACTTGTGAAAGCTGAAGGTTATGAACCTTCTGACAAAGGCACAGTAGTCTATTTTTCCTGTGATAACGACCTAAGCAATGAACTCGGCAAAGTTGAGGAAAATGGCGGGCAAGTTATTCTTCCCAAAACTTCTATTGGCGAACATGGATTTATTGCTCAGTTTATTGATTCGGAAGGTAACCGTATTGCACTCCATTCATTGAAATAATCCTTTCAATCTCATTAGATGACTTCGCGTCGTCTGATGAGGCTTTTACTTTAAGTCAAAATCAATTTCAATTTCTTCAACTTGAAACAAATATGTTATCTTCGCAGGTAATTTTTGATATAGAATTGAAATTGGCATGAAGAACTATAAATCTTTGAATGTAATTGTTGGCTGGGCAGTATTTCTGATCTCGGCCATTGTTTATTTAATGACCATTGAGCCAACCACCAGTTTTTGGGATTGTGGTGAGTTCATAACCACCTCTTTTAAACTAGAAGTTGGACACCCTCCAGGTGCTCCTTTTTTCATGATTGTTGGAAGATTTTTCACCATTTTTGCCAGCCCTGAAAAAGCTGCATTGATGATCAACGCCTTGTCTGGACTGGCAAGTGCTTTTACCATTTTGTTTTTATTTTGGTCAATTACACACCTTGCAAAAAAACTTGTTAAAATTGAAAATGAACCTACTCTGGGACAAATCATCGCCATTTTAGGTAGTGGTGCAGTTGGAGCTTTAGCATATACTTTTTCAGATACATTCTGGTTTTCAGCAACTGAAGGTGAAGTTTATGCTTCTTCTTCATTGATTACTGCCATAGTTTTTTGGGCAATTTTAAAATGGGAGAATGTTGCAGATCAACCACAAGCAAATCGCTGGATTATCTTGATTGCGTACCTGATGGGTATATCAATAGGTGTTCACTTGTTGAACCTGCTTGCAATTCCTGCTATTGTTTTTGTTTATTACTTCAAAAAAAACAAGGTTACACGAAATGGAATTATTGCCAGCTTCCTTATCTCATTACTCATTTTGGGAGTGATAATGTATGGTATTATTCCAGGGGTTATCAAAGTGGCTACCTGGTTTGAACTTGTTTTTGTAAATAGTTTTGGATTGCCATTCAACACTGGTGTTATTATATATTCTCTGGCACTTGTTAGTTTAATCATATTGGGAATTAGATATACAATTAAAAAGAAGCTGGTGCTTTGGAACACTGTTTTAGTTTCATTTACTGTAATCTTAATTGGCTATTCTTCGTTTGCAATGATTGTTATTCGATCTTCAGCAAACACACCGATGGATCAAAATAGTCCTGATGATGTTTTCTCACTTTTGAGATACCTCAATCGTGAACAGTATGGAGATCGTCCGCTTATTCTTGGACAACACTTCAATACGCCATTAGACAATAGGGATCCATACACAAACAACAAACCTTATTATGTGCAAAAAGATGGCAAATATATCATATCCTATACGCGCCAAAGTCCAAACTATAATTCTAAATATACTACGGTTTTCCCACGTATGTGGAGTCGCTCTGCACAACATGTAAAAGATTATAAAAGCTGGGCTGGGATAAAAGGCAAGCCTGTAAGAATTAAAAGTTCAAATGGCGAAACTGAGACTATTCAGCTACCCACATTTGGTGAAAATCTGTCATTTTTTATACGCTATCAAGTGGTTCATATGTATTTCCGCTATTTTATGTGGAACTTTGCCGGACGCCAAAATGACACTCAGGGACATGGTGATATTTTAAATGGCAACTGGCTAAGTGGTATCGATTTTATTGATTCTGCTAGATTGGGGAATCAGAGGAACTTGCCTGATCACATGAAAAACAACAAAGCCCGCAATACTTTATATTTTCTGCCATTATTGCTCGGACTAATTGGAGCCTTCTTTCATTACCAGCGTGATAAAAAAGATTCATGGGTAGTATTCCTGTTATTTATTATGACCGGATTGGCTATTGTGATTTATCTGAACCAATATCCGCACCAACCACGTGAGCGTGATTATGCTTTTGCCGGATCTTTTTATGCATTTGCAATTTGGATTGGTCTGGGAGTTCTTGCCATTGTTGAAGGATTAAAAAAATGGATGCCGGAAACTGTTAGTGCAATTGCTGTTACTGCCATCAGCCTTTTCCTTGTTCCCGGAATTATGGCCAGCGAGAATTGGGATGACCATGACCGGTCAGGACGATATACCGCAAGAGATTTTGGATGGAATTACCTAAATTCGTGTGAACCCAACAGTGTGATTTTCACGAATGGAGATAACGACACATTCCCACTTTGGTACAATCAGGAAGTGGAAGAAGTTCGTACCGATGTTCGAGTTTGCAACCTCAGCTACCTACAAACCGATTGGTACATTGATCAAATGAGACGAAAGTCTTACAAGTCAGATCCTCTTCCAATTTCTTTTACTGAAGATCAGTACGTACAAGGCACTCGGGATGTCATTTACTTAATGGAAGATCCAAGGCTTAAAGGTGCTGCAGTTGAATTGAAAAAGGCATTGGATTTTGTAAAAGATGATGATCCAAGAACCAAACTAGCCCAAGTCGAGAATGCATCCTATATTCCTTCAAAGAATCTATTTCTAAAGGTTGACAAAGAAGCAGTTATTCGAAATAAAGTAGTTCCTGAAAACTTATACGATCAAATTGCTGACACTATTTTCATCAACTTTGGAAGTAAGAATTACATTACCAAAGACGAATTAATGGTACTCGAGATGATTGCAAATTCAAATTGGGAGCGCCCAATTTATTATGCAATTACTGTAGGCCGTGACAAATATCTTGGTCTTCAGGATTACTTTGTTCTTGAAGGTTTTGCCTATCGATTTACTCCAGTTAAATCTCCACGTACAGGAATTCATTTTGGCACAACAGATACCAATAAGATGTATAATCTGTTTATGAATAAGTTCAAATGGGGAGAGATGAATAACCCTGAGGTTTATATTGATGAGAACAACCAGCGGATGATGATGAACATTCGTAATAACTTTAACCGCCTGGCTGAGGCTCTCATTAAGGAAGGTAAGAAAGACTCAGCTTCGCAGGTGCTTGATAGAAATCTGGAATTAATTCCTCACGAAATCGTACCATTCAATTATTTTTCACTGCAAATTGCGGAGAACTATTATGCCGCTGATAAAACTGAAAAGGGTAAAGAAATTATTAATCAGATTCTTGCTTCTTATGAAGATGAGATTGATTATTTCTTGTCTTTAGATGATAAATACTTAGCCTCTGTTGATGAAGAAATTCAACGAATTCTTTACTTCATGCGTGAGATGAGCATGATTACGAAACAACATCAACAGGCAGAGCTATCAAAAGAAATTACAGAAAAGTTTAATAAATATCTTGAACTTTATAGTTCTCAGAATTAATGCAGCGTTTTGATCCACGCATACGGTTACCCTGGTTTTTGACCCGGTTTTTTCCTGAAGCCTTTTGGCGAATTGAGGAAAATTCCAATCAGGTATATTTCACATTTGATGATGGGCCAGTGCCGGAAGCTACACCGTGGATTCTTGATTTGCTAAAAAAGAAAAACATTAAAGCCTGCTTTTTCTGTGTAGGTGAAAATGTGAAACGTTACCCTCATATCTATACCCGGATTTTGGAAGAAGGGCATCAAGTGGGCAACCACACTTTCAATCATTTGCAGGGATTAAAAACGTCAAATAAAAAGTTCTTCAGAAATATTATCAAAGCATCAAAATACATGAATACTGATTTGTTTCGCCCACCTCATGGCTGGATGCGTAAATCGCAATACGAACAAATCAAACATCATTATCAGGTTGTTATGTGGGATATCCTAAGCGGAGATTATAAAAAAGAGCTTACTCCAGAGGATGTCATTCAAAATGTAATGAAACTTGTTAGACCAGGTTCAATTATTACGTTTCACGACTCAAAGAAGTCAATTAAGAACCTACAAAAGGCATTGCCGGTAATTATTGAAGAAATAAAAAAGCAAGGATACGAGTTTGACTCCATTCCTTTAGAAAAAGAAAAATTAAAAATTGCTATTTAATAAATTTAGTCACATGTTGAATATTCTTATCGTCGGATCAGGTGGCAGGGAACATGCCATGGCCTGGAAAATCAAACAATCACCAAAAATCAATCAATTATTTATTGCTCCCGGAAATGCCGGAACTGCGGAATTGGGTGAAAACATTCCTGTGGGTGTTTCTGATTTTGAAGGCTTGAAAAAGGTCGTACTTGAAAAGAAAGTTGATTTGATGGTTGTTGGTCCTGAAGTACCTTTGGTTGAAGGGCTGCATGATTTTTTTATTGCCGATGAAGATTTAAAACATGTTAAGGTTGTTGGTCCTCAAAAAGAAGGGGCTCAACTGGAAGGTTCAAAAGATTTTTCAAAGGAATTTATGGAGCGTCATAATATTCCAACAGCAAAATACAAAACGGTTACTAGCAACAGTATTTCTGAAGGAGTTGATTTTCTAAAAAGCATGAAAGCACCTTATGTTCTGAAAGCTGATGGACTTGCAGCAGGGAAAGGTGTGCTTATTATTGACAACCTTCCTGAAGCTGAAGCTTCTTTGAAAGAAATGCTTGATGGGCAATTTGGGTCAGCCAGCAGTAAAGTGGTTATCGAAGAGTTTTTGTCTGGAGTTGAACTTTCGGTATTTGCTATAACTGACGGTAAAGGGTACCAAGTTCTTCCGGAAGCGAAAGATTATAAACGTATTGGAGAAGGCGACTCAGGCTTAAATACGGGTGGAATGGGAGCAATTAGCCCAGTCCCTTTTGCCGATGCCGAATTCATGAAAAAGATAGAAGATCGAATCATCAAGCCAACAGTCGAAGGGCTTCAAAAAGATAGAATTCCATACAATGGTTTCATCTTCTTTGGATTAATCAAGGTAGATGGTGAGCCAATGGTTATCGAGTATAATGCACGAATGGGTGATCCTGAAACTGAAGCAGTAATGTTGCGTATTAAATCAGACTTTGTTGACTTGCTGGTAGCAGCTGCTGATGGAACAATGGCAGAGCAATCCATTGAAATTGATGAGCGCACTGCAGTTACCGTGATGCTTGTGTCAGGTGGCTATCCGGTAAAACATGAGAACGGAAAAGTAATGACTGGCTTTGATCAAGTACAAAACAGTATTCCATTTCATGCAGGAACAAAACAAGAAGGCAATCGGGTAGTTACCGCCGGAGGTCGTGTTCTTGCTGTAAGTTCTTATGGATCTTCGATGAAAGAAGCATTGGATCAATCGTATTTTAATGCTGAAAAGATTAACTTTGAAGGAAAGTATTATCGGAAAGATTTAGGTTTTGACTTATAAAACATGATACTTCGGTTATTAAAAACCAATCAGGCGTACCATTTCATCCTGATCCCAGTGGTAGTTACCATTTTGTGGATCAGGTCACTTATTTTCCCTGAATTCTTCCATTTTTATCAGGGAGAAAATAGCATGGTTCTGTACCGGCCAATCCATCAACTTTTGGGGCAATCGGCTTTTGTAAACAATTTTCTGGCTCTGGTTTTTGTAATCTTGCTTTCATTTTTCATGCTGAGTTTGAATACAACGTTTGCTTTTATTCGGATCAGAACATTCTTGTTATCTAATATTTTCGTCCTGATTATAAGCGGAATACTTTCCTTGCACACCTTGCATCCGGTGTATTTTGGATTGCTTTTTCTTTTGCTGGCAATTCGAAGAATCTTTCACTCTTATGAAAAGAAGATAATTCATTCAAATGCATTTGATGCAGGCTTCTTGATTGGAATCGGTTCACTGTTCTATTTCAATCTGATTTTCTATTTCCCAATCGTTTGGATTGGGTTTATGCTGATTCGCAAACGTACTGAGTGGCGAAACTATGTTCTCCCAATTATAGGATTGCTTATACCGTGGCTTTTTACTTATTCCTACTATTTATTTTTTGGGGATCCGACTTTTTTAAAAGATTGTATCCAGCAGAACTTTCTAAGTGAAAATAACTTTCTACAAGGGAAAATCCCTCTGCTAATCTATTTAGGATTCCTGATCTTTTTAACACTATTATCCAGTTCCTTTTTACTTAGACAGTATGATGAAAAGAAGATAAGCACCCGTAAATATTTCCAGATCTTTTTTGTCATATTTATTATATCCGTTCTTTTATTAGTTACCATTCCTTCAGTTTCGCAAGAGATATTAGTAATATTAGCTTTCCCATTATCCTGCCTGATATCTAATTATTTAATTTTCATGAAACGGAAAATCTGGGGAAATGTGTTTTTATATATCTTCCTGGCCCTCGTTATTTATCTGCAATTTGTTTAAATGAATCCCAAGAAAGCAACATTGACCATTTATGGAATTTAGGATCGTTTTGAATTTGAATATACATGATCCCAATTTGTGCATTATGCGAAAGGGGAAGATGAAGCATTTTCTACAACTTGAATGGATGACGCGAAAAAAAGCATTGCAAAGCTCTAATTAATACTTCCTTTAACAGTAAAGGTGAGCCGATCGTCCATACTCCTGATGATGCGATAAAATCAGCCCGAATCATGGGAATTGATGCAGTGGTCATAAATGGGGAAATGAGTGCCAACCTGCAGAATTCGGACTTAGAATACAAACTATCGGGCATTGGTCAACTATTCAAAAAAACCGTACATTGCGCAAAAAAAGAGATGGCACTTTCCAATAATGACACATTAAAGAAATTACGAGTTGCACTGAAATTACGTGATGATGATATCATTGAAATTCTAAAACTGGTAGACTTCAAGATTTCTAAAAGTGAACTAGGAGCATTTTTTCGAAAAGAAGATCACCCCAATTACAAACCACTCCAAGATCAGATTTTACGGAATTTTTTAAATGGCCTAATTATTTATAAAAGAGGTGTGATGGAGAAGAAACCACCACGAAAAGACAAGGAAGACTAAATTTCACTTATCCGTATTTTCTTCTTTTTAAGTTTACTGTTATTAAGCAATTGAATCACTGATTCAACCTGTGAGGCATGCACTGCGACATAGGTACAATCTTGTTTCAATTCAATAATCCCAATTTGGTCTTTACTGAGTTTACCTTGTTTCATAAAAAGCCCGGCAATATCACCTTTTGATATTTTATCCCGACGGCCTCCGGTAACATGTAGTGTTTTCCATTTTGATTCATCAGGAATGGGAGCATCAATTATCTTTTCAAACTTCAGATCCGGAATAAATTCAGGCAAATATTCATCTTCCCACTTAATCACATAAGCAGTTCCATCACTATTCATTCGGGCTGTCCGACCATTACGGTGTGTAAATTCCTGGCTGGTTTTTGGCAAATGATAATGAATAATGGATTTGATTTCAGGAACATCAATTCCTCTTGCCGCCAAATCTGTAGCAATTAAAAGTTGGTATGTCCCGTTGCGAAATTTAATTAGGGCTTGTTCCCTATCTTTTTGTTCCATCCCTCCATAAAAACAGCCATGACTAATATTATTCTCATTCAGAAAATCACTAACTCGCTGAATGGAATCTTTGAAATTGCAGAAAATTATTCCGGGTTGATTTCCAAGGTGATTAATTGTTTTTACGAGGGTTTCCAATTTATCTTTCGAAGGAGAAAGTATTGTTCTGATTTTTAATTGAGTAATTTCTTCATCTGAATAATCAATCGTTGCAGGATTACTCAATCCAACAAATTCAGGTATTTCAAGCGCATTCGTTGCCGAAGTCAAAATCCGCTTTTTTACATTGTTCAGGAATATGATGATTTCATTCATCTCTTTCTCAAAACCAATCTCCAATGATTTATCAAATTCATCAAGCACTAGTGTTTTAATACTTTCCGTTGAAAAACGATCGCGTCGTAAATGATCAGCTACTCTTCCAGGTGTACCAATCAAGATAGCAGGACGATGCTTCAAATCAATTTTATCCTGAAAACCAGTTCGACCTCCATAAACAGCATTGGTTTTATACCCTGTTCCCATTTCTCGAACAACCTGTTCAATTTGCAGAGCTAGTTCCCGGGAAGGCACCAATATTAAAACCTGTATCTCCCGACAATTTTCATCCAATTCCTGAATAATGGGAAGTAAAAATGCTAAGGTTTTACCTGTTCCTGTTGGAGAAAGTAAAACGACATCTGAATTGGAATAAATAACCCGCTGAGCTTCTTCCTGCATCGGGTTAAGTTTTTCAATTCTCAGTTTATCCAGAATATTTTGCTGATTCTTTTTCATGCTTGACATTCGGCAAAGGTACAGTTAATTCAGTTTCATAAAATAAAACTTACAACATCGTATCAATCCATCTCTAATTGTTAACACAGTACACTAAACTCCATATTTCTAATCCTATCTAATTTTTGGTTCATTTTTTGATGTCTGCCTGTAACGTAATCCATACTTCTTCGTCCTAGTTATCAGAAAGCAGTATAAAAAGGTAGTTTGCATTACCAACTAAAAAAGTTCTTTTACATAGAAAAAGCCACAGTTCATCGAATAAATTATTGATTTAAGCCATCAATTGAACAATTTTACAAATAGAAAGCAGAAAACCAGGAAACCATGATTACATTAAACAACATTCACAAATCCTACGAAATGGGTAGCAGCAAGCTTCACGTTTTAAAAGGTATTGACCTGACAATTGACAAAGGCGAGTTTGTTTCCATTATGGGATCATCCGGTTCGGGTAAATCTACACTCCTTAATATATTAGGGATGCTCGACAATTATGACCAGGGTACTTATCATCTAAACGGAATGCATATCAGTGATATGAGTGAGAAAAAAGCAGCCAAACTCAGAAACGAGTTGGTTGGTTTTGTATTTCAGTCATTTAATCTGATTTCGTTTAAAAATGCTATGGAAAACGTTGCACTTCCTCTTTATTACAAAGGGGTAAAACGAAAAAAGCGAAACATGCTGGCCATGGAGTATCTAGATAAACTAGGGTTAAAGGAATGGGCTCACCACATGCCAAATGAGCTATCAGGTGGTCAGAAACAACGCATTGCCATTGCCCGTGCATTGATTTCAAAACCACAGGTTATTTTTGCCGATGAGCCAACCGGAGCACTTGATACTTCTACTTCTTATGAAGTAATGGAGATTTTGAAAGAAATTAATAACGAAGGCATTACAGTTATTTTAGTAACCCACGAACACGACATTGCAGCAATGACCCAAAAGATTATCCGCTTAAAAGACGGACAAATCCATGAGATTATACGCAATGGTGAGTTGAGCGATTTCCGCTACAAGTATTCTAAAGAATTGCAAACCGCATAATTTCCAGCCATGTTTGATATTGATATTTGGCAAGAAATCCTTGCCACCATCAAAAAAAATAAAATGCGCACTTTCCTTACTGGCTTTTCAGTAGCCTGGGGAATTTTCATGCTGATGGTTCTTTTAGGTTCAGGAAACGGCCTTAGTAACGGGGTTTCTGAGAACTTCAAAAATCAATCGGTTAATGCCATGTGGATTTGGACGGGCGAAACCAGTATACCTTACGATGGGTTAAAAGAAGGTCGCCCTATTGAATTTCACAATGATGATCATGAACTAATTAAAAATATGAAAGGTGTAGGAGCCGCATCCGGACGTTACTGGATGGGTAATAATAATCTTTCATATGAAGGGGAGTACGGACAATATACCGTTATGACCTGCCACCCAGACTTGCTTGAAGTTGAACAATACGAAATTACAGAAGGTCGTTTTGTCAATCAGGTAGATATCCTTCAAAAACGAAAATCAGTAGTTATTGGGAAAGATATCCACGATGCTTTTTTTAAAGATAAAGAAGCTATTGGTGAGTATATTAAAATCAACAACATCCCTTTTAAGGTAGTTGGAGTTAGTATTGAACCTGGCTCAACCCGTAACCGAACAGCCTATATACCTGTAACTACAGCTCAAATTGTTTTTAATGGTTCAAACAGGCTTCATAGCCTTGCAATTACCAATGAAGGCAAAACACTTGCTGAAACAAAAGCAATTGAAGAAAATATAAAGAGTGCGCTCTCTCGCAAACACCGTTATGATCCTAAAGATGATAATGCAGTAGGCATGTTTAATATGATGGAGCAATATCTGGAAACCCAGAAAATCTTCAATGCCATTGAAATCTTCATCTGGATTATTGGGATTTTCACATTAATAGCAGGGATTATTGGTGTAAGTAACATCATGCTAATTGTAGTAAAAGAACGTACCAAAGAAATTGGTATCCGAAAAGCCATTGGAGCAAGTCCTCGCTCTGTAATCGGGCTGGTATTACTTGAATCAGTCCTAATAACAACAATTGCCGGATACATAGGATTAGTTCTAGGAACTGGCGTGATGGAAGGAATCAATTTTTTTGTAGAAAAATCGTACGAAGCATCAGCGGCGACTAATGGAGGTCGTGGCGAAACCCTATTTCGTAACCCGACTGTTGATATTGGGGTTGCCGTCTTTTCAACTTTGCTATTGGTTATTTCGGGAACACTTGCGGGATATATTCCAGCAAAAAGAGCTGCCCGCATCCGACCTATTGAAGCGCTTCGTGACGAATAGATAAAACCAAGAACCATGTTAGATTTAGATCTTTGGAAAGAAATATTAAGCACCCTAAAGAAAAACCGACTCAGGAGTTTTATGACTGCCTTTGGTGTATTCTGGGGAATCTTCATGCTGATCATCATGTCAGGCGCAGGGAAAGCACTTGAAAATGGGGTGATGGATGGGATCAGAGCCTTTGCAAGTAACTCAGCGTTTTTCTGGGCCGAAAGAACCAGCGTACCTTACAAAGGTTTTCAACGCGGTCGCAACTGGAACTACAACAATCAAGACCTTCAATATATCCGCCAGCATGTAAAAGAAGTTGAATACATTTCACCTCGTCTTTTCGGATGGAGAGAGCGTGCTGGAGATAATACCATTCGCGGAGAAAAAACAGGTGCTTTTAATATCTACGGAGATTATCCTGAATATTTTAAAATTGATCCATGGACTCCAATTAAAGGGCGTTTGATTAATGAAATTGACATCCGGCAGAAGCGTAAAGTTTGTGTAATTGGTGAACGTGTTCTGGAAGTGATGTTTGATGAAGGTGAAGACCCAATTGGTGAATACCTCAAAGTAAGTGGTGTCTATTTTCAGGTGATTGGAGTTGTTCATCCTGAAACTAAAATTGGATTTGGAGGGAGAAAAGAAGAAACCATCATCATTCCTTTTAGCACAATGCAACAGGCTTATAATTATGGAGATGTAATTCACTTCTTTTCAGTTACAGCAGAAAGAGGAACTCCGGTAAGTGTTCTTGAGAAAAAATTGAAAACTCTTTTTAAAGAGCGCCATAACATTTCTCCTGAAGATGAACAAGCTGTTGCTTCATTCAATATTGAAGTAGAATGGAAGAAATACACAGCTCTATTTAATGGCATACAGCTCCTTACATGGATTGTTGGAATCGGGACTTTATTTGCCGGAGTAATTGGCGTTAGCAATATTATGCTTGTAATTATTAAAGAACGAACACAGGAAATTGGTATTCAACGTGCCATTGGTGCAACTCCTGGAAAAATCATAACACACATTGTTGCTGAAAGTGTCTTCCTAACCACCATTGCAGGATACATTGGTCTGACACTTGGAGTCGGATTGCTTGAACTTGCCAATATTGCAATTGAAAGTGGAAATCCAGATGACATGTTTTTCAGACGACCTGAGTTCAGCTTTGAAATGGCAATGATTGCCTTATTGGTACTAATCATTTCTGGTGTTGTTGCAGGACTAATTCCTGCCAAACGAGCAATTAGCATAAAACCAATAGATGCTATTAGAGACGAATAATATTTGAAAGAAATAATAGAAAACAGAAAACAATAAAAAAACTAGACAAGATGAAAAAGATCTTTAGAATTTTAGGAATCGTGATTTTAATAGGGGTTTTTGGGGGAACCATCTTCTTCCTATATAATAAATCAAAGAAAAAGCCTGATACTTTTGAGACAAAAACACCATTTGTATCTAATGTAATCAAGAAGACTGTGGCTACGGGATCTGTAGTTCCACGTCAGGAAATTGAAATTAAACCTCAGGTTTCAGGAATTATCGATGAACTTTATATCGAAGCCGGAGACTTTGTGAAAAAAGAACAGGTAATTGCCAGGATTAAAATTATTCCTGACATGGTCAACCTGAATGCCGCCGAATCTCGTCTGAATCGTGCAAAGATCAACTTTGAAGATGCCAAAATTGATTATGACCGTCAGCAAAAACTTTTTGATAAGAATGTAATCTCTTATGAAGAATTCAAGAACTCAAAAGTATCTTATGATTCTGCTAAAGAGGAAATCAATTCTTCAGAAAACAACCTGGAGCTGATTAAAAATGGGGTTACCAAGAAAGCGAAAACAGCTACCAATACCCTCGTTCGCTCAACCATCAATGGCATGGTACTGGATGTTCCAATTGAAGTTGGAAATTCAGTGATCCAATCAAACACCTTTAACGACGGAACAACCATTGCATCGATTGCCGACATGCAAGATATGATTTTTGAAGGGAAAGTTGATGAAACCGAAGTTGGAAAAATTAAGGAGGGCATGCCAATTGAACTAGAAATTGGAGCCATTGAAAAAGAGAAATTTGAAGCCATTCTCGAATACATTTCACCTAAAGGAGTTGAAGAAAACGGAGCGATTCAATTTGAGATAAAAGCTAATGTCGAACTAAAAGAAGATCAGTTTATCCGTGCAGGATACTCTGCCAATGCAAGTATTGTTCTGGAAAGAAGAGACAGTGTAATGGTAATTCCTGAAGGAATGCTCAAGTTTGAAGAGGATTCTTCATTTGTAGATGTCCTTATCAACGAAGAAGAACACACATTTGAAAAACGGAAAGTTGAGACTGGTCTTTCGGATGGAATTAATATTGAAATTGTTTCCGGTCTTGAAAAAGAAGAAAAAGTTAAGGGAGACAAAATCGATCCTAAAAAACTAAAGGAAAAAGAAGAAGAAGAAAATAAAGGATAAGCCGGCCTCATCTCAGCATGAATCATTAAATTAGCTTAATTAATTTTAAAAAAGTTAAGGATAATCGTTCATGTGGTTTTAATCAATTATATTGCTTTACAATTATTGATTAATCCTGATCAATCAGATTATGAGATTCCCATTTGACAATTAAAAAATAAAAAACTTATAAAGATGAAACATCTTATATCTATTGTTGTATCCATTTTATTGCTCGGCTCTGCTTCAGTTAATGCCCAGGAAGTTTGGGATCTTCAAAAGTGCATTGACTATGCATTGGAGAATAACATCCAGATTAAGCAGCAAGCCTTAAACACGGGTTATAATAAAAATGAGTTACAGCAAACAAAAAATAATCGTTTACCATCGCTGAATGGTTCTTTGGGGAATAGCTTTAGTTTTGGTCGTTCTTTACAGTACGATAATACCTATGCAGAAGTAAATTCAAATTCGACACGTGGAAGTTTGAGTGCTGGAGTTACCCTCTGGAACGGATCGGTGTTGAATAATTCAATTGCTCAGGCTGAACTGAATTTAAAAGCCAGCCTCGAAACGCTTGAAAAAGCAAAAGATGATATAATGCTTCTCATTGCTGCTTCATATCTTGAAATCCTTTTTTCACAAGAATTGGTTCAGGTGGCAAAAGATCAGCTTGAAGTCACCAAGCAGCAAATTGATCGAACAATGAAATTGGTTGATGCTGGTAGTCTGGCGAAAGGAAATCTTTTGGAAATTGAAGCTCAGTTTGCCCGTGAAGAACTTAACCAGGTCAACGAAGAAAACAAGCTTCAGCTGGTCTATTTGAATTTGTACCAGCTTTTGGAGCTTCCATCAACGCAAAGTTTTCATATCTCTGTTCCAGAGTTACCTGTGATAACTGCAAACCGCTCAATGATTAATTCGATGGATGTTTTTAGGAATGCTGTTCAAATCCGTCCAGAAGTTAAAAGTGCCGTTTACCAACTTGAGGCTTATAAAAAACAAGTTGCTATTGCCAAAGGCCAACTGTATCCAAGCCTGTCTTTAGGTGCTGATTATTACAACTCGTATAACAACAAATACCAGGATCTTCAAGGTAACAAACTGGCATTCAGCGATCAGCTTAAAAATAATGAACGTTATGGTTTTGGTTTAAACCTACAGGTTCCTATTTTCAATAAAAACCTTACCCGAACTCAAATCAGTAATGCTCAGCTGCAGGTTGTAAGCCAGGAATTGGAAGTTCAAGGTACCAAAAACCAGCTTCGTCAGGATATTGAACAGGCTTATACGAATGCTCTTGCAGCACTGAAACGTTATATGGCTAACGACAAGGCGGTAACATATATGGCAGAAGCTTTCCGTTACACGGAGGAGAAATTTAATGTAGGCATGGTTAACACGGTTGAGTATAATCAGTCGAAAAATAACATGGCAAAAGCAAAAAGCGACCTTGCCCAGGCAAAATACGAATACATATTCCGTACAAAAATACTCGATTTCTACAATGGAGTTTCCATTGAGTTGTAATCGTGATTATGGTTTTTAACAAGCAGACCCGGGGACTTTTGAGTTTCCGGGTCTGTTAGTTTATGGAATGGTTTTTGATAATTGAAATAAGCAAATGCTAAAATTCAATTCAGAAAATTTTCTATATTTGATTAAACAAAATACCTAAGCCATGAAACCACCCATCGTTATATTATCATTTTTCTTTCTAAGTATTACCGTGTTTTCTCAAAATCAAGCTGAGAAGAAGTTTGTAATTCCTCCTTATTTTCTTGCCAAATCTGAGGCATATATTCATGGCCCATTTGACAAAGACGGCTCGAATACAATTATTCGTTTTGAAAATAATCGAATGAAAAGCTTCGATATCAAACCATTAATTGAAGACAAAAATAAAATACTGATTAAGGTTCCAGATACTTATGGACAGTTCGAGCTGATTGTGGCTGATGAAGGAAACGGAAATGAATTATTTATCCCGGTAACCATTGTTAAGCTCCATACAGAATACGATAAAAGATTTATAGGTAGAAAAAAAACATCCAAATTCAAGGTTAAATTTCTTGGGGCAGAAAAGATAGATAATGAATTTAATTTTTCTTTCCAGAATAAAAGCCCTCACATTATTAATATTATTGGAGGTAATTATCAAAAGCAAAAGATTACTAGCACTATTGGAATGGAAGAAGTATCATGGGAAGGAGAAATGCGTCAAATAAGTGATGGTGAATTTTTAATCATGTTCAACCATACGCAACCAACTCCAACTGTTGAAATACCTGTTCAATAAAAAAAGAGAGGCCCATCTTTCGAAAGGCCTCTCTGGTATTTTTGATTTGCACTGCTTACATGAAAATAAATTTCAGAACAAACAATATTGCTAGTATGTAACCGACAATCGAAATGTCTTTATGCCTACCAGAAC
This sequence comes from uncultured Sunxiuqinia sp., assembly GCA_965372405.1. Classification (GTDB taxonomy): domain Bacteria; phylum Bacteroidota; class Bacteroidia; order Bacteroidales; family Prolixibacteraceae; genus Sunxiuqinia. The sequence continues at coordinate 74,814 of CBDVCE010000004.1, forward strand.
CTAATTTAAGAATAACAAAAGACAGTATACCAAAAACAATACCTTCAGCAATAGAAAATGTTAAAGGCATCATAATCAATGTAAAGAATGCAGGAATAGATTCGGTATAATCATCTAAGTCTAGATTCTTTATAGGAGTCATCATCATTACACCAACCAGTACTAAAGCCGAAGCTGTTGCAGCCGCCGGAATCATTAAGAATAGTGGTGATAAGAATAATGCACAAATAAATAAGACAGCTGTTGTTAATGCAGTTAAGCCAGTGCGGCCTCCTTCGGCAACACCAGATGCAGATTCTACATAAGTTGTAACTGTTGATGTCCCTAATACAGCACCTACTGTAGTACCAATTGAATCAGCCATAAGAGCTTGCTTCACGTTCGGGATACTACCATCTTCGTTTATCATTTTAGCTTTGGTTGAAACACCAATTAAAGTTCCAACAGTATCAAACATATCCACAAAAAGAAATGTGAATAATACAGTAATCATTGTAAATATACCTTCTGCAGAATTTACCCAATCCCATTCAAATTGCCATAAAATTGGTGAAACGGAAGGGATTGAAAAATCGAAATTAGGTAATTGAGTAACCCCAACGGGTATCCCAATAATAGTTGTTGCTACCATCCCAATTAATAAAGCACCTCTAACTTTCAAGGCTAAAAGAATACCTGTAATCATAATACCAGCTAAGGCTAATATTACACCGGCACTTTTCATATCGCCCAAGTGTACTAAAGTTGCTTGGTGGTCAACAATAACTCCTGCATTTTTTAGGCCGATAAAAGCAATAAATAAACCAATACCAACCGATATTGCATTTTTGATGCTTTTAGGTATCGCATTTATTATCACTTCCCGAATGTTAAATACAGTCATGAAAATGAATAAAATACCTTCTAAGAATACGGCTGTTAAAGCAAACTGCCAAGACATGCCCATGCCAAGACAAACACCAAACGCAAAGAAAGCATTCAGTCCCATGCCCGGAGCCAATGCAAAAGGAAGGTTAGCCCATAGAGCCATTACTAATGTTCCAACAGCTGCAGAAATAGCAGTCGCAGTAAAAAGTGCCCCTTTATCCATACCTGTTGCTGATAAAATATCAGGATTTACAGCCAGGATATAGGCCATTGTCATAAAGGTGGTAATACCGGCTAAAACCTCAGTTTTAACAGTGGTATTATTTTCAGCAAGTTTAAAAAACTTATTCATTTTTAAAATGGTTTAGGATTTAGAAAGTCCACTTTGCAGCCAAAGTTGGCATAACTTTGAATTCTGAAGCAACAAAATTACTACTTAGTTCTACCTCACCACCAAATGAGAAATGCTCAGTAGCATTATACCAAATTTGAGGTTCAGCCAAGAAGACATATTTTCCGAAAAAGTTTCCTTTATCTTTCCAAAAATCAGCAAAGCCACTAAAAGTAAAATTCTCAGCAAAATTCACATACCACACACCAGTTAACTGGAAACTACCAGTATCACTTTTTCTGATATTCTTGTACAATGCTTTCAATGAGAAACCTCTTGAGAAGTCTGCTGCATTCCAAGAATAATCAACTCCACCTAACCAAGCATCGTTAATTGTAAAAGCTTTAGTGAATCCACCATTATATTCTGCATGGAAACTAAAAGGAGTTTCTTTACCTAATTTAAAGCAACGAGCGATTTCCATATAAGCAGAACTAACACCTTCCGCTCCATATGTACCGTAATCAAAATCGATGAAAAAGAAAGTGTTTCCCAACTTGTCAGGTTTAAACATTTCCACTGTTGTTGTCAGATACCCCCTGTCTTTACCCATGTCATAATGAGTTTGAATATTCTGAGCTATAGCCCCCAAACCCATAACACTAACAATCAGAACCAGTAAAATTTTCTTCATAGTTGTTTATTTAAAGTTGTAAGTAAAATAGAAGCATCAAAATTAATAAAATTGCGATACAGAAAAAGGTATTTAAAAGCATTAACTGTGAGCATTTTGACTGATTCTTTGTTTATTGTATATTGAAGAGTTTTTTATCTGAATTAAACTGGCTTTCTGAATCCAACATTAACTGAAAACTTCTTTATCATGAAGAAATATTCAAGACGGGAATTTGTACGTACTGGAATTGCTGGCGTTTCAGCTGTTTCTGCAGGACTTGCTTTTTCTTGCACTGTACCCGGGAACAGTGAGATTGATCAGGTAGTATTAGGGGAAACTGGACTAAAAGTCTCAAGACTTGCCCTTGGAACCGGATACCATGGGGGCAACAGATCATCGGCATTTACACGTGCTGGAATTGACCAATTTTTGAAGGTAGCCAGACATGCCTATGAACGTGGAGTCACCTTAATTGACTGTGCAGATTCGTATGGAACACACCCATTTGCAGGAGAACTTTTTAAAGAAATTCCACGTGATAAATTTCAGGTACTAACAAAAATATGGACCACAAATAATGATTGGAATACAGTAGTTCCCGTTAGTGAAACTCTAGACCGCTTCAAAAAAGAACTTGGAACTGATTATTTTGACATTGTCCTTCTCCATTGTATGCTGAACGGAAATTGGATCACTGAAAAGGAACAATTTCGGGAACAGCTTTCTGAGGCCAAACAAAATGGCGTTGTAAAAAAAGTAGGCGTTTCCTGTCATAACATCGATGCACTTCGTATAGCAGCCAGTGACCCTTGGGTGGATATTATTCTTGCACGAATCAACCCTCAGAAATTTCATATGGATGGAACTCCAGATGAAATCATGAAAATTCTAAATACAGCCAAAAATAATGGGAAAGGAATTATTGGCATGAAAATTTATGGTGCCGGCAAAATTAAAGATTCGGAACATCGTAAAGAATCACTTAAATTCGCAATCAATAGTGAGAATATTCATGCAATAACTATCGGTATGGATAAAATTGAATACATCAATGAAACTGTTGACCGAATTACAACGATTACAAATAACCTTAAAGGCTAAAATCCCAAGCCATTCAAAAAGAACCAAATGAATACAAAAACGAACACTGAAGGCTTAACTCAACTATATCGAAAATCATTCCGTGAAAACTGGGATCTTCCTGTTTTTTCAGATTATGGTGGTATCAACTATACCTATGGAGAGGCTGCTCAAATTATTAACCAGATTCATCGTTTTTTTAAAGAACAAAACATTCAACCCGGAGACAAAGTTGCTTTATATGGAAGAAATTCATCCAATTGGGCAATTACATTTATAGCAGTTATTGGGTATGGCTCCATTGCTGTTCCTGTATTGCCTGACTTTAATTCTTCAGATGTTCATCAAATAATCAATCATTCTGAGTCAAAAATGCTTTTCGCTGTCGATCAGTTCTTTGAAAAAACAGATATGAATGAAATGAAAAATCTGGAGGCTGTTATTAATCTTGTAGATTTTTCAGTGCTCTTTTCTTCTGGGAAAAAAGCAGAAAATGCATGGGAAAAGAGTTTTAAAGAAGGTGCAATTCCACAAATCAAAGCTGATGAGTTTGACTTATTGGAACTTGAAGATGAAGCTCTAACTGTAATTTCATATACATCAGGCACATCCGGCTTCACAAAAGGAGTAATGATACCAGCACGAAGTTTGTATTCAAATGTTGTTTATGCCCGTGATTATATGCCATTAAAAGTTGCCGATAAAATGGTGTCATTTCTCCCATTGGCGCATGTTTTTGGATTATTGTTTGAGTTTTTGTTCCCGGTTACACTTGGCTGCCACATCACTTTTTTAACCAAAGCCCCTACCCCGCAAATAATTATTAAAGCATTTAAAGAAATTCAACCTCATCTTATTTTGTCGGTTCCTCTTGTAATTGAAAAAATCTACAAAAAACGTATTCTACCTACTATAGAAAAACCTATCATGAAAGTTCTGATGAAGATTCCAGGAATTTCTTCAATCTTGAAAAAGAAAGTGAAAGAAAAGCTTGTGGAGACTTTTGGAGGACGTTTCCATGAGATCGTTATTGGTGGCGCACCACTAAGTAAAGACGTTGAAGTCTTCTTTCGTGAAATTGGATTTCCATTTACAATTGGCTATGGAATGACCGAATGTGGACCGCTAATCTCGTATGATGGATGGAAAACAAGCCAACCATCTTCTGCCGGCAAATTGGTTGACCGGATGGAAGTGAAAATTGATTCTGATGATCCATACAATGTAGTTGGTGAGATTATGGTGAAAGGCACTAACGTGATGTTGGGATATTACAAAAATGAGGAAGCCACTAAAGAAGCCATTGAACCAGATGGTTGGTTACATACTGGAGACTTAGGTGTTATTGATGAAAACAACTACATTTTCATTAAAGGACGAAGTAAAAACATGTTGCTTGGCCCTTCCGGACAAAATATTTATCCTGAAGAAATTGAAGCTAAACTATCAAACCTGCCATACGTTCAGGAATGCGTTATTATTGATCGTGATGGCTCTTTGGTTGCCTTAGTTTTTCCTGATCCGGAAAGTGTACAAGCTGATCAGTTAAATCAGGAGGCTGTTACAAAGGTTATGGAGGAAAACAGATTTAAGGTAAATAAAGAACTTCCAAAATATAGTCAGATTAGCCGAATCGAGTTAGTTGAAGTGGAATTTCAGAAAACGCCAAAACGAAATATTAAAAGGTATTTATACACGAATAAATAATGGTTAAAATCAACTCATAAAAAAAGCCGGATCTTAAGTCCGGCAATTTCTTATAAAATGGATTGATTGGGAAGAAACTTATCTACTAGTTAATTCCCTCATTAGATAAATAGTAACCCCTTTATTTTGAAAAAAATATGAACTTGCCGTTTTTCAAGGCGAACCCCCCCTGTTTGAATGCATGAACGTCCATTTTTTGCATTATTATGTTATCAATTTTCTTGCTAAATATGGAGAGTTTTACCAAAACATGCTGAAAATTACATCCATTTATCCATGGCAACGTTCATATATCGATTTGCTTTGTGCAATTCTTTAAAAGCTTCAACTACTTTCAATACAAAATCATCACCTTTCACCACCTTGTCTGTAAGTTCATGACCAAAAGCATATGATTTATGACGAAGCAATTCAATATCTTCAAAATCCTTAGGAAACCCCTTCGGTGCAGTTTTCAATTGTTCTCCCATAATCTCGCTATAATAATTTTTGAAGCTCTTGTCATTTATCACTTCCTTAAAACCATCAGCATTATCATATATTTCAGACCGAACAGCTTTCAATGGTTCAGGCATTGGACACCAAACACCTCCACCAACAAATGAATTCCCTGGTTCGATGTGAATATAATATCCAGCCCGATGTCCTTTCCTTCCATCTCGGGTAATAAAACTTCCCATGTTTGTTTTGTATGGCGTTTTGTCTTTTGAGAAACGAACATCCCTGAAAATTCGAAAAAAACAATCTTTAGGATTCAAAATTTTTATTTCATCATCAAACTTCGAGACTTCCTGAATCATCAATTCAGTAAAAAAAAGCATCTTCTCTCTACTTTCTTCGTAACGTTTCCGGTTTTCATTGAACCATTCCTTGGTGTTGTTCTTCTTAAGATCGTTTAAGAAATTTAGTACTGTTTTCATGATCAGAACATTAAATAATTAGTTTTTACTTTGATTAAGATGCAACATAAAAATACAAGCTTTATTTGAATTTGGTTTATTACTTTTGTTTCAAAACATCAAACACATTGAAAAAGTTTGCAATTATAGTAGCCGGAGGTAAAGGTTCCCGAATGGGTTCGAAAGTAGCCAAGCAATTTCTTGAGCTAAAAGGGAAGCCTGTTTTAATGAGAACCATTGAAGCATTTCTTAAATATGATCCTTCTATTCAAATCAAACTTGTACTCCCTGCTGACCAATTTCAATTATGGGACAAACTATGTAATGAGTATTACTTTGATGTAAAAGTTGAACTTATAAACGGCGGATCCAACCGTGTAGAATCAGTTAGTAATGGGCTTTCTGCAATTAATGATGATGGTATCGTTTTTATTCATGACGGAGTAAGACCTTTGGTTTCACAGCAAACTATTAAAAATTGTTTTGATGCAGCACATGAGCATGGATGTGCAATACCTGTGATACCGCTTACCGATTCAATCCGACAATTAACCGAGCAAGGAAATTGTACAGTTAACCGCGAAGAGTATCGTCTTGTGCAAACTCCGCAAACGTTTGAAGTTCGATTGATAAAAGATGCTTTTGGAAAAGTAAAAGGCTCTCATTACACCGATGATGCATCAATATTTGAAGCTGCAGGCCACGCTATTCGCTTGGTTGAAGGAAATTCCGAAAATATAAAAATCACCCGATCGCTGGATTTAACTATCGCAAATCTGCTTTATAAAAACCGATAATAGAATTCCGTCATTGTATTACTTTCATTCCTCGACTTATTTCTACGTTTACCGATTCTCAATCTGGAAACTTTGAGTAATTAAATAGTTTTACACCGTTTATTATTAAAATGTAAAAACTAAAGAAACTTTAAACACTTATTAAGTTTCTGTATTCTTTTAATGATTATATTTGCAGCCATGGATGAGAAAAAAACATATTTCGTTGAGCAAGTTGGGGAGATGTATCTGCGCCATGGAATCCGCAGTGTGACCATGGATGATGTTGCCACTGAAATAGGCATCTCCAAAAAAACTTTGTACCAATACTTTAAAGACAAGGCAGAATTAGTGGATCAGGTTGTCTGTCATTTTTTAATGAAAGATGATTGCTATCATGCAGAGGAGGATCCTTCACAAAACGCTATAGACCGATTATTTTGGATAAGAAAGCATGTTTTTAAAATGATGAAAGTGGTACACAACAATCTGGAATATGATTTAAAGAAAAGTTACCCCGAAGTGTATAAGAAAATCACAGATTACAAACGTCACAGAATATACGAGGATAACTTCTCGATAATGGAACAAGGAAAAGAAGAAGGTCTTTTTAGAAAAGAAGTTGATAGTGATTTCATTGCCAAATTAACTGTTGGACGAATTCTATTCGTCTTTAATTCAGATCATGGAATCTTCACAGATGAAGATGTCCGTAACATAGATTTGTTTGACAAGGTGCTTGATTATCACTTTCATGGGATTTGTACAGAAACAGGATTACAATATTTCAAAAAACAATTAAACAATGTTCAGAATGAAACAAAAGAGAACGATTAAAACTTCTTATGAGTTTCAAGTCACAACTAAAAACAAATGAAAACTAAGATGAAAACTAAGATGAAATTCTTTTTGAGTCTTATATTGGCTGTACTTATAGTAGTTCCAGCCATTGCACAGGAGACTCAGAAATTCTCTCTAAAAGAAGCCCAGAAATTCGCCAAAAAACATTCCTATGTTGTTCAGAACAGTGGGCTGGATGTAGAGATCGCTCGAAAGAAAGTATGGGAAACAATTACGATGGGTCTTCCTCAAATTACAGGTGAAGCCAATTATTCAAGTTTCCTTAATTTACCAGTATCACTGCTTCCTGGAGAATTTTTTGACCAACCAGTAGGTACTTATGTTCCTGTAAAATTTGGTCAGGACTACAGCTCTGATTTTGGGTTTACGGTGAATCAGCTCATTTTTGATGGCTCGTATATTGTCGGAGTAGGTTCAGCCAAAATCTACCTTCAATTAGCAACCCAATCTAAAGAGAAAACAGAGATTGAAATTAAACATGCCGTTGCACAATCATACTATATGGTATTGGTTGCTCAGGAGAACCTGAGAGTAATGAACGGGAATTTATCAAACTCTCAGAAACTACTATCAGATACTAAGGCACTTTACGAAAATGGTTTTGCTGAGGAGCAGGATGTCGATCAAATGCAACTGATTAGTCAAAAGGCTGAAAATGAGATTACCAAAGCCAAACGAGAAATCAGAGTTGCCAAAATGGTGCTTAAATACGCCATTGGGTTGGATGTAGAATCAGCAATTGAGCTTTCAGATCAGCTTGATCAGTTTATCGATCCGTTGATGAATAGCAACATTGCGAATGCAGGCTTCGATTATTCTTCACATATAGACTATCGATTGCTAGATACGCAATTGCAAGTATCGAATAAGATGTTGAAGCTGGAAAAATCAACTTACCTACCGAAATTAAAGGCATTTTACAACTGGACAAAGACAGCTTATGCGAATGACGCGAATCTGGTAAAAAGTACTGTGCCCTGGTTTAAATCATCAATGGTTGGCTTTAAGTTAACTGTCCCCATCTTTACAAGTGGTCAGCAAATTTCAAAAGTTAATCAGGCGAAGATGGAATTTGAGAAAACTCAAAATGATCATAAACAATCCGTTCAGAATATACAGAAAGATTACCTCTCCTCTATTGCTGATATCGAAAGTGCAGTAGATCAATTAAAAAACGATATTGACAACAAAAAGCTGGCGGCAAAAATTCACAATAAAACAACCATCAAATATAACAATGGTCTTATTGCAAGTACCGAATTATCACAAACCGAATCACAATATATACAAGCACAAGGAGCTTGGGTTGCATCTGTACTTCAGCTGCTCAATGCCAAAATAAGTCTTGATAAAGCAATTGGAAAATAAACTGTCATGCAAACAGCAATAAATACTAAAACAATGAAAACAACAAAATTATACCAGCTTAGTACTTTGATTTTACTAATCGTATTAAGCTCCTGTGGAAGCGCTCCAACAACCGATGAGTTGTCAAAGCAAGATCAACTCAAACACTACAAAGAAGAACTCCATGCACTCAATCAAAAGATTACACTACTTGAAAGTGAATTGAGTGCCAATGAAAAAATAGAATATGTAAATGTGGTGGCCACAAAGCTTGAGCCTATTCAATTCAAACACTTTATTGATGTTACTGCCCGGGTTGAAGCCGATGAAGAAGTAAATGTCAGCCCTGAAGCTTCCGGAAAAATACTGGACATATTGGTTAAAGAAGGTCAGCGTGTACAAAGAGGTCAGGTTCTGGCCAAGTTAAACACAGATATGCTTGATCGAAGTATTGAGGAATTAAAAATTTCAATGGAACTGGCCAAAACAACTTTTGAACGTCAGAAAAACCTTTGGGATCAAAAGATTGGTTCTGAGATTCAATACCTGCAGGCTAAATCAAATAAAGAATCAATGGATCGTCGTTTGGCTAGTATGGAAGCTCAGCTTGACATGGCTGAAGTTATCGCACCAGTTGACGGAGTTGTTGATGTGATCTATCAAAAGAAAGGTGAAATCGCTAGTCCTCAAATGCCATTTGCCAAGGTGGTCAACATTGATAAGCTTAAGGTTTATGGTGATGTTGCCGAAACTTATCTCACCAAAATAAAGAAGGGTGATCAGGTTTCAATCAACTTCCCCGCATTGGATTTAAATACGGAAGCCACAATTTATACGATTGGAAACTTTATTGATCCGAACAATCGCACCTTCCGTATCCGTGTAAACATGAAGAACAACAAGGGAATGATTAAGCCAAACCTTATGGCCATCATGAAGATTGTAGATTATCAGGCAGATGATGCGTTAGTAATCCCTTCCATCTTAATTAAAGAAGATTTTAGAGGCAAATACACCTACATGGCCCAAAAGGATGGAACTACCCAGCGAGCCAAAAAAGTTTACATTGAAACTGGAGTTAACAACAATAACATGACCGAAGTTCGTGAAGGAATTGCCGCTGGTGACTTCGTAATTTCTGAAGGATTTGAGCAGATTGTTGATGGTACAGCCATTAAATTCTAATTCCCACAAATCAAGAAAATCATTGAAAAATGGCTACACAAAATAAGAAAAAGAAAATAACCGATATTCAACGGAAGTTCGGCCCTACATACCTGGCTCTGAAGAATAAAACGACGGTTTACATTTTGACTTTTATGATTATCCTATTCGGGATTTTTTCATACAAGCAAATGCCACGGGAACTCTTTCCTGAAATCGTTATTCCAAATATTATCATACAAACCATCTATCCGGGAAACTCGCCGGTAGATATTGAGAATTTCATTACCCGACCCATTGAGAAGGAGCTGAAGGGGATGCAGGGCATCAAGAAGGTTTCTTCGGCCTCGTACCAGGATGTCAGTCTGATTATTGTTGAGTTTAACACCGACTATTCCGTTAAGCAAGCATTGCAAGACACCAAGGATCAGGTAGACAAAGCCAAGTCCGAATTACCGAACGATTTGGAGAAAGATCCGCTGGTAATGGATCTTGACTTCTCCGAGTTCCCCATCATGAACGTAAATATCTCTGGTGAATTCAGCATGAAGCAGCTGAAGAAATACGCCGAGTTATTACAGGATGAGATGGAAGGCTTAAATGAAATCTCCGAAGTAAACATTCGGGGTATTGATGAGCGTGAGATTCAAATTAATGTTGATCCCTATAGGTTAGAAGCCAATGGAATGACCTTCGAGGACATTGCCTTCGCCATTCAGTTGGAGAACCTTACCATTGGAGCCGGAGAGTTTACAGCCGATCAAACCCGACGAGTTGTTCGTACGGAAGCTGACTACACCAATATGGAGCAGATTGAGAATACAATCATCAAGCTCAATAATGGAAAAGCCGTTTACTTACGAGATATCGCCGATGTAGTTGATGGGTACAAAGAACGATCAACCATTTCAAGATTGAACAACAAGCCAGTGGTAACACTTTCTGTTACTAAAAAGAGTGGCTCCAATATTCTGGAAGCAACAGAAAAAGTGAAGGACATTCTCGTAACTCAGGTTGATAAAGGTTTTTTACCTGCAAATCTGGATATCGTCATTACCAACGACACCTCAAATCAGGTAAGAAATGAAATCTCAAACCTGGAAAACAGTATTATTCTGGGGATCATCCTGGTAATCTTTGTTTTGTTTCTTTTCCTCGGATTTAGAAACGCTTTGTTCTCCGGATTGGCCATTCCAATTTCCATGTTCCTTTCATTTATTATCCTGAAAAGTACCGGGGTAACCTTGAACAACATGGTGCTGTTTAGCCTTATTCTGGCTTTGGGGATGTTGGTTGATAATGCCATTGTGGTTGTAGAGAATGTTTACCGTTTGCATAGTCAGGGATTCTCATTAATATCGGCCACCAAAAAGGGAGTCAGTGAGATTGCCTTTCCCATTATCTCATCAACACTAACCACATTAGCAGCTTTCTTCCCGCTCATGCTTTGGGAAGGTGTTGTGGGTGAGTTCATGAAGATTCTTCCGCACACACTAATTATTGTATTATCATCCAGTCTGTTTGTTGCTTTGGTGCTAAATCCACCGTTCATTGCGACATTCATGAAGATTGAAGATATTGAAGCAAAACTTAATAGTAAGAACATCTTTAAATGGGCAACAATTATTGCTCTATTCTCTGTTCCGTTCTATATAATCGGATCATTTGCAATGGCCAATATTCTGGCTGTAATTGCAATCATGATGGCGCTGAATCCAATCGCATTCAGACCTCTGGCACGCTGGTTCCAGACAAAAGTGCTGGTATGGATGGAGAATATGTATGAGAAGCAACTACGACATGCCCTGTCAGGTTGGAAGCCAACCATGTACTTTGGGGGAACAATCTTTTTATTGTTTGCATCCATTGCATTTTTTGTTGCCAGACAACCTGTTGTTGTATTTTTCCCAGACTCTGAACCTCCATCAATTTATGTGACTATGGAACTCCCATTAGGAACATCTATTGAGAAAACAGATGAGTTTTCGAAACGTGCTGAAAAGATAGTAAAGGAAACAGTTCAGCCTTACCTCCACATTATCAAATCGGTTACAACCAATGTGGGAACAGGAAAAGGGAGCATGTTCGAAAGCGGAAACAATAGCAGTCCGAATAAATCGCTAACCTCAATTTCCTTTGTTGAATACAAATATCGAGGGGGTATAAACACCTCTGAAATTATGAAGGAGCTTACCATGAACCTGGAGGGATTTGTTGGTGCCAAAATTTACGTTGAGAAAGAAGATCAGGGGCCTCCTGTTGGAGCGCCTATTAATATTGAAGTTACCGGTGATGAATTTAATCAGTTGATCAAGATTACCGATGATTTCATGACCCTGATCAATAAAGATAATATTACCGGTATTGATGAATTAAAGCTGGATGTCAACATCAACCAGCCAGAAATGCTCATTCATATTGATCGTGAGAAAGCTCGTCGCTACGAACTTTCAACACAGGCAATTGGTATGGCATTGCGTAATTCGCTCTATGGTTATGATGCCGGAAACTTTAAAGAAGGTGAAGATGAGTATGATATTTTCATACGACTAAAAGAAGAATACCGTAATGATGTTTCAACCCTAATGAATCAAACGCTTATGGTAGAAGATAGACGGATTCCAATTTCAGCAGTTGCTGAAGTTGAATACTCATCAACTTTCGACAAAGTGAACAGGATTAACAACCGTAGGGTAATTACTGTTTCATCCAATGTGGTTGAAGGCTATAATCCCAACGAAATAAACGAACGCATTAAGCTCGTACTGGCCGACTATGAAATGCCTCGCGGTTACTCTTACGAATTTACTGGAGAACAGCAGGAACAAGATGAAAGTAGTGCCTTCCTTATCTTTGCACTCTTTGTAGCAATTGCATTGATTGGTTTGATTCTGGTTACTCAGTTCAACTCATTCATTCGTCCAATGATTATTATCGTTACCGTTGTGTTTAGTACCATCGGTGTATTCCTTGGACTTGCCATTTTTAGCATGGAATTCGTTATTATCATGACCGGAATTGGGATTATCTCCCTGGCAGGAATTGTGGTGAACAACGGTATCGTATTAATTGACTACATCGACCTGCTACGAAAACGGAAACGTGAAAGTCTAAAATTGTCAGTAAAGGCATTCCTTAGCGTTAAAGATGAGATTGAGTGTTTGGTGCTGGCAGGAAAAACCAGGTTACGCCCTGTTCTGCTAACAGCTATTACAACCGTACTTGGGTTGTTGCCATTGGCCATCGGACTAAACTTCGATTTCTTTGGATTATTTACCCACTTTGATCCGGCATTCTCCATCGGAAACGAAAGCGTTGCCTTCTGGGGGCCTATGTCATGGACAGTAATCTTCGGACTAACATTTGCGACCTTCTTAACCTTATTAATTTCACCGGTAATGTACCTGCTAACCATCCGATTTAATTATCGAATTAAGAAATGGACAAATACACTACCAGACGATAGCCAGCGATATATTGCTAGCACTGACGAAGATGTTGATGAGGATGATGAATAAAACATACATGTTATAAGAACAAAAAGGGCTGTCCATTAATTATTGGATGGCTCTTTTGCATTTTGAGCCTTTGCAGATCATTTGCATAAATTAAAAATTGTTCTTTTATTTGTAGACGACTGGTCTATTATGTATTGAAATGAAAACTGACACTAAATTAAGACTCCTTGAAATTGGAGCGCATATAATTCTGTTAAAGGGATATAACAGTACAGGCATTAAAGAAATTCTGGATAAAGCGGGAATTCCCAAAGGCTCTTTTTATTTTTATTTTAAGAGTAAGGAAGCATATGGTCTAGAAATCCTGGATTATTATTCGATTCAAGTTCTGAGTTTGCTCGAACAAAATCTAAATAATATTGAGGAAACAATTCCAATACGAATTAAAACTTTTTTTAATGATTTTCTTAATCCTTTTTGCGAGTTGGATTTTAAAGGAGGTTGTCCATTTGGCAATATTGCCCTTGAAATGGCCGATTTAAATGAAGCTTTTCGTACAAAAATTAAATCAATATTCGATTTAATGATAACTCAAATTGCACAAAAAATACAAGAAGGTATCGAAAAGGGAGAAATAAAAGAAGTGGATGATTCTCGTGCAATTTCGGAATTTATCTTCTTTTCATGGGAAGGCATCATCATGCAAATGAAACTGAATAAAAATAAATTACCATTAGTTAATTTTAATAAACAAGTATTTGAAACACTTCTAAATTGAACAGATGAATAAAGAAATTTTCAATAAAATTAGTAGCTATTTAAGTTCGCATGATAAATTAACTCTTGCAACTGTAAATGAGAATGGGAAACCAATTGCCCACACAGTGGAATATGTGTCTGACGGAAATACTGTTTATTTTGCATCACACGCTGATAAGAGAAAAATCCAAAATATTATGAAAATGGATGATATAGCATATACCGTTGATCAGGATTATGACGATTGGAATACAATTGAGGGTATTCAGATGATTGGGAAGGCCGAAATTTTGCAAACTGAGCAGGAAATTGGTGCAGTAATGGGATTGTTTATGCAAAAATTCCCACAATTGACTAACATGCCTCAAGATTTTGCAGCTCAATTACGAATCGTAAAAATAAATCCGATTGAAGGAAGATACCTGAACAACAATATAAGTTATGGTCATTTTGATCAAATCAATTATAATTAGGCCAAGAAGCAACAATAGTTTAAGAAACTGTTTAAGTTTTGTTTTTGAGATAGGTTTTTGATAGATTAAGTTCTCAGGCAAGGCAAAATTGACGCGAATAGCACCGCTATTTAAGGAGATTTTAACGAAGCATGAGGGCTTAAGGCGCAAAAAGATACCAAAGGATAAAATTTAAACAGTTTCTAAGCCAGAGCAATCATAAATGTCCTGGCTTTTTTATGCCAAGTTTTGCCACGTAGAATAGAGGGATATCATCTTCTGAAAAGATGACATCCTTATAAAAACCTTGCGCTAATGCATATTTGTAATCTGCATTCTGTAGCAGTGAATCTGTGACCAGGCCATGCTACAATGCTCCGTTGGAGCTAAGACTCAGCAACATGTCAAGATTAGATAACCCATAAACAAATTGAATGCCCCAAGGGTGCATGGTACATTAGCATAGTCAATAAAATTCACAAAGCTCTGAAAGGGCGAAAGCAATACTTTTGACATCAATCACGTTTATGGCCATAAAATCTTTCTACATTTGTTAAATCAATCTTTTGGATCAATAATTATGAAGAACTTTTTCGTTAAAACACATGGCCTGGGTAACGATTATGTCGTAATGGACAGCAAGGATGTCAGTTTTGAAATGAACGTTGAAAACATTAAGACCATTTGTGATGTGCATTATGGGATTGGCTCAGACGGTATTTTGCTTTTGGTGGATTCTCCCAAAGCCGAATTTGGTTTGCGCATCTTAAATCCGGATGGTTCAGAAGCTGAGAAAAGCGGGAATGGTCTTCGTATTTTTGCTAAGTTTTTGTTTGATTACGAATACACGAAAAATAAATCATTTAGTATTGACACACTTGGGGGAGTTGTACAGGCAGAAGTTATTAAAACTGACAATGACAAAGCCCGAATGATAAAAGTGGATATGGGTGCTGCTATTTTTGAAGCAGAAAATGTTCCGGTAAATAGTGAGTTGTCCGAATGTCTTGATGAAGAACTTCAATTGGATGGAACTTCTTATCTGATTAATTGTGTTTCGGTGGGCAACCCACATTGCATTGTTATGAAGGAGGAATTGTCGATTGATGAGATTATGCAGTATGGTAGTCAGATCGAGAATCATCCTAAATTCCCGAATCGTATTAATGTGCAGTTTGTAAAAGTACTTTCTCCCTCTGAAGTTGAAATCCTGATTTGGGAACGTGGCGCTGGTTACACGCTTGCTTCCGGTAGTTCATCGAGTGCCGTTGCTGCCATGATGGTGAAAAAAGGGTTGACCGAACGAAATATTACCATGAAAATGCCTGGAGGTGAGTTGAAACTGCAAATTGATGAGGATTGGCAAATTCATATGACTGGTGAAGTTCGTGAAATTGCCCGTGGTTATTTGAGTGCCGAACTTTTATCAGATCTCAGTTAAATACTTTCAATCTTAAACATTCTGTTAAGAGCTGCTTTACTTATGAAGATTTAATCTAAATAATTCTTTCAAATCCATATCTTTGTGTTTCGCTAAAAAAGATAGAAGATATGCTGGCAAAAAATTTACCCTTTAGTAAGGAACAACTTGATGAGATTTGTAAGAAGCATCCAACACCTTTTCATATTTACGATGAAAAAGCAATATTGGACAATGCTCAAAAGTTTGTTGATTCATTTTCATGGAATGAAGGCTTCAAAGAGTTTTATGCAATTAAAGCTGCCCCAAATCCATTTTTAATGAAGCTCCTTCGCGGCAAGGGTTTTGGAATAGATTGTAGCTCGATGGCCGAACTTATGTTGGCCGAAAGTGTAGGAATGCGTGGTGAGGAAATCATGTTTACTTCAAACGATACCCCGGCTGCAGAGTACAAAAAGGCGATGGAACTAGGTGCAATTATCAATCTGGACGATATTAAGCACATTGAATATCTTGAAAAGCATGTTGGATTGCCAGAGTTATTAAGCTTCAGATATAATCCCGGAGCATTGAAGGGTGGAAACATCATTATTGGAAATCCGGAGGACTCAAAATACGGATTTACCCGCGAACAGCTCTTTGAAGGTTATAAATTGGCCAAGGAAAAAGGGGTAAAGCGTTTTGGACTTCATACCATGGTTGCCTCAAACGAATTGGATCCTGACTATTTCATTGAAACTGCAGAAATCATTTTTGATGTGATTACTGACATATCAAAAGAATTAGATATTCATTTTGAATTTGCTAATCTGGGCGGAGGAATTGGTATTCCTTATAAGAACGAGCATAAGCCGGTTGATTTAAACCATGTAAGTAAAGGAATTCAGAATTTATATGAGAAGATGATTGTTGGAAATGGGCTTGCACCTTTGAAAGTTTATTTTGAATCGGGGCGTGCAATTACCGGACCTTATGGTTATCTGGTTTCTAAAGTATTGCATATTAAAGAAACTTATAAAAAATATGCAGGTCTTGATTCATGTATGACTGATCTTATGCGTCCTGCACTTTACGGGGCTTATCACCATATTACGGTTGTGGGAAAACAAGATAAGGAGCATAGGAATTTATATGATGTAACAGGATCTCTTTGTGAGAACAACGATAAATTTGCTATTAACCGTTTATTGCCGGAGATTGAACCTGATGATTTGGTTGTGATTCATGATACCGGAGCACATGGACATTCCATGGGTTTTAATTATAATGGTAAACTTCGATCAGCGGAACTTCTTTTGCGTGAGAATGGTGATGTGGTTGAAATACGAAGAGCTGAAACTTACGATGATTTATTTGGCACGCTTGACTTTGATTCAGTGGCTAAGTTTGAATAGTCGATATTGCTTTACATGATAATATTATTTTGAGGTCACATTATGTGGCCTCAAGTTTTTACTGCTAGTTACCATTGTTTTGCGGATTTATATTCTAGATTAATTGTTCTTAAAGGAATTAGTTCTTGCCTGTTTTGAATCCAATTTGTTTTTGGGGTTTAGGATTTTCCTGTTTTTCAATTAATTCATCAAGATAACTAAAAACCAGTTCTATATTTTTATCCTGACTGTCAAGCTTCTTCTTAATTTCTTCAATTTCTAGTTTTAGGCTTAAGTTATCTGTCAGCATTTCACGAACCTTTGTGAAAATCCGCATAATTTGAATGTTAACTTTTATGGCAAGTTTACTATTTAAGACACTGGACAACATTAATACTCCATGTTCAGTGAAAACATAGGGTAATTTTCTTCGACCACCCCAACTTGAAGTCGCAAATTGCGATTTCAAATTTTGAAATTCAGAATCAGTAAGTTGGAACATAAAGTCAATAGGAAAACGTTCAATATTTCGTTTTACTTGTTCGTTCAAACGGCGGGTTTCAATCCCGTAAAGCTCAGCTAAATCACTGTCAAGCATCACTTTCTCATCCCTTATCAAGTAAATTTTGCTTAAAAGCCTCTCTTCAGGTAACATATTTTGACTCTCATATTCTTGGGTCATAGGGTGGTTTTTTGTGGTTACACAAATATCGCGATTGATTTTTATTTTACTAATTAATGTATTTAGATGTGTTTTAGTAAATTTACTGCATGACCAAAAATCTAACGATTGGTTTTGATGCTAAGCGCGCATTTGTTAATGCTGCTGGTTTGGGGAATTACAGTCGTAATACATTAAAAGCACTTGCTGAGTTTTATCCAAAAAGCAGGTATCTTCTATTTACACCTAAGGTTGTTGATAGCCGATTTCCCTTGCCTTTGGGTACTACAGTCATAACGCCCGATAACTTATGTTGGCGTGTCCTAAAACCATTTTGGAGAAGGTTTAAAATATCGGAGCTTGCCCATAAAGCAAATCTCGATATTTATCATGGGTTAAGCCATGAGCTACCAATAGGTATTGAAAAAACCGGAATAAAAAGTATTGTCACCATTCATGATTTGATTTTTATTCGATTCCCGGAATTGTACAAGGCAACCGATCGGAAAATCTATTATAAAAAATATAGACATGCCTGTCAGGTAGCAGATCATATCATTGCAATTAGTGAACAAAGTAAAAGTGATATCATTGAATTTTTTAAAATCGAGCCACAAAAGATATCGGTGATTTATCAATCGATAAATTCGATTTTTTATGATTTCTGTAATGTAAATCTGCTTGAAGAAACACAAAAGAAATATGGTCTTCCAAGAAAATTTATATTATCAGTTGGAACCATTGAGGCCCGAAAAAATATTAAACCAGTACTACAGGCAATAAGTGACTCTAATTTTGAACTGCCTCTGGTAATTGTTGGGAAACCAACGAAATATTTGAAAACCATTCAGCCATTGATACATAAGCTGGGAGGTCAGTTAATTTTTCTTCATGGAGTAAACGATGAAGAGTTGAGTCGTATTTATCGTTTGGCTCAATTAATGATTTATGTGTCAGTTTTTGAGGGTTTTGGATTGCCTATTGTAGAGGCGCAAGCTGCTGGGTGCCCGGTAATAACCTCAAAAGTTAGCAGCATGCCCGAGGCTGGAGGAGATGCTGCACACTATGTTTCTCCAAACAGTGTTCCTGAAATCTCCAATGCGATTAATAAGTTGATTGATGATAATGAGTACCATTCTCAATTGGTTGTGAAGGGCTATGAAAATGCGAAGCGGTTTAGAGCAGAGAGCTATTCAAATCAGTTAATGGAAATTTATAAAAAGGTTTATGATGAACGATGATATTGTAAAAGCATTGGAAGTTCTTCAGCAAGGAGGAGTGATTTTGTATCCAACAGATACAATCTGGGGTCTGGGTTGTGATGCTACAAATGCAGAGGCGGTTAAAAAGATTTATGAGATAAAGAGACGTGAAGACAGCAAAAGTATGTTGGTACTGATGGAGAATATTAATTTCTTGGAGCGTTATGTTGAGGAAGTTCCAGAGGTTGCATACGATCTGATTGAGTTTTCTGAGAAACCAATGACTATTATCTATCCAGGAGCCAAGAGTCTGGCATCAAACTTAATTGCTGAAGATGGAAGTATTGGCATTCGTGTTTCCGGTGAAGCCTTTACGCAAAGATTGATCCAGCGATTTAAAAAACCGATTGTCTCTACTTCTGCTAATATTAGCGGAGAAACATCGCCAGTAAATTTTTATGAGATTCACCAAGAGATTAAGGAATCTGTTGATTATGTTGTGGGTTATCGGCAAGATGATACTGGGTCTGCTAATCCTTCCAGTATAGTAAAATTGGGAGTTGGGGGAGAAATTAAAATTCTTCGGAAATAAAAAGAGCTGCCTCTAAAGAAACAGCCCTTTCAAAAATTCCACTCAAGTATCAATATTGTTTTACAGAGCCAGAGCCTGCAACTGATTTATCAATTCGGGGGTTGCCTTTATATCGAACATCGCCGGAACCTGCAACACGTACATTTAAATTATCTTCAGCATGTACTACTACATTTCCAGAACCTGCAATTCTTACATTTACATCTGAAGCTTCAAATCCAGCTCCTTTAAAATTGCCAGAACCTGAAATATTAACGCTCAAATCCTGTGCTTCTCCATTTCCTCCAATTTCAATATCACCACTACCTGAAATTGAAGCTTTAACACGTTCTGCACTTAAATCAGGCAACGATATATCGCCACTTCCGCTTACCGCTAGATTAAGTATACGACTTTTAATATCACCTTCTCCAATTATATCACCGCTTCCAGAAAGAGCTAACGCATCAATTTCGGGTATAGTAATAAAAATGTCGATGGTTCCAGGTTTAAAATCTTTCCAGAATAAGTTCTTCTTTGGAAATCGAATAATTAGCTCGCTACCTTTAACTTCTGTTACAATATCTTCGAGAGTTGATGGCTTTGCAACAATCTCAATATATTGTTTTTTCCCTTGCTCAATGTGCAAATTTGCAGGAATGCGAAGTGAAATCTCGGTAAATGCTGAAACATTGCGCTCTTCACTTTCGGCTTTGGCTGGAATAGCCATGCATATCATCG
Organism: uncultured Sunxiuqinia sp.; assembly: GCA_965372405.1. Lineage (GTDB taxonomy): Bacteria > Bacteroidota > Bacteroidia > Bacteroidales > Prolixibacteraceae > Sunxiuqinia. Next base: position 95,159 of record CBDVCE010000004.1, read on the forward strand.
CAAATAGAACGATGAGTGTAATCATTTTTGTTTTCATGTGAATTCTGTTTATTGTTTGACTTCTGACTTTTAATAGACGTTTCTTTTTAATAAAAGTTGCAGGATTGTCAGTCAATTTCAAAAATTCCTTCCGGGCACTGTAGTTCAATTTCCCTTTTCTTTTCATCAAAGCGAACAAGAAAGTCCTCATTAAAAGGAACAAGCACTTCTGCATTTTTGAATTTAACTTGTAGAACCAAGTTGCCTGCAAAGTCATCTACCTGTTCAATTTCTCCAATTTTGCCCAGTGTTTCATCAAATAAAATAAATCCGATAAGATTGTGAAGTCCGATTTCTTCCTCATTCAAAATAATGACTTCATTTTTAAGAAAAACTGGAGTACCACAGATTCTCTTTACGTCAATTTCATCTTCTATCCATTTAAAACGAACAAGTGCTGAGTCAGTTGAACGGATTCGAATGCCATCTTTAGTTGGGAAGAAAGGAACCAATAATTGATCGATTTCTAGAAAGAAGGTTGGATATTCTTCCAGACTTTCGGTGTAATCTTCTTCTAACTGAAGTACAATGTCACCTTTTATGCCATGAGGTTTTTGAAGAAACCCAATTTTTGTGCAATCTGTTTTTGGGATAGTTTCCATAGTACAAAAATAAAAAAAGCGATAGATTAATTCTACCGCTTTCTGATCGTATCTGTATTAAGAGTTGTTTCTTAAATGTCAGGAGTCGATCTGGCTTATTCAGCCTTCTTTTCTTCAGGAGCTACTTCAGCTACTGGTGCTTCTGCAGGAGTTTCCTCAACTACAGGCTCTACAGTTGGTGCTTCTTCAGTTACAGGAGCTTCAGCTTCAACAGTTTCTTCTTCTGCTACTTCTTCAACCACTTCTTCAGCGGTTTCAGCGGCAACAGCAGCTTCTGCTTCGGCAACTAAGTCTGCATTTCTTTTGGCAATTGCTTCAGCTCTGTCTTCGTTGATTTTCTTTTCAGCTTCAAGACGTTTACTTTTGTCCGCATCGCTTTCATTAGCTAAGCGGTCAATTTTAGCCTGGATTCTTGCTTCTTTTTCAGTCGTCCAAGCCTGGAAACGGCGATCTGCTTCATCTTCGTCAAAAGAACCTTTTGCAACCCCACCCTGAAGGTGTTTTTTGTACATGACACCTTTGTAAGATAAAATAGCTCTCACGGTATCTGTTGGTTGAGCACCTTTGTTCAGCCAGTTTAAAGCTTCATCAAAATCAAGATCGATCGTAGCAGGATTCGTATTTGGATTATAAGTCCCGATCCTTTCAATGTAACGACCATCTCGTGGTGCCCTGCTATCAGCTATCACAATGTGATAGTAAGCTAATCTTTTGCGACCATGTCGCTGCAATCTGATTTTTGCTGGCATTGAATTATAAATTAAATTGATAAAATTGTCGCGCAAAGATAAACTTTTATTTCTGAAATCAATAAGAAACTTTAGATTGCTTTGTAGGAAAATCTAGTGATAACTCATTCTGTCAGTATCGAATTAGCTAAAATTGATCCCTTAAATATTAGAAATTCCCAGAAAGTTGGTTTGATCCCCGAAAAGTACTTATCTGAAAATTTGGCATAAAAAAAGCCACTTCAAATGAAGAGGCTTTCAGTATATCTTAGCTTGTAAGCTTATAACTTGCTAATTTGAGCGGCTAATTTAGATTTTAGGTTCGCAGCTTTATTCTTATGAATAATGTTTCTTTTTGCCAACCTGTCAATCATAGATGCAACTTTAGGATAATCTGCTGCTGCAGCTTCTTTGTCAGTTGTTTCACGCAATTTTCTTAAAGCATTACGCATTGTCTTAGCGAAAAATTTATTATTCGTGCGCTTTACTTCGTCTTGCCTGATTCTTTTCTTTGCTGATTGATGATGTGCCATTTTAAATTCTTCAGTGTAAATAAAATTAGTAGCCCGTAGGGGATTCGAACCCCTGCTACCAGGATGAAAACCTGGCGTCCTAACCCCTAGACGAACGGGCCAACATTTCAATTCCCTAAAATTGGGACTGCAAAAATAGATCAAATTTTGAAGCCGCCAAATTTTTTATCAGGATTTTTTCTGAAATCTGCATTTTCTTCGTTTAGAAAAGCGTTTTTTGATTTCAGCGATGCAAAGAAATACAAGATTTTGATATTATCAAATAAAAAAATGAAAAATTTACTTCCATTCGACAATTGTTCCTCTATCCTTATCCAAAAGTTCCTTTGGCATGGATGAAACAATTTCTTTCCAAAGCAATTCAATTAGTTTATTTTTAGCGAAATGGCGGGAATATACCAAACTAACCTCACGTAAAGGTTTAACATCGGCAAAATGACGAACATGATCTGTTCGGGTTTCTTCCATTTCAATTGCAGCGAGCTCCGGAATAAGTGTGATTCCACCTTCTTTGTCAATAATATTCATTAAAGTTTCGAGTGAACCAGCCTCGAAATGAAAAGGAAGTTCCTCGTTGGAGGCTCCTTTAAAAGAACATAAATTAATAACCTGATGACGGAAGCAATGTCCGTCACTAAGTAACCATATTTCCGGAATTGCAATATCATTAACTTTTATTGCTGGTTTTTTATGAAGAGGATGTTCTTCATGTGCATAAACCATCATTTCTTCATAAAAGATTGGTTTTTCGTTAATACGATCTTCTTTTAGAGGAGTGACCAATATTCCAACATCTAAAAGATCCCGGCTGAGCTGATTAACAATATTGTCAGTGGTAAGCTCTTCCACTTTAATCATGATATTGGGATACTTCCGTTTGTAGTTTCCAATAAAAAGGGGGAGCAGGTATGGAGCTAAAGTTGGGATAATCCCAATCTTTAATTCACCGGAAATTAGATTCTTATGATCTTTTATTATGTTGTTTATTTTCTCTGTTTCCTGAATAACGCCACGAGCTTGGTAAATAATTCTTGCACCCACATCAGTAGGAATAAGTGGTTGTTTACTACGATCAAAAATGATAACCTCCAGATCCTCTTCCAACTTTTTTATTTGCATACTTAGTGTTGGTTGAGTAATGAAACAGTGTTCTGCAGCTCTTCCAAAATGACGAAAAGTATCAACGGCTACAATGTATTCAAGCTGGGTAATTGTAATCATAGATTTGGTTTTTGAGTTGATAAATATAGAAAAAATCTATCAATTTTGAAAATTCATTTAACTGAAAAGCTGCTGTCGTTGCCACTCAAAAATACTTACCGCAAGGGCATGAGAAACATTCATTGATTTGCATAAACCTGTCATGGGAATATGAACAGTGTTTTGGCATTGATTCAATATATCTTCTGGTAAGCCATATTTTTCATTGCCAACAATAAATGCTATGTTATCAGGAAGTTGAGTTGTGTATATATTTTTTGAATTGGCACTTGTTTCAATTGCTGTTAGCTGATAATCCGTGGGAAGTAAGTTTATAAATTCAGTAAAAGAAATGAACGAAAGTTTTACATTTTTGTAACTCAGACCTGCCGTTTTTTTGATCGATGATTCTCGCTTTGGGTTTTCATTGTCTAAAATAAATAGTTGATTGGTACCTAAATTGTCCGCTAAGCGCATCAGGCTTCCGATATTTCCCGGATTTTGAATTTGCCAGGCAGCAATGATTGGCTTTGCTGGAAGTTCAGGATAATCTTCAGATTGAAAAAAAGCGACTGAATTTGTTTCCATTCGGATAATTATTAATTTACTTTGATTGTTGAATTTTACGAAAGAACAATTTAAAATGCATATGTCCATGAATTTAGGCAAGGTTTTTATCATTTTACTGGCAGCAATTGTTTTATTTTCATGTGAAAGTGAAAAGAAAAAAGCGGCTGAATCACTTTTGCAGGCTCAGGAAATCTATACGAAAGGCGACACCACGCTGGCACTTTTAAAGCTTGATACTTTGAAAATGTTATACAAAGGTGCCATTCAGGAGATTGTTTCTGCTGACCAGTTTAAGAAGAAGATTTATGGTGATATTTTCTATCGTAAGCAAGATGAGTTGGATAGTTTGAACCTTAGTTTTGAGAATCTATCTAAAAAGTTTATTACTGAAAAAACAGATTTTGATCGCTATACTCAATACATTCATAAACGTCAGCAATTTAAGCGCAGATGGAATAAATCGTTTATGCAGGTGCATTTAGATGAACGAGGTGACTTATATCTCTCCAGTAATTACTATGGAGATAAATGGCTTGAACATACCGGAATGCGGGTTTATGATGGCGACATTCAGGCAAAAACTCTAAAGGTTCCTATCGATAATGTATTAAATCATCGTAGCGACTTTCTGGAAACTAAATGGGAGAAGGTCTCTTATCGTGAAGGCACAGATAATGGCGTTATTCAGTTTATTGCTGACAATGCTGACCGCAACCTAAAAGCAGTTTTTCTGGGCAAGCAATACTATTATGTCATTCTTGAGGAATACGATAAGCAAGCAGTGAAAGACGCTCTGGCTCTTTCCAAGTTGTTAATTCGTAAGAAAAAACTGGAGAAGGAAGTTAAAAACCTGCAGTCAAAAGTTGGTTAATTTATAATATGGTTTCCACCAATTCTGGTGGTTGAGCAATAATTGCCTTATCGTTATTTATCACAATTGGACGCTTAAGTAATCTTGGATTTTTTGATAAGATAATTACCCAGTCTTCATCTGAAATTGATTTGTCTTTGTATTCTTTTTTATAAAGATCCTCATGTGTTCTCACCAATTCAAATGGGCGCAAGCCAGTTTTGATCACGATTTCCCGAATTTCGTCAACACTGATACCTTCAGTCATGTAATTTTTAATTTCAACATTGTATCCGTTATCTCCTAAAAAGGATAAACCAGTGCGGCTTTTTGAGCAGCGAGGATTGTGATATATTTTCATGCTTCCCTGATGTTTGGTTTTTATATATTGATGAAAGTCTTCCTGTGCCCTGAATCTAACGTCTGGCTTTCGGGTGTTGTATTGGTTTGTAAGTTCGTTATCCAGAATTCTGGACTTGCTGTTGTCTTTTAATTGAATCTTGAGCATTTGTTTCAGCTCATTTTTAATCTCATTATTATAGATTGGGCATGCAACTTCAATTCTTCTGTTTAAGTTCCGGGGCATCCAGTCTGCAGAGCCAATAAATATCTTTTCGTCACCATCATTTCCAAATAAGAAGATACGTGAATGTTCCAGATATTTATCGACGATACTTATGGCTTCAATATTTTTATGAACCGAATTAATTTGAGTGAGCATTCCGAAGATACCCCTTACTATTAGCTTAATTTTCACTCCGGATTCGGCAGCTTCATATAGTTTATCCATCATATCCGGGTCAATTAAGCTGTTCATTTTAAGAGTCATGAATGCTTTTCTTCCCGACTTCGCAATTTCGATTTCATTATCGATCATCTTTACAAAAAAGTCTCGGATATGAAATGGACTGACAATGATGTGCTTGTATTCGTAGTTGCGGTAAGTTTGCTTGAAAAAGCTAAACAGTTTTGCCACCTCGTCGCTAATGTTTGGATCGGCTGTAAGAAGGCCATCGTCTGCATAAACACGTGCAGTACCTTCATGAAAGTTCCCAGTCCCGACGTAGGCATAATTGCGATAAGTATCTTTTTCTTTACGTTTTATCCATGCCAGTTTGCTATGAATTTTTAATCCCGGAATTCCGTTAATCACATGTGCGCCTTCTTCTTGAAGTTTATTCGACCAGAAGATGTTGGCTTCTTCATCAAAGCGCGCTTGCAGCTCAATAACCACGGTAACTTTTTTCCCATTTCGAATGGCGTTCAATAATGCGTTCACCACTTTTGAGTTCTCAGCAACACGGTATATTGTTATACCAATTTCCTGTACTTTAGGATCGATTGCAGCTTCGCGGAGCAAGTCAATAAAATGGCTGAAACTTTGATACGGATAATGCAGCATAATATCTTTCTGCCGCATTTTCTTTAGTATGCTTTCATTTGGTTTCAGGTCTTTGTGGCGAATGGGGGTTAGTCGATTATAGTAATGATGAGCTTCTCCAATTTCAGGAAAATTCATAAAATCTTTATGGTTGTGGTATGTCCCACCTGGGACAAGGTTATCTTCTCCAAGCTTCATCTTTTTAGTAATAAAGTTGAAGAGGTTCTCATCAATCTCCCGGTCATAAATTAGCCGAACCGGAGTACCTAATTTTCGCTTTTTCAAGCTGGCTTCCATCTGCTCAATAAAACTTTTAGAGATATCATCATCAATATCTAATTGAGCATCCCGGGTAACTTTTATCGTGTAAGCCTCATACACATCATAGTTGAAAAGCGGGAAGATGTCAGGAAGGCAATACCGGATAATATCATCAAGCAAAATGATATACTTCTTGCCATCTTTTTCGGGAAGAACAAAAAATCGGGAAAGCGATAAGCTGGGAACACGAATTAAGGCATAAGCGAATTTCTCAGGTTTGTTTTGTCTGCTTAGTTTAACAGCAAGGTAAACTGAACGATCCCTCAAATAAGGAAACTTCATGTTTTTGCCCAGCATAATTGGTACCAGGCTGGGAAGCACTTTGTCGTGAAAGTATTGTTTCACATGCATGCCTTGTTCATCGGTTAATTCTTTTTCATTGATGATGAACATGTTTTGGCTCGCCATTTCTTCAGTAATGTTCCTGAAATTCTGTTGCGATTTTTGTTGATGCTCAATCACAATCTCCATGATTCTTTCAAATAAATCAGTTGGATTGATGTCACCAATCAATTCTTCATCACTTCCAAAATCAACCATTCTACGCACCGAGGCAACCCTTACCCTGAAGAATTCATCCAGGTTATTTGAGAAAATACCAATAAAGCGAAGCCTTTCAAAAAGTGGCACATTTGGATCTTCAGCTTCTTGAAGAACCCTTTCGTTAAATGAAAGCCAGCTTATTTCCCGATTGATATAACGATTGATTTTATTCATGGAAATCTTTTTTAATGAAAGGCGATATGTTATAAATTGTTTATGAACTCATCTTATATTTTCAGTAAACTTTCTCCTTCTTCAATAAAGTTGTTTAAGCTATTCTCTTTTATAAAATTACGAAATGGAATTGGCTCTTTAGGTATTTGGTCATTTTCATTTAGTAAGAAAAAATCCCACCAGCCAACAGTATGCCATTGATTATTCTTGAAACCTATATTTTGGAATTCAGCACATTTTTTAAACCCAAAAGATTCGTGTAGTGCAATGCTGGCATTATTTGGTAAAGTAATAACCGCCAGTAGATTTGCAAAACCCTGTGTTTTTAGAATGGAGAAAAGCACAGTATATAAAGCCAGGGCAATATTTTTACGTTGGAATTTAGCAGAAACAGAAACTTCTTTATTCCACCGATAAGCCGCCCTACTTCTATAGTCTGAGGCATAAGCATATCCTGCAATTTCCCCATTTATCTCACAAACCAGAAAAGGACATTCCTCTAAAATATTGGCAATACGGCTGCTGAAATCTGAAACTGAGGGAACCAACTCTTCAAAAGTAATCGGACTTTCAAGAATATACGATTTGTAAATTTCAAGAATTCCAGAAGCATCAGCAGACTGAGCAATGCGTATTTTTACTTTTTTATTGACCACCAAATTGCATTAAATAAGCTTTAATAAATCCATCAATTTCACCATCCAGAACCGCTTGCACATTCCCGGTTTCATAGCTGGTGCGTACATCTTTCACCATTTTATAGGGTTGTAGCACATACGAACGGATTTGCGACCCCCATTCTATCTTTTTCTTTTGCGATTCAATTTGCGTTTCCGCTTCACGGCGTTTGCGAAGCTCCAGCTCATAAAGTTGAGATTTCAGCAAACGCATGGCATTTTCTTTATTCCCAAGCTGAGAACGGCTTTCAGTATTTACAATAACGATTCCGGTAGGTTCGTGACGAAGGCGAACTGCGGTTTCTACTTTATTTACATTCTGCCCTCCAGCACCACCAGATCGGAATGTGTCCCAGCTGATGTCTGACTGATTAATTTCAATTTCTATTGAGTCATCAACAAGTGGTGCAACAAAAACAGATGTGAATGAAGTCATTCGTTTATTCTGAGCATTAAAAGGCGAAAGGCGCACCAGGCGGTGTACTCCATTTTCGCCTTTTAAGTAGCCATAAGCAAACTCACCATCAAATTCAATGGTGCAGCTTTTAATACCTACCTCATCGCCAGCATTTGATTCGGCTATTTTTACTTTGTACCCTTCTTTTTCTCCCCAGCGCAAGTACATTCGCATCAACATTTCTGCCCAATCGTTACTCTCGGTACCGCCGGCTCCTGCATTAATTCGTAAAATTGCGCCAAGCCGATCTTCTTTCTTCCGAAGCATATTTTTGGCTTCAAGCTCTTCAACCAATACCATTGATTGATCGTATTGTTCCATAACATCTTCTTCGCTGGCTTCATCAGCTTCAAAAAACTCGAATAGCACAGAAAGATCTTCAATTGATTGATCTACTTTGTTATAACCGTCGGTCCAAGCTTTAATCGAGCGGATATTTCGCATCTGCTCTTCCGCTTCTTTGGGCTTATTCCAGAATTCGGGGTCTTGGGTTTTTAGTTCTTCTTCTTGTAACTGAATTACTTTTGCATCGTAGTCAAAGATGCCTCCTCAGCGCATCCCGGCGCTCAGCAAGCTCTCGGAGCTGCTCTTTATGTATCATAGTGGTGATTTTTAGTTGAAGACAAATGTAAAAAATCAGCAGCGATTATTCAACCAATAGCTAAAACAAAAAAGGTAGTCTGGAAAGTAGCAATTAACATTTCAACGACTTTTCCCCTTTAATTCCCTAAAGGGAAGCCGTTGAAATTCAGATGCCCTTTAGGTAGGGGTAAAACGGAATTTCATTGGGTGAAATATTAATTATCTTTTCAGATACTCTCGTTTAATAACCTGAGTTCGATTAATAATATGTACACAGAAATTCATAAGTGCTTAAGATTTGGTTTAATAAAATATGAAGTAATAACGGGTTATTTTGAAGATTTTTTAAGCCAAAGATTGGGTGCTTTTGGATTTTCCACACCGGGCAACAACATTGAACACAGGAAACACAAAGAATGATTTTACAGTAAATGATTTAGACAAAATTTAGTTTATTAAAATGAAGGTTGAATATACTAAGCTCCTAACAAGGGATTTGTAATCTTCACCTTCCCCTCGTTTCCGAACTTAAATCCGCACCCTTGGCGCTAATAAATTGCGTAAGCAATTTGGACATAGCCCTAGACTATGCTAATGTACTTTGCGCTGAAGGCGCTAAAGCAATAGCATCGGGCAACGCCCGATGGTTGAATTCGAAGGATTCATTATAGCCCTGAAAGGGCGTTAGCAAAATGACTGGGTTCATTCATGGAATTAATTTGACTCATCAATCATGAAATAAGCACCTACCGTCAAGATGATTGATTATATTTGAGAATAGACAACTTATTCATACTCCTACATAAATAAAAATAACCTGGTTGTGATTTTCTGTAAGTCTTTTTCGACTAAAAAACCAAAACAATAAAAATCAAAAATGATTGACGAGATCTTAACCGATAAATTCTTGGAACTAGTTGAAGAAAACAAGAAGTTGATTTATAAAGTTAGTCACATGTTCTGTGATATAGATGAAGATAGGAGTGATGTTTTCCAGGAAATCATTTCAAACCTTTGGACAGCACATCCAAATTTCAAAAATCAATCTAAGGTAAGCACATGGATTTACAGGATAGCGATAAACACAGCTGTCTCCTGGGTTAGGGATCATAAAAAAGCAAACAATCACATTCAATATACAAACGTGATACCTCAAATACCGGATGATCCAATATCAAAAGAATTGCATGAACATCTTTATAATGCGATAGGTAATCTGGGGAAATTGGACAAAGCCTTAATACTTCTACAACTTGAAGGTTACTCGTACGATGAAATCTCTGAAATTATTGGTTTAACCAAAACAAATGTTGCAACAAAAATTAATAGGGTTAAGCTCAAACTTAAAAATCATTTATCAAACAACTAAATCAAAGAATCATGGAATACGAAGAATTAAAAAATATATGGGAGCAATACGATCAAAAACTAAACAACTTAGAAAAACTAAATAAAAAGATGATTACAGAAATACTCACAAAAAAGCCTCAGAGAAAATTGAATCGATTATTATTTCAAAATATCTATGGTATGCTAATAGCACCAATTGTTTTATCTGTGGTATTGCATCCTTACTTTCAACAAGAAAATTTTGATGTGAAATTCATTATTGGATGTGGATTCTTAGCAACTGCTATCTCAACCATCATTTATATCTATTATAAAGGGTATATTTCTTTACGGAAGATAAATTTACAAAATGATTCAGTAATGGAATCCGTGCAAAAAGTGAATGACTTTAAAAACACTTTATATGGCAAAATGAAATTCATTCACATAATGTCTCTGTTCTTATTTGTTGGGATTATATTGATTATCTGGAATGGGCTTCATTTCGATACAAAAACAATTTTGGGTATCACAGGTATAGTTTTATTTAATGTTTTCTGGACCAATAAAAAATCAAAAATCCACTCCAATAAAATTGAACAGATGAAAGAAGATATTTTAGAGCTTGAAGATTATAAAGAATAATCTGTGACCCTTTATGAGGTAACATGTTTCAAAAACCTTAATTAATTCCAGCCTTATCATTATCAAAGTTTAAACATTCACCGGTTATGTACCCAAAAATCGACCTCAATTGGGTGAAAGCAACTCAAATTTATAACTTTGTCGCCCTCTAAAGTGACAGACTTAAAGAAAAGACACATATAAAAACACAAATTGATATGGCATTAATTAACGAACATTATTTGAAACTGCAGGCGGGATACTTATTCCCGGAGATTGGTAGACGCGTCAATGAATTTATTGCAGCCAACCCTGATAAGAACGTCATTAAAATGGGAATTGGTGACGTAACCCAACCTTTAGTTCCTACTGTTTTAAAGGCATTCCATGAAGGTGTAGATGAGCAAGGAACTGCAGAAAGCTTTAAAGGTTATGGTCCTGAGCAAGGTTATGAATTCCTGCGCAAAGCAATTGCAGAGAACTCATACCAAGCCAATGGAATTGACATTCCTGCAGATGACATTATCGTTTCAGATGGTTCAAAATGTGATACCGGAAACATTCAGGAAATATTTGGTGCTGATAATAAGATTGCCATTTGCGACCCGGTTTACCCAGTATATTCTGACACAACAGTTATGTCAGGTAAAACTGGCGTATGTAAAGAAAATGGTTATTACGATGGTATCATTTACATGCCTTGTACTGAAGAAAACGGATTTACTCCTGATCTTCCAACAGAGCGTCCTGATCTGATTTTCCTTTGCTACCCAAACAATCCAACAGGAACGGTTGCCAGCAAAGAAGAATTAACAAAATGGGTTGAATACGCAAAAGAGAACAAAAGCATTATTTTATATGATGCAGCTTACGAAGCATTTATTACTGAAGATGGCATTCCTCGTTCAATCTATGAAATTGAAGGCGCTAAAGAAGTAGCAATTGAGTTCCGTAGTTTCTCAAAAACTGCAGGTTTCACCGGAACACGTTGTGCTTTTACCGTTATTCCTGAAGAAGTAAAAGCTTACGATAGTGAAGGCAATGCACATTCGGTTAAAAAACTTTGGATGCGTCGTCAATCAACAAAATTCAATGGTGTTTCTTATCCAGTACAAAAGGCTGCTGCTGCTATTTATACCCCTGAAGGTAAAAAAGAGGTTGAAGAAGTGATTGCATACTATCTGGCAAATGCCAAAATCATGCGCGAAAGCCTTGCCGAAATCGGTTACACAGTTTATGGCGGAGTAAATGCTCCATACGTTTGGGTAAAAACCAAAGATGATATGAGCTCATGGGATTTCTTCGATAAAGTGCTGAATGAAACCAATATTGTTGGAACTCCGGGTTCAGGGTTTGGTCCGGCAGGAGAAGGTTATTTCCGCTTTTCTGCTTTTGCTGGTCGCGAAAACGTGATTGATGCAATGGAAAGAATCAAGAACTTGAGCTAGTCTAGTCGAAAATATATTGTTACATTTAAAGATGTCATCCCTAAACAAAGGATGACATCTTTTTTTCATATTCCTTTCACCCTAAGAATATTCCTCTCCCCTCCGTGATACTTTTGTGATAAAAATTTTATGTATTCTTTATCTTATTTGATGAACCAATCTTTTCAGAGGGCGTTTTAACAAATACCACATTTTACCTTTCATCACTTTGCATAAGTCAAAAACTAAAAATGACGATATGAAAAAGTGGTTACTAATATTCTTTCTTTTTGCAGGGATACAACTTTCTGCTCAACTACCCAATATTGAGTTAAAAGACCTCAATGGGAAATATGTACAGCTAAATGATCTTCAAGGTGAAAAGCTGACAATCATTGATTTTTGGGCAACCTGGTGTAAACCTTGCCTGGCAGCAATTCCTAAAATCAGTAAGTTATCTCATGAGTTTATCAATGATGGAGTTGTATTCTGGGGAATTAATATTGATAGTCCCAGAAACCAAGCCAAAGTAAAGCCTTTTGTTAGGTCGCTAAACATCAGTTATCCTGTATTTCTGGATGGCGATCAGGAACTAATGACGGATCTAAATGTTAGCGCCATGCCAACTTTATTGATTCTGGATTCCAAGGGAAAAGTCAGATACTTCCACGAAGGGTTCCAGCCAGGTGATGAAGATGTGATTCGGGAAAAAATACAAAACCTCCTTACCAAACTGAAATGAAAAGAATCTCAATCATCCTAATTTTTATAGGTTTTGCAGTAACTAGTAAAGCCCAATTAACAGGCTACAATCTTCTGGAAACCCAGTTTGGCAACATACCTGGCCAAGAGCCTGATAACTTACGTACTTTTTACGATCAGTTTAACATTCAATATCAAACAAAAGGGGTAAAAGCTTTTGTACGATTGGAACAATTTTATTCGAACAGGCCAGATGGCGATGAATATACAAAGCTTACCCAATACAGCCTAAACTATCGGACTAAAGGTTTTGAAGCCAAGCTTGGGAACTTTTATGAAACGCTTGGTCGTGGACTTTTACTTCGTGGTTATGAAATAAAAAACTCAATTTTTGAAGATCGGATCTATCGTGTTCACCAAGGATTTTACAAAGATATACAGGGTGCTTTTGTTCGTTATTCAAACAACTGGTTCGAGGTAAAAGCACTAAGAGGAAAGAATCTGGTTCCTCAACTTCCACCAGATCATCCAGACAATCGAGAGGATTTAGTAACTGCCGGCGAACTGAACTTCTTCCTATTTGATCAGAATATTGGTGCAGTCTATGTGGATAATGACAACCCAAGCGATCATTCAAAATATTTGAGTTTTCATTTGAGTGGATCAATCACTGAGGAAGTTGATTATTATGGAGAATTGGCTCATCGTACGAATGGGGAAAGCAACTACTTGAGTTTTGACGATCAGGATTCCTATGGAGCCTACTTCAATCTGAATTACTCAACAAACAATTTTGGAGCCAGCCTGGAATGGAAAGACTACCACAATTTTACTATTGGCTCTGGTTTATCTGATCCACCAACACTAATAAAGGAACACAGTTACCGAACACTTAATCGAAGTACGCATGTTAGTGAGCTACTCGATGAACGGGGTATTCAGCTGGAACTATTTTATACAATCGATGAAAATAACCGATTGACTTTTAATCATTCGAGAGGGGAAAACAAGTTTGTAAATACTTTCAAGTTTGAAGAATACTTTATGGAATGGTATGCTGATATGACTTCTCTACAATTGAAAACATTTGTCGATTATGCATCAGACGAATTTAAGTTGGAAGACAGTCGACTCTCAGCAGGAATATATCTTACCAAACCACTTGAAAATAGATGGGTAGTTAGTCTTGAAACAGAAGCTCAACAAATTAAACGAAGCTTTGGGGAAGACTCCAAAGTGGAGAATATTTACGCAGGATTAATCTTCAGTAAATCGTCAAAATTTAGCGCTGCCCTTATTTGGGAATTTACCAACGATGAAGTGGTAGCCGATTTGGCCTCGACAACTGAGATTGAGAAAAAGAAACACTATTTAAGTACAAACTTATCCTACAAACCAAATTATAAAAATACAATTCAACTCTCTGCAGGCCAGCGCTGGGGAGGTCCGGCCTGCACATCAGGAATTTGCTACGAAGTCCTTGACTTTAAAGGAATCGAAATTCGATGGACAAAACGATTTTAACTAAAAACAAATCATCATGAAAACAATTATTACATTCTTATTCGTCATATGCATACTGAGTTCTTTTGCTCAGAATGAGGGAGAAGCTGCACCTGATTTTACGCTGACCCAACTTAGTGGGGGTGATTTTAAACTATCAGACCACCTTGACAAAGTAGTCTTTATTTTCTGGTTGGGAGACAACTGCCCGCTATGCAAAGCTGTAGCTCCATCTATTAAAACAGAGATTGTTGATATTTTCAAATCAAATGCTGACTTTGTTGCTATTGGAATTGATACCTGGGACGGAAGTACTTCAGGAGTTACTACGTTTAAAACCCAAACCGGATTAGACATTAATTATTTACTTAAAGGTTCAGGCATTGCCAATAACTATGGAACTATCTATGATCGACTTTCAGTAGTTGATAAAAATGGAATTTTGGTTCATAAAGGAGCCACTGCTGCCAGTGGAGACATCAGCAAAGCAAAAGATGCCATTACCGCAGCATTGGATGTATCTACCAGTGTTCGTAAACTAAATGAGAACCTTACTGTTTTTAGGAACTACCCAAATCCGTTTAGCAACCAAACAACCATTCAGTTTAAGGTTGAAGAGTCATCAATGGTAAGTCTTGATGTTTATGATATTTCAGGAAAGAAAGTTAGAGAAATAACCAACCGGCAATATCCATCGGGAGACCATCACATTTCTTTTACAAGGGGTAGTCTTGAGAAAGGACTCTATTTCCTTCGTCTTAAAAATGACAGCTTTATTTCTGTACAAAAGATGATTGTGCAATAAGCCTGATTTTCAAGCTGTCTGACAATCTGAGTTTATGAAAAACTGTTAAAAGCAGTTAAGCTTTGTTAGTTTAAGTCAATCATTCAAGGAAATCCTTATTTTTGTGGCTCAATCATGAGAAAGCTGCTACTAATATCTTTTTTGATTCTACTTGCTACACCTTTACTTCAGGTAAATGCACAAGATTTGGATGACATTGATCCCATTCCTATTCTACTAAAAGGGAAAGTGATTAATAAAGAGGACGGACTGCCAATTCCATATGCACATGTGGTAAATATGCGTACTCATGGAGGAACAACTACTGATGCCCGTGGAAATTTTTCAATGGAAATGTTGAATGTTGATAGCCTTGGCTTATCGGCAATGGGCTACATGAAAGAATATGTGAGAATTCCACCTTATCACCCAGAGGACAGTATTTATGTGATTATTGCCAAGCCAATTCGCTATGCTATTCGGGAAGTAAATGTTACCGGCGAAGCCAACAAAGTAGATATGGAAGGAGTTGGCACCGGGAAACCTGTTGATATTGATCCTGAACTTAGAGGTGATTCCTATAACGCAAAACCACCCTGGTATGCTGCAATTTTTTCTCCAGCATCTTTTCTTCAATATCATCTGAGTAAAAAAGAAAAGGAAAAGCGGGAAACCAGAAACTCTATCATGGATGAAAAACGATGGGACTTTATTTCTCAATACTACAATAAAGAAATGGTGATGACTCTTACGGGCCTGAATAAAATGGAAGCAGATACATTTATGATCTATTTTAACTCAAAAGGAGCACTCAACTATACCAATAATGATTATCAGGTTCGTGAGGCAATTCTTCAAGAATACGAATTCTATAAAAATAAAAAGCTACTAGAGCTGAAGGAGAACTAGCCTTTTTCCATTTAATGAATTCATTCTTAATTTGCTATATTCGTGCCTGATTGGAATTTGCCTAAGCCAGTTGAGAATTAATTAGACCAGAAAAAACCTAGACCAGATGGGAAATCAAAGAATTATTATCCTCTCCTTATTTTGTATTCTTTCAATACTCTTTTATTCGAATAATATTCTTGCTCAGGAAGAAACAAGTAACTGGACTGACTATAGAGGCCCCAATAAGAATGGAATAAGTACTGCACAAAATATCCCAACATCATGGAGTGATTCAACCAATGTTACATGGAAAACCGAAATCCCAGGACGCGGATGGTCTTCACCTGTGATATTTAATGATAAGATATGGCTAACAACAGCCCTTCAGGAAGGTAAAAAACTTCGCTTATTGTCTGTGAATGCAAACTCTGGTGAAATTCTACAGGATTTATTATTGTTTGAAAGAGATAGCCTGCAAGAGCAACATCCATTAAACAGTTTTGCATCCCCTACAGCCGCACTTGAAAAAGATCGGGTTTATGCCCATTTTGGAGCATATGGAACAGCTTGTGTTGATACCGAATCCGGAAAGAAACTTTGGGAAAGAACTGACCTTCATTGCGAACATGAAGTTGGACCTGGCTCCTCTCCTTTTCTCTACAAAGATCTTCTGATACTAACTTTTGATGGGACAGATGTTCGATTTTTGGTGGCCTTAAATAAATATACCGGAAAAACAGTCTGGAAAATAAACCGCGATGTTGACGTAGAAGAATATCCGGAGCCAAACAGAAAAGCCTTTACAACACCCATAATTTCTGAAATAGATGGAATCGAGCAATTAATAAGTGTGGGTCCTCATTCTGTAATGGGATACAAACCCCTATCCGGAGAGCAGATATGGAAAGCTTATTTTAAGGGATTCTCTGGTTCAGCACGGCCGATTGTTGCCAACAACATGTTATTCAAGACCGTTGCAATACATCCGCATTTAAATATAACTTCCTCCACTTAATTG
>CBDVCE010000005.1:0-103116 GCA_965372405.1 uncultured Sunxiuqinia sp.
GCCATACGGCAAAATTAGTTAATCGCGACCTAAGCGCCTATACCAGTTAATTAATACATAAAATGATGAAGAGAAATAGCTTAATATATTTATTCATTGGCTTGCAACTTGCTTTTACAGCCTGTGGAAATACAATTGAAACAGCTCAAGAAAAAGTTAATGAAAGTGTAAAGATTATGACCTTTAATGTGCAGCGCTCGGATCTGTATGGCTGGAATGATCCGACTTGGGAGTATGATACAAGCAGGGGGGAGAAGGTTGTGCAGGCAATTATTAAAGCTGGAGCTGATATTGTAGGCTTGCAGGAATATTCACATAACAGTTCCGATAGCAACCTGGATGTGCTGTGGTTAAAGAAAAAACTAGATGAGAAAACCGGTGAAAAATGGCATTACTCAACCGCTGGCACAGGGGTGTTAAGTCGTTACCCAATTGAGAAAATGACGGATAGTGAAAAAGGTGTTGTTATATCAATTGAAGATCAGAAAATTTATGTATTCAGCACCCACATTGGTTTGCAGCCCGACTGGAACCATTATTATATACCATATTCGGCAGCGATAAAAAACGAAGGTGTATATCTTTATTCTCAAGAAGAAATTGTCCGTCGTGCACGCTTGAATTGGGATACCAGCAATTCAACCGAATCTGGATTGAAAGCCTTTACCGAACCAATGAAACTAGTGCAGGAAGTCGAACAGTTAATCTCAGAAGGTAACACCGTAGTATTAATGGGAGACTTTAATGAAACAAGCCATTACGACTGGACGCAGAAAACGGTGGATGCGGGAATTGCACCAAGGGCAATCGAAGCTCCGTTTTCAAAGCTTTTAACCGAAGATATGGGTATGAAAGATAGTTTTCACGAGGATCGAATTAACAAGTCAGAAGATGAAGTGAGCCGAAGAGGATTTACCTGGACTCCTTTTGCCGATGTTAAAAACTGGAAGAAGGATGATGACAGAATTGACTTTATATATTACTGGTCCGAATCATTTGAAGTAATTAATTCGCAGGTGGTTGGAGAACAAGGAGGTGAAGCCGTTGACATCGAAATCTCAGGTAAGTTCCCATCTGATCATCGGGCAGTGGTTTCATCATTTAGTATTAATTAAAGCATTGATCCTTATTGTAATTGGAGAGAAGCTATAATTATCCAATTTACGATTTTATACAGCGTAAAATGAAGAGCAGACATTTCAAGAATTTACAGATTCCAAACCGATGAATTCTGATGTATCATGACAGGAAGTTGCTAGTGCAGACATGTCAGGTGTTGGTGATATTGATAGTGGAATGCCAATTCATGTTGCTCAGGATGGAACCGGAGCTTATGGTATACCATTTACCGGTAAAATTGCAGGATCTACGATCTAATTTGGGAAATATTAGTCTTTGACACAGTTGAATCGATCCACTTAATTTGCCTTCCCCAAAAAACATGCTGAGTACACATGTTTTTGCCCAGAGCGACCCCATGTTCATACTGAGCAACATAGTAATTGGAAAGAGCATGCTCTTTTTATATGGCCTTGTAGTTTTAAATTTGTTCTCTTATATAATCCTGCTTAAAATTTGATATCCACTCAATATTAAACTAATTTGTAAAGGAATTTGGAGTGCCTTAAATCAATACATGTTTAAAAAAACAGGTATGTAATTGTGCTTGAGGATGGTGAGGTCGAGACTGACAATTATAGAAAAGGAGCTTGTAGCTAAAATCAAGGAAGGAGATGTTCCTTCCTTTCAACATATATTTAAAAAATATTACTCTTCTCTTTATTTAACAGCCCGTAAAATTATACCTGATCAGGAGATAGTCAAAGATATTATTCAGGATGTATTTGCATACATATGGAACAAGCGAGAGCAATTATTGATTGTAGATTCCATTTATTCATATCTAAATAGATCAGTAACAAATGCCTGTTTGAATGAATTAAGAAAACAAGGTTTGAAAGAACGATATCTTGAAGTCATCAAAAGACAACATACAGAGACTGATTTTTTTGGTCAATTGGTAGCAGATGACTTGCATGGCTTTATTGAAGATATTGTAGCTTGTTTCCCTGTACAACGCAAAATAATTTTCAAAATGAGCAGGAATGAGGGCTTCTCTCATAAGGAAATTGGGATAAAGATGAATATTTCTTCAAAAACTGTAGAGTCCCAGATCTACCGTTCTTTAAAGGAAATACGCCATAAACTTCAAATTATTTCTGCAGAAAATAAAAAAAAGTAAATTTCATGTAAGTGATTTGTAATACTTGTTTGCCTTTAATATAGACACGGGAAAAAAATGCAAACAAAAGTAGAAACAGATAATCATAGTCTTTCACTACATGACTCCTTGTCAATAGCCGGTGGTTATCGCAAACAAGGGGGTGGGAAAAACGACAGAAGCAAAAAAGGAGTGGTTGTTTCCCTCAATTCTGATTCTTCATTTGATATCGAAATTCTCGGCAGAATTAAAAAAGATGACATTAACGCTTTCGAATCATTATATAAAAAGTACTATAAACGATTATTTTCTTACGCTAGAAAATTTATCGAGGATTCTGAAATTGTAAAAGATATTCTTCAAGATACATTTTCATACGTGTGGGAGAACCGATCATCAATAAAAATAAGCAAGTCGTTAAGCACATATTTGTTCCGTACTGTTCACAACAGATGCATAAATCAAATTAGAAATGTACATGTCAGGGAGCGTTATATCTCAGATTTTAAACTGAAGAATGTGTCGTTGACAAATGGATATTTAGATAGCGAAAATGGGCATACTCAACTTATTAATACGGAGCTAAATAATGAATTAACAAAGGCGATAGATTCTTTAGCTCCACAGTGTAAACGCATTTTTAAGTTGAGTAGGGAAAATGGCTTAAAGCACAAGGAAATTGCACAGGAACTATCAATCTCGCCAAAGACGGTTGAAGTGCAAATATTTAGAGCTTTAAAAGCTCTTCGTTTGAAGTTGAAAAACTATTGATACTTAGTTTATGGTTATTCAACAAACACGGATATTAAGAAATAGAAAATGGAAATAGATAGCAAAATACAATCATTAATAGTCTCGTATCTGGAGAACAGCATTAGCAAATCCGATCTTAATAAATTGGATGAGTGGCTTGAAAGTGATCCAATGAATAGAGTCGAATTTGACAATTTTCAGAATATATGGATTGCTACGGAAACTGCTGATAATGTTACGGATAATGTAATTGCTGATGAATGGGAAAGCTTGAAAGAAATTATAGAGAATGAACCAAAGCAAGAAGTTAATAGTTTGAAGCCGAAACAAAGTATTTGGAATCAATTGGCTCGTATTGCTGCAGTGTTTATTGCTGGTGCATTGGTGTCTTGGGGAGCTATGGAATATATAGAGATGCAAAATCTTAAGGATTTAAAAATTACAGAAATATCTGCTCCTTATGGAGCAAAATCTCTTATTAATCTTCCTGATGGATCGAAAGTGTGGCTTAATGCAGGAAGTAGAATAAATTATTTGGGGAATTTTGGTGAGAAGAACAGAGAGGTTGAGTTAGAAGGAGAAGCATTTTTTGAGGTGGCAAAAGATAAATCAAAGATGTTTATGGTTAAAACTACCGATGTTGTTGTGAAGGCCTATGGTACTTCTTTTAATGTGAAAAGTTATGCCGATGAGAGAACAATTGAGGCAACGCTGGTAGAAGGGAAAATTGGAATATCCAGAAATTCTCTTCGGAAAAGTGGTAAAGATGAAGTTATCCTGAAGCAGAATCAGAGGGTAATTTTTTATAAAGAGACTGCAAAGTTTGCAAAAGTAAAAGGAGCGGTTAATGCACTGGTTGCGGCCCGACCAAAATCTACGAAGCTAAAATATGTAGTCTCAAAAGGAATCGATCCACAGATGTTTACATCCTGGAAAGAGAATCGTTTAATGATAAACAGTGAAACACTTGGTGCGGTAGCTATAAAACTGGAACGTAAATACGACATCAATATTCATTTTGACAATGAGGAATTGAAGAAAATAAAATTCACAGGAACGATTAAAAAGGAAACTATTGAGCAAGTTTTAAATGCAATTAAACTGGCTTCGTCGATATCATATCGTATTGATGAAAGCGATGTTTGGCTCTTTGATTCCACAGGTAAAAAGTAATTCACAGAACTAAAATCAGATTAACAATATCAACTTATGAAAAAGCTTAAGGATAATTTACTATGCCAATTTTTAAGATCTCGAAAGCAGGTAATATTCACTACGTGTTTGATTATTAGTGCGCTTCTTTCGTTTGCTCCTGAGCTTAGTGCACAGCAAATAGAGATCAATCTTGATATAAAGCAAAGTTCCATTAAGGATGTTTATTCCTTGATTGAGCAGAAAACCGGAACTCGATTTTTTTATAGTGATGATATGCTTGATCTTAATAAATTAATAAGCATCAAGATAGAAAATGGATCGCTTAAAACTTTAATTTATGAATTGGTAAATAAAACCGGATTGCGCTATAAAGTTGAGGAAGATAATCTGGTTGTAGTTAGTCCCAGAGAAAAAATAAACAAATCATTTAAAATTAAGGGGAAAGTAATCTCAGCAAATGATGAATTGGGATTACCTGGTGTAAATGTGTTTGTAAAAGGTACAGTTAAAGGTACAATAACGGATTTCGATGGGAATTATGAAATAGTCTTATCAGATCCAAATGTAACACTTGTGTATTCGTTTATTGGATTTAATCAGCAGGAATTGGCAGTAAATGGCAGATCTATAATAAATGTTAGTCTGCAGGAAAATGTTGAATCGCTTGATGAAGTTGTTGTGACTGCATTAAACATTCAAAGAAATAAAAGTTCGTTGGGATATTCCGTAACTCAAGTTGGAAGCGATGAGATTAGTCAGGCGAAGGAAAATAATCCGGTAAATTCACTTGCAGGTAAGGTTGCCGGATTGCAAATTACAAGAGCATCTACAGGGGTTGATGGTTCATCCCGGGTTGTTCTTCGTGGTGTTTCATCATTGCTGGGAAATAACCGACCTCTTTTTGTAATTGATGGTATCCCGATGGAGTCCAGTTATGGCGGAGGAGGCAGATGGGGCGGTACCGATAGTGGAGACGCATTGTCTGACTTAAATGCTGAGGATATTGAATCAATGACGGTTTTGAAGGGTGCAGGTGCAGCAGCTGCTTATGGTTCACGCGGTGCTAACGGTGTTATTCTTGTTACTACTAAAAAAGGAAAAAGCAGAACAGGACTTGGCGTATCAATTTCTTCCGGTTATACGATCGAAACACCAATGGTTACTCCCGATTTTCAAAATGAATATGGTCATGGGGCATTTGGACAGTATCCTGGTTTGGCGGGCAATCCTCCTGCTCCTTTAAAAGACTATCCATGGATTTGGAGTTACGGCCCTAAAATGGAAGGACAAACGGAAATCGACTGGTTAGGAAACGAAGCTCCTGTTTCACCACAATCAAATCCGTACAAAGAATTTTTTAGAACAGGCGCTACATTCACAAATACGGTTGCATTTAATGGTGGTAATGAGACTTCTTCTTTTCGTGCTTCTGTTACAAGTCAAGACTCTAAAGGAATTATGCCAAACAATGGCTTAAAGAGACAGACGATTAATCTTCGTGGAACTTCTCAATTGAGTGAAGAATTTGGCTTTGATGCAAAGTTGACCTATATCCGGTCAACTGTTGAGAATCGTCCATATCTGGCAGAAAGTGGTAAAAACATTGTACAGGCTATAGGAATAATGCCTCGTAATATTTCTCTGGAATCATTAAAAAATAATACGGCGGATGAACTTGGTAACGAGATGAAATGGAATACTGATAATACTTTTGGTAATCCATATTGGATCCTGGAGAATATTGGAAATAATGATGAGAAGCATCGGATTCAAGCCATGTTTCAAATGAAGTGGGATATTTTGAAGAACCTGTCACTTATGGGTAGAACTGGATTTGACTTCTCTAATAAAAGATATAGGAGTTTTGAAAATCCTGGTCAGCCAAATATCGAAAAGGGAACGGGTTCTATGTCTCAGAATATGAATAATGGAATTGAGTGGAATACAGATGTATTGATGGCCTTTAATAAGGAATTGGAAGATGTAAACTTTAATGTGAGCGTAGGGGGGAATTATAGGTATAATGAGAATCTTTCAATGTCGCAAAGTGGATATGCAATGCGAATACCCAATTTCTACCATATTTCAAACTATAAGGGTTTTGGAACAGGAGAATGGTACTCTCAGAAAGAGGTTTATTCAGCTTATGCACTGGGTACTGTCTCCTATAAAAATGTGGTATACCTGGATGTTACAGCTCGTAACGACTGGTCTTCAACACTTCCTCTGGAAAACAACGCTTATTTCTATCATTCAGAAAATTTAAGTTTTTTGTTTTCTGATGTTTTTAAAATAAACAAAGATATTCTTACCAAAGGAAAGATTAGGGCATCGTTTGCGAAAGTGGGGAACGACACCAGCCCTTATCAAATTGAGCAGTATTATAATATATCACAAACAAATACAGAGTTTCCACAAGCATCTATCGGTGGTCAATTACCATATTTCGATTTAAAACCAGAAGAGACTAGCTCCTGGGAAGTAGGAACAAATTTGGGTTTCTTTAAAAACAGACTAATACTAGATGTAGCCTATTATTATAGTATATCTGATAACCAAATAATGAATGTTTCGCTAACTCCATCTACTGGGTATTCAACCAAAAAAATGAATGCGGGGAAACTTCAGAATACAGGTCTTGAAATTCAGCTTAACGGAAATCCTGTTTCATCAAAAAATGGTTTCAATTGGGATGTTATACTAACCTGGTCAAAAAACAACTCGCTTGTAAAAGCACTTTATGGTGATATGAAATATTTGTCTTTGGCTGATGAGTTTCATATGTCAATTGAAGCGCATATAGATCAACCTTTTGGTATTATGTATGCACTGGATTATAAACGTGATGCTTTTGGAAATAAATTGATTGATAAAAACGGATATGCTCAAACAGGTGACTGGAAAGCAATGGGCGATTTAAATCCAGACTGGAATGCTGGAATCTCTAATCAATTTAGCTATAAGGGTTTCAATGTAAGTTGCTTGGTTGATATTCAGAAGGGCGGCGATATTTATTCCTGGGGAAAGGCTTATCGCGCATTATTTGGAACCAGTGCTGAAACATTAGAAGGTAGAGACGAATGGTATGCCGGAACTGGTGGATATATTGAAGAAGGTATATTGGAGTCTAACGGGCAACAGAATGATATTGCAATTCAACCGACTTACCGCTGGTACAACTTATTTAATAAACAAATTGGAACTGAATGGATGATGGATGCCACTAATGTGAGAATGAGAGAAGTGGTTGTAGGTTACACCTTGCCTTCGAAGTGGTTAAGTGTATCGCTGGTCGGACGAAATCTGTTTTTCTTTTATAAAGCCATGGATCATGTTGATCCTGAATCAGGTTTTAATAGTGGAAACACGGGCTCTGCAATTGAGCACATGTCGTTGCCATCAACATCAAGTTATGGTCTTAGTTTGAAATTGAATTTCTAATTAAATAAAGGGGTAAAAGAGATGAAGACTAAAAATATATATTATACAATTATTCTGCTGATTATTTTGACAACGGCATGTGATGAACGATTTGAGGATATTAATAAAAATCCAAATGCAGTAACAGAGATTGATGACGGGTATCTGTTTTCGAATACAGTGTTAGGCACAATACGAGGGGACAATAATACAAGTCTGCAATTTCCATTTGGCTCACAATTAGCACACGTTTATGTTGGCCAAAATAATACAATGTTTATCGATCGCTATTATGATTATTTTACCGGAGCAGAGTACAAATCACTGTTTGAAAGATTTTACCATGGTCCAATTCGGCTTGTTAGTGAGGTAATCCGATACACCAAGCCCGGTGGTGAAAATGAAAATGAAGTGAGGCATGCAATGGCTCAAGTCATGTCATTCATCAATTATATTCGATTAGCAGACGCTTTTGGTAGTATTCCATATATACAGGGAGGACTTGGACAGGAAGGTTTTTTGTATCCAAAATATGATAGTGTTGAGTTTATTTATACAGACATTCTCGAAAAACTTAAAAGCATTGTTACCATTTTAGAAAATGCCGATCCAGAGATGGGATATACTCAGGAAGATCCTTTATATAAAAATGATTTAAAGAACTGGGCTCGTTTTGCCAACTCACTTAGATTGCGACTAGCAATGAGGATTCGATTTGTTGAACCAGAGTTAGCAAAAACAACTATCTCTGAATGCATTTCATTGCCATTAATTGAAGAACTTAATCAGAGTGCCGGAGGCGAGAATCAAGATAGCGATTTAAGTGAATTAGGTAATCCGATGTATAGCCATTATCAATATTGGAAATGGAAAATGAGTGAAATGTTTGTGGAGACACTAAAGCAAACGAATGATCCACGCCTGACTGTTTTTGTAAGTCCTAACCCTAATGGAGAGTATGTTGGAATTCCAAATGGGTTGGATGATACAGAGTTAACCACATGGGTTTGGTCTGATGTTTCCGATCCTTCAGAGACCATCGTAGGCAAGGCAGCTTCAATTTCTGAAATGACAGCATCTGAGATATGGTTACTTCGCGCTGAAGTTGCATTGTTTGAACTTGGCCCCGGAGATGCGAATCAACTATACCGGACGGGGGTTCAAAAATCATTTGAGCAATGGAACGTTCCTCAGAATGAAATTGACGAATACATGGCCAATTCAGCTTATTCAAATCTTACAGGAACAAAAGAGCAGAAGTTTGAACAAATATGTACTCAGCTATGGATAACATATAATCCAAATGCTCACGAGGGCTGGACAAATATCCGTAGAACAGGTTATCCACGGATAGCGAAAAGAATCGCACCAAAGTATTCTCTTGGAGTAACAAATGGCGTGTTGCCAACACGTTTAAGGTATCCTTCTTCAGAAGTTAATATCAATAAAGAAAATTACCAAATTGCTATTGAACAACAAGGTCCTGATTTAATTACAACACCACTGTGGTGGGACGTTAGAGACTAATTTAATAACCATATAAAACTTAATATTATGAAAAAAAGATTTTTTTCTGTGGTAACTCTATTTGCCATTTCTGCGATAATGTTTTCATGTTCCGATGATCCCACACCTCCAATAGTTGAAATGTTTTTTGAGGTGGATGCTGATGATCCTTATACGATTAACTTTACGACAACAGCTGAAAATGCTGCATCATATTCCTGGAATTTTGGTGATAATGAAACAGGATCTGGTGCAACTACCAGCCATACTTATGATATGTCGGGAGATTATACCGTAAGAGTTACAGCAATTGGCGAAGGTGGAGAAGCTATGGCTACAAAAGATGTTAATATTTCTGCATCTATGGACGAAATGCTATCTGGAGGGTCTGCTGCTGCCAATGGTAAAACATGGGTAATAAGTAGAACCGCAACTCCGGGTGTTGATGGGGCAGGTGCTTTTGATCCATCATTTCCTGCTGATATTATGCCGGGAACAGATAACTTACTGGATATGGTAGGTCTTGGAGCTGAGTATGATAACGAATATACTTTTTACAACGATGGTAGTTATTCTGTAGATAATAAGGATGGGAATAATCTTTCTGTTTGGGTGTATTGCGCAATGGAAATTGGAATGGATAAAGTAGTTACTCAAACACCTGTTGGGATATTCTCCGTTCAAAGTACACCTCTAACAAATGCAACTTGGAGTTTAACCGAGAATACAGATCTTGTTGTGGATGCAGTAGATGAAGGTGCAGATGAAACATTTACTCCGAAAACTGTCACTTTCCCAAATGCAGACTACCTTACATTTGGTAATGGCGGTTTTATTGCGCTTCAGGATTATGCTGTAAACGCAATAATTCGGGATATTACTTCTGATAGAATGGTGGTTGCAATATATATGCATAGTGTAATAGCAGCAGCTGATAAACCTTCGCATATGGTTACACTCTCATTCGATGCTAAATAATACTGTAGTTTAAAAAGGGGAGAAAACATAGACTGCCGGCTTGTAGTTTCGGCAGTCTAATTTCACTTCGTTTAATTTCAATAAATATACTCCAATGATTTTACGATATACAGTTATTTTATTCATCTCTATGCTCTTATTTGCTTGCAATAAAAGTCAAGAGAAGAACGAAATGAAAGGATTTATTAAGGTTGAAGGGCAGAAGTTTATCGATCCGCATGGTCGTCAGGTAATTTTTAGTGGTATCAATTTCATTAGTAAAAATCCAAGTGAAAAATATATGCCATTGCAAGGTGTTGAGACTTTTAAGCAATTTAAAAGCTGGGGTTTTAACTGTATTCGATTGGGTATTATTTGGGATGGTCTAGAGCCGGAACCGGGGAAGTACAATGAAGAATATTTGCTTGAAATTGATAAAAGAATTGAATGGGCCGAAAAAAACGGATTGTATGTTATGCTTGATATGCATCAGGATCTGTTTAGTGTTAAGTATTCTGATGGTGCTCCTGAATGGGCAACTCTGGATGATGGCGCTGAACATATAACAGGAGCAATCTGGAGCGATTCATATATGATTAGTCCGGCTGTTCAGAATGCAT
Organism: uncultured Sunxiuqinia sp.; assembly: GCA_965372405.1. GTDB lineage: Bacteria > Bacteroidota > Bacteroidia > Bacteroidales > Prolixibacteraceae > Sunxiuqinia. Next base: position 10,633 of record CBDVCE010000005.1, read on the forward strand.
TCGATAATTTTTGGGCGAACAAGCCAGTTTCTGATGGTGTGGGCGTTCAAGATCATTATGCAAATGTTTGGAAAATGATTGCTAAACGATATGCTAAGAATAAGGCGGTTATTGGTTTTGATATAATGAATGAACCTTTTATGGGTACTGTTGCAAATGAAATAATGCCACAATTATTGAAGGCTTATGCAACGGTTTTGGTTGAAGAAACAGGAGTTGAACCTCCATCGATAGAGTCGTTAGCCGCTACATGGTCTGAAGAGAAAAGTCGATTAGAGGCTCTAAGATTTATGGCTGACAGAGGTAGGTATTCCAGAATTATTGATTCTATTTATGAAATATGCAGCGCTTTTGAGAAGAATGAACTTCAGAAAATGTATCAACGAGTTGCTAATGCGATTAGAGAGGTAAATCAGAATCATATACTTTTTCTGGAACATAGTTATTTTTCTAATACGGGAGTGTTAACTTCTATTGAACCCGTTAAACTTGTCAATGGTGAATCAGATCCTCTTGTGGCTTATGCAGCTCATGGATATGATTTGGTTGTTGATACAAAAGATGTTGGTCTGCAAAGTTCCGATCGGGTTGAGTTTATCTTTGAACGAATCGCTGAAAGCTCAAAAAGAATGAATATTCCGGTTTTAATAGGTGAGTGGGGTGCATTTCATGGGCATTCTTTAGATATGGTTCGTTCAACTAGAGAGATTTTGAAGATATTTGAGGATTTTAAATTTGGTAATACTTTTTGGGCTCATTATAATAAGATTGATGAGTCTCCATTTTTCCAGGATGCATTAATCAGGCCATATCCTGTTGCTGTCTCTGGTGATTTAGTTTCGTATAATTATGATTTTGAACAGCGGACTTTTAATTGCTCATGGAAAGAGAAAAGTGGTATTAAGGCCAATTCCGTATTTTTCATCCCAAATCTAAGCCTAATTACAGAAGAAGATATTGAGATTACTCCAGAGCCGGAACGAATAACCTTCGAGTATATTAAAGACGCAAAGTCAGGTTATATTGTAGTTTCTCCTTCGGGTGAAAACGATAGTTGTACTCTGAATTTTCAGATTCCGGAAAATGAGACAAACAAAATTAGCTTAGATAATTAAGATATTAGGGGGGAATGTAAAAACCGTTTTAGTTGAGAATTTTAGTGTACCGGCTTATTTTGAAAACTAAAGCTTTGCAGAGAGAGTGTCCGAATTTGGATGCTCTCTTTTTTTGAAAAATTAGCCAGGTAATTCAAAGGATTTTAAAACATGCTGAGCATACATGTTTTTGTCCAGAGCGACCCCATATTTATGCTGAGCAACATAATAATTGACAAGAGCGACCTATGAAATGCATGGAGCGACCTCTCTTTTATGTTGAGCATACATGTTTTTGTTCGGAGCGACCCCTGAAAAGCCTTGAGCAAGCTCACTTTTACCATTTTGTTCAGCAGGAATTGGTGGTTTAAAAGCAAATCTCAGAACCAGATACAACCATGCTAAAATCAAAGGTTAACCTTATTCCTAAATCATATTTACATTAACCATCGTTATTTCCTTTTTGAAAATCTTAACCGAGCATAATTCAATTTTATTCTATCGTTGTCTGTTCTTAAAGACTGTCTCCTTAATGCCGACCAATTCAAATTAATCTGATAACCTGATGGTTAAGCGAATTCAGAAGAGCTGGTTCAGGAAGTATTTCTGAAATTGTGGAATAACAGACAAACTCTTGATAGTTCCCAGAATATCAAATCTTTCCTTTTTAAAATCACGGTAAATACGATTTATGATTATATTCGGTATAAAAATGTAGAAAATGCTTTTCATGAATTCGTTGCTCACGATTCTATGAATTCCGATGAAACTTGGCAAGAAGTTGTATGCAATGATATGTTAGCGCAAATCAATAGGCTATTACAATTAATGCCAGAGCAGCGTTGTGAAATTTTTAGTTTGAACAAAGAGAAAGGTCTTTCAAATGATGAAATTGCAGACGTATTAAACTACACTGGTGAGAATAAATAGCGAAATTATGGAGGATTGATAGATAAGGACTACTTGCTTGGGAAACAGAGTTTAACTTAAATATAAAACATTAATTATGGTAATAAAAGCAGTTAAGGTAAAACATGTGTGCATTTTCTTATTATTGCTTTCTTTTTATTCTTGTTCTGATTTGAATAAAAATCAAGAAAGTAAGAGGCCAAATGTATTATTAATCTGTGTTGATGATTTAAGACCTGATTTAGCTTGTTACGGAAATGATTTAATTGTTTCTCCAAACATCGACAAGCTTGCTTCTGAAGGATGCCTTTTTAAAAGACATTACGTACAATGTGCAATTTGTGGACCTTCTCGGTCGACCTTGATGACTGGGAAAATTGAACAAGGATGGGATTTGTGGAGCGATTATAGGAAAAAAGGAGTTGAGCCCAAACAGGCCATTGCACTCCCACATCTTTTTAAAAAGAATGGTTATGTAACGGTTGGAATTGGTAAAATCACTCATCAACCGGGAGGTGTTTTAGATAAAAACCAAAAGGAACATGTTATTCCATTTAGCTGGGATACTACCTATACGGAAGTTGGAAAATGGAAGACTCCGTGGAGGGCATTTTTTGCCTATGCCAACGGCGATGCCCACAATACTGCCATGCGAATTGGTGTTGAAACACCACGTCTGCCATTTGAAATCGGAGATGTAGATGATGAAGGTTATCCTGATGGTTTAAATGCACTTGAAGCAGTTAAACAGCTAAAGCTTTTAAAAAAGGAGAACAAACCATTTTTTCTGGCTGTTGGATTTTTCAAACCACATTTACCTTGTAATGCTCCTAAAAAATACTGGGATTTATATGACAGTGATAAAATACCTTTGGCTACCAATAACTATGCACCTAAAGATGCCAATGTAGAATATTGCTTAAATAAAAGTCCTGAACTTACAACACACTACCCTTGGCCAGACGGAGCGGGAGTAGTAAGCCAGGAAAGTGCGAAAAACCAAAAACATGCTTACTATGCTTGTGTAAGTTATATTGATGCTCAAATTGGGAAAGTACTCGATGAGTTAAAACGACAGGAGCTTGATAAAAACACAATTGTGGTGCTTTGGTCTGACCATGGTTGGCATTTGGGAGAGCATGGCATTTGGGGGAAAATGACAAATTTCAATACTGCAACCAATAGCCCTTTAATAATGAAAGTTCCAGGACATACCACGAATGGTAAAGTTGCTAATGGCCTGGTTGAAACGGTTGATATTTATCCTACGCTTGCTGAACTATGCGGTATTGAATATGCAAATGATTTAGATGGTGAAAGTCTGATGCCTGTCCTTGAAAATAGCGAGTTGAAAGGGAAACCTTATGCCCGAAGTTTCTATTTTAGAAATAAGGCACTTGGGAAAACATTAAAAACTGATTCTTATCGAATTGTAAGATGGGCAACTGAAAATGATAGCACAGTGGCTATTGAATTGTTTGATCACAAGAATGATCCGGAGGAAAATATCAACATTGCATATAAAAATAAAGCACTTACCGATTCATTACTGATTCAGCTAAAGGGAGCAAGATTTTTAAGTCAGGATAAGCCATTTTTAAAAGGTTGGGAATAGTCTATGTATTTTCTTAAAAAGTGTTGCCTCATATATTAGGCTAATTAATTTCTTTAATAAATGACACTTCCATTTATTTGGATCTGATGTTGCTGAGACAATTTTATTCCCAATCTCAGAAAATGAGAGACAGCGAAATCCGAATTTGGCGCAAAATTCAGGTTATTAAATAACCTGCTGAATTATAATACAGCACCGTCAGTTTCTGGCGGTGCTTATTTTTTTGTAGTATCTTGTGGCGTTTTTAATTATATCTAAACACAACTAAATTTCATTCGAAATTATGCACAAAATAGCTTGGTTTTTTGCATTTGCTGTGGGGATTATTTTTTATAGTTCGTGCAGTCAAAACACACAAAAGAAAATAGTAAATCAAATAGATTTTGTTGATCCGTATATTGGTTCAGGAGGTCATGGACATGTATTTGTTGGCGCAAATGTTCCTTTTGGAGCTGTCCAACTTGGGCCTAGCAACATTGTTCAGGGTTGGGATTGGTGTTCCGGATACCACTACTCTGATTCAATTATAATTGGTTTTTCACATACTCACCTTAGCGGAACAGGTATTGGTGATTTGGGTGATGTTCTGATGATGCCAGTTTCTGGTGATTATACTCCAAATGTTTCATCTGAAAATCCTTATGATTGGAAAGCATTATATTCTCATGAAAAGGAATCTGTTAGTCCGGGGTATTACAGTTTATCCATTAATCGCTTTAATGTGGATGTTGAATTAACTGCTTCAGAAAGGGTAGGGTTTCATAAATACAATTATAAAGGAGAAGGGAATTCAAAGCTGATTGTAGATTTAAATTATGGAATTGGTTGGGATAAACTGGTTAATTCCGCAATTGAAAAGATTGGTGGAAATTCAATACAAGGACATCGCAATTCTGCAGGTTGGTCAAAAGATCATCGTGTATTTTTTCATACAGAATTCTCGAAAGAAATTCAAAGCATAAAGATTATTGATTCTTCTGATGAAAAAGGAATCGCTACAGCATTGCTTGAATTTGAAGGCAATGGTGAGTTGCTGGTGAAAACAGCTATTTCTCCGGTAGATAATGCTGGAGCAAAAAGTAATATGAATGAGATCAACCACTGGGACTTTGAGGTTGCTAAAACTGAGGCTGAAAAGAAATGGAATAAGCAACTGTCCAAAGTAAAAGTGGAATCAAAAAGTGAAGCAAAGAAAGAAGTTTTCTACACTGCCCTTTACCACACGATGATTGCTCCATCCTTATTTAATGATATCAATGGTGATTACCGTGGAAGTGATAAAGAGATCAGGAAAAATCCAGCACATAATACGTACACCACTCTTTCTTTATGGGATACCTATCGTGCTGCCCATCCACTTTATACTCTGGTTCAACCTGAACTTGTAAATGATTTGGTAAACACCATGCTTGATATTTACCAGCAACAGGGTAAACTTCCTGTTTGGCACCTTATGGGCAGTGAAACAAATACAATGGTTGGCTATCATGCCGTTCCGGTAATTGTTGATGCGTACCTAAAAGGTTTCAGGGGATTTGATGCCGAATTGGCTTTTGAAGCAATGAAAAGTTTTGCTCTGTCTGATGAAAGAGGATTAGATAAAATAAAGGAATTAGGCTATATCCCTGCGAAGAGTGAAATAGAATCGGTTGCTAAAGCTTTGGAATATGCCATTGATGATCGTTGCATTGCAGCTATGGCAAAAGCAATGGGGAAAACGGAAGATTATGAGTTGTTCCTTAAACGATCAAAATATTATCAGAATTACTTTGATACTGATCGTCAATTTATGAGAGGTAAATTAGCAGATGGTTCATGGAATACTCCATTTAATCCGGTTTCATCATCCCATAGAAATGACGATTACTGCGAAGGAAATGCTTGGCAATACACCTGGCTGGTACCTCAGGATGTTGAAGGTTTGATTAGTTTATTTGGTGGAGATGAACCATTTACTACAAAGTTAGATAGCTTATTTACAATTGAATCTGTAAAAGTTGAAGGAGCTTCAGCAGATATTTCTGGTTTGATTGGTCAGTATGCACATGGCAATGAACCAAGTCATCATGTAGCCTACATGTACGCTTTTGCGGGGCAGCAGTGGAAAACAGCTGAAAAAGTGCGTTTCATCATGGATGATTTTTATACCGATCAACCAGATGGCATTATTGGAAATGAAGATTGTGGACAGATGTCGGCATGGTTTGTTTTCTCATCTATGGGCTTTTATCCCGTAAATCCGGCTAATGGTGTGTACGTTTTTGGAAGCCCTTTATTTGATAAAGTAAGTTTGAGTCTTCCCGAGGGAAAGACATTTACAGTTGAGTCTGTTAACAATAGCAGCGATAATATTTACATTCAGTCAGTAGAGTTGAATGGACAAAAATATGAGAAGAGCTTCATCCGTCATAAGGATGTAGTAGGTGGTGGAAACCTGAAGTTTCACATGGGACCAAAACCTAATTATGAGTTTGGTAAAGCAGAATCAGCACGACCTAAATCAGATATTTAAACAGTAAAATCGATATCAACAATGAATAATTTCAGAAGATTAATTTTTTTATTTTTGCTTGTAGCAAGTATTAGTGTTAAAGCACAACAGCCTTTAGATTATGTAAATACCCTAATGGGAACAGATACTGAGTTTAAGCTTTCAAATGGGAATACTTATCCCGCGATCGCATTGCCTTGGGGGATGAACTTTTGGACACCCCAAACCAACAAAATGGGAGATGGTTGGGTTTATGGTTATGATGCCAATAAAATCCGTGGTTTTAAGCAAACACACCAACCTAGTCCGTGGATTAACGATTACGGACAGTTTTCACTTTTCCCACTTACCGGCGACTTAAAAATTACAGGTGACGATCGTGGCAGTTGGTTTTCGCACAAATCAGAAACAGCTAAGCCCAATTATTATAAAGTGTATCTGGCCGATTACGATGTAGTAACTGAAATTACGCCAACAGAACGGGCAGCTATGTTTCGCTTTACGTTCCCCGAAAATGAGCAGTCATATGTTTTGGTTGATGCCTTTGATGACGGTTCATATGTGAAAATTATTCCTTCAGAAAATAAGATTATTGGCTATACCACTAAAAATAATGGTGGTGTGCCTGAAAACTTCAAGAACTATTTTGTGATTGAGTTTGATAAAGCTTTCACCAAAAGTGAAGTGTGGAACAAAGACAAAATTGTTGCCGGAAAACTTGAGTTGGAAGATGATCATGTTGGTGCTGCTTTAAAGTTTAGCACAACAAAAGGAGAGAAGATTCATGCTCGTGTGGCTTCTTCATTCATCAGTTTTGAACAGGCAGAGCTTAACCTTAAGGAATTGGGAGATGATTCTTTCGATCAAGTAAAAGAGAAAGGCGCTGCAAGTTGGAATAAAGAATTATCGCGTATTGCTGTTGAAGGTGGAACAGATGAGCAAATCAAGACCTTCTATTCATGCCTGTATCGTGTGTTGCTTTTCCCTCGTAAGTTTTATGAATTTGATGCAGATGGAAATGTAGTTCATTACAGCCCTTACAATGGTGAAGTACTTCCTGGTTATATGTTTACCGATAATGGATTCTGGGATACTTTTAGAGCAGTATTCCCATTCTTTAATATGATGTATCCTTCATTGAATGAAAAGATTCAGGAAGGTTTGGTTAATGCTTACAAGGAAAGTGGGTTCTTACCGGAGTGGGCAAGCCCTGGTCATCGTAATTGTATGATTGGTTCAAACTCAGCAACCTTAATCGCTGATGCTTATTTGAAAGGATGCCGAGGTTACGATATTGAAACTTTATGGGATGCCGTTTTGAAGAACTCTAATAATGAAGGGCCAATGCATTCTGTTGGTCGCTATGGAGTTGATTATTACAACAAGCTGGGCTATGTGCCATATGATGTTGGCGTAAATGAGAATGTGGCTCGTACATTGGAATATGCTTTTGCCGATTTCTGTATTTACAAGTTGGGGAAAGCCCTGGGCAAACCTGAAAAGGAAATTGAGATTTTTGCCAAACGTTCACTGAATTACAAGAATGTGTTTGATACGGAGAGCAAGTTGATGCGTGGTAAAAATGAAGATGGAACTTTCCAGAAACCATTTAGTCCATTTAAGTGGGGCGACGCTTTTACTGAAGGAAACAGCTGGCATTATACATGGTCTGTCTTTCATGATGTACAAGGCTTGGTAGATCTGATGGGTGGCAAAGACGATTTCGTTACTATGCTGGATTCTGTATTTATCGTTCCTCCGGTATTTGATGAGTCGTATTACGGACAGGTGATTCACGAAATTCGTGAAATGCAGATTATGAACATGGGGAATTATGCTCATGGTAACCAGCCCATTCAGCACATGATTTACCTGTATAACTATGCTGGTCAGCCATGGAAAACGCAATACTGGATCAGAGAAGTAATGGATCGTTTATATACTTCTCAGGCAGATGGTTATTGTGGTGATGAAGACAATGGACAAACTTCGGCCTGGTATGTTTATAGTGCAATGGGCTTTTATCCGGTAGCACCCTCAACTGATGAATATGTGATTGGGACACCTTTGTTTAAAAAGATAACGGTAAGCTTGGAGAATGGCAAAACCATCGAAATTGAAGCTCCTGAGAATGGTTCAGAGAATAAATACATCAAGGAAATTGATTTTAACGGAAAATCATACAGCAAGAACTATTTTAAGTATTCGGACTTGATGAAAGGTGCAAGCATCAATTATGAAATGGATGAGAAACCAAATCAGAAAAGAGGTACTAAAAACTCAGATTTCCCTTACTCATTTTCTACCGAGGGAAAATAGATAATCAATCAATTCATATAAATATTAAAGCCAGATGCTTTCTCATTTTGAGTCGCATCTGGCTTTTTTGTTTTGCCTGTCCAGCAGATTTCTTTCATATACTTTTTCACTGTTGACCGGGGAAATAATAAATTTAAGCTGAAGCCCCCGTTGACAGTAGCTTTTATTGCCCCCGGCTTAAGCCGGGGGCAATAAAACCAATAAGAATCTCTGAACCCTTAATGATTATCAGTGATTTACCTTATGTTATTTTCTACGTTTGATTTAAATATATATCGATTGAGAAACTTGGCAAAAGACAGTTTTGGACTGGAATAGTTATCGGAATCCTGATTGCTTTTTTTCGAGTATTTTTTTTTGAATAAAAACGCTATTTTTAAGGGTTAAAATAAAGACTTGGCTTATGATGAAGAAAATATATTATGTACTCCTATTCTTTTGTTGTTTTTCACAGACCTTAATCGCTCAGGATTATGCCGTTTCTCTTCAGGTTAAAACGACTATGGTATCAGATGATTTCCCTTCTTTATGTTCCAATAAACAATGGGATGGTGCGGCAGTAGTGGACTTGATTAGCACCTCAAATATGGGACATACCCTTGAGCCTGGTGTTAATGTGGGTTGGTCAGTATTTATGCAACCCAATGGAGCCTGGGGCTGGAATATTGGAGATGGTAAACATCGACTTGATTATTTGCCCACTACATTGCAAAGAATTAATGATGGGAAATGGCATGAAATTGCCATATCTTTTTATTTAAATAAAAAAACTGCCTGGTTGTATTTTGATGGTAGACATGTGGCTATTTATAGCTTAAGCGAATTGAATTTGATCGAAGAATCCGTTGTTGAAATCCTTTCATTTTCAGAAAAGAATGGGTTTAAGATTAGAAATGAGAAAGTGGGTAAGTTTTCTCAGACTACCGACGAGATTACGAATAATTATAAGTTGAAAGGTGAAAAAGTTAGTTCGAATTATCTTCAGGAGAAACCACAAAAGTTAACCGTAATGTCTTGGAATATATGGCATGGTGCGCGTCATAACGGGATAGAAAAAGGAATAGAACAAGCCATTACTGCTATCAGAACTTCCGGTGCTGGATTGGTATGTATGCAGGAAACCTATGGATCAGGACCGAAAATTTCAGATGCTCTGGGAACACTTTTTTATTATAGAAGTTCAAATTTGTCAGTACATTCGAAATACCCCATTGTAGAGACCTACGATTTATACCAACCATTCAGATTTGGAGGCGTAAGGGTTAAAATGGGAGAACAATTGTTAGATGTGTTTTCCTTATGGATTCATTACTTGCCTTCCATTGCGAAATTATATCCAAATGAATCGGTCGAAAAAATTCTATTAGAAGAAAATAAAACCAGGGGAACCGAAATTAAGGAAATCCTGACAAGCTTAAACAATGCTTCTATAAATGGAGAGAAGGTGCCCCTTATTGTTGGAGGTGATTTTAACAGCCCGTCACATTTGGATTGGGGAGATGATATGAAATCATTTCATAACGATTTTGTAATAGAATGGCCTGTGAGCAAATCCATGGCCAATTCAGATTTTACGGATTCCTTCCGGAAAATGGCGCCTATTCCCCGCTATAGTAGGGGAAATACATGGTCGCCCCGTTTTCATGAATCCATGCAGCAACGAATTGATTATTTGTATTTCAAAGGCGAATTACGATGTGTGAATTCTTATGTAAAAGGATATACTGATTCCGAATGGCCAAGTGATCACGCTGCTATTATTGCAGAATATAGATTTGGCAATGAGTGATTAGTTGTACTTTCGTTTCTAACTCAATTCCATATTTTGCTTTAGATTGATGTTCCAATTTTTGGAAAGTGAAATTTTGCAAATAATGATTTCGTTGATTCAATCATGTTTGGGGTACTGTCTTTTCAAAAAAAGACATCCTTAAATACATTTACAGCGATTGCTTGGATAATTCGAATAATTATTATTTTTACACGCCATGAGTGAGCCAACTGATAAACAAATATTCGAGGAGATAAAGCAAGGAGATGAGCTTGCTTTTAACCGCTTGTTTGATCAGCATTATACCTCACTTTGTTTTTTCGCAGATAAATACCTAGAAGACATTGATCAGTCACGTTCTGTCGTTCAGGGATTTTTTGTAGACCTATGGGTGAAACGCGAAAAGATTAAGATAAGTCAATCAGTTAAATCATATTTGTACAGTTCAGTAAAGAATAGATCGATTGATCATCTTCGAAAAGAAAAGAAAAATACACATACCACAGAGCTAACCGATGATATTGCACAATCTCCATTTAAAGATTTAGTTGAGGAAGCTGAACTGAATGATCGGATTAATCAATCGATTAACGAACTTCCCGAAAAATGCCGGGAAATTTTTATGCTTTGTCGATTTGAAGGCCTAAAATATGCTCAGATTGCTGAACAACTTGATATTTCAATCAAGACTGTGGAGATGCAGATGGGAATTGCACTAAAAAAACTTCGTCAAAAATTATCAGATATACAGTTGTTTAGCTTGATGGTTTTCATTTCTTCCAAAAAAATCTAAGAATCTTTACAGGGTATTTTATTTTCAATACGTCTTAGGGGTGTTAAAACCTTAAGGCAATGAATAAAACCAATGAAATAGATATTCTAATTGGGAAAGTGGTTTCCGGAAACGCTTCCAAAGATGAGCTCTCCATACTTGAGGTCTGGCAGTCAGAGTCAGAAACAAACCAACGTATTTATAAGCAAAGTCTGAAAGCCTGGAATGCAGGTTCAAATTCCATTTCTACCAAAGAGATTACTCAGGATAAGCTGAATGTACAGAATCAAGTGAATAGAAGCTTGGTTCATCAGTTGAACAGGAGCAAACGTTTTGCAAATATTTATAAGGTTGCTGCTGCAGTAGCCATTCCAATTGCACTTGCCATTAGTTTATACTTTGTAAATAACAGTTATAAAGTAGAGCTACCTCAATCTATATGCGAAGTTATTGCACCAAAAGGACATGTTTCAAAATGTATTTTACCTGATGGTACTGAAGTTTGGCTGAATGCAGGATCAACCCTTACTTACGATGCTTCCGGTTTTCATGGTAAACAGAGAGAGGTAGATTTAGAAGGGGAGGCTTATTTTGAAGTTGTCAGCAATAAGAAAAATCCATTTCTGGTGAATACTGAGCTGGCAAATGTGTATGTAACTGGTACTTCCTTTAATGTAAAAGCCTATTCTGATACCAAACAGTTTGAAACTGTTCTGGCAGAAGGAAAAGTTGAATTGCAGTTCAATCTAAAAAATGAACAAACGGTGAAAATGAACCCAGGTGAACGGGCAATTTATAAGGTGGATCAAAAAGAAATGATCATTCAGGATGTTGATGCAGCAATGTATTCGGCCTGGCGAAAAGGGGAGATGTTGTTTAAAGATGCCACGCTGAATGATTTGATCAAAGAACTTGAACGGATTTACGACATCCAGTTTGCATTGAAAGATAAAACTATTGGAGATTACCGCTTTCGGGGAATGTTTAATTATAGCAACAATTTAATTGATGCTTTAGAAAAAATAAAGAAAACCGCTGGTGTGGATTACTATATTGAAAATAAGAAAGTCTGGCTTGATAAAAACGAATAAAATATGAATTGAAAAAATAAAGAACCGATGTTTTCGTAATGGATTGAAGAAATTAAAAAGAGGGAATAGGTAGGAGCATTCCCTCTTAAATAAAATTTCTTCAGCTAATAAATAGCGAAATCAATTTTATTAATACTAACATTCAAATTTATGAAAAAAAAATGTAACGGATGGGAGCATTTATCCTCCCGATTTAAAAAATTATGGCTTATGATGAGATTAAGTGTTTTACTTATACTCTTTACAGTTGCTTCGGTGTCTGCGAGTGTCTATTCGCAAAGTACGAAAGTGACTTTAAAAATGAAGAATAGCAGGATTGCTGATGTGTTTGATGCCATCGAGCAACAATCAGAGTATTACTTCTTTTATAATCGAGATCATTTTGATGATAACCGTGTCGTTCAGGTAGAAGTGAAAGATAGAACTGTAAATGAAGTGTTGGATGATCTGTTTAAAGATACACCAGTAACTTATGAGATTGTTGATCGGAATATTCTGATTAAAGTTAATAACGACTCTTTTAAGTCTAGTCAACAAAAAGAGGTCTCTGGTAATGTGACTGATTTATCAGGACTACCACTTCCCGGAGTCTCTATCATCATCAAAGGGACTACAACCGGAACCATTACTGATTTTGATGGAATTTTTAAGCTTGCAGATGTATCAGGCGATGCAACATTGGTATTTTCATTTGTTGGGATGCGTTCGCAGGAAATTCAAGTGGCTGGACAATCAACTTTCAACATAACCATGCTGCAAGACTACATTGGGCTTGAAGAAGTAGTTGCAATTGGTTATGGTGTGCAGAAAAAAAGTGACCTTACCGGTTCAGTTGTTTCTGTGAAATCGGAAGAAATGATGAAAATGCCAAGTGCCAGAGTTGATCAGGCCTTGCAAGGGAAAGTATCCGGTATGGTTATTAGTAACGACAAAGCACAACCTGGTGCCAGTCCTATTATCCGTATTCGTGGTGATAACTCCATTTCAGGAAATAACGATCCGTTGATTGTAGTGGATGGTATTCTTGGAGCAGACATGAGTATTCTCAATCCATCCGAAATTGAATCGGATGAGGTTTTAAAAGACGCTTCAGCAAAAGCAATTTACGGCTCACGGGGAGCTAACGGTGTTATTATTATTACAACCAAAGGAGGTGAAAAAGGTAAAACGAGGTTTGACTTTAGTACATACACATCAATCTCGAAAGTTGCCAAGAAGTTGGATTTAATGACAGCAGAAGAGCAATACAATTTACTAAGTACATATCCTCAAGAAACTGGAGAGTATCCTGATATTCGAGAATTACTGGAATTATACGATCCCAGTAATCCAGTAGGAACCGATTGGCAAGATGTAGTTCTTCAGAATGCCCCAACCCAGAGTTATAATCTTAGTGTAAGCGGAGGATCGGAAAAAACAACATTTGCTATTTCAGGAAGTTACTACGATCAAACAGGTATTATAACTAAGACTGGTTACGACAGGCAAACATTACGTGTCAGGTTGGATCATCAGGCAACAGACAAACTAAAAATTGGGGCTAACATTTATTTGGGAAAATCACAACAAAGTAATACCCGAATAGATACTGGCGGAGGATCAGGTGGGGGATCAGCAACCCAGGCTGCCAACAGGTTCTCGCCAATAATACCCGTATACGATGATGAAGGAAATTATTCTGGTCCAACTCCGTCCCATGAGTCAATAAATAATCCATTGGCAACTATTAACGAGCGGATAGATGAATTGAACACTTTTAATGCTACTGCAAATTTGTATGCACAATATGAAGTATTGGATAATCTTACTTTTAGGACATCCTATACTAGTCGCTATTCAAACGACTGGAGAAACTTTTGGGCAGGAAAAGCACTTCTTGAAGCAGCAGGTATTGGGAAAGGTTCTATTACAAGTATAAATAGTAATTCGTGGTTAAACGAAAATACATTAACTTTCGATGAGACGTATGGAAAACACCACATTACTGTAATGGGTGGTATTACAGCATCAGAATATAATGCTCCAACAGTACAAGCGTCTGCTATGGATTTTCCAACCGAAGCTCTTAGGTACAATGCACTTGAACTAGGAAGCCCGGAGGGACAGTCCGTAAATTCAGGTTTAATTGAAAATTCAATGTTGTCGTATCTGGCAAGGGTAAACTATGTTTTAGCCGATAAATATTTATTTACGGCCAATTTCAGAGCAGATGGTTCTTCAAAATTTGCGAAAAATAACAAATGGGGATATTTCCCATCAGCAGCAATTGGCTGGAGGGTAACAGAGGAGCAGTGGATGCAGGATATTTCACAATTAAGCAATTTGAAACTGCGTGCAAGTTTTGGGTCAACAGGTAGTCAAGCTATATCTTCTTATCAATCGCTGGCAAGTTATGCAAACAAAATCGTTCCTTTAGGAGACAGTTTTTATACCTCAGTTACCTCAGACCGTATTCCAAATCCTGATTTAATGTGGGAAACAACTACTGAAGGAAATTTTGGTATGGATTTAGGTTTGTATAAAAATAGAATAAGCATTGCAGCTGATGTTTATACAAAAACGACAAAAGACCTCCTTTATGGTAAAACTCTTCCATATTATTCTGGTTATACATCGCAAACTCAGAATATTGGTTCAATTAAAAACACGGGTGTTGAATTCTCTTTAAATACAGTGAATTTTGATAAGGAATTTAAATGGACAACATCTTTCAATATTAGTTTTAACAAAAACGAGATAGTTGAATTAGGTGAAGATGATTTCCAAATATATGATTATTCTGGCGGATCGCTTGGTGATGGATGGCGCGAAATCGTAATTTTACAAGTAGGTGAATCGCTTGGTAATTTTTATGGATATATGTTTGATGGAATTTACCAGAATGCGGCAGAATGCGCTGAACTCCCATATCCGGTTGGTGCTTGCGAACCTGGCATGATTAAGTTAAAAGACATTAGCGGACCAGACGGAGTACCCGATGGTATGATTACTCCTGACGATCGTACAGTTATGGGCAATGGTTTACCTGATTATACCTTTGGTATTGCCAACGATTTTTCTTACAAAAACTTCGATTTGAACATAATGTTTCAAGGGCAACAAGGGAATGAAATCTTAAACTTAAACCGAATCATACTGGAGCGTGCCAGTCACATGAACGGGTCGGCAGTATTGTTAACCGATTCATGGACCGAAGAAGGAAGTTCAAACACCATTCAGAAAATTGGTCAAGGTACAGGACCGGCTAATTCACGGTTTGTGGAAGATGGTTCGTACATAAGGTTGAAAAACTTGTCATTGGGCTATAGAATTCCTTCGAGTGTAACCAGTAAATGGAATATAGCTGATCTTCGTTTGTATATAAGTGGTCAGAATTTATGGACGAGCACTGACTATTCTGGTTACGACCCTGAAATTAACTCAAGAAGTGGAAACATTGCGAGGGGTATTGACCAAGGTGGTTATCCAACAGCAAAAACATATACGATTGGACTTAACCTAAGTTTTTAATTGAGCTAAATAAAGAATTTAAAGAAAAAAAATATGAAAATTAAAATATTTCTAATATTGGCAGTTCTCTTTGTGTCAGTTATAAGCTGCGAGGACTTTCTGGATGAGAATCCAAAGGATTTTATTTCTCCCGACAACTTACCTACTACCATTGCTGATTGCGACCTAATGCTTAATGGAGCAATAAGGCATCAGCGTAGTGGAGATTATTACGAGCGTTATTTGGTGTTTCTGGCTGGGGTAAGTGCCGACGATATGGATGTGCGTTACGACTCTGGCGACCGGTATGAAATCGATAGATATACTTACTTAAGCACCAATCAGGCCATTTACAAAACATGGAGAAACGCATATAAAATCATAAACGAAACGAATCTTATGATTACTAAAATTCCTGAAACCGACCTCAACGATGCGGTTAAGGAAAAATATGTTGCAGCTGCTAAATTTTTACGTGCATTTACTTATTTTCATCTTGTTAGGCTCTGGGGATCGAATTCTATTTTACTTGACCAGCCAGTTGACGATTTTAATGCTGCACTAGTAATGGAACCTGCCTCAATAGAAGCAGTATATCAGCTAATTAAAGAGGATATAGATTATGCCGTTGGTTCTGGTTCTTATGATGGCCACCGTCTTCCAACTGAGGATTGGCCGGCAGCTGGTCGCCCAACTTATGGTGCTGCCAAAGCGCTTCAGGCCAAAATTTATATGACTATGGCCGGGAATCCGCTCAATCAGTCAGATAAATGGCAAACCGCCCGTGACGCAGCACAGGAAGTAATGAATATGCCTAGATATTCATTAGCTACCGATATAAATTCTATTTGGCAACTATCTAATGAAAACAGTGCTGAATTTATTTTCAGTATTCAAAATAAATTACCGGATTATGGAAGTATGTTTGCTGCACAAACGCGTCCTGATGGATGGAAAATGTTCGTAGGAAGTGAGCATTATTACAAAATGTATTTTGAAGAAAATGATTTAAGAAAGGAAGCTTACCATATTTTAGAATGGAATGGTGATCCTTATTCCACTTTCAGTGGGGCATGCCCATATATTCGTAAGTGGGCTGATATTGGCCGTGATAATTTGATTGAGTTCGGGAAACGTTCTGACTGCAATTTTCCGGTATTCAGAACATCCGAAGCTTACCTGATGTTTGCAGAAGCTGAAAACGAAGTTAATGGTCCCACACAGGCTGCTCTCGATGCCTTAAATGCAACTCGTGTAAGAGCTGGTTTAGATGCTTTAGCAGGTCTTTCAAAAGAGCAGTTCAAGGAAGAACTGATTCGTGAAAGAGCTCGTGAATTAACTTTTGAAATAAAAAGAAGGTACGATCTCCATCGTTGGGGAATGTTAGACGAAGTTTTAAGTGTTGACCCGCATGCAAGCACAAATTGGAATATGGCTCAGTATGAATATTACCCTGCACCGGAAAGAGATGTATTATTAAACCCAAACTTGGGTAATTAATATAGTTTAGTTAGTTAGTTTAGTTGGAAAAAAGTATTGGGCTGCGTAGTTGGCCCAATACTTTTTTATTCTTGAAAATGGGTTATGTGTCTTTTGCTAAATCCAATAAAGATATCTCTTGCAGTTACTAAATGAGTAACATAAGATTTTTAACTACTCCAAAATGAAAACAAGAAGAAATTTCATTTCCATTTGCGGTGGAATCAAGTCTTTAAGGAGTTCAGGAAACAGTGAGAGAAAAAAATGGACTTTGGCATAAACGAGTAAATAATTAAAACAATTTAATATGAATAATCTAAGTATTATAGCAAGATGCATCTCTTCATTTCTAATTCTTATTTTTATTATCAATCCCGCAACAATTAGTGCACAAGATTTGAAGCCGGACGAGCTAGAATTTGTTCGAAAAGGCGTAACGAGAATGATTTTCGACGAAGATCAATCCATTCCGTTGGCAAAACTACAACCCGAAAAAATAATTGGTTTTTCAGCCATGCATCCCACCTCGCATTACAGCGAAGAGCACGCTGATATTAAAATAAGAGAAGACAAATTGCTGATTCAATCGGAGCAGGAAACCCAAACAGGAATATGGTTTGGCGGCTTTAATCCTTTTGCCACCTATACAATTGATCTTGCATCAAGTTCGGGAGAGGGGGAAATTGGATTTGAATTTTCAAGTGCTGATAAACAGCAACAATTTTTCATCAAAGTAGGATTCAAAGACACAATCTTAACCGGTGTAAAAATTAGGGTAATAAAAGATGCAAAGATGATTGCCGATGAGGGTGTTTCAGTGAACCTTACAAGCCAGGAAAAGATTGAAGGTAAAATCATTCTTCAAATGTTGGGTAGCGGACTTGTATTATATTCACTGGATAATGGATTACCAAAAGTAATCGCTCAAAGTGATTTCAATAAATATATTGATTTGCGGAGTAAGTATTGCTTCAATTCATTCCAATCAAGCTTGTTTGTAAAACTTAAGCAAGGTGTAGTTGAAGTAAACAAGGTAACAATGGCACTTACAACTGGTATGGGTTTGGCCGATATTCGGCCGATTACCTATGAAAATGGGGATCCAATGCTTGACCAGGGACGACTGTGGTACACTATGTCGATTCGAGGCCGTGCTTTGCCTCACCATATACAAGGCGTATTTAGTATGAATCCTACTGTATTTGACATCAAGTTTGAAGGAATTATTTTATTTGACCGTAATGACGGTATACTCAGAAATGAGATTGCCTCACATATTTTTTACGACAGAAAAAATGAGATTTGGCATGGGCTAACAACCGGATTTAGTGCCTATGCAAATCCTGAAAAAGAAAAGAAAAAACTGCTCGCCGTTGAGAGTGAAAAAGATCCCCGTTTTGGCTTCTCTGTAATGCAAGCGGTTCCTTTTGGAATGGTGGGATCCTTTGAGGATCCTCATATTATTTATGATTCTGAAGTTGATAAATGGCGGATGCTTACCTGTGTAAAACAAGGGGAATTTAAAGCAATTATGCTGGAGTCGGATTATTGGAATAAAGACTATATACAAATTGCAGGACCGGTGGAACATAATTCTACAGGGACATCGATTCATAAAATAGGTGATAAACACTACTGTTTTTCAGGAAGCGCAGAGCGAGAAATATTCATTTATACCTACCCTAATCTTAAGGAAGTTGGAACACTTAAAATGGATTTACCTCCTTGGTCAGAAACATCGGGTACAAGGGTGTGGCCAAACGTTGTTCAATTACCAGAAGGATACTCATTAAAATACGTAGCCTTAATGATGGACAGGTTTAACTATCCTGGTATGAAAGGTTCCAATTGGACCTATGGTGCTCTTTATCTATATCATGGTTATCCAAAGAGTGGTGACGAATCGGGGAGCGTGTTTTAGATTTCAAATAATAAATTAAATAACAATATGAATCACAATACTTCTAAATTCAGTATTATTACCGGAGTTCTGTCTTTGTTTTTTCTGGTACAGGGAACAAACGTATTTTCACAAGATTCGAATCCTCGATTGGTTCAGGCGGGTAAAAATGGGAAAGCCCCATCGGATGCTATCGTCTTGTTTGATAAAGGATCACTTAACAGTTTTGAAAGTGTTGTTGATCAAGGGCCGGTTAAATGGAACGTATCAGGAAAGAAATTTACTGTAGTTCCGGGAGCAAAGGACATTCAAACCAAAGAGCGGTTTGGCGATTGCCAGTTACACATTGAATGGAGAAGCCCGATTAAAGATGTACGGCAGGGCAAAACTGGACGAGGCTGTGGAAACTCAGGTATCTACCTTATGGGTAAATATGAGGTGCAGGTTATCAATTCATATAATAATGATACAGGTATAAAATACCAGGCCGGATCCGTGTACGATCAAACTCCTCCTTTGGTTAATGCAGCTTTTAAGCCGGGAAAATGGCAGACATACGATATTATTTTTACAGCTCCCCGATACAATAAAGATGGATTATTAGAAACTCCTCCGTACGTAACAGTTTTTCACAATGGGGTTCTTGTTCAAAACCATACAGAGATACTAGGACCAACTACATCTCATAATAAAACATTACCTATTACAGATTCGGAGCTTCCGCTAATGCTTCAGGAACATTCCAATGAAGTGAGTTATAGGAATATTTGGATAAGAAAAATTTAAAAAAGCAATATTATGACTAGGACCAATAGAAGATCATTTATAAAAGCAGCTGGTGCAGTAGCAGCTGGAGTTATTATTGTTCCAACAATTATTCCTGCATGTGCAAGAGGTAAGAATGGGCATAAAGCTCCATCAGATAGAATAAATATTGCTTTTATTGGTGCTGGAAATCAGGCCGGAAACGACATCAAAAATTTCTTGAGTGACGAAAGAGTACAAGTAACGGCAATTTGTGATGTAAATAAAGAAGGCCCCGGATATTGGGCTGGAAGAATAGCCGGAAGGGAACCAAGAATAAGAGCAGTAGATAAGTTTTATTCCGAGAAAATGGGAAAAGACTATAAATCATGCCGTGGCTATGACGATTTTAGAGAAGTAATTGCTTTAAAAGATATTGATGCTGTTGAAGTTGTAACACCCGATCATTGGCATTCTATTCCGGTACTTATGGCAGCTGCCGCAGGTAAGGATATATATTGTCAAAAACCATTGGCTTTAACTATTCCCGAAGGGAGGGCAATGAGTAATGCCGCTAAAAAGTATGGCATTGTTTTTCAAACTGGTAGCCAACAACGTTCTGATAAAAACTTTCGCAGAGCTTGTGAGCTGGTTCGCAACGGTCGAATTGGAGAATTACAAACGGTAAGATGTGGATTACCATCAGGCACTCCCGATTTTGGACATACGGGAGATCAAACCAGCCCAATACCTGTTCCCGAAGGATTTAACTACAATATGTGGTTGGGGCCGGCGCCCGTAGAACCATATTCACCTGCACGTGTGGGGGTTAATTTCAGATGGAATCTGGATTATTCAGGTGGGCAGCTAACCGATTGGGGGGGGCACCATCCTGATATTGCCCAATGGGGAATGGATACTGAAAATACCGGACCGATAAAAATACAGAATGCCAAAGCAACTTGGGCGCAACATCCGGTGTGGGATACAGCAACTGATTTTTACTTCGAGAGTATTTTCGATAACGGAGTTAAACTTATTATTTCGAGCAAAGAAGAAAGACGCGGAGTTAAATTTGAAGGTACAGAAGGTTGGGTTTGGGCAGGCCGCGGAAAACATGAAGCTAGTTCTAAATCCATAATGGAAAGTGTTATCGGTAAAGATGAAATTAATCTGTATAAGAGTGAGAACCATTTCCGTAATTTCATCGATTGTGTTATAACTCGAAAGGAAACAATTGCTCCAGCTGAAACTGCGCACCGTTCAATATCCATTGCTCATCTTGGTAATATTGCCATGAGACTTAATCAAGATTTGGAGTGGGATCCGATCAATGAGAAAATACTTAATAACGGACAAGCGAATAGCATGTTATCTCGACAAATGAGAGAACCATGGGCTTCTGTTTATACAAAATATACAGTCTAACATTAAGTTAATTAAACAATGAAGCTCATTTAAACTCTATGTTTTCCTGAAAAGCAAAAATATATAAATATTCAGATAATTATCGCCTTAGTATTAATATGCAATATGTTTTGGTTCTGTCGCATTAATAAATCAAGAACTTAATAATTTTAATTTTACCTTTCAACTAAAACTTAGATTAGATGTTCAAGCACCACCGCTATCCAAAAGCTATAATCCTACAGGCCGTTTACTTCAAATTGAGATTCACTTTGAGCTATAGAGATGTGGAAGAACTGCTTTCCATAAGAGGAGTACGGGTAGATCATTCCCCCGCTGGCGCCGATTTGCAATCGGTGGCCGGAAATAGTGCCGGAATGTTTGTACGAATTGTATTATATTTGAGAGGATTAACAACGCAGAACAATGAGCCGCAAGTACAAGTTTCATAATCCTGATGGTGTTTCTTTTGCAGTACAAGGCTGGGTAGATGCCTGCCTGCCTAGACAGGTTTTTACTAGGAATGAATACAAGAATATTCTCGTAGAAAACCTTAAATATTGCCAAAACAATAAAGGATTGGAAATATTTGCCTGGTGCATAATGACCAACCATGTACATTTAATTATCAGAACTCAGGGAGATAATTTGTTATCTGATATTTTGAATCAGGAATAATAGTTTTTGACTTGTTTTTTGGAATGTCATTTATAGTAGGCTTTGTTTCAGAATAGATAGACACAGATTGTTTTTTCCTATTCGTATAAAGTTATTTTAAATAGTTAAGTGAGGCTGTAAATTATTACAGCCTCACTTTTTTTAAGGATGATGTACTTCTCTACGAGTGCACCAAATCGTTCACATTATTATTTGATGACTTAGGTCTTGGCAGACTGTACTTATCTAGTCGTGCCGGGTCATCGCTGTAAATAATCTGGGCAATTTCATGCACAGGTTTTAGGAGTTTGTAGATGTCATTCAGGCTTCTTACCCGTTCCTGAGTAATCAGTCCGCGTTCCTTCTTATACTTTTCCTGTGCAATATTGGCAGTCTTAAGATTTGTCGCCAGTATTGCCAATCCATCAATAAATTCTTCGCTGCAACCTTCTGCAACTAACTGGGGTTTGTAGCTGGCTGCTGTTTCAGCCAGTGTTTCCATAAACAAGGTGAGATTGGCCTGGCTTTTTCGAGCCTTTTCTATTCCTTTAGAACCAAACTGCTTCATAACAGCAGGATTGTTTCCAAAAGCCTTGTTAGCAAAAAACAATACCGTTTTAAAGGCCTTGTTGCAAGCACCCATAGCATCAATTACAGTTTGGGTTAGTTCAGCTTGTTCATTAACAATTACCATGTCTGGCTTTAGATCATAAAAACTGCTTAAACAATTTGTAATTACCAGTGGGTAATCTGTAGCAAAGTTCAAATCAAAACCGGAGAAATCAGTTAGGTCATCTGGAAGCGTTTCTTTCACCACTTCTGCATTTTCAATTAAGTCAGCATCTGCGACATTGTAAATTCTGTCGTTTTTTGACATTCATTTTATTTTACAATTTTTAAAATAATAAGTCCATGTTGGACAAAGTAGTACCCAAAAAATATAGGGTGGGAGAAGGTATCATAAACCACGGGGTAGTAGTGTACAGGGGCGTTTCAATTAATGTATTTATATCACTCAAAGCGAATGATGGTTGAATTTAAGCGAACTCTCGTCAACTTAAAGCGAGGAGTGATTGGTTTTAAGCGAAGCTCAGTTGGAGTTAAGCGAGCATTCAGTGAACTTAAGCGAACATTTTCCGGGATGGATGAATGCTCGCTTAGCGATGCGCAATGTTTGCTATAAGCTGCGGAATAGGCGCTTAAGCCTGCGCAACACTCGCTTTAACCCGGTGAATCCTCGCTACGAACCACTTGATTGTCGCTATTTCTTGTTTAACATTCGCTATGAATATCTTAATGTTCTCTACAAAATTTTCAAAGAGCGCTTTGTTGTTTTTAACCCTTTATAATTCTAATTGTGTTGAATAGGGTGGTCTTCTTTTCGTGTAATACATGTTAGTTGTTTAACATGACAATGCAAATTAGAAAAAATTATGTAATTATCATAGTGTTGGTGAGTTTTTATTTAGATCAGCCTGTTGGTTTACTGAATTTCCATATTAAACTTAACTATGGGAAAGAGTTAAGAGTTTTGTAATATCAAGTAGTGGGAGTTTACATTATTGGGAAAAGATTTTGAGTCAATTCACGAGGGGGCTTTATTTGAATTTCAGGAAGGTATTTTACTACACCTCTTCCTATTTTTTTTAACTTTCCCAAAATTATTGCTCCTATGGAAAATCAATTTCAACATATCCTTATAAATAGTTTTCAATCACAGGAAGATTTTAATCTAGAAGTCTTTCGTATTATTTCTTTTGAGCCTGGCTTTCATTTTAAAATGCACAGTCACAAACGTATTGAACTCAATTTCATATTAAAGGGAAGTTGTGTAATGATGCTTGGAGACAAGCTTGTTAAGCTAAGTCAGAATAATATTATACTTATTTTCCCTGGTTCGAAACATGATTTTTATGTTGATTCAAAAAATGGCGTTAAGATTGTTCAACTAGAATTCCTACTTGAAGAATCTTTCCAGAAGGTTTTTGAGGGGATGCTTGAAACGAAGCTTTCTATTCTTTATAACTCAAAATCATATATAAAGATTTCCAATAATCAGGAGATTGGAAATTGCATGGAACGGATAATAAAAGAAAAGAAACTTAAACGTGGGAGTTTTGAATCGTTGAGTAGGCTTTATTTTCTGGAGTTAGTTGTTTTATTGTCGAGATTTATCAATAAAATGTATGAAACTGCAAATCAACAGGCAAATCAGCATTTAAAGAAAGCCATGAATATTATTCATGCCAATTATAGTTCTGGTGTATCTATTTCTTCATTGGCAAAAGAGTGCAATATTTCTGAACGTTATTTGCGAAAGCTTTTTACAGTTCATTTAGAATCTACTCCCCAGGAGTATTGTAATAATTTAAGAATTAATAAAGCTGTTGAGCTTTTGGCCGATCATAAAAACCCGATTAAAGAGGTGGCCTATAGTGTTGGATATTCAACACCGCAATATTTTTCCAGAATGTTTAAAGAAAAATACGGGTTCTCACCTCAGGTTTATCGGAAAATATTATTTGAATCTCAAATGTAGCTTGTGTTCCGATTAGTATAACTTATCTCAATTAATTGTTTCTGAAAAGATAATTTTACTTGTAGTTAAAGCATTAATTTTGGAATAAAAATCAAAACTAATGACTCCGCGAGAAAATATTATCAAGACCCTGCGTAGAGAAGGGTTTGAAAATGTACCAGTTGATTACGTGTTTTGCGATTCGCAAATTGCTGATTTTGAAAAACGCTTTGGACATAAAGATTATGAGACCTATTTAGGGATGTGCCATCGCTCCTTTGAAATGGAAGTGAAAAAGAACTATTCGTTCGGACCCGATTTATTCCATCGTGAACAAGTTCCTGAAAGTACAATCTTCGACGAATATGGAATTGGTCATTCGAAAGGATCCAAATATGCATTTCATATGACTCGAATGCATCATCCTTTAAAAGGTGCCGAATTAAATGAGATAATTGATTATCCCTACCCAAGTGTTCCAGATACTGAATTATTAAAGCTCACTAAAAAAGTAGCTGATCTTAAAGCGGAGGGGCTTGCTTCATTTGCCTTTATGCAAATGACTGTTTGGGAGGCATCATGGTATTTGCGTTCCATGGAAGAGCTGATGATGGATATGATGATGGAAGATGAAAAGGCAACAGCTCTTTTGAATAGAATTACAGACTTTGCCTGTGCAAAAGCGAGTACTTATGCCAAAGCTGGAGTTGATATTTTATCACTTGGTGACGATATTGGAACTCAGGATTCATTAATGATTGACGTGGGCATGTGGGAGCAATGGCTAAAACCAAGAATGGCAAAAGTCATCCAATCAGCGCGAGCAGTAAATCCTGACATTCTTATATTCTACCACTCATGCGGATACGTAACTCCATTCATCGATCAACTTATAGAGATTGGAGTAGACATACTAAATCCAGTTCAGCCAGAATGCATGGAGTTTAATGATATTCATGACCAATTTGGTGATCGTGTATCTTTTTGGGGAACACTCGGGACGCAGCAATTATTGCCATTTGGAACTGCAAAAGAAGTATTTGATACTACCATCTCACGACTGGAGAAATGTGGACTAAAAGGTGGAATCACAATTGGACCAACACACCTGGTTGAACCCGAAGTTCCATGGGAAAACCTATGGGCAATAAGAGAAGCTGTTAATGAATTTCAAAATAGATAGACAAGATTAGTCTTAATTATATATCTGATATCTTACTGAGAAAATATGCGATTTAATATTATATGAATTAACCAACCACCATTAACGAAAAACCACAAACCAAACTAACAATGAAACCATTACATAAGCTCCAATCTTCCCTGAATAAAAAAGCCTTGATTTTTTCAATATTCTTTGGCATCCTTTTTTCGTGCATTACATCCTTGAATGCATCCGAAAAATTATCAAACGGATTGGTAGAAGTGCGACTAAATTCAAATAACGGAACTTTCGATGTCTTTGATCTAGCAAAGAATCAATTAGTTATTCAAAACTCAAAAATAGGTTTTTCAGTTGCAGAATATTTTGATTTAGCTGAACTTAAAGACAATCAAATAGAAACCGATGCCAAAGTCACTCAAATAATTAGCTCTGATTGCACAAACAGAGTTGGTAAAAGTAACATGGATGGTGTTTTTTCAAATGGAAACTCAATATCCATGTATTCCAAATCAGAAAATATTGGCGAGTTAGAAGTCAAATTTACGCTGTATCCAGACCAATCATTTGTTGACATCGGCTTTTCATTCAAAAATCTTGCAAAAGAGTCAGTTCGTCTGCGCCAGATAGATATTGTAAATAGTGAACGATTTTTACCCGGATGTGATAGAAAATATTTGAGACTATTGAATGGGAATAGTGGTGGAGCAATGAATAAAGTTCAACATGCCGGCAACATGCGAGCTGAGAACAATATGCTTTGCTATGTTGCCAATCCCGAACAGCAGCGGTCACTGGTTTTAGGCGGATTAACGTATGCAGATTTTAGAAAGTATGTAAAAATAGAATCATCAAGTATGGTAATGTCTGCCACTGATCCTGTTGGAAAAAGGGTTGATCCCGGGCAAACATATATATCAGAAGACTGCTTCTACCTCGATGGTATTACAGAGAATCCGTTTGAAGCACTTGAATCTTATGCCATAAATTTCCAAAAAGCAGAAAATATTAATATTAACTATTATCCCTTTCCATCAACATGCCTTTGGTTTTTGGCAGTAAGCCATTTTGGTGGTGATCTTGGTTCCATTAATAATACAGTTGGAGCTGTTAATGAAATGGAAAATATTAATGAAAGTGGATTTCTGAAATATAGCCCTGTAGCTGTAAGGCTTGTTCCTGATTGCTATGAGCAAAATAATGAGCAGGGATGGTGGGACAACGAACACTGGCAGATGTACGGCCGAAAAGAGCGCTGCATTGTTGATCATCACTACGAAAAACCCTATGAAACAACTACGAAGTGGGCATCAAAAGTTTTGGAAATGGGTGGCATTCCACTCACTTATTTTCAACCCGGAATACGCTCTGAAGATTATGCCAAGGCATTTCCGAGCCATATGCTTTATAATAAAGCCGACAAATACGTCCGTCGAAATGGTGTAATTGTAGCAGATCCGCATGCTATTATGGGCATAAAAGGTGTTGATGGAAAAGCAGGATATGGAAAAGTGTGGCAGGAGGCTTATGATTATACAGATAAGGATTTTGAGAATCATTGGAGAACGGTAAATAGAAATCTTACCGATGGAGGTGTGAAAGGTGTATTCTATGACTACCCTGATAGAGCCCTACCAATCAGAGGTGGAATGGAGGATCGTTATGCAACATCAATTTCTGCTTATGCCGACATTTACCGCATAGCCAGAGAAGAAATGGGAAATCAGGCTTATCTTCAGGAAAGGCTTGGGCCAGGTTCCGATGCTACCTTAAAACATGTAAGTTCTGTTCGTACAGCAGGAGATAACAATGTTATCAGATCATCAGATTTAACCAAAGTTGCCTTGCGATGGTATAAAAACAGGCGACTAACCAACTATGACATGGATGGGAAAGCACTTCTGTTCTATGGTCATAAACAGGATAAAGAAATAGCAGAAACACACAGAAGAGCCATATTAACGCTTAGTTATACAGCCACCGGAAGGCTTTTACTTACTGAGAGCTTTCGTTTATTTTCCGAAGAAGTATTACATGATTTAAGTCGGGTTTTTCCATTTCATTCAACCACGCTTTCAGCTCGTCCACTGGATGCATTTATACGAAATAATCCATCGGTATTTGATTTTCAAATATCAGAAGACTGGCATCAGCTTGTTCTTTACAATGACACTGAAGAAAACAGACAGTTTGATGTTGAACTAAGTGGCAACACAGCTTTTGGAGCGATAGGCTTGAACGATAAGAAGGAATATTTCATCTATGATTTCTGGAATGATAATTTTGTTGGTAAAGTTGGCGGAGGAGATATTCTAAAACAAAACCTACCAAAAGGAGAAGCCAGAATGTTATCCATTCATGCTGCTGAAAATTATCCACAATGGATTTCAACAGATCGACATGTCATGCAAGGTTATGTTGATTTGGTTCAAAAACCCAAATGGAATGCAAGCAAAAAATCTTTGTCAGGAACATCTTCAGTAGTTAAAGATGAAGCATATCGTATAACGATAGCACTGAATGGATTTAATCTGGCAAGAGTAAAGGTAAAGGGGGGCAGAAGCTCAATTACAATTCGGGAAGATAATCCAACCTTAGCCGATTTAGTCTTGAAGGCAAACAAGAACCAGGATTTGGATTGGGAAATTGTTTTTGTAGATTAATGTTGAATTATTATTCACAGACTAAGCCATTTGAAGAAGGAACGCGAAACACCAATGAGTATACTATTCAAAAGATATAACATGTACAGATTACTAACACTAATCAGCCTTAGCTTAATCGTGTTCGCATGCAATTCAAAAGTTGACTTGAAATTGCAATCGCCTGGCCAAAATACCATTGCTAATCTTTCTATCAACGAAAGTTCAATGAGTCTTGATTTAATTTTTAACGATGACACCTTAGTCAGCAATCTGCAATTGGGTTTATCGAATGATGAAAAAAACCTTTTCCAAAACATTCAGGTAATTGAAAGAATGGACACAACTTTTAAGCAAAAATGGGAAACGGTAAATGGTAAAAATAAAAGCGTTTTAAATCATTATAACGGATTTGTTTTCAAGCTTAAAAATGTCTCAAAGCAAGAGTTTAATCTTGAACTTAAATTGTATGATAAAGGATTTGCATACCGGTTCTTGTTTCCTGAAGGCTACAATACGATTGAAGAAAATTCCATTATTCATTTCTCCGATGATTATACTTTCTGGACATACAATGGAGAAGACCACAATGTGGGGCCAGTTAAACTTTCAGAATACGAAAATAAACATGCTAAAAACCCAGTTACCTTCAAAACGACAACCCAGAAATATTTTGCCATTCACGAAGCCGCAATTTTAGAACATGCACCATTTATCTTGATCAATCAGAAAGGGCTGAATTCGTTCAAACTCAGACAGGAAATCAATGCAAATATTGGAGCTTCGAAAACCTCATGGCGAACATTTATTTTGGGGAACAAAGCCGGCGATTTAGTTGAATCCGATTTGTTGGTGAATTTGAATGAACCATGTAAAATTGAGGACACATCGTGGATTAAGCCGGGCAGAGCAATGATGCTTTGGCGCGTTATGGGTTACAAAACCAATGATGGATTTGAATATGATATTAACACAGAATCACAAATACTACTGATCGATTTTGCCGCCAATAATAATATTCAACATCTGTTATTGGACGGCAACTGGTACGGGCCAGAATTCAGTGAAAATTCAGACCCGGCAAGCTCAGGCGGTGGTATAGACATTGAGAGATGCATGATCCACGCTAACGAAAAAGGCATTGGAGTAATGCTTTATCTAAATGA
This sequence comes from uncultured Sunxiuqinia sp., assembly GCA_965372405.1. Classification (GTDB taxonomy): domain Bacteria; phylum Bacteroidota; class Bacteroidia; order Bacteroidales; family Prolixibacteraceae; genus Sunxiuqinia. The sequence goes on from CBDVCE010000005.1 coordinate 39,859, forward strand.
TTTTGGTGCCCGAAAATTTGGTTTGGAAAGAGTCCTAAAACAATTTTCAGAATGGGGAGTTTCGGGTGTAAAATATGGTTTCTTAAGAGGTGAAAAAGAGGAGAAAGTATTACGCACAAGAAGAGTAATTGAGCTATGTGCCAAATACAAATTAATGCTCAATTTTCACGACGCGCCAATTGCACCAAGTGGTGACCGCCGTACATGGCCAAATGTCGTTACCAAAGAATTTGGTCATGCGCAGTGCGATTCAAAACGTTGTTATTTTCCTGAAACAATCGTCACCGTACCATTTGTAAATATGCTTGCCGGCCCACTGGAATTAGGGAATGGCTACTTCTCTTTGAACACAGCTTCCAGCGATGGGAGGTATCATGTATTTCAGCCAATACCGGGAACAGTAGTTGCTGAAGTGGCAAAATTAATTGCGATTTACGGCGGATACTTTGCTCTGCCCGATGCACCTGAAGAGTATTTGAAAAAAGACGATTTGTTTGATTGTATACGACAAATGCCTGCTCACTTTGATGGCTTCAAGGTTTTGGATGGGGAGATTGGTGAGTTTATTTCAGTGGCTCGTCAGGCAGGGGATGAATGGTTTGTTGGCTCACTTACAAATCGCGAAAGCAGAGAACTCACAATTAAATTCGATTTTCTGGAAGAAGGCAAGAAATACACAGCAACTTTTTACGAAGACAAAAATGAAACTCACTTTCTGAATAACAAAGAAGCTTATCAGGTAAAAGAAGGTATTTTGATTGATAAAAACAGCTTAGTGAATATTGGATTGGCTCCGGGGGGCGGGCACGCTATCTGGATTAGATCTGAAGAATAAAAAACAAATATGAATTACACCGAAAATTAAGAATATGGGATTTCTAGACATCACAATTTTTATTGCCTATGCACTCTTAATAATTGTTGTTGGGAATTGGCTTGCACGTTCAAAAAAGAGTGAAAGAAGTAGTGCCGATTATTTCTTTGCTAACAAATCGCTATCATGGTACTTGGTGGGAAGCTCAATAATTGCAGCCAATATTTCTGCGGAACAATTTATTGGCATGTCCGGTTCGGGTTATGCCATCGGACTGGGTATTGCAACGTATGAATGGATTGCAGCCATAATCCTTATTGTTGTGGCAAAGTATTTTCTTCCCGTATTTATCAACAAGAAAATATTTACCATGCCTCAATTTCTTGCGTTGAGGTTTGACAATCGAATTAAAACAATTCTGGCCATATTTTGGATTGGCTTGTTTGTGTTCGTAAACCTAACATCAATTCTTTATTTAGGAGCGCTTACACTAAAAGCAATTTTCGGCATAAAACTCATTTATGGAATTATTGGACTCGCTGTTTTCTCTATTCTTTACACTATTGTAAACGGACTTAAAGCAATTGCAAGTACCGATATTATTCAGGTCTTTTTTCTACTAGGTGGAGGTTTGATTACCACCTATTTTGCCGTAAATGAAGTTGGTGACAATACTGGAATACTGAATGGTTTCCAGACCATGTTTGAACAGTTGCCCGACAAATTTCACATGATCATAAAGAAGAATGATCCTAATTACACATACCTGCCAGGAATACGAGCAATTTTCGGAGGAATATGGATTGCCGGTATTTATTATTTTGGAGCTAATCAATATATCATTCAGAAAGCATTTGGTGCAAAAAGCCTGAAAGAAGCGCAAAAAGGGATGTTGTTTGCTGGAATATTAAAGATGATACTTCCATTTGTGGTCGTTATTCCCGGCATTGCTGCATATGCTCTGATGGCTGACATCGGGAAACCAGACGAGGCTTATCCGTGGTTACTGGAGAACATTGTTCCATCAGGAATTAAGGGACTAATTTTCGCGGCATTGATTGCTGCTATCGTTTCTTCATTTAGTGCCATTATTAATAGCACATCCACCATTTTTACGATGGATTTGTACAAGCCGTATTTCAACAAGAATGCAAGTGAAAAGCAATTGGTTAATGTTGGTAGAATTTCGGGAATTGTTGCAATGGCAATAGCTGTTGTAGTTGCACCTCTACTCGGAAGCATTGATCAGGCCTTTCAATTTATTCAGGAATATACCGGAATGATAAGTCCGGGTGTAACTGCCATTTTTGTTTTTGGAATGTTCTGGAGGAAAACGACCTCGAACGCTGCATTTTGGGGAACCTTAATTTCAATTCCAGTATCAGCATTACTCAAATTTTTATTCCCTGAAATGCCTTTCCTCGATCAAATGATGGTATCATTTTTAATCATTTCAGTATTTATCGTGATCAGCTCCTTAATGAGTTCACAAACAGAAAGCAAAGGATTGCAGCTATCAAAACAAATTTTCAACACCGAAAAATCATTCAATATAATTTCAGCCGTTATTATAATTCTATTCGCTGCAATCTATATTCTTTTTTGGTAAAATACACTATAACCAAACTAACCAAACCAAAGACTAACGACTATGAAGCATTTATTTTTATTATCTCTACTGTTATTGACTTTGCAGGCAATGGCTCAAGAAGGGGGTAATTCAAAAGACATTGCAAAGCTCAGTAATGAAATTGTAGCTTTGAACTTCAACAAAGAAACCGGATTCTTTACCATTTCAGATGTGAAAAGTGGGGAAATATTAGTTGACAAAGCCTATTTTCAGATAAGCGGATTGCAATCAAAAGATCCGTGCGAAAAAAGAACTCACAACATTATCGACATTCGTGATGAACTTGGTTCAGGAAAATCCTTAACCATCCGAGTCCATTTCAATAATTATGCTGATCTTATATGGAAAGCAAACATATACGACAACCAAAGTTTTGTTATCTTTTCTGTTGGAGTTGAAAACGATTCTCAAATACCTATAACACTTACTCAATTTTATCCTCTTGCTTCGGCCAATGTGTTCGAAGGCTTAGACAATAATGTGAACTACAAAGTTCTGGATGGTAATTCAGGAGGCAATGTAAGTAAAGTTCGTACTGCAAATACAAATCGTTCCTTCAACAACATTATGCTTCGATTTGGGGCAGCAAATGAAACTTCAATTTTAGTAGCTGGTGGACTAACGTACAATGAATTTGACAAATTTATTGAAATTGATCGAGGCGATAAAAAGTTTAATCTCAAAATGTTTGCTGAGGATCCTGTAGGTAAACTTATTGATGCAAACTCAAGCTATTACCCAAAGGAATCATTCTACCTTGATTTGCATGGAGAGAATCCATTTACAGCACTTGAAAATTATGGTCTAACCGTCCGTAAAGCACAGAAGATTACTCTCAGCTATTATGATTTCCCCACAGAATGTCTTTGGTATGCTTCAACTTATAATTTGGATAAATCAAGGGATAAATTTAACGACTCCAAAGGGGCTGTTGATGAAATGGATTATGCTATAAAATCAGGCATAACAAAATACACACGTGTAGCAATGCGCCTTGTTCCTGATAATTATGAACACAACAACCAACAAGGCTGGTGGGATGATGAGCATTGGGCAATGTATGGAGAAAAATGGTCAACAATTAATCCTCATTATGTAGAACCTTATCTAACAACAAAAAGCTGGTGTCAGGAAGTTGAAAAAAGAGGAGGTATACCAATGACTTATTTTCAAAGTAGCCGTCGTTCTGAAGACTTCATAAAACTCCATCCTGACTATATGTTATTTAATGATCCATATAGAATTAAGAGTGAATTTCCATATAGACTGATAAAGAATTGTGAGCTTGGGCCTGAGTCAAACTGGGAATATGTTAGACATTGGTGGTATGACAGACCGCTAGAAATTAAACACATGTACAGCTATGATTTTACCGATCCTAAATTTGGCAAACACATGGAGAAGGTTTACAAAAACTTGAGTGATGCTGGGATAAAAGGGATAATGTATGATTATCCTGAAATAACTTCGTGGGCATATGAAGGTGGATTTGAGAATAAATACGCTACTACCTCAGGAACTTACCGTAAAATGTTTCAGTTTGCATATGATGGACTTGGCACAGATTGTTATCTCGACGAAAGAAATCTATGTCGTGGATCTGATATTACCCTCGGGTTGGTTGCATCACAAAGAGTGTGGGGCGATACCGACCAGTTTATTCCAGAAATGGTTAATCGGGCAGGCCTTCGGTGGTATAAAAACAGGGTTGTTGTTAATTATGATCTGGATTCAAAAGATCCAAGTAATTCCAAACTAACCGAACATATGGATGGGGTAAAAACGATGATGACCATGGCCTATGTTATTAGTGGTAGATTTCTTTTAGGAAGAAGTTTCTCTCAACTCACCAAAGAACAAATGCATATTTTATCCCGGACATTCCCTTACCATACAACACCTAAAAGTGCACGTCCAATTGATGCATTTACTTCCAATTCATCAGAACCTCATATTTTCGATTATGAAGTGAATTTGGATTGGCATCAGTTAACGTTTTACAACCCAAATGATACAGCTGCACTTAATTTAAATGTCACTCCGGCAAAGAGTTTAAATGAAGGTGGTTTGGGTATGGATGAAAGCAAGGCATATCATGTGTATGACTTTTGGAATGATAATTATATTGGCAAAATACAAGGTACATCAGCAATAGATCAGAATCTTCGTCCGGGAGAAACACGAATGATGAGTATTCACACAGTTGAAAATAATCCACAATTCATTTCCACAAACCGACACATTATGCAGGGAATGTTGGATTTAACTGATTGCAAATGGAATAGTAAAAAGAAGAAACTTACCGGGACTTCAAAAGTTATTGGAGGAGATCAATATGTTGTTGTGATAGCAAATAATGGACATAAAGCAGTTAAGGCATCAGTTTCATCTGGAAAAAGCAAACTTATAGAGGTGAGTCCTGAAATTATCCACCTCTCCATTGACGTGGAAGAAAATCAGGATATTACCTGGATGGTCTCTTTTAAATAAATCACTTTAAATTGAATGATATGAATTTGAAAAAAATAAATACTAAAATAGCTCTAATAGCAATCACGTTCTTAGCAGTTCTCTCTGGATGTAGTTCATTTACCAATCAGAACAACCAATGGAAAATATTTTCACCCAATAGTGAAATTAAAGTTGACTTGACTTTAGATAGTTTAGAAAGGCCAGTCTATTCCGTTTATTTAAATGAAACACTTGTAATTTCCCCTTCAATATTGGGTATTGATCTTGAAGATAAAACACAACAATTCACAAGAAATCTGTCATTTGTTGAATCAAAGGAATCAGTTGTAAACGACAATTATACAATGATAAGTGGCAAAAAAAGCCAAAATTCATATAGTGCAAATAAAAGCATATTTTCATTAGAAAACGGTTCTGGAAATAGCATTGATATTATTTTCCAGGTGAGTAATAATGGGGTGGCTTTCCGATACCAATTGTTTAATGCGAATGAAGCAAAAGTAAAAACTGAGACTAGTGAATTTAATCTTTCTGGTGAATCATTATCATGGATACAAGACTTTGAAAAGGTAGGATATTCCTATGCATACGAAATGTTTTATCCTGAAAGGAAGTTAGACACTTTAAAACACAAAAAATATTTGTTGCCGGGATTATTTCATACGCCAGATAAGAACTGGGTGTTTATTTGCGATGCCTCAATTGATGAAAATTATGCTGCATGTGAGCTCAACTACAAAGGAGACGGGAAACTGGCTGTTCAGCTTCCTAATCACACATTCGAGTATAAAGAGTGGATGAAAAACACTTGGCAAGAGCTTTTGTATAAGGACGCATCAGTTATAACTGCACCTGCAAATCTGCTCACACCATGGAGGGCAATAATTTTAAGTAATGAGCTTGGTGATATAGTTGAATCCAACCTGATTGAAGATTTAAGTACTCCATCAATAATTAAAGATCAATCTTGGATTGATCCAGGTGTAGGCGTTTTCCCATGGTGGGGTTATACGCTGGCAAACGATGATCCTGAATTGCTGAAAAAATATATTGATGCAGCTGCAGAAATGAACTGGAAATACCTGGAGTTTGATATTGGACTACTTGGCAATAATGGAGGACATGCAGCAAATTTCTGGAGAGAAATAGATTATGTGCCGGAGGTAATCAATTATGCAAAGGAAAAAGGAATTAAAGTTATTGGTTGGGACGAACGAAAAAGTTTGGATACCCGGGAGAAAAGAGATGACATCTTCAGTATTTATAAGAAATGGGGAGTCGCCGGAATAAAAATGGACTTTATAAATAGTGATAAACAAGAAGCCATGAAGTGGTATAAAGAAGCAACGGCTCATGCTGCTGAGTACGAGCTGATGGTTAGTTTTCATGGATCAATAACACCCAGAGGATTGCGCCGCACATTACCAAACATCATGACTTATGAAGGTGTTCGGGGCGGAGAATTCTATAAGTTTGAGGCAGATAATAGAATACCAAATCCTACACACAATTGCACCCTTCCATTCACACGAAACATAACTGGTCCAATGGATTATACGCCTACTTGTTTTTCTACGAATCGCAGAAAGTCGACCTATGCACATGAGCTGGCTACAGCATTTGTTTATGAATCGGGTTGGGTAAATATGGCTGATAAACCTGAAGCATTTCTTAATTCAAAGGCCAAAGGATTGTTGCAAAATTTAAGTGCTGCATGGGATGACATTCATTTCATTGAAGGATATCCGGGTGAATATTGCTGTTTGGCTCGCCGCAAAGGAAATGATTGGTTTATAGCGGCAATTAATTCGAATAAAGACCGACAAATTGAAATCAACTTTGACTTCTTGTCAGGCAAAAACTATGAAGCCAAAATTTATACGGATGACAAGAAGGATGGATTATTTATAAAGGAAATGACAATATCAGCAAAAACAACTGAGAAGTTTGATCTGTATCGGAATGGTGGATTTGTCATTCAAATTACAGAAGAAACGAATTAAGAAATTCAAATTAGAAAAATGAGAATATTTAATTTGATAATAGCATTTTTAGTAATCATAGCACCACTTTCTTGCCAATCAAAAGATTTGAATGAAGAAGAAAGCTGGACTTTTGTTAGCATGCCAGACTTCCTGAATGTGGATTGTGATTACCCGCAGCCCGGTTGGGAAGATGCTCTTTCATATATCTTAAATTCTGTGAAGAATGAAAATCCTGATTTTCTTTTAGTGCCTGGCGATATCGTAATGGGACACTGGGATGATACCATGCTAAAAAATAGTCAAACACTAAATTGGAATAATGCTGACACCATTGCAAAATATTCTGAAAGATATTATTCAGCGTGGAAACAGAGGATGGATGATCAGGGGTTAAAGTATTATACATCGATAGGTGATCATGAGATTGGTGATAATCCGTGGCAAAAACCAAAGAAAATTGATGCAGTTAAACATTACAAAAATGCATTTGCCAAGCATATGAAAATGCCAACAAATGGGCCTGATCATATGAAAGGAACCGCTTTTTGGTGGAAACATAAAAATGTATTGTTTATTTCAGTAGATGTTTTTGAAGAAGGCAATAGTAATCAGGGATCAATAAAAGCAGGAGTGACAGGTAGGCAGCTGGAATGGCTAGAGAAGGTTCTTGATAACAATAAAGATGTGGATCATAAAATTGTGATGGGTCATGCACCAGTTCTAGGACCTGTTCGCAAGTGGAGCTCCAGTGGATTAATGATTTCAGAAGGACGTGATTCTGAATTTTGGCAAACCATGAAAGCCAACAATGTTGATGCTTATTTATGTGGAGAAGTGCATGCCATTACCTGTAAGGAACGCGATGGAATTATGCAGGTTGCACATGGAGGTTTAATCGGCTACAATACCCGCACCAATTATATGGTGGTAAAAGTTTCAAAGGATAAAATCGATTTGGAGATCAAAGAAATTGAAATGCTTCCAAGCGGAAAACATCTTTGGCAAATGGGCAATAATCGTCCGCTGGAAAAGGTAACTATCACCGATGAAAAAAAGGAAAAAGGATTTTATCCAGTTGGCATTGCTACCATTGATAAAACCAATGGCAAACAGTTTATAAATCGTAAAGGTTATTTTCTGAAAGAACATGAGGAAAGTAATGAACGTGGAGTACCGGTTTTCAGAGATACATTTCAGGAACCACAGAAAATAATAGTAGTTGAATAATAGTTTGAGTAAACAAATTAAGATAAACGTTATGAGCCAGCAGAGAAGAACAATAAAATATATAGTTCCTCTAATCTTTTGTTGTATCAGTATAATAACTGTATGCGCCCAGCAAGCCGACACAGACATCTCAAATAGTTCTGTAATTGTTAGATTTGATAGTGAAAATGGTACCTTTTCTGTTTTAAATAAAAAGGATTCTCAAGAAAGCATACGGAATGCAATTTTTAAATTGAACCAGTATGTTTCTACAAGAGAAGGAGCAGTTAATTCGGTTGAGATAAAGAATTCAGGAAAAACAAAGACACTGATTGTTACCAATTCGCTTGAAGGAGAACCTACTCTTTTATTTAAAGCAGAACTGGAATTGAATGAAAATTTCGTAGTTCTTTCTACTGGAATATTAAATAGCACGGATGAAAATTTGCGTCTAATGAGTTTTAGTGTTCTTGAAGGTGAAATATTTCCAGAATTAAAGGAAAGAAGCAATGTGAAAATTGTGGATGGAAACGCTGGTGGTGGAAAAACTAAAGTTACTGATAGTGCAAATTTCAATTGCTACAATAATGCCTTAATTACTTTTAAAAATAATGAGAAACGCTATACACTTGTTGCAGGCGGAATTAGTTATCAGGATTTTGAGAAAAAGATAGAAATAAAGGATCATAAGCATCTTAAAGTGTTTGCCGATGACTATGTTGGTAAATTGGTTTTATCAGGTGAAACTTACTGGGCGAGTAACGATAAATTTTACCTCGACATATTAACTTCAAATCCTTTCCATGCTTTGGAGAAATATGGTTTTGCCCTTCGTGCATATCAGAATGTGAAGCTTAATCATTACACGTTCCCCTCGGTTTGTATGTGGTATGTAAATTTTGATCACTACGGGGGTAAAACCGGAGTAAACGATAGTCCTGGAGTAGTTGAGGAGATGAGACGAATAAAAGAAAGTGGCTTCCTGAATTACAGTGGGACAGCGGCTGTGCGTCTGGTACCTGACAACTATGGTTACAACAATCAGCAAAGTTGGTGGGATAATGAACACTACAGCAAGTTGGGAAGTCCATTTCATACAGAGGTAAAGGGGGGGCATCTTAAAGCTCCGTACGAAACACTGGCGAAATTAGGAAAAGCTGTAACTTCATTGGGAGGACTTCCATTATTATACTTTCAAAGCAATTGGCGTAGCGAAGATTACGCAGCCCAACATCCAGACCAAATGTTATTCAATAAAAGTTATGCAAGAAGAGATGATCCATTCTCAACAGAAGAAATTAAACCGGAAATGCATGTTGCAATTCATCCTCCATGTGAAGCGAGAAATCGGAAATATTATGGACACGATTATACGGATATTAATTTTTCAAAACACATGAAAGAGGTTTACTCAGGAATGGGGAAATCGAAGATCGCCGGATTGATGTACGATTATCCATGGAGTGGTTGGGCTGATAAAGGCGGAATGGATGATACTACAATAACAGCCACTGCGAATTACCGTAGAATGTACCAACTTGCAAAACAGGGATTAGGGAAAGTCTCCTGGGTGCATGAGCGAAATATTGAATACCCCAGCGACGTATCACTTGGGTTGGTAGATTCTCAGCGTACAATGTGGGATAACGATAAACTCACACCTGGTTCAGTAACAAAAAGTGGATTGAGGTGGTATAAAAATCGGGTGGTTATAAGTTATGATGCTGATGCTAAAAACTTACTAACTGAAAGTAAAGATGAACTCCGAAAAATACTAACCATGTCATATGTTACAACTGGTAGGTTATTGCTGGGTGTAAGTTTTGGTGCAATGAGCAAAGAAACGATTCATGATCTGTCTCGGATTTATCCATTTCATTCAAAGCCTCAAAGTGCCCGACCTATTGATGCATTTGTAAATGAGATTCCAGAAATTTATGATTTTCAGGTTAACGATGACTGGCATCAACTAACTCTTTACAATACTGATTCGGACAATAAATTTGAGATTAAAGTTGCTCTTTCAGGAGAACAGGCAGATGGGAAATTGGGTTTAAATCCTGAAGAAGAGTATTATGCATATGATTTTTGGAATGATGAATTTGCCGGGAAACTGAATGGAACCGGAGAATTAAAACAAACCCTTCGTCCTGATGAAGCCAGAATGCTATCCATCAGAAAAGTACAATCTAATCCACAGGTAATCTCAACAAACAGACACATTATGCAGGGCATGTTGGATTTAAGCGATTGCAAATGGAATAGTAAAAAGAAGAAACTTACCGGGACTTCTAAAGTTGTTGGGAATGATCAATATGTCATTGTAATTGCGACTAATGGATACAATTCAAAAATGGCAAAAACATCTGATGGAAAATGTAAAATTGAAAAAACCGATAAGAACCTGATAAAACTAATTATCGATGCTAAAACCAATCAATCTATTGATTGGTGTGTGAGCTTTAGATGATAACCAAAAACACGATTACTATGTCAACAAAATTCTTTCAAATTGCTCTCATTCTAGGAGTGCTCTGTTTCTCATGCTCAGAGGCAAAACTTACAGTCAATACAGAGGTTAGCGGAGTTCAAGATCCGGTAATAAGTTTAAACGGCAGTTGGAAATTCAACATGACTCCACCAGATAAATTCTGGAAGTCTGATGTTGATTTTTCTGCCTGGGATAACATTGAAGTTCCCGGCGAATGTCAAATGCAGGGCTTTGCGATTAAGCATGATCAGCCTTACGTTTATAAAAAGGAGTTTGCGATTCCTAAAGATTTCGAAGGCAAAGAAATTCAACTTAACTTTTACGGGGTATACAGTTATGCCCGGGTTTGGGTAAACGGTCAGTTTGTACGAGAACACTATGGTGGTTTTACAAAATGGACTTGTGATATAAGCAGCTTTATAAAAGCAGGTGAGAATGCAATTTTGACTGTTGAAATTGTTGATCGTGCAGATGATGTCTCGTATGGAAGCGGTTATGCCAAACATCAAATTGGCGGGATTTTACGCGATATAGTTTTAACTGCTTTACCAAAAACTCATTTTCAGAAATTGCACTTTGAGACATTGCTCGACGACAATTATCAGGATACAGAATTGAAAATAAATTATAAGCTAAGTACCAATTCCGCATCAGAAATAAAAGTAGAATTATTTGATGCACAGAATAAATTGGCTGGCAAGCTTAATGAGTCAGAACCTGGACAATTGGGTGAACTTACTCTCAACGTAAAAAATCCTTTAAAGTGGGATGCTGAACACCCTAATTTGTACACCGTTGTTACTTCTCTAATGGAAGATGGGAAAGAGATTTTGAAAACCTCTGAAAAGATTGGTTTTCGTGAAGTAGTGGTTGATGGTAACAAACTATTGGTAAACGGAAAATCAGTAAAACTAAGAGGAGCTTGCCGCCACGATATTCACCCAACTTTGGGGAGAATGACCACTGCTGAATATGATCTGAAAGATGTTCTGCTGGCCAAAGAATGTAACATGAACTTTATTCGGACTTCACACTATCCACCGTCTGAGAAGTTTCTGGATTATTGTGATGAATATGGAATTTACGTAGAAGATGAAACTGCAGTATGTTTTGTAGGTTCTCACCGTACTGAAGCATATAAAGCAAGTGGTGCATCACAAACCGATCCTGAATTTACAGGCAGGTATCTTTCTCAACTGGAAGAAATGGTTCAAAATCATCGAAATCATCCAAGCATTATTATTTGGTCAATTGGCAACGAGAATTCCTTTGGAAATAATTTTGTTGAATCGTACAAGTGGGTGAAAGCTAATGACACAAGCCGTCCGGTAATTTATAGTTATCCCGGACAAGTGCCAGACAGCTTGCAAATTTTTGAGATTGCCAGTATGCACTATCCGGATTGGCAGGGCAATCTGGAACAATACGGAATTAAGTCGAACAAGTTTGGCTACGAAGAAATGCCAATGCTTTATGATGAGTGGGCGCATGTTGCGTGTTATAATAATCCGACATTACAATATGATCCCAATGTTCGAAACTTCTGGGGGCAAAGCCTCGACAGCATGTGGACGAACGTTTTTAACTCTGATGGCGGCTTAGGTGGAGCTATTTGGTGTATGCTTGATGAAACTTTTATGCTTCCAGAAGAGCTTGAAGGCTTTAATGAATGGTGGGGAATACTTGATAAGAATGTTATTCCATCAACATATTTGGGTCCTTGTGTAGGTTATGGGGAATGGGGAATTATTGATACATGGAGGAGAAAAAAACCGGAATTCTGGACAACTAAGAAAGCTTATTCTCCAACTAAAATTCTGAAAAAAGAGGATGATAATTTCAAATCAGGTGAAGAAATTATCCTACCAGTTCAAAATAGGTTTGATCATACCAACTTTTCTGAATTGAAGATTCTTTGGAAATATGGTAATCAATCTGGAGAAATAAGAAATACCAATATTGAACCGCACAATTATGGTGAGCTTATTATTCCTGCAAATAACTGGGATTGCGATACAAAATTAAACATTCAATTCTTCCAAAACGATACGTCTCTAGTGGATGAATACAACATTCAATTAGGTGCAAAAAAGATTGAATTACCATCGGTTTCGTCAGGCAATATTAAGATGGAAGAGCTAAATAATAGTGTCACATTTTCAGGTAAAAACTTTACAGTTGAGTTAAATAAGCAAAGCGGATTATTGCAGAATTTGATATCAGGAACTGATACTTTATTAAAATCAGGACCTCATGTGAACTTGAAAATTCAGGGAAAACGTGTTCAGTATTCAACCATTGAAATGGACGATTATGCTACCAACTGGAAGAGTAGTAAACTTAGTCATGAGATTGAAGATGGAATTCTAAACATCTATACCGAAGGGACATATGACAGTATCTCTACATCTTTCCACATTCAAATTGATGAAGAAGGAGTGCTTTTAGTTAATTATAAACTGACTGAAATTCCTGAAGGAAAAGGAGTTCAGGAATCAGGAATAAAGTTCATTGCTGGGAATCAATTTAACCAGCTGGCTTGGAATCGAGAATCTTATTTTACTGCTTACCCTGAAGGAGATATAGGAAGTTCTCAAGGGATTGTAGACCTGAATAACAAACCGCCAATGAAGTATCGCGAACCCTTAAATCACAACTGGGAATTGGATACAAAAGGCTATTATTATCACGGCTTAGATGTTGAACTTCCATATGCAAATATCGTTCGATCACTGAAAGAAAATATATTCAGCTATCAACTGGCAACTCAATCAAGTAATATTCGGGTATTAAACGATGGAAAACAGGCTTGTCGTTTTGATAAAATTGATGGTGAAAACATTTTATTAATAAATGACCAATGGGATTATTCAAGTCTGCTATGGGGTAATTATATGAAGCAAATTAAATCTGAAAAGGAGTCAGAAGGCAACGTGATTTTGTTGTGCAACTAGAGATTTTCAAAAAGAATAATCGAAGGGTGTGTCATTTATTTGGCACACCTTTTTTCAAAACCTAAACAAACATTTCAAAAAACAACAAAGCCACAAAGCCAGATTCCTTAAGTTTGGTTTTAATGAATCGTTTTGCTTTTGATTTGTGGTCTTCAACAGTTTTTACTGAAATTTTTAATTCTTCAGCAATGTCCTTGTTGCTAAGTCCTTTTTCTTTACTCAGTTTGAAAATACGTTTTCTTTGCTCAGGAAGTTCTTCAATTAATTCCTGTATTTTGCTATAAAGCACTTCATAATCATATTGATCTTCGGTATCGTCTTGAGATAAAACAACAGTATTCCGAAGATGCTCCAGATAATTTTTTTCTTGCGCTTTTTTTCTGAATATGGATATTACAGAGTTTTTGGTAATGGTAAATAAATAGGCCTCCAGGTTTGTGTCGTTTTTAATGTTTTGGCGTTTGTCCCATACATTGATAAAAACATTTTGAACAACATCAAGCGAGTCCGCTTCTGTCTTTAAATATGAAAAAGCAAAATTGTAAAGTTTACCGCTGAAAATTTCATACAATTTATTAATTGCAGTTTTATCGTCTGATTTAAACTGCTTTATAAGTGTTCTTTCCTCGGCTCTATTCATCCTATGCTTTTATTAACATGACAAATATAGAAAAAGTTGATTTATGATCTATAACATTGTTATTCTTTGAGATTTTTCAGAATTTTAAAAAAAAATCGAAAGAGGAGCAGGGGTTTATATTGTCTTGTGCGTTGTACCCAATATAAGAGTAGGAATATGAGCGATTTTTTCAATAGATACATAGATAATCAATGCAGCGATGCGGACTTTAGTTCTGCTATTGATTTGATGCTTTCTCCTAGTCTAAGAGGACAGCTTAACAAGCAGATGAAAGGTCACTGGGAAAAAACTACCGGGGACGGTGAACTACCAAACCTTACCAATACACTACACGGAATCCACTATCAAATAAATAAAAAGGAAAAAGTTAAAACTGTTAGCTTATTCACTCATTTTTCTCGTATAGCTGCAATTTTGATTTTACCTCTTTGTATGGCTCTGGCTTATCTCGCATTTGAAAATCTCTCAAAAGAGATACGGATGCAAACTGTATTTTCTCCAATGGCATCTCGTACAAGTTTTCATTTACCTGATGGTTCTAAAGTATGGTTGAATGCTGGCTCTACACTTTCATTTCCTGATGAATTTTCAAGTAAATCAAGATCTGTTAAATTAACAGGTGAAGCATATTTCGATGTTAAAAAGAATGATACTCCTTTTGAGATTGAAACTGAAAATTTCAACGTGAATGTATTGGGAACTGCATTTGATGTTTCTGCATATGACGGAGAAGTGGCTACTATTACATTGGTACGTGGGGAAGTAGCTATTGAGACAATAAGAGGTGATGGTGCTGTTTTGAGTCCTGGGGAACAGGTGATTATTACAGCTGAAACCGGAGTGATTAATAAACGTAATGTAAATACATATTTGTGCACTGCCTGGAAAGATAATTTATTGGTTTTTGATAATGAACCATTTAGCGAGGCACTGTCGAGAATTGAGCGCTGGTATAATTTGGATATTGTAATGGGAGATGAAGCTATTAAAGATATTCGAATTACGGGAACTTTTCAATTTGAGGGGATTAGTGAAATTCTACGTTTAATGGAAATTACTAATTCAATCATTTATACTTACGACAAAGACAAGAGACAAATAATACTAAAACTTAAATAAAACTTTAACTATTAGTTGCCTATGGATAGAGGACTATAAGATTTTTTAAAAGGAAAGCTCTTGAAAAAGGGCGAAACAAGTGAGAAAGTTGGCTCCTTCCTCACTTGCATAAATAACTTCTTTCAAAATTATTCATTATTAATCATTCAAAATTATGAAAAAAAACGAATTACAAAGAGGTAGTTTACATACTTTTTTGTGTAAATTTTTAACAATTATGAAGTTGAGCATCTTTATTATTTGCATTTCGGTATTGTCTGCATACTCTACAGGCACATATTCGCAGACTGCAAAATTATCGCTTCAGACACAAAACTCAACTATTGAGCAAGTGTTAGAACAAATCGAGGATCAAAGTGAATTCAGATTTTTCTACACTGAGAAACTTGATATGGACAAACGAATTGATACAGATTTTCAAAATTCTCGTATCGATGAAGTTCTTGATAATGTTTTTGTTGATACTAATATCAACTATAAAATTGTAGGTCGTCAGGTTGCATTATTTTCTGACAAAAACAATTTTACTGCATTTGGAATGCAGCAAGTTGATAAAGTAAACGGAAATGTTACTGATAGATCAGGTGAACCACTTCCTGGAGTTTCTATTGTAATTAGAGGAACTACACGAGGAACTATTACTGATTTTGATGGTAATTATACTCTTGGAAATATTCCTGCAAATTCTACATTGGTATATTCTTTTGTTGGAATGAAAACTCAAGAAGTTCCTGTTGGCGGACAATCTTCTATTAACATTGTTTTGGAAGAAGATGCTATTGGTGTTGATGAGGTTGTGGTAACTGCACTTGGTATTAAAAAATCAGCTAAGGCTCTTGGTTATTCAGTTTCAAAAGTAAGCACTGATAGGATTCTTGCCAGTGGTACTCCTTCAAATGCATTGCAATCATTATATGGTAGTGCTGCAGGTGTACAGGTAGCAGCAACTGCTGGTGGTCCAACAGGGGGTATGAAAATTAATATTCGTAATGCTGTTTCATTTGATGCTAATTCAACAACTCGTCCTTTGATTGTTGTTGATGGTGTTCCAATTCATGATGAAAACACATCAATGAGTTATAACAGTAGAGCAGGACGTGATAATGGTACTGGTATTAATGATATTAACCCGGACGATATCGCTTCTTTCGAAATCCTTAAAGGTGCAAAAGCTTCTGTACTTTACGGTAGTGAAGGTGCAAACGGTGTAATCTTGATTACTACTAAAAGTGGTACTAAAGGGCAAGGCTTAGGTGTTTCTGCGTCTTTCACAACAACTTGGGATAATATTGCATTTATGCCAGATCTACAAGATCAATATGGTACTGGTAGAAGTCCAAGTTCAACAGAAACTGATGATCAAGGATATTTACTTGATGATAATGGTGTAAGAACATTGGATGATAGTGGTAGTGCTTTTGGTCCTAAATTTGATCCTAGTGTTCAGTTGAAATGGTGGGATGGAAGTTCAAAACCTTGGGCTCCTAATGGCACAAGCATATACGACCAGTTGTTCCAAACAGGTAGTCAAACAACTTCAAACATTGCATTGAGTTCTAGTAGTGATAAGGGATCAATGAGATTTTCTTACACGAATATGCAATTGACTCCAACCACTCCAGGTGGAGAGTTTGATAAAAATACGTTCAGTATCAATACTTCTTATAATATTACTGATAATCTTACAGTAAAGTATACTGGTAACTACTATGTATCTAAAAATCAAAACCCAGCTTTTGCCGGTTCTTTTGATGCACAGGGTGCACGTTCAAGTTTAGGTGCTTATAGTGCTGATATTGATGTTGATTTGATTAGACAATACCTGGTAACTGATGATGGTTACAATTTCTTTTCGAATCCAAATATGAAGGAGTTCTTCTCAAATGGACGAAGCAGTGTTGTTGGTTCTCTTTGGGATTGGAGTCAGGATGAATCTATTAATGATAGGATTCACAATATCCAATCATTAACTATCGATTTAAAACTGAATGAAGTTTTTGGAGTAACTGTAATGGGTGGTCTTGATAATACTAGTCTAAGATCAATCTATAGAGGTAAACTACGTGATCCTTCATTAATTGGACCTAACAGTGGTGCTGTTTATAGAGATGTATCAAGACAAATTCGTAAAACATACGGTCAAGGTATGGTTAACTTTGATACTGATGTTAATGATTTCAATTTCTCAGGTTTCGTTGGTGGTGCTATTCGTCACAATTACGAAGATAGTAAAGGAGCTGAAGTATTAGGTGGAATGGTTATTCCAAACTATTTCTCATTCTCTAACTTACCTTCAGGTGTACAACCTCAATATAGTTATGGTAATGGTGAAGATATTCTATACAGTTTACTTGGTTCTGCTCAGGTTGCTTGGAAAGACCAAATATATGTTGAAGCACAAGCAAGAAATGACTGGTCTTCTATTTTGCCTCCAGATAATAACAGCTACTTCTATCCAGGTGTAAGTGCTACGTGGATTGCAACATCAAGTCTGGAATTACCTGAAATTATTGAATTTGCTAAATTAAGAGCGTCATGGGCAGATGTAGGTCGTCCGGGATCACGTTACTTCAGTAATGTTAACTTTGGTGTTTCTCAATCAGGTGCTGGTTATATTCTTTCACCTCCGAGTCACTTGCCTCCAATGGATGAAAATTTCCGTCCAAACTTGAAGCCAGAAAAGAAACGTGAATTTGAACTAGGTATGGAAGCATACTTATTCAAGAATCAACGTATTGGTGTTGACTTCTCATTCTACACTTCAAATACATATGACCAAATTATGGCTGTTGCAGCTCCTCCGGGATTCGGTGTTTCTTCTATCCGTATGAACGCTGGTGATGTTGCAAATACTGGTTGGGAATTGGCTTTGAAAACAAAACCAATTGACTCCAGAGATTTTAAATGGACTGTTGACATTACATTTGCTTCAAGTAAAACTCAGGTTAAAAAACTTGATGGAGAACTTACTTCACTTTCTTTATATGGTTTTAACGGTATGAATGTTGTTGCCGAAGTAGGTGGTGAATATGGTTTAATTTATCAGCAAAAAGGATGGCAGCACTATATCAATCCATCAGATCCTAACGATCCGAAGAATGGTCAAAAAGTTGTTGCGAATAATGGTGCTTCATACAATTATGCATCTACTAGTAGTAAAATGGTAGGTAAATTATTACCTGATGTAACAGGTGGTCTATTTACTTCATTCGCATACAAAAACCTTAGATTGGTTGCCAATTTAGATTACTCTTTTGGTGCATTCTTTGTCTCAGAAGGAGAAACTTATATGATGGCTGCTGGTGTATTGGATGAAACTCTTAAATACAGAGATGAAGCTAGTGGTGGTAAGGCATATCATTTAAGTGATAGTAATGAAAAAGTATTGGGTGCTTCTCCTTCAGGTGGTGCTACATTCTATGATGGAGTAGTTCTTGATGGTGTACTACCTAATGGTGATGTGAATACAAAAGTTGTTTCTGCTGAAGACTACTATGGAGATTCTTATTTCTCAAATGGTTTCTTCCCGGAAGATAGACTTTTCAAAAGTGATTATGTAGCATTGCGTAACATTGCACTTGACTATACTATTCCTCAGTCACTAACTCGTAAGTTTGGGTTGAATGGTCTTACTTTATCAGTTTTTGCAAATAACGTAGCTTATTTGTACAAAGATGCTCCGAATTCGATCCCAGAATCTTCTAATGGAACAGGGTGGAATAATAGTAGCTACGGTACTACTGCACTCCCATCACAACGTTCAGTTGGTATGGCTATAAAAATCAAATTATAATTTTTAAAAAGCTTACAAATGAAAAATATAATTAAAATTTCAACTCTTGCTATCCTGGTGTTATTTTCATCAGTCTCATGTCAGGATGAGTTAGAAAGATTATACCAGAATCCAGATGGATTCTCCAAAGAACAAGCTGATAATGCTGGGGTAAGTATTATCGCTGGATACTTTACCGCTCAATGTACACGTGGCTTCTTCCTAAGGGGAGATTATGGAAGCCAATACCACCTATTACGTAGTGGTAACCGTATTATGGGAAATGGAATTCAGTTATTCTATGCTCATAGTCCTTATGGATTATCTTACACTCTTAGAGATGTAGAGCATGACTGGGGAACAAATGCTTTTAATACTTCTGTTTTTAACAAGATTAACAGTGATTGGATTAAGCAGGTACTTTGGGGACAAAAAGAATACAATAAAATTCCTGAAGGCGAGGCTTCTACAATGGATGACTTGTTTATGAAGTTATTGCATGTATTGAAAGCTTATGGTTATCAAAGAGCGATTGACCTGTATGATGAAGTACCTTATTTTGAAACAGGTTCTGCAGGTGCTCTTGAGGGAGACAGAGCAGTTTACCTTGGACAAAAAGAGATTTATCCTAAATTGATTGAAGAACTAAAAGCTTCTGATGAGTATATTGCTGGATTAACTTTGACTGATAGTGAACAAACATTGTTAACGAATCAGGATGTTATCTTTAATGGTGATCTTCTACAATGGAGAAAATATATCAATTCTCTTCGTTTAAGATGTGCTATGAATGTTAGTGAGGTAACTCCTGACGTAACACAAACTGTTATTTCTGAATTAAACGGAAAACCTTTGTTTGATGAGTATGATGATGTTGCAGGTTTGGCTGATATTGCAATTGTTGAACCATATCGTATTCAAAGAGAATTAGGTATTACACGTGCTTTCCGTGAAGTTAGCTGGACTCAGCATGCAAATGCGAAGTTCTTACACGAAGTTATGCATTGTGTTCCTGATGAAAAAAGTGTAGTAGTTAATGGCGAAACACTTTATTATTTTGATGGTGATAATGTTGCTGAAGGATTATTAGATGGTACTGTTGATCCAAGGATTACTTACCTTTATTCAGCGAATATTAGAGGTCATTACTTTGGTTCACAAATTCAATGGGACCATGGAACTGATCCTAACAGTTATTTCAGCAAAATCATGCGTGGATATTATATCGACGATCCTATCTTAACAGATATCAGTGTTCACTCTATTACATTTGGTAAAAATGATGAACATACAATTAATTTGAACGATGAGACCAAAGCTGATCTTACTTTACGTGAAGCTTTCTTGCGTGATAAATTCCATTCATATGTAGCTAACTTTGTCGATACTGATTGGTTTAATGGTGTTGACGCAAATATGGTTTCTGAGCATAATGTTCGTCCACTTTTCAACTTTGATATTAGATTCCCTACTCTTCATGCAGTTGAAACTGAGCTTTCATTAGCTGAAGCTGGAGTAAGAGGATTTGGAACATTGAATGGTACAGCACGTGAGCATTATAAAAATGCTGTTGAGTTATCTTGTACATATTGGTACAATATTAATGCTGGAAATCAATATTCAAGACAAACAGTTCCTGCATATCCAAGTTATATGGATGACTCTAGAATTGATAGAGACAGACCAGAAATGGAATATGATGCAGCAGCTTATGCTGAAACTGAAGCTCAGAATTTCGATGCAATGTCAGATCAGGAAAAAGTACAAGCAATTTTCAATCAATTGCAACTACATTATAACCTATTTAACTGGGAAACTCCTTATACTGCAGCTCGTCGTTTAATTAAGTATCTAGGTACTAATCCTGCTACTCCTTTTGACACATTCGAATGGAAAGAAAGAATGTCTTATCCTGGTGGAATTCAGGCATCAGATCCTGAGAACTGGGCTAAGATTAGCGTGCACAATGATGTTAATCTTCCTGTTTGGTTAACTGGTCGTACTGAGAAGTGGAAAAATGTTTTAGAGTAAACGATAAATCAAAAAAATAAAACAAAGATATTATGAAAAGAATAATTTATATATGCTTGATTTTGTTTGCTGCTGTTGCTTGTAGCAAGTCAAATGATGGTACTATTATTGGTACTGCAAGTGCAGATGGTGGTAACGTCGTTTCCGGAATCACGGTTAAATTATACTCTGAAGCTACTCAGTTAGTAGAAGAAACAACAACTGATAATACTGGTAACTTTTCATTTACCGGTTTAGAAACTGGCAACTACTATGTTGCAGGTACAATCGTTGTTGGTTCTGACACCTGGGATTCAGGTAATAGGCCTCAAATGGTTTATGTAAGTGATGAGATTGTTAAAGAAGTAGCACTGTCACTGAGTATGAAGTAAACCCAATACCTCAATATATAAAACCGGTCATTTATGGCCGGTTTTTTTGTGCCCTATATTTTCCTATTGTGGCATGTTTTTTGTAAAATAGAGGAATAGCCATTAATCAAATTATTTGCCTTATGAAATTATTGATAATTTGTTCGATTGTTATAATTGCTCCTTATTTATTATTTGCTCAGGCTTGTACGGGGACTTTAGTCGATATAGAATCAAAAGAACCAATACCATATGCACATGTATTTATTTATGGAACCTCCTATGGAACTACTTCCAACTTAAATGGTTCATTTTCATTTAAGACAAATGGATATGAGAATTTACCTTTAATTGTAAGTGTAATTGGTTATCAGACAATTCGAGTTGAAAATGATTATGTCTCAAATGCTTTAAGAATTGAACTCCACCCGAAAACATTCAAGATTGGCGAAGTAGAAGTAACTCCTGATAAATGGTCTAATAAGAAGAAAATTAGAATATTTAAAGAAGAGTTTTTAGGGAAAGGTTCTAATGCAGAAGAATGCTCAATTCTTAATCAAGAAGATATTGACCTAAGATATTACTCAGAAACAAAAACGTTGAAAGCATCATCGGATAAACCTATAGAAATTTTAAATAGTGCATTAGGATACAGTATAACATATATTCTGGATAAGTTCGTAATGAATGAGTTGAAAACTTGCTATCAAGGAAATTATGTTTTTGAAGAATTACCTTGTCACAAAAGAGAAAAGTCGAAGGTTTTAAGAAAAAGAAAACGAACCTATAAAGGTTCTCGAATGCATTTTGTAAGATCACTTTGGAATGGCTATATCGCTTCGCAAGGATTTTATATTTTCGACATGAAGTATAATCCATTGAATGTTAGTGATATCCGTTATGTTGCAAATGATCAACGATACATGGTGTTGGAAGATACCGTAAAGATTAAATATTTACGTAAAAATCAATCGTCACAAATTATTCCTTCAGAATGGTTTACAAGAATTGAAAAGAATGGTTATTTCGAGCCTACATCACTATATTGGCGATATGATATTGCTGTTTCCAGAGTAGCTGATTTATTACCATTTGACTACTTGCCTTGATGATGCTAAAAATTCTCTTTCTAATAAAGTAATGAATATTTTTTAATATCCACTTCGTGCATCATTTCGTAAACGGTTTCAATAATCTGTTCTGCGTTTGGGGAAGCAAAGCTATGCTGAAATCCCTTTATCTATAGGTCTTTCAGGTGCTTTTTCTCTTCGTCCATGCAAACCATGGACAAGTCCACAGGCTTCATGGACTTGCCCACGGGACTTATTACCTTGTCCACGATGATCATGGGGTAGTCCACGAACACCATGGAGTTGTCCGCGGATATCATGGACTTGTCCGCGAATATGATGGAACAGTCCACAGGCTTCGTGGACATGTCCACGGGACTTATTACCTTGTCCACGATGATCATGGAGTAGTCCACGAATACCATGGACTAGTCCGCGCTTATAATTTCCTTGTCCGTAAAGGCCATGGACGTGTGGATTCACTGCCCGGGTCTATTCAATAAACTGTGTTTTACTGCCCTAAAATAGCCGTGGATATTTCTTTGCATCAACCTCATGCATCATCTGGTACACCTTTTCAAAGATGCGTTCAACATTGGGCTTTGAGAAGTATTCACCATCAATACCATAGGCTGGTCGATGCTCATTCGCTGAGAGTATTCCTGGAGCAGTATCTAAATAATTAAAAGCTTGCTGTTCTTCAATAACTTTCTGCATCATGTAGGCCGTTCCTCCACCTGGTACATCTTCATCAATAAAAAGAACTTTATTCGTCTTCTTAATTGATTCCAGAATGAGATGGCTGATATCAAATGGCATCAATGTTTGCACATCTATAACTTCAGCAGATATGTTCTTTGTTTGTAATAATTCTACAGTCTTAATGGCGTGATGCACATTCCAGCCGTAAGTAACCAAGGTAATATCGGTGCCCTGTGTCATGATCTCAGGAACACCAAGTGGCACTTTAAATTCGCCAATATTTACAGGAAGCTTTTCTTTTACATTGTAGCCTTTGAGTGGCTCTATTACCAAGGCCGGGTCATTGGCTTCAAGAAGTGTATTATAAAAACCAGCGGCTTGAGTCATATCTCTGGGTACGCAAAGGTATATACCCCGAAGTGATCCCAGTAATAATTGCATTGGTGAGCCGGCATGCCACATACCTTGAAGTTGATGACCACGTGTACGGATAATGACTGGTGCAGCTTGTTTACCCAGGGAGCGATATTGCATGCTGGCCAGATCATCGCTTAAAGTAGATTGCGCATAATTAAGATAGTCAAGGTATTGAATTTCCGCTATTGGTCGAAATCCACGCAGTGCTAGACCTATTCCCTGACCTATAATTGTAGCCTCACGAATGCCGGTGTCCGAAACTCGTTCAATTCCATACTTTTCCTGCATACCTTTCATGCCTTGGTTTACACCACCAAGTTTACCGGTATCTTCGCCAAAAGTTACCAGATTAGGGTACTTGTCAAATAATACATCAAAGTTACGGTTGATAATTTCTGATCCATTAAGTTCTTCTGAATCTAAATTATATTTTGGTTTTATTTCACGAACATTTAATGCCGAATCTTTCCCTTCGCGGTGAAGTTTCCTGCTATAAAAGTCATTACTTTTTTTCTCAAATTGTTTGATCCAATCTTGTAGTTCAGTTTGCTCCTTTTTTAAGGAGATATTTTCATGCAGTTCAAAAGATATGCGTTTAGCTAAACTTAATAATGATCTTCTTGTCGGAAAGATTTTCTTTCGGATATTTTCCAATTCAGAAGAATGATCAACAGAACTCTTTGAAGTGGTTCTGATGTCCTCAATAATTATTTTAAGCTCACGTGTTTCTTTTGAGTAGCCATCAATGAAATTATTCCATGCCTTGTCTCGTGCTTCTTTGGCATCCTTTTTAGCTTGTTTCTCGATACTTGTTAGTGTTTCAATATCTGCGTTGCCAGATTCAAGAAGCCAGTTCTTAAACTGACTTAAACAATCGAATTCATTTTCCCACTCAAGTCTTTCCTTCGATTTATAACGCTCGTGAGATCCAGATGTAGAATGTCCGGTTGGTTGTGTCACTTCCTGAATGTGAAAAAGAACTGGAGTGTGGGTTTTTCTGCAATGATCAATTCCTTTAGAGAATGTTTTCATTAAGTTTGGGTAGTCCCAGCCTTTGCAGTTATATATGGAAATACCATTGGTGTTTTTTTCTTTTTGAAACCCTGCCAACGCTTTTGATATACTTGATTTGGTAGTTTGCAATTCAATAGGAACGCTTATCCCAAAACCGTCATCATAAACAGCAACAGCTAGTGGTACCTGCATAACAGATGCTGCATTAATGGTTTCGAAAAACATACCTTCCGTTGTGCTGGCATCACCTATAGAACCAAAAGCGACTTCATTTCCATTTACATTATTTTTGAGGTGCTTTTTTAAATCAGGTCGCTGCCTTATTATTTTGGTAGCTTGAGCCAATCCCAGTAAACGAGGCATTTGTCCAGCTGTTGGAGAAATGTCAGAGGCCGAATTAAATTGCTCAGACAGGTCTTTTATTTCACCGTCTTCTGTTATATTTTGTGTGCTAAAGTGATTATTGAAATTTCGTCCACCTGTTGAAGGGTTGTAATTCCCATCTGTGTCCCCATAAATCATTGCAAAAAACTCTTCTGGACTGAGCAAGCCAAGTGCAAGCATAAATGTTTGGTCACGATAATAGCCCGAGCGCCAGTCGCCTTTTTTGAAGTTTTTAGCATAGGCAATTTGAGCCAATTCTTTTCCATCTCCAAAAATTCCAAAATGTGCTCGTCCATTATGGACTTCGCGGCGACCCAAAACACTTAATTGTCGACTTAAAAATGCCAGGTAATAATCGTTTAACGCCTCTGTGGTTTGTTTATCAGTTGTAGTCAATAGATCAATTTTCTCCAAATACATCAATATGATTTTGATTTCAATTCTTTCTGTCAATTTTTCAAACAAGATTTACTTGTTCAAAATCATTCAAAATAACACTTCTGTAAGGGGATTTGTTTTGTTCACTTCCAAATTTATACCTAAAGTTAAAGTTGAAAATGTTTAAGCTGTTAGTTAGTTCATTATATTTGTGACTCATCATTTATAAACCAATAACTTAATATCAATGACTCTCAACTTATTCAAATCATTTTATTTATTAGCTGTTGTTGCTTTGGGATTAATCTCATGTAACCAACAAGTCTCTAAAAAAGAGGTTCAAAAGCCAAATATTCTTTTCATCATGAGTGATGATCATGCCTATCAGGCGGTAAGTGCATATGGTCATGGACTGAATAAAACACCAAACATTGATAGACTTGCTGATGAAGGTGCAATTTTTACCCGTGCCTGTGTAACCAACTCCATTTGTGCCCCATCTCGTGCAGTGTTGTTAACCGGAAAGCATAGTTTTATTAACGGGAAGGTTGATAATATGCAACCATTTAATTGGGATCAGGATAACTTCCCAAAGTTATTGCAGGCAAATGGTTACCAAACGGCAATGATTGGTAAAATTCACTTAAACGGACTTCCGCAAGGATTTGATTTTTCAATGGTATTGCCAGGACAGGGGAATTACTACAATCCTGATTTTTTGATAAATGGTGAGCGGAAACGTTTTGAAGGGTATTGTACAGATATTATTACAGAAACCATGTTAGATTGGTTGAAAACAAAGCGCGATCCGAATAAACCATTTTGTGCGCTTTATCACCAAAAAGCTCCGCATAGGAACTGGAAACCTGCACCAAAATATTTGACTTTGTACGACGATACTACATTTGTTCCACCAGCAAATTATTTTGATGATTATGAAGGTAGGGGTACTGCTGCCCGAACACAGGAAATGGAAGTAGACGGACATGCTCAGTGGGGTCATGATTTTAAAATGGTGATTGATCCTGATGGTAATCCAACAAGATTCCAGAATGATCTTAAGCGTTTTAATGAAAAGCAGAAAGCCGATTGGTTGGCAGCATATACCCCTAAAAATGATGCTATGAAAGCCGCAAAGCTTGAAGGCGAAGATCTGGGGAAATGGAAATACAATCGTTATATCAAAGATTATTTGCGTACCATTAAGTCTGTTGATGATGGAGTGGGAGAGGTATTGGATTATTTAGAAGAAGCTGGATTGGCTGAAAATACGATTGTAGTTTATACTTCAGACCAAGGATTTTACCTGGGAGAACATGGTTGGTTTGACAAGCGTTTTATGTATGAAGAATCATTTCGTACGCCTTTGTTAGTCCGTTATCCAAAAGAAATTAAGCCCGGAACAAAAATTGGGAAACTAGTACAGAATTTAGATTTTGCTCCTACATTTTTAGATTATGCAGGTATTGATATTCCAGCAGAAATACAAGGAAAATCATTTAGAAAATTAGTTAGTGGTGAATCGGGAGAATGGCGAGATGCTGTTTATTATACTTACTATGAATATCCATCCGTACACATGGTGAAGCGCCATTATGGTGTGGCAACAGAGCGTTATAAACTTATGCATTTCTATTATGATATTGACGAATGGGAAATGTATGACTTGCAAACAGATCCATCAGAAATGAAGAATATTTATGATGATCCTTCATACGCTGATGTACAGAAACAACTGCATGAAAGGTTGGAAGAACTTCGTGTTGAGTATGGTGATAGTGATGAGAATAATGATAAGTTTCTGAAGTCTTATCTTGATAAAATTGAAGCATCTAAAAAGCGAAGAAAAGAAGGAAAGTAGCAGATATTGAGATATTAAAAAAGTCCATCCTCCATATTGGAAGATGGACTTTTTTCTTTATTGCTTATTCTTATTCAGTAAGTCCTTCCATGGTTTTCTTAATATAGCCAGGAGTACTCATGATTTTCATAAACGTTCCCATGGTTAGCTCTGGCCAATGCAGGGCAATTCTGTATCTCCCTGGAAGTATTGAAGCAGTTTTCCCTTGTAGAATTAATTCATAAGGCATTGCTGCAAGTTGATCTTCTCCAATTATTGGTAGGAATTTAGCTTCGCCATCTTCTTTATTAAATAATGCTACACCAAAAACTGCAACTTGTTTGTCAGGGTATATTAGTTCATAAACTTTTTGGGTGTTTCCTTTATTGGTCGCAAGGTTATTTTTAATCACCTTAACACCTTCTTCAAATGAGCTAAATTCATTTAGTTTCTCCGCATTATTGAAGTATGGCATCATTATTTTATAATGATATTTCTGAAGTTTGTTTTTACTCAATGCACCTCCAAAAGGTTTCATGTCCGAACCTAACTTTTTCATTGCATTTATAGCTTCATCAGAAATCTTTTGCAGTTCAGACTCATGTTTACTAATTCCTTCCACAAAGTAGGCGTAAAACAAGTAAATCGGATTGAGCATGCTGATTTTAATAACACCGTTATCTTTTTTGAGTCCTATTTTAAGGGTTGCAGCAAGTGCCCCACGGTCTGAGAAATCCAAGGCAATCTTTTCAAGATCACTTCTTGTGTAGCATATAACTGCAAGATCATCAGATTCTTTAGGATTGTACGTGCCAATAATATTGAATCCACCATCCTGCAAAGCATTTTTAACTGTTTCAATTACTTCATTCATGTTTGCATTTGAATTACCGACTTCATAATAAGCAGTTAGGTCTTGTGCAAATACTCCTGACAGACTTGTAAGAGTGACTAAGAATAATAATTTGAGTCTTTTCATTTTCAATAGTTTTCGATTTGTTTCAAAGTTAGATCTTATTCTATCTGGTAATTATAGATGAGCTATGATGTATATCATATTGGGTTTTGAAATAATGGGATCATGATAAATACTATTCTTTTTGATGAGTTGAGCGATTTTAGAGGGAAATGATTATTTTTATCCAACTAAACCCAATAAACATGAATAAGATATTTCTTCTTTTTTGCATATTACTTGTGTGTACTTCAATTTTAGCAAAGCAAAAACCCAATATTGTTCTAATTCTCACTGATGATCAGGGGTGGGGCGATTTAAGTATTAATGGAAATTCAAATATTTCTACTCCAAATATTGACAAGCTGGCAAAAGCAGGAGTAACCTTTGAACGCTTTTTTGTTTGTCCTGTTTGCTCACCAACACGTGCGGAGTTATTAACCGGAAGATATCATGTTCGTGGAGGTGTATATTCTACTAGTGCAGGAGGAGAGCGATTAGATTTGGATGAAATAACAATTGCGGAGATATTTAAAAATGCTGGATACAAAACTGCAGCATATGGTAAGTGGCACAATGGTATGCAGGCTCCTTATCATCCTAATGCGCGAGGATTTGATGACTATTATGGCTTTTGTTCAGGACATTGGGGGAATTATTTTAGTCCGATGCTTGAGCGTAATGGTGAAATTGTAAAAGGCAATGGATTTGTGATTGATGACTTCACCGAGAAAGGAATGGAATTTATGACTCAGAATCAGGATCAACCCTTCTTCCTTTATCTACCGTACAATACACCACACAGTCCAATGCAGGTACCAGATAAATGGTGGGACAAGTTTAAAGACAAAGAAATTGAGATGCGTCATCGGGATGCGAAAAAGGAAGATGTCATATTTACCCGGGCTGCCTTAGCAATGTGTGAAAATATAGATTGGAATGTTGGGCGTCTGCTTTCAAAAGCTGAAGAATTGGGACTTTCCGAAAATACCATATTTATCTACTTGTCTGATAATGGGCCAAACAGTTATCGCTGGAATGACGGCATGAAAGGGAAGAAAGGTTCAACGGATGAAGGAGGAGTCCGCTCTCCAATGATTATGATGTGGGAAGGTACATTGAAAGCAGGTAAGAAAATCACAGAAATTGCTTCGGGTATTGATTTATTGCCAACGCTTGCTGAGCTTGCTGGTGTTAAACTTAAGACAAAGAAAGAGTTGGATGGTAAGAGCTTAAAGCCTCTATTAATGGATGATGAAGTAGCATGGGAAGATCGATTAATTTTTAATGCATGGAAAGGAAAATTAAGTGTTCGAGGTCAACGGTTTCGGTTAGGGAATCAAAATCAACTGTTTGATATGGATAACGATCCAGGACAGATGTATGATATCTCTGCGAAATTCCCCAATCGGTATAAGAAGTTTATTGACGCTAAGAGGAAATGGGAATTGGAAGTGGTTTCAGAGTTACCTGATAAGGATGTGCGTGGATTCGTAATAGGACATCCGGATTTCCCACTTACACAAATTCCTGCCCGTGATGGGAAGGGGCATGGTAATCTGAAACGATCTAGCAGGCATGCGAATTGTACCTTTTATACTAACTGGATTAGTGTTAGCGATAGCCTAACCTGGGATGTTGAAGTTTTAGAAGAAGGAAAGTTCGAAGTGGAGATTTATTATACCTGTCCGGCTGATGATGTTGGATCAACTTTCGAATTAAGTTTTGGGGAGGAAAATCTTTCAGCAAAAATAACAGTTGCCCACAATCCTCCATTGAGAGGGATGGAGGAAGATCGTTTTCCCAGGATTGAATCTTATGTGAAAGACTTTAAGCCAATGAAAATAGGCCAGATTTATCTTAAAAAGGGGAAAGGTGTTTTGAAACTCAAGGCAAGTGAAATTCCAGGTGCACAACTTATGGACTTTCGCTTACTCATGTTGAAACGGATTTAGAAATTAATAACTGGTTTATGTTTGTTTTGAATATAGGCTTAACTGTATTTTTGTTAATTTCGTCATCAAAATCTGAACAATGGAGCATTCCCGGATAGATAATGAATCTGAAGTACCTAAATATAAACAGGTTGTTGATATGATTATTTTAGATATCGAATCTGGAATTTTCAAGCAGGGACAACGCATCCCATCCATTAATGAAACAAGCGAAGAGTTGTTTTTATCTCGTGATACGGTTGAAAAGGCATATGTGCTTTTAAGAAAAACAGGAATATTATCGTCAGTTCGTGGGAAAGGATACTATGTCAAAAATATTAATGTTGATAAGAAGCTGAAGATATGTTTGATCTTTAATAAACTTAGCAATTATAAAAGAAGTTTATATTCTTCGTTTGTTGAAGCAGTAGGCAATAAGGCAAGTGTCGATGTTTTTATTTATAATTATGATGTTCAGGAGTTTAAGTTGATTGTTGAGAATAATATTAACGATTACGATTATTTTGTAATCCTTCCACATTTCCGTGATGAAAAACTAGATGTGTCTGATATTATTAAAAGTATTCCAAAGGAAAAGGTTTTAATAATTGATCGGAATCTACCTGAGCTAAAAGATTACCCTGTTGTTTATCAGGAATATGATAAAGATATTCAACGGGCTCTTTCAGATGCATTAAGCCTTTTGAGAAAATATGAACGATTGCAGTTGGTATTTCCGAAGAATGAACTTTACTCTCCACATATTGCGCGTGGGTTTCAAATTTTTTGCCAAATTAATAAGTTTGATTTTCAGATTATCGATTCATTAAATGATGGGAATATTTTAAAGGATCATGTTTATGTAATTGTATCGGACAATGACCTTTATGAATTGCTAAAAGTGATTAAGAAAAAAGGATGGAAGTCTGGTAAAGACATCGGAATTGTTTCATACAATGATACTCCATTCAAAGAGTTGCTTTGTGATGGCATCTCAACAATATCAACTAATCATGACCAAATTGGAAAAATGGCTGCTGAAATGATTCTTACTAAAAAGTTTAAGCGAGTTAAAAGTCCTTTTGAGTTTATACGACGTAATTCATTATAATAATTTTCTTTGGAATACAGTTAACTCAAACTGTCTTGACTAACAGTGTGGTTAGGAATAATCACGCTTTGCTGATTATTAATTTTTTCTGCATTGCTAATAGAACTTCTTGTTAAATGAAGCAAGATTAGTATATTGTGGTGCATTATTTAACAAACTATTACTGGTTTTGGAAGATACAAGTGGAAATAACGTTAGTCTTGAAGGTGTAACTATTTTGGTAGCTGAAGATGAACAATATAATTTTATATTTCTACGAGAACTTTTAGCAGATAAAAATGCAAATATTATCAGAGCAAGTAATGGATTACATGCTGTTAAATTATGCAATGAGCATCCTGAAATTAATATTGTTTTGATGGATATTCGGATGCCAGTGATGGATGGCTATGAAGCTACCCGAAAGATTAAGGAAACTCGCCCCGAACTCCCTATTATTGCACAAACTGCTTTTGCATTAGAGTCAGATCGAAAAAGAGCGATTAATGAAGGGTGCGATGATTATGTTTCAAAGCCAATTCGGCGCAATGATTTAATCTCTAAAATTGTTAAGAACCTAAAATTGAAAGAAAGTTAACTGACTTCTTTTTTTAGATTAGATATAAAAAAGCCGTTTTAGGATTTCCTAAAACGGCTTTAATTATAGTATCTAAAAAACTTAGTTTTCGCGGATGTTAGCTTGTGCTGCAGCTAATCTTGCAATAGGAATACGGAATGGAGAACAAGAAACGTAATCCAAACCAGCTCTATGACAGAATTCAACTGAAGAAGGCTCGCCACCATGCTCACCACAGATGCCTAACTTCAATTCTGGACGAGAAGCGCGACCTCTCTCACAAGCAATTTCAACTAACTGGCCAACGCCTGTTTGGTCAAGAGCTAGGAACGGATCTTGCTTAAGAATACCTTTCTCAATGTAAATTGGTAAGAAACTGCCTGCATCGTCACGAGAATAACCGAAAGTCATTTGAGTTAAGTCATTAGTACCGAATGAGAAGAATTCAGCAACTTTAGCAATGTCACCAGCAGTTAAAGCCGCACGAGGAATCTCAATCATAGTACCTACCATGTATTCAACTTCAATGCCTTTTTCTTCCATAACTTTTGTAGCAGTTGTGCGGATGATTTCTTCCTGAAGCGTAAACTCTTTAACTGTACCGATAAGTGGAACCATAATCTCTGGCTTAGGATCAAATCCTTCTTTTTTCAGGTCACAAGTAGCTTCAATGATAGCGCGAGCTTGCATTTCAGTAATTTCAGGATAAGTGTTTCCCAAACGACATCCACGGTGACCTAGCATCGGGTTGAATTCGTGCAATGATTCAACTTTTTCTTTTACGATCTCAACAGCAATACCTAATTTTTCTGCCATTTCTTTTTGAGAAGCGTCATCATTAGGAGTAAATTCATGTAATGGAGGATCTAATAAACGGATAGTTACTCCGAACCCGTCCATCGCTTTTAGGATTCCGTAGAAATCTTCACGCTGAATAGGTAATAATTTTGTTAACGCTTCTTTACGGCCTTCAACATCTTCAGCAAGAATCATTTCACGCATTTTCCATATACGGTCGCCTTCAAAGAACATGTGCTCTGTACGGCAAAGACCAATACCTTTAGCACCGAATTCGAGAGCTGTTTGTGCATCAGCTGGAGTGTCAGCGTTAGTGCGAACATACATATGAGTGTTTTTCTCAGCTAGATCCATGATCTTGCTGAAGTCGCCATCTAGTGTTGGAGTGATTGTATCAACTTTACCTTCGTAAACTTCGCCTGTTGTTCCGTTTAACGAAATGAAATCACCTTCTTTATATGATACACCACTAATTTTAAGCTCAGTGTGCGAAACAGAAATACCTGCTGCTGAAGAAACGCAACATTTACCCATACCACGAGCAACAACAGCTGCGTGAGAAGTCATACCACCACGTTCAGTTAAAATACCTTCAGCAGCGTACATTCCTGCTAAATCTTCTGGAGAAGTCTCACGACGAACCAAAATTACTTTTTTACCTTCTGCGGCCAATTCTTCTGCTCTTACTGCTGTAAACGCACACACACCTGTTGCAGCACCTGGAGAAGCAGGTAGCCCTTTGCTTAGTACGTTCGCTTTTGCAATTGCATCTTTATCGAATACAGGGTGAAGTAGTTCGTCTAATTTGTTTGGCTCCAAACGCAATACTGCTGTTTTTTCATCGATACGACCTTCTTCCAGCATATCAACGACCATTTTAACCATTGCAGCACCAGTGCGCTTACCGTTACGTGTTTGAAGCATCCACAGTTTACTATCTTGTACAGTAAACTCCATATCTTGCATATCACTGTAGTGATCTTCTAATTTTTGTTGAACAGCATCCAGTTCTGAATATAGTTTTGGCATTGCTTCTTCCAATGAAGGGAAGTCTTTAATACGATCTTCTTCTGAAGTACCACTACGCTCTGCCCAACGCTTAGAGCCGATTTTTGTGATTTCGAGTGGTGTGCGAACTCCTGCTACTACGTCTTCTCCCTGTGCATTAATCAAGTATTCACCATTGAAAAGGTCTTCTCCGTTACCAGCATCACGAGAGAAACAAACTCCAGTAGCTGAAGTGTCACCCATGTTACCATACACCATTGCCTGAACGTTTACAGCAGTACCCCATTCTTCAGGAATTTGTTCTTTTTGACGATACAGTTTTGCACGAGGTGTATTCCATGAATCAAATACAGCACAAATTGAACCCCAAAGCTGATCCCATGGATTAGTTGGGAATTCTTTACCTGCACTTTTTTTAACAACAGCTTTAAATTCTTCAACAATACCTTTTAGGTCTTCGGCAGTGAATTCTGCATCCGACGTATATTCTTTCTCATCTTTAATACGGTCTAGAACTTGCTCAAATGGGTCGTATTCATCTTCTTCAGCTTCAACGCCCATTACTACATTACCGTACATTTGAATGAAACGACGGTATGAATCGTAAGCAAACTTTTCGTTGCCAGATTTTTCAGCAATAATTTTAACAGCGTCGTCGTTCATTCCAAGGTTCAATACAGTATTCATCATACCGGGCATTGAAACACGAGCTCCAGAACGAACAGAAATCAACAATGGGAATGCCTCACCAGTTGAACCAAATTTAGCGTTCATTACTTTTTCTGTAGCTGCAATGCCAGCTTCAACTTCTGGTCTTATCATCTCAACTACTGCATCTCGACCTTTTAGGTTGTACTCGGTACATACTTCAGTTGTAATAGTAAATCCTGCAGGTACCGGAACTCCGATAAGGTTCATTTCTGCAAGGTTTGCACCTTTCCCTCCTAGTAGGTTTTTCATGTCGGCTTTACCATCAGCCTTACCATCACCAAATGCATAAACGTACTTTGCCATAAGTGTTCTTTTGTGGATTAATTAAACTATATTGATTATATATAAATTTCTCACGCTAAAGTAATCGTATTTTTTGACAAATGAAATTTTTCAAATGTCTGCTATTTAGTGACTAACAATCTGTTTTTATCAAATCAACAACCCTGTTTGTAAGTGGCGTCAAAGATATGAAAATAGTGAGTAATGTCACTATTTTGATGTTTGAATTTTCCCTTTTTAGTTTAGTCGGAAATTCTTAACATTTATTAACGTTGCTTTGGGCTTCTTAACTCTTTATCAGCGTATGTTTGTAACATAGAAATGCAAAATAAGACAAAGTTTTTTTTCATAGAGATAGGTTTGGTTAAGTTTGAGAAAAGGGTGGATTCCATCCTTTTTTTTATTTGTCATTTTCTGAAAAGTGCTCCCCTTAAATCCTAAATATTCGTTCTAATATTGGATTTTATGATTGTATACAATTATATCATTCTCATATAATGAAGTTGTGATGTTCACAGTGTTATTGGATCAATTCAACTTTCTGTGCGAGATTCCTTTTTATCTCTAATTTTAACTAAACTATTTACATTAAATAGTTTAACATAGAGATTAGTAAAGAATTAATTTGGAATGTGCGGCGCATGTATAGTCACAACTTTAATCAACATTTCTGTTGCGCCTTTTTATCTCATCATTCCTTACCCCGGGTTGCTCTCACTTCATTCGTTTACCCGGGGTTATTGCTGTAATGCCCCTTCAGGGCAACAAGGAATGACGCTGAAAGCGTCGAAGAAAATAGCCCAGTGCAAAGTGCTGGGTTAATATAGATGTGAGAAAATCGTCCGGCGGAATTGGCTGGAACGAAGCGGTTAAGTATCACCGGACGAAAAGCCAGTATTATAAAAAAACATTGCTCCCCACAAGTTTTTAAAGTGATCCGTGTTATAGCAAATAAAAAAAATAGCAAATAAAAAATCCCTTGTTTTAGCAAGGGATTTGAGTTCTGACAACTTTATCAGTTTATGCTTCTTGTAATTTCTTAATTTGGTAAGTTGTATTTACACCGGCCTGGTGAAATAATACCCCAACGGGGCAAACTTTTATAGTTTTTTCCAAACACTTTTGAATTTTCTCTTCACTTGCCTCTGAATCAATTCTTAGTTCGATTTGTACATCTGTGAATGTTGGTGCTCCATTGTTTTGCAAGCCTATTGTATCTACTTCCAATGCTTCAAAATCAATTCTCATTTTACTGGCAATTAAATTGAAGATTGTATTAATACAGCCCGAATAACTCATTAAGCAAAGTTCAAATGCAGTTGCGCCCAGATTTTCACCTCCTTTTTCTTCGGGTAAATCAATAGTTACTTCATGACCTCTATTGTTTGTTATTATTGAAGTTAAACCCTTAGTCCAGCTTGTAGTTGCTTTCATCTTCTTATATTTTCTTTGGTTTTTATATTAAACGCGCAAATATATGTAATTATCCAGATGTGTGGTGTTTTTCATTGGTAATTTCAAAAATACTTAATGAATAATCAAAGAAAATTATAATGGGAGAGGTGGTGTAAGAGAATAATACTTAGGGTGGGAATGATAACCTAATATTTGTTACTATATAGTAAAGGAGCCAAATGGCTCCTTTAAGCTAGTTTATTTTATTGAGATCTTCTGTCAATTCTTTTTCTGCAATATCCATTGCTTTTTCAAATTCAACAACATACCCTTCATAAGAGTCTATATCTTCAAGTTGTTGTGTCTTTAATTGGAGTTCTTTTAACATTTTGCCCATGTCCTCCATACCAAATGTTAAAACAGATGATTTTGCTTTGTGGGCAAGTTCACCAAGTTCTTTCCATTTTTTATTGCTTAAATGGTTTCTTAAACCATCACGAAATTCAGGGAGCTGATCAAAAAACATTTGAATGAATTCTTTAACGACTTCTGATTCTCCTCCAGTGATTTCCTGTAAATATTCAAGGCTTGTATATTTCATTTCTGACATTGTAATTTGAAATTTGCGTAATACAATATTAAGAAAAAAATGAATACCAAATTGGAAATTTTTAGTCTAAGTGATAGCCCTTAAATTCATTTTCTAGAATCATGATGATTTTTTTCATGAAAATTTGATCTTTGTACCAGTACTTTTGAATTTTTAAAAAATCAGATCAAACAGCTTGTATGAAAAAGACAGCTTTTAATCAGTTTCATATAGAATCTGAAGGAAAAATGGTAGAATTTGCAGGTTATGAAATGCCAGTTGAGTTTACCGGAATTAAAGATGAGCACATGACCGTTAGAAATGGGGTTGGTGTTTTTGATGTTTCGCACATGGGTGAATTTTGGGTAAAAGGACCAAATGCCGAAGCTCTTGTTCAGAAAATAACAACTAACGATATCCTTAAACTAACTCCAGGGCAGGCTCAATATTCTTGTTTCCCAAATGGGGAAGGTGGTATTGTAGATGATTTGTTGGTGTATTACTATGAGGCTGAAAAATACCTGTTAGTTGTAAATGCATCAAATATTGAAAAAGATTGGAATTGGGTGGTTTCTCAAAACGATGTAGGAGCTGATCTGGAGAATGCTTCTGATAATATTAGTCAGTTGGCAATTCAGGGACCTAAAGCAATTGAGGTTTTGCAAAAGCTAACAAGCGTTAATTTGAAAAGCATTAGTTACTATACATTCGTAACTGATGAATTTGCAGGGGTTAAAGATGTAATTATTTCGGCAACAGGCTATACCGGTTCCGGAGGTTTTGAGCTTTATATGCGTAATGGTGAAGCCACAAAAGTTTACGAAGCCATTTTTGAGGCTGGTAAAGATTACGGAATCAAATCAATTGGTTTAGGTGCGCGCGATACACTTCGTTTGGAAATGGGATTTTGTTTGTATGGAAATGATATAGATGATACCACTTCTCCAATAGAAGCTGGTTTAGGATGGATTACCAAATTCAATGAGCAAAACCAATTCGTAGACAAAGATTTGTTTTTGATGCAAAAAACAGAGGGAGTAAGTCGTAAACTTCGTGGTTTTAAAATGATTGATCGGGGTATTCCTCGCAAGGGTTACGAATTGGCAGATCGAGAAGGAAATATAATTGGGGTAGTTACTTCTGGAACTCAATCTCCGATGTTGAATAAAGGAATTGGAATGGGATATATTGATCGGGAATATTCTGCTTTTGGAACTGAAGTATTTGTGAAAGTCCGAAATAAAATATTAAAAGCAAAAATAGTTAAAATGCCTTTTGTAAGTCTTCAATAAGGGGGGAACTTACAATTTTACTGGGGGAGCCTGTCATTTTTTGACAGGCTTTTTCAATTTAGGATTTTGATTTGTGAAGTAATACCAAAAACATATCAAAATGAGCGATAAAAATCGTCTCTTTTTCCCTTCTTCTTTGTCAAAAAACAATTACGTAGCTATGGCTATGAAAGGATTTTTAGCCTCGAATAAGAAAAAAATAATTCAATTTTATAATCAATCATTTTAACATGCATTTGGTATAATAAAGATTGTTCTGAAAACATTTAAACAGATCTTAGGACACTCTCGCAGAATATTATTGTACCGCCAGGTTTTGCTTCAGTACCGCCAGTTTTACTCCTGTACCATCAGATTGTCTCACTGTACTGCCTGGTATTGCAATTGTACCACCGGGTTTTGTCACTGTACCATCAGGTTTTGCAATTGTACCGCCAGATTTTGCAATTGTACCACAAAGTTTTGCTATTGTACCGTCAGTTTTTGTATCTGTACCATCAAGAAATGGAATAGTACCGGTGATTTGTCATTCTCTGGTAGTAATCCAACAAATGGAATCGTTTCATTTATCTTTACCAAAAGTCTTCCAACTTCCTGCTTCAGTTTTCCAGCAATTTCCTCAATTCTTTTATCTTTGCCGCACAAAACAGTTCACAAAACTATGAGTACAAAAAAGCACCGCCTTGAAGTCTGTATATCGCCAGCTATTTATTCAAAACATGCCGACGATAATAATATTGTTGTGATTGTTGATGTGTTAAGAGCTACATCGGCTATTTGTACTGCTTTCCATAATGGGGTAAAAACAATTATTCCTGTTTCTACTGTTGATGAAGCACGTGAGAAAAAAATGGAAGGGTTTACTGTTGCATCAGAGCGCGATGGTTATGTGTTGGATTTTGCTGATTTTGGGAATTCCCCATTCAATTTTACCAAAGATAAGGTGGAAGGGAAGGAGATTGTTTACTCAACCACAAATGGTACTCGCTGTATTCATATGGCAGCACATTCGAAAGAAGTTGCTATCGGTTCTTTTCTGAATTTATCTGCCTTGGCGAAATGGATTATTGATCAAGATTCGCCAGTACTAATTTTCTGTGCTTCATGGAAAGATCGTTTTAGTTTGGAAGATACAGTTTTTGCAGGTGCTCTTGCTGAAAAACTGATGGAGTCCGGCAAGTTTGAAAGCATTTGTGATGCGGTTACTGCTTCATTAGATTTGTGGAATATGGCAAAAACAGACTTGTACGCTTACATTCAAAAAGCAGCACAGAAAGGGCGCCTTGCCGAAAAAGGCTTAGATGATTGTATTGAATTTTGTCATCAGCCTGATTTTACGAATGTTATTCCAATCTTTAAAGACAATAAGCTCATTCCTCTTAACATTGATTTAGCAGACTGAAAAAATAATCAACTTTTTTATGATTTTCATCATGGTTGCAGTGTGTTGTAGATTAGCCGTTTAAAAGTGAAAAAAATAGACTTAGCCTGATTTTTCTCAGATATCAACAAGTCTGAATTCCCGTTATTTGTATTAGAATTTGCAATTTTACAGCAAAATTGTATTAACTCCTTAATAATTTATAAAATGAAGAAGCATAATTTTTCAGCAGGACCATCAATCTTACCTCAGTTTACGATTGAAAAAACAGCTGAAGCCATTAAAGACTTTGCCGGAACAGGACTTTCTGTTATGGAAGTTTCACACCGAGGAAAAGAATTTGTTGCTGTTATGGATGAAGCTCAGTCTTTGTTCCGTGAATTACTAAATATTCCTGATAATTATTCTGTATTATTTTTAGGTGGGGGTGCATCTATGCAATTCTGCATGATCCCATTTAACCTGATGAATAAAAAATCGGCTTATTTAAATACAGGAACCTGGGCTGCTAAAGCACTCAAAGAAGCTAAAAACTTTGGTGAAGTTGTTGAAGTTGCTTCTTCTAAAGAATCTGTTTATAATCATATTCCTAAAGGATACACAATCCCTGAGGATATTGACTATTTCCACTTCACATCAAATAATACCATTTACGGAACTCAAATTCGTCAGGATTTTGACTTGGATGTTCCTGTGATATGTGATATGTCATCTGATATTTTTTCACGTGTTATTGATGTAACTAAATATGACATGATATACGGTGGGGCTCAAAAGAATTTGGCTCCTGCTGGTGTTGCATTTGTAATCATCAAAAATGATATACTTGGGAAGGTTGATCGTATGATTCCAACCATGTTGAATTATCAGACTCATATTGATGGTGGATCAATGTTCAATACGCCTCCTGTAGTTCCTGTTTTTGCTGCCTTACAAACCTTAAAGTGGTTAAAGGAAAAAGGTGGTATAGCAGCAATGCAGAAGATTAACGAAGAAAAAGCAGCTGTTCTATATGATGAAATTGACAGGAATCCATTATTTAAGTGTCCTGTGCCAGTTGTTGAAGACCGCTCATTAATGAATATTTGCTTTGTAATGAGCGATGATTATAAGGAGCTTGAAAAAGACTTTATGGAATTTGCTACAGCTAAAGGCATGTCAGGAATGAAAGGGCACCGTTCTGTTGGTGGATTTAGAGCTTCTACTTACAATGCGATGCCTGTTGAAAGTATTCAGGCGCTTGTTGATTGTATGGCAGAGTTCGAGAGAATGCATGTAAAATAGTTTTTTGAAATAGGGAGGTGGAATTTGTTTTCCACCTTTCACTTTTTTTAGTCATTTTAAGCATGAGGAACGGCTAAAGTAACTGGAAGTTACTTCGATTTGGCTTGCAATGACATTTTATTTTTAACCTAAAATTTTGAATAAAATGACAAAAGTATTGATTGCAACTGAAAAACCGTTTGCGAAGGTAGCTGTGGAGCAGATGACAAATATCTGTAAAAATGCCGGTTACAGTGTAAAACTTCTTGAAAAGTACACCAATAAATCTCAACTGTTAGAGGCAGCTGAAACAGCCACCGCAATGATCATTCGAAGCGACAAAGTGGATAAAGAGGTATTGGATGTAGCTAAAGAGCTAAAGATTGTAGTTCGTGCCGGAGCCGGTTATGATAATGTTGACACCCAGTATGCCAAAGAAAAAGGCATTTATGGAGTTTGCGTTATGAATACCCCTGGACAAAACTCAAATGCTGTTGCCGAGTTAGCAATTGGAATGGCCATTTATGGTATTCGTGAATTCTTTGGTGGTAAACCAGGAGGTGAACTTCGTGGTCGGGTATTAGGTTTGCATGGCTATGGTTATGTAGCAAGAAACGTACATCGTATTGCTCGTGCTTTAGGAATGACTGTTAAAGTTTATACGCGCTATAGTAAGGCTCAGGCTGCTTCTCAAGGTATTGAAGTTACTAGTTCATTAGAAGAGCTTTATGCTTTTTCTGATGTTGTTTCCATTCATGTTCCTGCTCGTGGTGAGCATATTGGCTCTGTAAGTATGGACGTATTGCAACATTTAAAAGAAAATGCAATCATTGTTAATACAGCCCGCAAGGAAGTAATCAACGAAGAAGACTTGTGTAAATTCATGGAAGAACGTTCAGATGTTAAATACTTGTCTGACATTGCTCCTGATTGTGTTGATTTTTTCAAAGAAAAGCTTGAAGGACGTTATTATTTTACTCCTAAAAAGCTGGGCGCACAAACAGCCGAAGCCAATATGAATGCTGGCGTTGCTGCTGCTGAACAAATTGTTGCTTTCCTGGAAGAAGGTGAAAATACTTACCAGGTAAATAAATAGCAATTTTCTAAATCATAAGCATGTTTTAAGAAAAGGTTTTTTCATCTGATTTTTTGGATTATGATGTCACGTGTCTAAAATATCAGTTGTAAATTCACTGATTCTATTAAAAAAGTAAAAGAAGATATGGCAAGAATAAAACCATTCAAAGGGCTTCGTCCTCCAACAAAAATTGCAAAAGAACTAGCATGCCTGCCTTATGATGTGATGAATGCACAAGAAGCAGCATCAATGGCTGAAGGTAAAGAAAACTCATTATTACACATTACACGGGCAGAAATAGATTGTGCGGCTGGAACTGATGTTCATTCTGATGAAGTATACAATAAATCAGTTGAGAACTTTAAGAAGTTTCAGGCTGAAGGATGGCTGGTAAAAGAGGAAGTGGCAAAATATTATATTTATGCTCAAACCATGAATGGACGTACTCAGTACGGTA
Source organism: uncultured Sunxiuqinia sp. (assembly GCA_965372405.1). Lineage (GTDB taxonomy): Bacteria > Bacteroidota > Bacteroidia > Bacteroidales > Prolixibacteraceae > Sunxiuqinia. The sequence goes on from CBDVCE010000005.1 coordinate 81,938, forward strand.
TTGTTGGTGCTGCTGCATGTGAAGATTATCACAAAGGGATTATTAAAAAACATGAATTAACACGTCCTGATAAAGAGGAAGATCGTATGATTTTGACTCGTTATCTGAATGCAAATATTGAACCTGTATTCTTCTCATACAAAGCTGTACCAGAAATTGATGCAATTGTTGCAACGATTGTAAAAGAGCAGGACGCTGATTATGATTTCGTGGCTGAGGATGGTTTCGGACATCATTTTTGGGCAATTAATGACGCTACAATCAATTCACAAATAGAAGAACTTTTTGCTACAAAAGTGCCTGCGACTTACGTTGCTGATGGTCATCATCGCACGGCTGCCGCTGCTCTAATTGGTAAAGAGAAAGAAGCTCAAAACCCAAATCATACAGGCGAAGAGCCATATAATTTTTTCATGGCTGTGCATTTTCCAGATGATCAATTGCAAATTATTGATTACAACAGGGTTGTTAAAGACCTGAATGATTTGAGTGAAACGAAGCTAATTGAGAAATTAGAAGCCGGTTTTGAAGTTGAAAAAATGGGAAGTGAAATTTGCAAGCCATCGAAACTTCATGAATTCAGTATGTATCTTTCAGGCGATTGGTATAAATTGACCGCCAAAGAAGGAACTTATGATGATAATGATCCAATTGAAGCATTGGATGTGACTGTTCTTTCAAATCAGGTTTTAGAACCTATTCTGGATATTCAGGATTTACGTACTTCAAAGAGAATTGATTTTGTTGGTGGAATTCGTGGTTTAGGTGAATTGCAAAAACGTGTTGATTCAGGTGAGATGAAAGTAGCTTTTGCACTTTTCCCAGTTTCAATGAAGCAATTAATCGACATTGCTGATACTGGAAATATCATGCCTCCAAAAACCACATGGTTTGAACCAAAACTTCGATCAGGTTTGGTCATCAATCCATTATTTTAAGATATAATCAACCACATATATTACATTTAGCTAGCGCAGACTTTTGGGTCTGCGCTTTTTTTGTTTTTTGATGTAATATGAGGTGTTAGTTATGTTTTGTTATATGATTTGCAACATGTATCAAGTAAATCGAAACATTCATCTATTGAATTTTAAACTTAAGCCAATACTTTTGAAAAATAGATTTTTAGTTGTAGAAGTGTAATTACTTTTAATACCTAAACCAACTAAACCTAAAATTTTAAACCTATGACAAACAATTTTAATAAAGTAGTTTTTGCCATATTGGTGTTATTATTAGCATTCAATTCAAACATTTTAGCTAATTCTGATTTAAATAAAAGTGAGGCTCATGAGAAGCTGAGGGATGCAATCCTGGATATGAAGGCCAAATTCAAGAATGAATATCCAGATGCTGATGAATTTCTCAATAGACTAAGCAATATTGAGTCATCTGATACTGTTGCATTTCAGGCACTGCAAAAGGAAGCATTACTCTCAAACCCTTTGCTTAAAAACCATCCAATTCTTTTTGTTACTCACGATCAGTATAAATCACACTACCATGCTGTGGACATGTTATTTCATGCTGGTGAATTTAACTGGGATCGACAGGAACCACATTCAAATCTTTTTGATTGCGGGAGTAGTTTAAAATATCTAAATGTTTCAACAGGTGAAGTTGTAACATTGCTGGAAACTGAAGAAGGTTTAATTCGTGATCCTGATTTGTATTTCAATGCCAAGAAGCTCGTTTTCGCCATGAGGAAGAATCGTGAAGATGATTACCATATTTATGAGATGAATATTGATGGTTCAGGATTAAAACAGATAACATCACTTAAAGGGGTTTGTGATTTTGATCCGATTTATTTGCCAGATGATAAAATTATTTTCAGCTCAACACGTGAGCCAAAGTATAACAAATGCTCACGCGATCACGCTGCAAATTTGTATCGTATGAATGATGATGGATCGAATATCCACAGAATAACAAGAAACACCTTATTTGACAACCATGCAGAAGTGATGCCTGATGGCCGTATTTTGTATGCACGTTGGGAATATATAGATCGTAATTTTGGTGATGCTCATGGAATATGGACAGTGAACCCAGATGGAACTGGGCAGGCTCTTTATTTTGGGAACAACACAGCTGTACCTCCTGCAGTTTTTAATCAGCACCTTATTCCATCAACTGATAAAATGGTATGTATCCTTGGGAATCATCATCATGTTTTAAATGGTGCTATTGCCGTTGTTGAACGATCAAAGGGGGTAGAAGGTAAAGAACCCATTCATTATACCATTCCTGAATATATTAAAGGTCTTTCACGAGAAGGGGGAGACTTTGATTGTGACATAATCCAACGTCAGCCATTTGCTAAATATGAAGATGTTTGGCCTCTTTCTGAGGATTATTTTATCTGTTCAAGAGATGTGAGTTTTGGTGATAAAAAAACGGGATTATTTCTTTTAGATTCATTCGGGAATGAAGTTTTAATTCATGAAGAAGACAGAGGATGTTTTGATCCAATGCCAATAAAAAGTAGAAAGCGTCCAGCCATTATTCCAGATAAAAGAAAATTCGATGAAAGTAATGGATTTGTGTATGTGCAAAATGTTTACGAAGGAACACATATGGAAGGTGTAAAGGCCGGATCAGCCAAGTATATGCGAATTGTGGAATCACCTCAGAAGAAAAACTGGTCAGGAGGCACATGGGACGGGAGGGGTATCAGGCTCCGGGAATGAACTGGCACGATTTCTCTTCAAAAAGAATAATTGGAACGATTCCAATTGAAAAAGACGGATCAGCTTACTTTGAAGTTCCTTCTGACGTTTTTATTTATTACCAGGTACTTGATGAGAATAAAAGGATGATTCAATCAATGCGATCGGGTACTGTGGTTCAGGCTGGTGAAATACAAGGATGTATTGGGTGTCATGAAGACCGACTGTCCACTCCCAGAGTCTCAAATACAGCTTTAGCGATGAAAAGATCACCTTCGCAAATTGAAGATTGGTATGGACCAACTAGAAAATTTAATTATTTAAAAGAAGTACAACCTGTTTTTGACAAACATTGTGTTAAGTGTCATGATTTCGAAAAGGAAGCTGGAAAAAGATTGATTCTAGCTAGAGATAAGAATCCTTATTTCAATGCTTCTTATATTGATTTAAAACTTAATAGTCAGAAAATGCTTAAGGTACCAGGAGGTGGTCCGGCTGAGATACAACAGGCATACAGTTGGGGATCACATGCAAGTTTATTGTCTGATGTTATTATGAATGAGCATGAAGCACATGAAAAGGTAGAATTACCGGAAGAAGATAGAGATCGCATCAATACATGGATTGATATTAATGCTCCATATTATCCAAGTTACGAATCTGCTTATCCCAAAAGCTTTACTGGACGTTCACCTCTAAAATCATCACAGTTGAACCGCCTTTCAGAAATAACCGGAATCAATTTTGGAGGACCAAATAAAGCACATCATCGGAAAGATCGTCCTCATATTTCTTTTGACAGGCCAGAATTAAGCCCATGTCTTAAAAGGGTAACAGAACAGGAACTTTATAAAGAAGCTTTATCAATTATTACCAAAGGGAAAGAAACTTTGGAGAAAACACCAAGATGTGATATGGATGGTTTTGTTCCTTCTAAAATTGATCAGCTCCGTTTAAAACGTTTTGATGACCTAAATACAATTGAATTAATGTATCGTGAGAAAATACGGAAGGGTGAAAAAATGTATGATAAAGATATTTCGCAATCTGTTGTGCAGCCCGTTAATCCTGAGAGTAATTATAAAGAATAGGAAACTGAAATAATAGTATGAATGGAATTGAGAATCCCTTTATGAGATATTCTTTTAATACTTTGTTGGCCCAAATTCTGAATTGAATTCCTTGTTTTGAATTTACTCTATATCCAACTGAAATAATTGCATCCAGATTATACAGTTTGATTTTTCTTTTACCTTCAATTTGAACTAACGAGGAATCCTCGGTAGTTGCGATTTCTTCTAATTCAGCCGATTTATATATGTTTTTCAAATCTAATAAATTCAAGCTTATTTATAATACTTGTTTATGTATCAATTTTAGAGTTTCATACAGCCTAAATCTTCGTTATTTCAATGCATGCTAACGGTTTTCTTGTATATGCTATGGGGTTTTCGAAGCACTTCACTTTCAAGCCTGCACAGAGCCAATTCGTTTATTCATATTTTCTTTTTTTCCGTCAATCGTTAAAGACGAATTGGCGGTGTTGCAATAATGGGCCGCAGCCCAATTAAGCACTTCACCGCTTTTGGCTATATTGCGTGTTAGTACCTGCAATGCTCTTATTATCAAATATTTATTTCGTTTAAAATTTCATTTATGCTTTTTCATTGTCATTAGTTGGATTCCTCGATTTGTGAGGTATTGTAAAGCTAAATGTAGAGCCTTTCCTAATCTCACTTTCTACCCAGATATTTCCACCAAGTTTTTCTACAAATTCTTTGCAAAGGATTAATCCTAACCCAGAACCTATTTCATTTGCAGTTCCAGAGGTACTGGTATTTGTATCAAGCTTAAATAATTTATTTTGTGTGGCTTCATTCATGCCAACTCCATTATCGGAAATAGAAATTTCAACCTGGTTTTGTTCTAAAATTGCGAATACATTTATATTTCCTTCTGGCTTCGTGAATTTGATTGCATTGGAAATAAGATTTCGCAAAACTACTCTCAACATGTTTTTATCAGCATAAACTTCAAATTTATCTGATGTGGAATAATGTAAAGAGATATTTTTAGCCTTTGCAAGTAATTTTTTTAATTCTATAATTTCTAGGACAATCTCTGACAGAATTATTTTTTCTGGCTTGAAACTAAGTTGTCCTGTTTGGGATTTTGCCCAATTCAATAAATTATCGAGTAAAATAAGTGTGTTTTTAGTCGATGAATTTATAAATCCTAAATATTTTTCAGATTCTGCAACTTCAAAATCTTTTATGTTTTCAATTAACAATTTCGAAAAGCCTAAAATGCTGTTAAACGGGCTTCGCAAATCGTGTGCTACTATTGAAAAGAATTTGTCTTTTGTTGCATTGAGTTCTTTTAACTGTGTTTCACTTTCTTTTAGCGTTTCCGCTGCCTGCTTACGCTCAGTGACGTCGCGAGTAATCCCCATTACATGTTCTACTGTACCGTCTTTTGCAAATTCGGGAACGTAACGGGATTCGTAATGATGTTCACCTGTTGGTGTAGGAAACATGAAGCTAAACTCAATTTCCTGCCCGCTTTCAAAGACCTTGCGAATATGGTTTTGGAAAAAAACAACAATATCTTCTGGCATTCCAAGTTCTCGATGGTCTTTTCCGATAAAAGTTTGTTTGAGGATTCCTGTGGCTTTTTCAACAGCTGCATTTACATACGTGTGCCGAAATGCATGATCAAACCTATAAATAATATCCGGTGCGTTTTCAACCAACGTTCTAAATTCTTGCTCACGCTGGAACAGCACCTTCTCCTCCTGATTACAGTCGGACATTTCCAACTTATATTGATTGTTTTCTAATTTAGATTCCAAATCATTAATTCTACTTTCTAAATCTTCATAAGTTGGTTTTTTTTTCATGGTTATCTTATTTTCAAGTCCAACGTTTGCAATATGGCGCGTTTTAATACGCTATGGTTGTCCTGCGCGTGCCCAGCATGATCATCACTCTGTGCACTTACCCGAAAGCTGTATCGATGTTTAAAATACAACTTTTTGGTTAAACAAACATAAGTGTGCATTGAATTAATTCCAGAGGGTGTAAGTCTCCCGATTCTCGGGACAGGCTCTTATGCGCGGGGGTAACGCTTCGAACAGTTAGTAAGTCGCAAGCTGGTTTTGGGTGACCCCTGAATTTTCATAACAAAACACAGCGCACTATTCAGGATTTGGCAACACTGTTAAATCCAAAGATACGGGGCTGGTTAAACTATTATGGGAAAATCAACCGTAGATGTATGCGGCCAGTCTTTTACTACCTGCATCATCGTATGATAAAATGGATACTGAATAAATACAAACGTTTCAAACGCAGCAAAGTTAAAGCTGTTCGTTGGTTGAGATGGGTGTGTAAGTCGTATCCAAATTTATTTTATCACTGGGTTTTAGGTTATCAGCTAACCTAAGAAATTGACTGCATAATAAGAGCCGTATGAATTGAGAGATTCACAGCCTGTCCCGAGTGTCGGGATACGGTTCTGTGAGAGAAGTTAGGGGTGAAATTCCCCTAGCTTACTCGACTATGGGCTGGTTTTTTATTTTTCAACTAACTCCTAATATCTAATTCAAACCAATCTGATGATAAAATTTGGTTTCCAAGTCGCTTAGAGATTGATTGTAAACAATATCGAATACATTATTGTCCATTTTATCTTTATTAATTTTCAACCACATTTCTTCAAATTTATTAATTCCATAATTTTCAATCAGGTACTTTACAAAAGCTCCTGAAACATATGCTTGGTTCTCGTATGAACTACCGGCAGTGGAAGTGATTATTCTATTAATCTGGTATTCTTCATTTTTTAAAATCTTTCTTGCTTTCTCATAATAATCAAATTTGAAAATTATTCCTTCGTCAGAATAGAATGAAAAACCTTCATTTAGAAGCATGTTAAATTTATTATTACTGAAAAAACACCAAAAATGGCTATCCAAAATGTGGGTTATTTCATGTGCCCCTTCTGCATTAACAGTTGGGTAATAAGCTGCATAATACGATGGTAATGCATGTGCTGATGATTTAACTTGTGTTTTTAAGTATTTTTCGTTTATGTCTTTGAATATGAATATATCAACCTTTGGAAGTGAATCAATTGGCTCTTCAATTTTCATAAGCTTGAAGAGATGTTTGAAAATATCTTGTTGAATTGATTGTAGTTTTTGTGGATATTTAGAATCATCTATTGAATTTGAAATATGTAATCTAAAATACTGATCTTCAATAGAAGTCCAAGCAATGCTATCTTTCAGGAGATAAGAAGGCTTATTCATTTCCATAAGAGTATCCTTAAATTCTACATTGTTTTTACATGATTGAAAAATGAGAAAAAGTATTACACCTATTGTGATAAAAATTAATTGTTTCATGTGAGATTCTATTTGAATTAGTTATGTATTGAAGTCCTAAGATTTCAAGATTTTAATTGAAAGGGGATATTTGTAAGATTGATTGTTTATCACTCTAACTGCATTTATAATAATAAGAACTGTACTAACTAGACCTAAAAATTTCACAACTGAAAGCCCAATGAAAGTATTAGCTAAAAAACTTGAGGAAACTAAATAGATTATCATACTTATTTGAAAATTGACTACATCTGCTGCATGTTTATTTATTCCTTTGACTTTATTTTTTGTACCCAACCAAATTATAATTGGAGGAAATAGTAAAAAGAATAAACCACTTAGATGAAGAATTGGTATCCAAGGATTATTATGAATAGGTTTTTCATCCTTCAAATCATATTTGTCAAAATTGATCAATTTGTCGTATTCGACTTCTAAAGCAGATGCTATTGATTGAAGTGTGTATGACCTTGGGTCAACTTCTCCTTTTTCGATGCGCTGAATAGTTCTTACACTTATTTCAGTCATCCCGGCAAGCCCCTCTTGAGTCATTCCTTTTTCTAACCTTAATTCTTTTATTAACTGTCCTATCGTCATATCTTTTTTTGACAAAATTCCATTTTTAAATTATTCAAATCAACTACTTTCACCTGACATTAGCACGACATTTATATGAAATGCATGTTTTCCAACTTGCCCATAACGTTGTGGAAAGTCCATTGCATTTATTTCTCTTATATCGTCTACTACACAATACATCCATATATCGATGTATTGTGTAGTAGATTATGAATCTTGCATAGGGTAATTTTTTAATTCCACCCAAATTATGAAAAATTTACCTAATATAGTTTATTGACTTTTACTATTTATGAACAAATGAATAGAATCAGAATTTATAAACGACTCACTGGTAATACGCTTAAATACGAACAATTAAGTCTGAAACAAGCTCCAGATAGGCGTTGTAGACTATTCTGCTGAATTAAAAACATAGGTAATGATCAATTACCAAGGTTATGGAGATCATTAGCTTGGTACGAAGCCTTATCCGTTAGGGAACGTCTATGGTTACCTAGGTAATGATAGACGTTCCCTATGGAATAGTCCTTATTACCTAGGTAATGGACATAAAAAAGAGGGATACGGTCTTCATATCTTAAGATATAGAGCCTATATCCAAGGATACGGTCTCCATATCCCTTTCCCGAAGGATCATATCCAAGGATATAAGGACTATATCTCTTTCCCGAAACACCATATCCCTGTTTGGAAAGCCTATGTCTTAGGATATATCTATGGTATCTTGGGATATGATAGATATATCCTAAGATATGAAGTGTATATCCCTGGATATGGACATAAAAAAGAGGGATATAGAGACCATATCCCATTTCAGATTTTGGTAAACTGATTAGTAATCCATTTCCTAGCGCTCACTCGGATCACCGGGGAGGGAAACAATCTTTTCACTACTATCTTTATTTCGGAAAATAACTTTAAGCAAATCAGACTTTCAATTTTTTTCGCCAACTTTAACGGACATGGAACAAAATAAAATCTATCAGAACGATATCGTAGTGCAATCCTGGGAAGAACTTTGTGAAGAGGTTTACCATGATTCATGGAAACCTCATTTAAGTAGGTATCGTTCAGACTTTGCCTTTCGCGGGCTTTCCGATTCATCGTATGTCTTAAAAAATAGTTTCTTGCGTAATTCTGGTAACAATGCCGATTTAGAATATCATTTACTTCGGAACTTCCGTAAATATTCCATGTCAAAAGATGTTCAGTTAAGAGGCTCTTTTTGGCGTTCACTGGTAATGGCACAGCATCATGGTTTGCCAACCCGCTTGCTCGATTGGACCTACTCGCCTTTTGTAGCTATGCATTTTGCAACTGCAAATACCGAGAAGTTCGATATTGACGGGGTAATCTGGAAGATAGATTTTGTGAGGGTGAATAAGCTAATTAGTGAACCATTAAAAAGTCAGCTATCTCTGGAGAAGTGCAATGCTTTTACCATTGAGATGCTGGAAGAAAATATCATGTCGCTATCGGATTTAGATAGTAAGATTGGGAAGTCGCAGGTTATATTTTTTGAGCCGCCATCAATTGATCAGCGTATTGTGAACCAGTTTGCATTTTTCTCTGTTACAAGTGAGCCTACTGCAATTCTTGATAATTGGCTCATTCAACATCCCGAACTTTATCGGCGAATAATCATTCCTAAAGAATTGAAATGGGAAGTGCGTGATAAGCTTGATCAGGCTAATATTACTGAACGGGTACTTTTCCCCGGACTTGATGGTTTGGCACGTTGGCTAAAACGGCATTATAAACCAGTTTCCGTTGATTCAGATATGGAAGAGGATTATTAACTATAGTTATGAAATTTAAAGACAAAGAACCCGTACTTGTATTAGTCGATATGCAAATGGGTTTTAAAGATGAAGCTCACTGGGGAGGAAACCGAAATAATCCACAGATGGAAGAGAATTTACAAAACCTACTAAAACTTTGGCGCGATAAAGATTTGCCTGTTGTTCATGTAAAGCATAAATCTACCAGCAAGCAGTCACTACTTCATAAAAAGAATGATGGATGCAAACTGATGCCGGAGTTTGAACCAATGGGAACAGAGCCTCTTTTCAAAAAGAAAGTTAACAGCGCTTTTATCGGAACAAAACTGGAGCAGTTTCTGGTCGAAAATCAATATAGAACCTTGGTATTTGGAGGAATGACAACCAATCATTGCATTTCAACTTCTGTAAGAATGTCTGGTAATTTGGGTTTTAGAACATTTGTTATTGATGACGGTACGGCAACTTTTGATCGGATTGGGGCTGATGGTACAAAATACGATGCTGAGTTAGTTCATAACATTGCTCTGGCCAGTCTGAATGAAGAATTTGCTAAAGTTGTTTCGTCTGCAAAAATTGAAAAGCTGATTAATTCTCTACATAAAAACGAATAAAGCCTCCTTCAGGAACTAAAAACTCAACCGAGTTCTTTTTCTTGGTTTTTAGGGTGCCTTCTTCAATGCTTTTTCCAAAGTGATTGTAGATTGAATACTTATATAAGATACCTGCCTTACTTGAAATGAAGTTAACAGTTTGGCTTTCTTTGGCATTTATAACATCCAATTCCTTTTCAAGAACCAAGGGAAGACTCAATGTGTAATTTTCATATAGAGTGTAAATGGTTTTTGTTTGGTTTTCAACCTTTATCGCTGGGTAATTTCGCGATACTTTCATGGGTTTGAAATCACCTTTCATCAACACTTCGTAATTGGTTTTCCAGTACTTCAGCCAGAATTGAATGGTTTGCTTATTATCCAAAGGCATTGTTGTATTGTAGAATGACAGATAAGGGTTGCCGTACATTATGGCTTGAAATTTTCGGGCAACCTCAGGGCTTTTGTCTCTTGGATGCACGCCCAGTATCTCAATAAATGGGGTGTATTGTCCATACAGCAAACGGTTGTTTACCATTTTCTCGCGTACAATTCGTGTTGAGTTTACCCCAACAAAACCACCCAGTAAATTTTGGTTGTTATTTCTACTTGGTCCTACCGATTCAAAATCGTGTCCCATGAAAATATTAGGATTGATATTCTTTAAACGTACTTGCATCTGATCAGTTAGGCTCTCAATGGCGAGTGAAACGTCAACATAGTCGCGCCCCAAATCCTCGCTAATAGTTGTAGTATGTTTTGGGTAAAAATGATTGATAAAGTCAAACCAAAAGCCATCAAACTTCCAGCTCTTATAAAAACTGGTATAGGTGTTTATTAAGTGCCTGCGAACGTCAGCATAGCGTGGGTCGAGCACATGAAGCTGTTTCGGAGCTTTGTAATGAATGTACTTACCCTCAAATTTTTTCATTGTTACAGGGTTTCCTCCCATAAATGGCAAAGAGTACCATAGGAAAAGATTCAATCCCATTGATCGTCTTTTTTCATCAAAGGCTTGCATTGTTTTTAAACTTTCATCCTCGTAAATGTATGAAGTATCAATCTTCATTTTTACAAGTGAGCGCCAGCCATCATCAATTAAAATCGATTTAAAATTGAAGTTCTTTAATGAATCGAGTTCCCGGGTAATATTTTCAAGCGGAATATTTCGGTGCATGGGATACCAGGTTGAATAAAAAGGTGCTTTCGTGGTATCAACGCTTGAGGTTTTTAAAGTGAAATCCTCTGCAAATCTCCATTTCGATGCTTCAAATATGGCTTCTGAAAAATGTACATTCCTAAAATCAACCAATAGCTCAACTTCATAATCCTGCATGTCCGAAAGGGGAGGGTTGTCTCCAAAAAAACTAAGCCCAAAAATCAAGGTGTCTTCCTTCTCCTGAACGTAAGTATTAATAAAACGGGTGTTATATGAATCTTTGCAGGTAAAGGTGATCTGGTTCTGGTCGTTAATCGTTAAGCCCGATATTATCGCAAAACTTGAAGCTGCCCTATCATATGATGGAATGGAGAAGAATGATTTATTTGACCAGGTTTGCGAATTCCACAGTTGATTAATATTTTCCTTTGGAAATTTTATTTTGACATTGAATGGTGGTGCCTGGCTAGGTGATGGTGAATGCAGGTAAAGATGAACCTTATGTCGATCCATTCCTAGTTGTTCAATTTTAATAGTAGGGCTAAAAGGTCTAAGGTTCCCTTCGATTTCGATTTTTTTCTCATCAAAGGAAAAGACATCCGTTTCATCTGTAATAGCTTGCTTTGTAAATACCATCAGTAAAAACAAAACAAAAAAAGCTATTAATACATTTCTAACCCAGGTCACTCCCATCTCTCACTTTTTATAAAATCCCTGGATTATTAAATCTTCACTAACCGCATGCCCAAATTAAAAGTAACATTGGTAAAATCAAAGAATACTGTGTGAAATCTGAGATATTTTAGTTGAAATGCACAATTTATATGGAATCTTCATAATTATGCATAAATAAAAAAGCCATCTCAATTGAGATGGCTTTTAGAATAATTGCCGATGTTATTTATATGAGTAGGTAATTGGTCATAATGATTCAGTAATATCAATAAATTTTTGGTAGGCAGCTTCCCAATTCTGATTTGAAACAGGTTTAAATTCAATAACTTCAAATGAATTCCGAACAACTTCCCTTATCTCATCCAGTGAGTTTAACAATCCAAGTGCTTTAGCTTGTACCAGAATGTTGCCGGTAGCTGTTGCTTCTGTAGGACCTGCAAAAACTGGAAGCCCCGTTGCATCTGCTGTTAATTGATTTAAGAAATGATTATTAGCACCGCCTCCAATAATGTGAATTTTTTCAATGGCTTGATCTGATACTGATTTTATTTGATCTAAAGTGAAACGATATTTTAAAGCAAGGCTGTCATAAATACATCGAATGGTTTCTGCATGACTTCCAGGTTTACTTTGTCCTGTCTTAATACAGAAATCCTCAATTGCCTGTGGCATATTGGCCGGATTCAGAAACGAATTGTCGTCAGGATTAATCAGGTATTTAAAAGGTTCTGCTTTTCTAGCTAAATCGACCATTTCGTCCCACGAGTAGTTTTTCTCAGACTTCCATACTCTTCTGCATTCCTGAATTAGCCACATACCCATAATATTTTTCAAAAAACGGGTTGTACCATCAACACCACCTTCGTTGGTGTAATTCATTGCAAGTGTTTTATCTGAAATTAGAGGCACCTGACTTTCTATTCCCATTAGTGACCAGGTTCCGGAGCTAATGTAGGCATAGTTTGTTCCTTTTGCTGGAACTGAGGCGATTGCTGAAGCGGTATCATGGCCTGCAACTGCGATTACTGGAATCTGTTGGCTACCTGTTTCTTTTGCGACATCTTCTTTAATGTTGCCGATCGCAGTTCCTGGATCGACTATCTCCGTCAATATATTAGTTGGAATTCCAGCTTTCTCAATGATGTCTTTTTGCCATTCATTTTTGCCTGGAACAATCATCTGGCTGGTACTTGCAATGGTAAACTCTGTTTTTGCAACACCTGAAAATAGATAACTTAAGGCATTAGGCATAAATAAAATCTTCTCAGTAGTATCCAGACTTTTCGGATTTTCCTTAACCATTGAAAAAAGCTGAAAAAGACTGTTGAATTGCATAAACTGAATACCAGTGCTTAAGTAAACTTCTTCCTTGGGAATGATTTGTAAAAGATCTTCAATGGCTGTATCTGTTCTTGAATCACGGTAAGCAAACGGTAGGGAAGTAATGTCTCCATTCTTATCAATGTGTGCAAAATCTACGCCCCAGGTGTCTACTCCAATAGAAGCAGGCTGAATGCCAATTTCATTAATGCATTTTTTAAGTCCGAGTTTAAGCTCTTCAAATAATTTAAATATATCCCAATGATAATGACCATCGATTTTTTGCATTTGGTTCTCAAAACGATGAACCTCAGTAAGGGAAAGCTTATTGTTTTCAAGGCTTCCCAGAATCGCTCTTCCACTAGATGCGCCAATATCAAAAGCTAAAAAACTCTTATTCTGCATTATATAATTAATTATTCAGTTTAGATACAAAAAAGCAAATTAGTGAAATCTGAAGCTTATTCCTATCCTGCGCTATCCTGAGTCGAATTTCTTGAAATCATGTTTTATAGTTTATTCAGATTGATTAGAATATCTAATGTTTACTATTTTTGTCATAATATTTTTAAGAACCTATGATGCGTAAAATATCTATTTCTGAAGAATTGGTGAGTCTATGTCCTGATATTCAACTTTCATGTATTGAATGTGATGTGGAAATAACTAAAATGAATGAAGACCTATGGAAGATTATTGACAGGAGGTGTAAGGATCTTTCTGCTGTTTTGGTAACGGAAGAGATTAAAAATCATCCGGCGATAGCAGCTTCCAGAAAGGCGTACAAGTCATGTGGAAAAGATCCTGCAAGATACCGTTTGTCTGCCGAGGCTCTTTTGCGCAGGGTGGTTTCAGGAAAGGGATTGTATCAGATTAATTCAGTCGTTGATTTATTAAACTTAGTATCCATTTCAACTGGTTTTTCTATAGGTGGTTATGATGCTGAGAAGATTTCAGGTGCAATTGAAATGGGAATTGGAAAACCAGCAGAACCATATGTTGGACTTGGGCGGGGAGAATTAAACATTGAGGGAATGCCTGTTTTTCGTGATGATAATGGTGCTTTTGGAACTTCAACTTCCGATTCGGAACGAACTGGAGTTAATGATCAGACCAAACGGTTCTTGATGGTTATCGTTTCATATGGAGGTATTGAAGGCTTGGAGGATGCAACGGATATGGCAATTACTTGCTTATCTGAATATGCGTCTGGAGATAATTTTGAAACGCAGATAATAAATAAGGAAGCATGAAACAGATTTGCAAATTTCTGCTAAAAATAATGGGTTGGAAGGCAGCCAATGGGATAATGCCTCATAAAAAAGCAATTATAATTGGTGTTCCACATACCAGTGTGTGGGACTTTGTGATTTCTTATTTGTTTTATACATCAATAGGTGGGGTTGCTCATACCATGATTAAGAAAGAGCTCTTTTTCTGGCCAATAGGTTATTTTCTTAAAAAAGCAGGAGGAATTCCAATTGATAGAAGTAGAGGGGCTACCGTTGTTAAGCAAATCATTAATGAAATGAATAGTCGGGAGACATTGCATTTGGCACTAACTCCTGAAGGAACAAGAAAGTTGAATAAACATTGGAAGGCGGGATTTCATACAATTGCAAAGGCGACTGGAGCTACTGTTTATTTAGGAGTTTTTGATTTTGGCAGGAAAGAAATTGGTTGGATTGAAACCATGGAATTAACCGATGACTCAAAAGCTGATATTAAAAGGATGAAAGCCTTCTACCGCGAAAGAGGAGTAATAGGCAAGCATCCTGAATTATTTACAACAGAAGAATAATTCTTATTGAAAAGTTGTTTATCATTGAAAGTGAATACGAAATTAATTGAAACCGAATAACTATGGAAAATGGAAAAATAAGAATACCAATGTGGTTTTGGATAGTAGCTGTCTTTTTTCTTCTGTGGAATATAATGGGAGTTTTTTCTTTTTTTGGACATACTTTTATATCAGAGGAAGCTTTGGTCAAACTGCCAGAAAAAGAAAGAGAACTTTATGGGGACTATCCGATATGGACAACCATTGTTTTTGCGATTGCAGTATTGTTCGGATTTTTAGGTTCTTTAGGATTGTTATTTAAAAAGAAATGGTCCAAGCTAGCTTTTATCATTTCATTATGTGCGATAGTTCCTCAGATGGTTCATAATGTATTTTTCACCAAATCGATGGAAGTATACGGTCCCGGACAAGCCGCTACGATGCCAGTTATGGTCGTTGTTATTGGTGTATTTTTAGTGTGGTTTTCAAACTTTGCAATTAAAAGGAACTGGTTGAAATAATGGTACACTAAAAACATATTGAATCCGATATCAGCAATTTTTATCATTAGCTTGATGATGAATGAATCCATGCATAGGCATAGACTCATAGGATATATGTGTTGTAATTTTTAGCTTATTTATCTTTCTCACCAAGTTCTACATTAATCATCCAGCTAATGCCAAACTTATCGGTAAACATACCGAAATAAGCACCCCAGAAGGTTTTATTCATTGGCATACTTACTTTTCCTCCAGCAGAAAGTTCACTGAATAAGCGATCAGCTTCATCAGTACTATCTGAGCCAATTGAAATTGAAAAGTTATTTCCAGTTACAATTGTTTGTCGAAATGATTCAGGAGTGTCGCTACCCATCAGAACGGTTTCTTTGCTAATCGGTAGACTAACATGCATAATTTTATCTTTTTCACCATCAGGGATTGGTGGCATTCCTTCTTGTGGAGGCATATCACTAAATTTTCCCAGATGAGCGAAATCTCCACCAAAAACAGATTTGTAGAAATTGAAGGCTTCCAGGCAGTTGCCTTTAAATGCGAGGTAAACATTTACTGTAGTCATAGTTTGATATTTATGTTTCGTAATAATTTGGACTGTAAATATCTAACAGCGACTATGGTGAAAAAGTTAGTTGGATATGTGATAAAAATCAAATAACAGCTTTGTCGTGAAAACTTCTTATTTCAAATACAAATTACTATCCCCATAGCTTAAAAAGCGATAACCATTTTGTAAGGCATGATCGTAAACTCTTGTCCAATCATTTCCCAGATAGGCTGAAATAAGCAACAAGAGTGTGCTTTGTGGTTGGTGGAAATTGGTAATCATTCCATCAACAATACGAAACTGATAACCCGGAACAATAATAATTTGTGTTGAGGCAATCAGGCTTTCAAGCTGATGGTTTTCCAAATAACGAATTAGTGTTCGTAAAGCATCTTCAGTCGAAATGTTTATTTCACTTTTATAGGGAAGCCATTGCCCAATATGAAGTTGTGATGGAGGAATGTCTGAATTTTCTGATAACTGAACCCCTAGCCAGTAAAGGCTTTCCAGAGTTCGGATGGAAGTTGTACCAACAGCAATCAGTTTGCCGGTTTTCTTTAATAGAAGTTCAAGAAAATCTTTCCGAACATAAATTTGCTCGGCATGCATTTCATGATCAGCAATGGTTTCTGATTTTACAGGTTTAAATGTTCCAGCACCTACGTGAAGCGTAAGTTCAGCACACTCAATTTCTTTCTTTTTAAGCGAATTGAATACATCATCTGTAAAGTGCAATCCAGCTGTTGGAGCAGCAACTGAACCTTTAACCTTTGAGTAAATCGTTTGATAACGAACTTGATCCGATTCTTCGGTTTCACGATTGAGGTAAGGCGGAATTGGTAAAATCCCAAAAGCTTCTATTAAACTGGCAAAATCTATATTTGGATTGTTCCAACTAAAACGAACCTGTACATTTCCTGCTTCCTGATTCAGCTTTTCAGCTTTAACCTGAACTGATTCCTCTTCAAAATCAATTACTTTAATTAATGGTTCTTCTTTCCACTTTTTAAGATTGCCTACCATGCAGTTCCATGTACAACTTTGTGTTTGCTGAAAGCTAATCTGATAATCGGCAGGTTCAAGCGGATCAAGACAGAAAATTTCTATTTGTGAACCTGTTATTTTTTGAAATTGCAAACGGGCACGGATCACTTTCGTGTTATTAAAAACAAGCATGCTTTTCTCAGGTAGAAACTCCTCAAGTGATTTGAAAACAGCATCTGTGATTTTACCATTTTGCCATACCAAAAGCTTCGATGCATCACGATTATCCAATGGATATTTTGCAATGCGATCATCCGGAAGCTCATAATTAAGTGCCTGTGCACTGAGATTAGAAACTGACTCTTTTGAAATTTTTTCGTTCATTGTCTGCAAAATTACTGAATTAATTTTTCTGTGGACAAGCAAGGCTTAAAATTGTTTGTACTTTTGGGGCAAAATTGATAGGTATGTTTAAAGTAGGTGATAAGGTTAAGTTTTTAAATGATATTGGTGGTGGTGTAATTACACAGGTGATTACCAAAAATATGGTTCATGTTGAGAATGAGGATGGTTTTGAAATTCCGATTTTAATTAATGAGATCATTTTAGCAGGCGGTCAGCCATTAAAGATTGAGAATCCTTCGGTGAATGATTTTGTGCAACAAGCCAAACCCAATCAGGAAGTTGTTCCTGAATCAGAGCCTGCTGAAGAGGAAGTCGTTCTTATTAGTGGAAATGATGAACCTAATTTTCAAATGGCTTTTGTGCCTGATAATGAGAGTAATCCTTTAGAGGGGGCAATTAAAATCTATCTGGTAAATGATTGTAATTATTTTCTACTTTATCATTACAGTCAGATTGATGGTAATGAGCATGAAACAATTGAAGCAGGAAAACTGGAGCCAAACACGAAGCTTTTGATTGGAGCAATTTCACAGTTGGAAATAGCGAATTTACCTGAGTTCAATTTTCAATTGATTTTTTATAAAGAAAAATCCAGCCGTCTAAAAAAACCTGTAGACCGAAATGTGAAAATTAATGCAGTAAGGTTTTATAAATCAGGAAGCTTTGTGAAGAATGATTTTTTCAATAAGAAGGCTATGCTTTATAAGTTGAATGAATCTGAAATGGAAAAGGCTGTTGATGCTTTGACTGATCGTGATGTGAAAAAGGCAAGTCGCCAAAAAGAACCTGCCCGTACAACCAAAAAACTTGTAAAAACGACTGAATTGATTGAGATCGATTTGCACATTCACGAATTAATTGATGATACTGCAGGGCTTTCAAACAAAGAAATGCTTGATCTTCAAATGGACAAATTCCGTGAGGAAATTGAAGTAGCAATCAAAGCCAAGTCACGTAGAATTGTATTTATCCATGGTTTGGGCAATGGCACTTTGAAAAATGAGCTTCGCAGAGAACTGTCGCATAAATACAAAAAGTATCCTTTTCAGGATGCCAGCTTTCAGGAATACGGTTATGGAGCAACAATGGTTGTTTTAAAACGGTAATAGTTAACAATCTTAGCTAAGGTCGGATTTTTCAGTTTCCTAATACATTATTTCAGAATGGTCGGGAACGATTTCGTCCTGCTATTGTGTCATATCTGACTGCTATTGTGTCATTTCTTCCAACTGTTTTGCTATTTCTTCTGAATGATTTATGATTTCGTCCTGTTAATTTACGATTTCTGTTGATTGATTTGGCATTTCAGTTTGTTCATCTGCCATTTCGTTCAGCTGGTTTGGCATTTCTACGGCTTATTCAATGAAATCGGGAGTAGGTGTTCCACCACTAATAAATGAAGCTATGTAAGCTCCAATTCCTGTGCAAAGTGCAATTGAGTTGCCAATTAAAGCAGTTCACTGATAGGATTTTTTTTCAATAACCATGAGTGATGATTTAGTTGTTCCACTTCTTAATGGCTTTGATATTTAGTGGATTGACAATGCTTTTTGAATCTGGTTTATATAGAAATTCCAATTCATTGGTAAAATAGGCTGTAATCTTATCACGAACCATTTTCATTGTTGAATTTAGCAGATGATTTTGTTCGGTGAAACCTTCAGGTAAAACCACGATTGTTGCTGGCAGCCAACGTTCAGGGAACATGTTCTCAAATTCACCACCAACTTTGTACTTGTCAATTTCATTTTGAATTAATCGAAGGCTTTCCTCATTGGCTTCTTCAGTTCCGGGTTTGATACCTTTTGCTTCCAATTCACGATTTACAGCGGCAATATTAGGGACAATCATTCCAGATGTATATGGATTCTGGTCATTGTATAGCATGCACTGATCAATCAGTTGTGACTGATCAACCAGAGCTTCTTCAATTCCTTCCGGACTATATTTTTCACCATCGTTTCCAATAAGTAAACTTTTAAAACGTCCGAGTACATACAAGAAACCATCTTTGTCCATGTACCCCATGTCACCAGTATAAAGCCAACCATCTTTAATTGTTTCAGCTGTGGCTTTTGGGTTGTTCCAATAGCCTAGCATAACATTATCGCCTTTTACAATGATTTCGCCTTTTTGACCGGTGGTTTGTTCCACATCCTTGTCATCAATTATTTTCAGTTCCATATATTTTACCAACTTGCCCGATGAGCC
The DNA here is from genome assembly GCA_965372405.1 of uncultured Sunxiuqinia sp. Taxonomy (GTDB): domain Bacteria; phylum Bacteroidota; class Bacteroidia; order Bacteroidales; family Prolixibacteraceae; genus Sunxiuqinia. The sequence goes on from CBDVCE010000005.1 coordinate 101,552, forward strand.
AAACTTAATGGCATGCAGGGCATTAGATGAAATGACAGGAGCAGCTTCTGAAAGTCCATATCCCTGGCACATTGGCATTCCAATGGCATAGAAAAAGCGTTGAAGTTCAATGTCAAGAAGAGCTCCACCACCAATAAATAGTTTGATGTTTCCACCAAAACCTTCACGAATTTTTGAAAATAGGATTTTATCGTAAAGTGCTAAAAGTGGTTTGTAAACAAATCGAAGTCCTTTGCCCCGATCATGCCCATGTCCATTATATTTGTAAGCAATTTTTAGTGCATGCTTAAATAGATTCTCAGCCGTTTTACCTTTTTGTCGAATATTGCCTTCAATCCCTTTCCTGAAGTTTTTCGCAAGTGCGGGAACACTCATCATCACATAAGGCTTAATCTCATTTATGTTTTTGGGAATATTCTTCAGTGTTTCCATTGGTGTTTTTCCAATTTCTAATGAAGCTAAACTGGCACCATTGTACATGAGGCAATAAAGAGCCGCGGTATGAGCAAAAGCATGATCCCAAGGTAAAATAACCAGAGAAGTCCACTCCTCGGTGATATCCATTAGGGTATTTCCCTGAATAACATTTGCTGCATAATTTAAATGCGAAAGCATAATTCCTTTTGGGTCAGCAGTTGTTCCGGAAGTGTATGAAATATTAGCCAGATCATTAGGTTCAATACCTTTGTAAATGGCCTCTAGTTTTTCAGGTTCATCTTGATTCAGCTTTTCTCCAGCAGTAATTATATCTGAATAGTTGAGGTCATTTTCTCCTAGATTTTCCTTGTCATCCAGATAAATAACTTTTTCAAGTTCGGGTAGCTCATTTCTTATCTCTTCAATCTTTGCCGCTTGGCCGGCAGAAACAATCACCATTCGAGCGCCTGAATGTGACAACCGGAATTTTAATTCGCTTTTTGCATCCAGTTTTACTGAAAGAGGAACATTGATTGCACCGGAATAAAGTATACCTAGCTCGCTAATAATCCATTGATCACGACCTTCTGATACTAAACCTATCCGATCTCCCTTCTTAATATCTATTGTAAGTAATCCTGCTGCAAACTTTAAAACCTCATCACGGGTTTGCTGATAGGTACGTCCTTCAAATTTGCCATCTCGCTTTTCCCACAAGTAAATGTTATTGGGATATTTGCTTACACTGGTATCAAATAGCTCAACTATTGTTTTCATCCGGTAATAATTAATTCATTAAATTTTCCTCTGATCAAAAATAGTATTTTTTGTTGAGGCAAGAGTAAAGATTTATATGATGAACATTAACTGTTTTGAACTTTTATCTTGGTTTTCGTTAACTTGCAGATACTTAACCAAACTTCAACCATTATGGATAGTAAACGAACCACCGGATTTTGGATTTTGATTACTATTGGAATTATACTCAACCTTTTTTATTTGCTCGGACAAACAATGGCAATAATCAATTACGATTTAACGGTTTCTGTGGGATTGCAAGAACCTGTTAGTGAAATAACAGAGGTCGGAGTTGCATTTAATCAAGAGAATTCCTCGAGGCTCTGCCTCGGGGTATAGAGGAAAGTTTG